>CAZYMI010000005.1:0-89720 GCA_964648505.1 uncultured Pseudobdellovibrionaceae bacterium
TCCTTTCCATTCAAGATGTTATTCGACTTGAACAACCCAAAAATGGAAATGGCGCGCCCGAAGAGAGTCGAACTCCTAACCTTCTGATCCGTAGTCAGATGCTCTATCCAATTGAGCTACGGGCGCATACCAAGCTTACCGGGGAAGCCCCCGAAGCGAGCCGGACAATAGGCGAAACCCTCAAAAATTGCAAGCGCAAGGCCAATAAGACTGACCAAACCTTAAAAACGCCTTATTTCCTTGACAGGTCAATCTATTACAGCAATTTTAAGCCTTGGCGGCTAACTCAGAATCGTTCAATGATCCAAATAACTGTCCTTGGTTCCACAAAGAAGGCTCCCTTGCTGTTAGAAAAAATTTTTATGAATCGTTTGATTTCAAAACCAACATTATTTTTTACGCTGATGCTATCGGCTGCCTTTATTTTTGTGCCCGATGCACACGCTGCGAAATCACGATCAAGCCAGTCACCCGCCCTTGTCATTACAAATCAGCCGGTGCCTCAGGACATTACGCAGCAAATTTATAATCGCCCAACACAGGCGGCATCGTTGACAGGTGATCAGGTTTTAAATGACTCCTATTTTTCAGGGTCTGATACAATTGTCTCTCAGAAAATTGAAGATTTACGACGCGACTTGTTTAAACTTCAAGGTAATGTGTCAGATGTTGCTGCGCGTCTATCTTCTATTCAAACCGACAGCCAACGCAAAGCTGCCGAATATTACGCAGCTGTTGCAACCATTTCTACACAATTACAATCAGGCACAACGCCTGGTAACCCGCGTTTAGTTCAACGTTTAGCTAATGCGCAGGATTCTCTGGAATCCCTGTCACAAAACATAAACAGCCTGAATGATTTATCAGTTGAAGCCGGGAACACATCTGCGACAACTTCTTACCTGCTGCAATCTGCACAGGCCGCATTTGGCCTGACAGGTGCAGTTGAAGAAGATCATTCCCGCCTTGCACAAATTGAAGATGCGATTACAAACACATCAACTGTCATACAGCGCGTTCAAAATAATATTAATGATGATGTAACACGTACAGCAGCTTATCTGGCATCAGAACGTTCTAATCTGCGCACGCTGTCATTGGCTGTTACAAATGCTGATTTTTACGGCAAGTCACTGGCAAACAGGCCTTTTGCAAGTGTGCCACAATTTGCAACATTTCAAACCGCAAGCCTTAGCCCCAGTGGCACTGCTGCAGCGCCCGTTTTTGTTGAGCCTTTAGGGCATGATGGCGCCGCGCCTGCTACTGTGCCAGTAGCGCCTCAATCACCCTTAAATAATGAATCTGGCGATGTTGTTCCAGGGCAGGCACGCCCACTTGTACGCATTCGCTTTGATAAGTCTGATGTAAATTATCAGGAACCTGTTTACGTAGCTGTGAATGACGCTTTGGAAAAATATCCGAATGCGCGGTTTGAGTTGGTCGCCGTTTACCCCGATAAAGGGAACAAGGCTCAAGTGGCCATTGAAAATGGTCGCTCCCGCAGGCACGCAGAAGATGTTTTGCGCACGCTCAATGAAATGGGGCTTTCGCCAGACAGAGTTGCGCTTTCTTATCTGCCGAGTATCGAGGCAAACTCGTCAGAAGTTCACCTTTATATTCGCTGATCTTCTTTTTCTTTGCGCAAACCCTCAAAAGTTGTGCTTAAAGCTGCCCCCATTACAAGAAGCCCTCCTGCTATCATCAAACCTGTGATTTTTTGATCAAGAATAATAATGCTGAAAATTGTGCCGTAAACGGGCTCCAGTGTAATCACAAGGCTTGCTGTTAATGCCGTTACCGCGCGCAGGCCATAAGCAATCAGTGTGTGCCCAATGGCTGTAAATAAATACCCTAGCAAAAACAATTTCGTCATATCACCTGCGCCGATATAAACCGGCCAGATAAAAATGACCGGTAGCATAAATAAAACAGCCCCCGCATCTTGAATAAACGTAACGGTTGTGGCGCCGTACAGTCTTGCATATTTACAATTAAATATTTGTAGTATTGCAAAACTTAACCCAGAAAGTATGCCCCAAAAAGCGCACATTAAAATCTGTTCCGAATTGTAAATAGAATCAGGTGAGACAACCATCATGGCAACGCCAATAAATGTAATCTGGGCCAGAATTAAGTTTTTATTTGAAGGGAAGTTTCTGGATAAAGCAGGTTCAATCAAAGCTGTAAAAATAGCATAGGTTGAAAATGTAACAAGCGTAACAGGAACAGACCCTGCCTGAAGGCTTTTGAAAAAACAAAGCCAATGTACAGCCAAAATAACGCCATTGACGGCAATAAGCCCTGCCACACGCCAATTCAATTCCTTAAGCTGCTTAATGAAAGGCAGCAACAGCATCAAAGATAACGCCGCAAATAACACGCGGCCAAAAACAATGTGGGCAGCTGGCAAGTGCGTCATTTTAACAACAATACCCACCATCCCTAAAAGAAAAGCTGAGAAATGCACAGCAAGCAAAGCGCGCGCAGGTGACACTGTGTTTTGTTCCAATTTATCTTCCATTGTTGCTTTTACTTTCGAGTAAAGTTACCGTGCTGTAGAACTTTTTCTTATGTGACGGCCCTTATTGTAAAGTTTGCCTGCCCGGCGAATATCACTTAAATTAAGGGCGCGTCCCCGTAGCTCAGCAGGATAGAGCAAGCGTTTCCTAAACGCTAGGTCGGAGGTTCAAATCCTCTCGGGGACACCAGTCTCTTTTAAGAAAGATACAATACCGCTTTCAATTAAATCAAGCGCATGGTCAAAATCTTTCATGGATCCGTAATAAGGATCAGGTACTTCGCCGCAAGGCAGTAAGCGAATAACAGGTTCCCGCCGACCTTGGCCCAGATTACTCAAAATGTTGAGATGCCCTTGATCGAGCGCAAAAACATAATCAAAATCATCGAAATGGCGTATTGAAAATTTTTGCGCCCGCTGAGATGTAATGTCGTAACCACGCTTTTGGGCGCATAATATAGCACGCGGGTCAGGCGGCTCTTGAAGATGATAGCTATGTGTTCCTGCCGACGCACTGATAAAGTGATGCGCCTTTACACGCAACACCCCTTCAGCCATCGGTGACCTGCATATATTTCCTGTGCACACAAAAAGAACGCGCATTTAAGCCTTCTTTGAAAGCACCTTGGCCGTTTTACGACCGCGAATAACCATGTTGAGTGCTTCCACTGAAAAAGAAAAACCCATAGCAAAGTAAAGATATCCTTTAGGAATATGAAAGCCCAAACCATCGGCAATCAACGCCATACCAATCAACAGCATGTATGATAACGCCAACACTTTAACGGTTGGATGCCTTGCTATAAACCCGTGAACGCCTTCAGCAAAAATAAGCATAAAGAGAACAGATATCAGAATTGCTGCAACCATAACAGGTAAATGGTCAGCTACACCGACCGCTGTTAGAACGGAATCGAATGAGAATACCAGATCCATAATCATGATCTGCCCTACCACTAAATTAAAAGATGGATGCTGCGTTACAGCCTGCGCGTTATGCTCTTCACCCTCAACCTTATTATGAAGCTCAACCGTTCCTTTACCAAGTAAAAACAGGCCACCGATAATCAGCAAAATATCGCTCCAGGAAAATTCATTTCCTAAAATGGTAAACGCTGCTTGCGTCATATGTACCATTTTAAAGGCAAGCGCGATCAGCATAATGCGTGTAATAACCGCCCCTACAATACCCAGCCTTCGCGCGGCAGGTTGCTGGTGTTTTGGTAGCTTATCGGTGAGAATCGAAATCAGGATCAAATTGTCGACGCCGAGCACGATTTCAAGCGCAACAAGAGTTAAAAAGGATATCCAGACAGCTGGATCGGTGAGTAATTCAAGCATATCTTTAATAATCAATAGGTTAACAAGAGTTCACAGTATCAGTTTTCCACAGAATATCAACTGGGCTTTCCTTGACGCTGAGCCTAATATGAATAAAATGGATTCAATTAATACTGACATGCGAGATTCTATGAGCTCAGGTAGTGGCCCGATAAAGGTCAGACTAGCAACAACCCCCGAAGAAATCCGGGAGGCGCAAAAAGTTCGCTATAAAGTCTTTTATGAAGAATACGGTGCGCATCCTTCAAACGATATGCTTCAGGAAAAACGTGACTTCGATTGTTTTGATGAAATTGCAGATCACTTGATTGTGTTTCAAGGTGAAGGAAATATTGTTGGCACATACAGATTAATGCGCCACGATATCATCCATAAAATTGGCCGCTATTACAGCAGCGACGAATATGATCTGACCGCGCTTATATCATCAGGCGGGAAACTTCTGGAACTGGGGCGTTCATGTGTTTTAGCCCCCTTCCGCACAAGGCCTGTATTGCAGATGCTTTGGAATGGTATTGCTGATTATATTACCCGCCATCAGATTGACACGATGTTCGGTTGTGCCAGTTTGCCAGGTACCAATGTTGATGAATTATCAGATCAATTGTCTTATCTTTATCACTACCACCTTGCTGACGACAGCATCTGTACGCGCGCGCTTGAAAACCGATTTATCGATATGAACCGTAAGCAAAAAAATGATATTAATGTAAAAGCTGTTTTCGCGAACCTGCCTCCTCTTATTAAAGGGTATCTACGTGTGGGTGCCATGATAGGAAACGGCGCCGTAATTGACAGCCAGTTCAATACCGTTGACGTATGTATCATTCTTCCTACACAAAAACTTGCGCAGCGTTACGTTCGCCATTATGCAGCCCGTGAAACAGGGGTCGGAGAATCCTACGGGCAGCTGGAACCCGCACTAGAACCCGCCCTGGGCGGCGCGCTTTAATGCGTGAAATTATAGCTTGCGTTAAAATCCTATCACTCTTTGTGATGACAGGATTTTTAATCATACCTCAGGTTATTCTTGTTCGCATATATGATGGTTCTTATGCACAGATTATTCCAAACCTATGGCACAAGGGCGCAGTCTTTATTTTTGGTATAAAAGTTCGCGTTACTGGCGTACCCTGCCTTGAAAAGCGTACGCTTTTCGTTTCCAACCATTTGTCTTATCTTGATATCTCTGCTTTAGGGTCTTTGCTGAAAACTTCGTTTGTTGCCAAGCGGGAAGTTGCCGGCTGGCCTTTTTTTGGTACATTAGCCCGGTTGCAGCAAGTCGCCTTTATCGACCGCAACCCCATCGCTGCAAAACGTGAAGCAGATAATCTGGCTTATATGCTTCAATCCGGAAAGTCCCTGGTGCTTTTTCCGGAAGGCACCTCAACAGAGGGCACAGCTGTTAAACCTTTTAAATCAAGCCTTTTTTCCTTGGCCTTAAGTGATGATATGGCTGTGCCTGTGACAATCCAGCCTATTACGATTGTGCTTGAGGGTGGCATAAAGCGTGATGATTATGCCTGGTACGGCGACATGGTTCTTGCCCCCCATTTATGGAATTTTGCAAAATTAAATGGCGCTAAGGTCAATATTATATTCCACCCCGTTCGCCTTTCATCAGGCAAGGATGATAGAAAGGCTTTGGCTACTTTATGCTGGGAAGATGTTTCAGCCCCCCTACAAACTCGACAAGCTGACTTGCAAGCCGCTTAAGGCTTGGCTAATCTGCGCCATATCAGATACAAAAGGACCGTAAAATGAAACTCGACACGCAAGAAATTTCCAAGCTGCAAGGCTATCTTCAAAAAATTATGAACAGCAAGGGTGTGTCGGTTCGTAGCCGACCCAACGCCCCTGATTCAGCTGAAGTCCTTAAAGACGGTGAGTTTCTCGCTGTAGTGTATAAAGATGAGGATGAAGGCGAAACATCCTATACAATGACCATGTCGATCCTTGATATTGACCTGGAAGATGCCGCCTGATTTGCAAATTATACTCTTTGTTTATTACGAAAATATTAATTTTCAATAATATATAAAATTTGCAGAATTACCTAAAATTTGAGACAATTTGAATAGGATCAAAAAAATAACGAAGGGTGTGCCTATGTTGAAACTTAATTTAAAAAATCTGGCCGTTGCTGCAGCCACGATTATGATGCTGGGCACATTAAGTGTATCAGCACATGCTTTAACCGGAACAACTGCACCAACTTCACCAGCTCTTAAAAATACAGCAACTACAATTCCTGGCATTGCGGGGCCTGTGACAACAAAAGCTCCGATCATTCTTGGTGGTTCGACCAGCCCCTCTGTTAATGTAACCAACGGACAGGTTCGACTTACCCCCAATCAACAAGCACTTTATAATACGGTGACAAATACCGCAACGTCGCTTCAGCGCTTGAACGGAAAGGCTGTTCTTTCCAGTGCTGAACAACAATTAAAACAACAGCTACAAAACACTTTGAACAGTCAGATGCAGCAGTTAACTGGTGCATTAGGTGGAAGCCTTAATAACCTTGGTTCCCAAGCGCTCAGTCAACTATCAGGAAGGCTGAACGGTTTAGGTCTTGGATCACTTCTAGGCGGAGGCAGCAGAGCAGCTGCATTGGGCAGCAAAGCTAAGGAAATCCGCAAAACCCTTGCTTCAACAGGCCGTACAGCCCGTCAAATAACCCATAAAGTGCCTGATGCTATACCTGTTGGGACTGTTTTGGCTTCTGCGAGCAGCAGAGCGACTGGCCTTTCAAACACCGCCAACGGAACGATTAACAAGCTCAGACAACCTATTGTGATAAAGCCCCCACAGATTGTTATAAAATAAGGGGTTTTACGATTCTCAACCAGATCAAAAAAGCCCTCAGTAAAGGGCTTTTTTAAAATTCAACTCTTCAGACATTCTATTTGCTAAATGGCCGTATCGTCAGTTAAAATGAATTTTAATCAAGAGGGCGAATCTTACAAAATGCCAATCATACGCGCCATATTTTTAGCCATCACTTTTATTGTTGTTGCTGTTTTTGCAAACATCACGCCAACATCAATAGCATGCGCAGGGCCAGCCACCCCGAATAACACACCTCTTGAATCTTGCGACCCTAAATTTATGGAACAGTTAAATAACAAAGCTCTTCTTGAAGCGCAGCGTGAAATAGAACTAAATGGCCGTTATATCTGGAAGCCTGATAGCGTTTTAGCCCTCACCTGTTTTCAGCAAGCCATGAACCACGCCACCGTCCATTTGCCTGAAATTTTTTCAGAAGCTGGTGAATCCGGTGGCGGCAAAAGCCCAAGGCGTGAAGATCTGGTTCGTAACCCCATCACAGGCGTTACCCCAAGCGATCAATATCCAGACCATTTCGCTAATAGCATGGCCAACGTTATTGGTCCTGTCCTCAAAAAATACCTTGGTGCAAATTACGCGCACCCCTTTAGCAGCCTGAATGAAATTCCTAATGGTGTCTCTATTTTGGGAACTGGCAATAAACTTAGAGGTTTTGATACAGGCTTTGACAGCGCAGGTGCGCAACACAATGCCAATGTTGATTATTCTTTTGTTTGGGGCTTTCCAACCCCGACAAGTTTTGTTGAATATCAAGACCCTCTCAGAAGAACACCCACAACTGCCATCTCAGATGATTGTAGCTGGATGCAGGAACTATGGAATCTCTCCAAATGCTATAGCTTTGACCTTGAAGCTGATTTTGCGGGAGTCGCCTTCAGGAAACTTGATGGCACAGCGCAATTTGCAGCCCAAGATCTGCGTGGAAAAACCTGCGGTATCAATAGACCTTCTGTTGCTCATGGCGGCCTAACCCTTGCGGGCACACAACGGGCGACTGAAGCCGCTGTTGATGTGGATAAAAAAGTTGATAACGTTACGAACATAGCCACGGCTGAAACCAATACATCCAACCCTAAGCTATTTGATGACATTGTTAGTAACTTCAACTCGATCCTTGATTTAGGCACAGCAGGGGGCTGCTTGGGTGGCGCCATTCCTACGGGTGTAGAAGTATTTCCAACCGCAGGGAACTCTCCAAAATTCAAAGAAAGCTTCTGCCCTAACCCTGGCTGTTCTTTTACAGCAGGTGGCAGCTGCCAGCCTAACTAAAACCAAAGTAAAATTTCCAATTCATCTTATTATGCGAACAGGTTATAACCTGTAAATGTTCTTATTTTTTTATTCATGGCTTTTCCGTGCGCTGACGCCTGCTCTTAAAATTTACTTAAGAAGGCGGAAGCGCACTGGCAAAGAACATGCCGAAAGGTTTTCGGAACGCTTTGGCATTGATTCTATAATGCGCCCTGATGGTAAGCTTTTATGGGTAAATGCCGTCAGCGTTGGCGAAGCGCAAGCAGCGCTTATTTTGATTGAGAAACTAAAAGTTCAATTTCCAAAAATCAATATTCTTGTCACAACTGTTACAACAACTTCTGCTGCATTGATGGAAAAGCGGTTACCTTCGCTGGGCGGATTACATCAATTCAGCCCCGTGGATCACCCTGATTGGGTCAGTCGTTTTTTTGAGAATTGGCATCCCGATGCTTGTCTATGGATGGAATCTGAACTGTGGCCGAACACTTTGTCGCAAATACATAAAAGAAAAATTCCCTGCGCTTTGATGAATGCGCATATGTCGCCAAAATCTTATTCCAAGTGGCGTTTTGTGAAGCCTGTCGCCAAAACTCTTTTAAAAAGCTTTGCTATAGGCTATGCGCAATCTGAACAAGATTGCAACTTCTATAAAGCATTGGGGTTGGAGAATATTCGTGTCACTGAAAACTTAAAATATGCCTCGAATCCATTGCCATACAACCATATGGAACTGGACTCATTTAAAGAAGTGATCGCAAAACGACCTGTCTGGGTTTATGCAAGCACACATGCAAATGAAGAGGATCTCGCCGCACGAATACATGGCCGTTTGGCAAAATCCTACCCTGATTTGCTAACAATTATCGTTCCGCGTCACCCCTCCAGACGCGATGAAATTGCAGTCACCCTGGAAAATACAAAACAAATATATCGTTTCAGGGGGGAGCACAAAGAACTGCCACAACCAGACGACCAAATTTATATTGCAGACACAGTTGGTGATCTTGGACTATTTTATAAGCTTGCAGACATAGCCGTCATTGGGCGTAGTTTCAGTTGTGATGGCGGCGGCGGCCACAACCCTATTGAAGCAGCCCAGCTTGGATGCGCAGTTCTTTATGGGCCTAACGTTCAAAATCTTCAGGATATTTTTGATGCCTTCAAAGCGGCTGGGGCCGCGCAGCAAGTGCAAAGTGAAGACGAGTTATATTCTGCACTCGACCTATTATTAGGCCAAGCAGTCCAACTTGAAGCAGCAAAATCAAAAGCCGGGAATTTTATAAAAGCTAAGCAACATATCATTGACAGCATGATGAACGATCTTATCCCTTTATTCTCTGGTCTGAAATCATGATGCTCAAAACCCCCTTATTCTGGTATAAAAAAGCAGGATTTTTATCATACTTATTGCTACCTTTGGCGATACTTTACTGGATTGCGCAATCAATCTATCAAAGAATAGCAAGTCCACAATTATCACCTCTGCCTTCAATTTGCGTTGGTAATCTGGTTGCGGGCGGTTCGGGTAAAACACCCGTTGTACAAGCACTTACCCTGCTACTTAAAAACAAAGCTAACAGCTTTATTATTATGCGTGGTTATGGCAGAAAATCGTGCGGAACAAAAATGGTGTCTGCTTCAGACGACTATAAAGATGTGGGTGATGAAGCATTACTTCATGCCAGACACTTTCATACAATTATTAGCAGCAACAGATTAAAATCCGCCTCGCTTGCCAAGGAAAAGGGCGGAAACGTTATTCTTCTTGACGATGGCCTTCAAAACATAACGCTTAAACCAGACATTAATTTTCTTGTCGTGGATGGCGATAGCGGATTTGGAAATGGCTTTTTATTGCCAGCCGGCCCTCTGCGGCAAACGCCTTCTTCGGCAAGAAAAAATATTGATGCCATTATTGCTATCAATGGTCAGCATAAAGATTTAATATTTTTTAAAGAAAAGCCTGTTTTTACGGGATCAACAATCGCGAAAGCAAATATTCAAAAAGAGCGATCTGTCATAGGTTTCAGCGGTATAGCCAGACCAGAAAAATTTAAAAAAACATTACAAGATCTTAGTTTTAATCTTGTAGACTTTCATGCTTATCCTGATCATTATCCATTTAAAGACCAGGACATTAAAAACCTTTTACTTAAAGCGCGTCAAAAAAAAGCGCTTTTAATAACGACTGAAAAAGATGCCATTCGTATTCCAGATAAAAACGATCTTTTATCAATAGCGCTTGTTAAACTTCAATTTCAGTTTGATGATCCATCTGCCATCCTTAACTTTATTTTGCGTCATGAAAAATTTTCTTCACTATCTTGAATATATGCTTATTTACGGACTTTTGAGTTTCTTTAAGAGTTTTCCTGCACCTATCTCCTCCGCTATTGGTGGCTCTATCGGTCGAACAATAGGGCCCATGATGGGGCTTACAAGACGCGCGGATCGTCACCTTTGTAAAGCCATGCCTGAGCTGACAAAATCAGAACGCAAGCTTATTATAAAAGATATGTGGGACCATTTTGGCCGCATATTTGCCGAATATCCTCATCTAGAAAACCTTGCAAAAAACTATACAGAAATTGTAGGCGCGGATTTTCTAAAATCCATCAAAGGTCCAAGTATTGCTATCAGTGGGCATATTGGTAATTGGGAACTTATTCCAACGGCCCTATTTTTAAAGCTTTCTTTTAAAATAAACCCGATGTATCGGGCACCTAATAATCCTTATGTCGACAAACTTCTTAACCATGTGCGCACATCCTCTGGAAGTCTTAAAAGTTTTAAAAAGTCCCGTGTTGTTATAAGGTCAGTTGTTCAGGCTTTATCTGAAGGCGAGAGTATTGGAATATTAATTGATCAAAAATTTAATGAAGGAATTGATGCCCCATTTTTTGGATTACCTGCAAAAACCAGCACTGCTTTTGTATCGCTGCAAGCTAAATACGGTTGCCCTCTGTTTTCTTTACGCTGCGAACGCCTTAAAGGCTGCTCGTTCAAAATTACTATAGCCCCTTTTGATGCAGGCATAAGCGAGTCTGAAACGATCAAAAAAGCACATGTTTTACTGGAAAACTGGATTAAAGAACGACCTTCTCAATGGTTATGGCCACATCGCCGCTGGCATAAAGATGCACTTCTTGCACAACCGCAAACTGTCAATTAATGTAGCCTTATGACATCAGAAAACTGGACGCCCAATACGTGGCGCAATAAACCCGCAAAACAACTGCCCGTCTATAATAATAAAGACGATCTTGCAGAAGCGGAATCAATTATATCTTCCATGCCACCCTTGGTTTTTGCAGGTGAAGCGCGCAGGCTGCAGGCCCACTTGGCAAAAGTGGCTCAAGGGGATGCTTTTGCCCTTCAAGGGGGAGACTGCGCAGAAAGCTTTGCAGAATTTTCAGCGAATAAAATTCGCGATACGTTTCGTGCCCTGCTTCAAATGGCCGTTGTTCTAACCTTTGCGGGGTCTGTTCCTGTTGTCAAAATAGGGCGCATGGCCGGCCAGTTTGCGAAGCCGCGATCTGAAGATACTGAAACAAAAGATGGGCTTACCCTTCCTATCTACAGGGGCGATATTATTAATGGCTTTGAATTTACCAAAGAAGCGCGCGAACCAAACCCATTTCGTATGGTACGCGCTTACAACCAATCAGCTGCAACGTTAAATCTTCTTCGTGCTTTTTCAACAGGCGGTTATGCTGATTTACATCAGGTAAATAGATGGAATCTGGAGTTTGTAAAAAACTCCCCCCTAAAGGAACGGTATGAAAAACTATCCCATCAAATTACGGATGCACTTGGTTTTATGGAAGCGTGCGGATTAACATCTGAAAAGGCGCCTGATATTCGTCAGACCGATTTTTTTACCTGTCATGAAGCGTTATTACTACCCTTTGAACAAGCTATGACGCGGATTGATAGCACAACGGGTGATTGGTACGATACTTCTGCACATTTTCTTTGGATTGGCGCACGCACCAATCAAGATGATCACGCGCAGATGGAATTTCTGCGCGGCATTCAAAACCCAATCGGTTTAAAATGTCCGCCCACGTTGGAGCCTGATGCTTTAATACGTCAGATTGATATGCTAAACCCTCATAACATACCCGGCAGGCTAACGCTGATCGCACGTATGGGCGCAGGAAAAGTAATCGACAGATTAGCGCCACTTGTAAAGCGTGTTCAAGAAGAAGGCCGTATCGTTGCCTGGATATGTGACCCTATGCACGGTAATACTATGAAATCAGCGACAGGTTATAAGACCAGACGTTTTGAAGATATTTTATCTGAAGTGAAAGATTTTTTTGCCGTTCATAAGTCGCTTGGAACATTTGCAGGCGGCGTACATTTTGAACTGACTGGGCAAAACGTAACCGAATGTATCGGTGGCGCCTATAAAATCACAGAAGAAGATTTATCTAGTCGTTATCATACCTATTGTGATCCACGCCTGAATGCGGATCAAGCTTTGGAGCTTGCTTTTTTAATTGCAGATGAAGTTAAAAACCAAAGATTATCGCGAAAAACAGCTAAAGCCACGCACAGTCAAGCGGCAGAATAATCATGCAAAAGCATTTACGTATAACCCTTGCCCAGATCAATCCGACAGTCGGTGATCTTGAAGGTAATTCAAAACGTATGCTTGAAATTATCAAGTCCCATGCCCATGACTTGGATATTCTGGTCTTTCCTGAACTATGTGTTACAGGCTACCCGCCTGAAGATCTTGTTTTAAGCAGCTGTTTTATTGATGATGTTGAAAAAAAAGTAAAAGATATTGTTGCAGCTACCGAAGATGGTCATGCTGCCGTTTTAATTCCGGCGCCTGTGCGCGAAAATGGCTTGCTTTACAATGGGGTTATTGTTGCCGATCAAGGCCATGTAATAGGCACCATCAAGAAACATCATCTACCAAATTACGGTGTTTTTGATGAAGAGAGAACTTTTGCGCGCGGGCCTTTTCAAGATCCCGTTACCATCAAGGGTCATAAAATTGGAATTATGATCTGCGAAGACATGTGGTTTCCTGATGTTGCGCAAAACTTAAAGCAAAAAGGCGCGGAAATTCTGCTTATCCCAAATGGCAGTCCTTTCGAAGGCCATAAAGATGATATACGTCTTACCCATGCAAATCGCCGCGTTGCTGAAACAAAAATTCCGCTTATTTATCTTAACCAGGTTGGCGGGCAGGATGATCTGGTTTTTGACGGTGCTTCTTTTATTTTAAATGCAGACGGTTCTGCGCCCGTGCAACTTCCTGCTTTTATGGACGTTATTTATACCAGTGATTGGGATATAAGCACCAAACCATGGATGTGCAAAAGCACGCACCAAGAACCTGCTTTGGATGAAATAGCCAGTATTTATCAAGCTCTTACGCTTGGCACGCGTGATTATATTTTAAAAAATGGTTTTTCAAATATACTTTTGGGATTATCCGGTGGCATAGACAGCGCCCTTGTGGCCGCCATTGCCGTTGATGCGCTTGGGGCTAATCACGTTCATACCTATATGTTACCATCCCCATTTACATCTAAAGAAAGCAAAGAAGACGCCGCTTTTATAGCGCAAACGCTGAACTGTTCTTTCGATAGCATTAACATTACAGGCATGATGGATAGCACCAGCATGGCTGTTCAAAACTTATCAGGTCTAGCACATGAAAATATGCAATCGCGTATACGTGGATTGATTTTAATGGCCTTATCCAACCAAAAGGGCGCGCTTGTACTAACAACAGGTAATAAATCTGAAATTGCAACAGGCTATTGTACACTTTATGGGGATATGTGCGGCGGATTTAACCCGATCAAAGATGTTTACAAAACGCAAATTTATGCGCTTGCAAAGTGGCGCAATAAAAATCGGCCTTTCGGTTCTTCAGGGCCTGACGGTAACGTTTTCTCTGATCGCATTTTAATAAAAGCCCCAAGCGCTGAGCTTAAAGATAACCAGACAGATCAAGACACCCTGCCACCTTACGATACGCTGGATGATATTTTACAGTGCCTTATTGAACGACGCATGAGTACAACATCGATTGTTGCAAGGGGCCACGAAACACAAACAGTTATACATGTGCGCAAGCTGCTTAAAACATCAGAATATAAACGCCGACAGGCCGCGCCTGGGCCAAAAATCACCCCGCTTGCCTTTGGTCGGGACAGGCGCATGCCTATGACCACTAAGTTTTTATAAATTAATTGTATTGATTGAACTCTTTAGAATAACAATGTAAATAATAGAGTCACTTTTTCTAGGAAAAACCATGTCAGTTAAAGTTCGTTTTGCCCCATCACCTACAGGAAAGATGCATATTGGGTCTGTTCGTACCGCCGTGATTGTATGGCTATTTGCCAAAAAATGTGGGGGAGAGTTTTTACTTCGTATTGATGATACGGATCAAGAACGCTCAAAAGAAGAATATGTTGACGGTTTAAAAAGCGATCTGACGTGGCTTGGCTTAGGATGGGATAAATTTACACGACAAAAAGATCGGGCTGATATCTACGCAAAATACATTCAAAAACTGAAAGATAGTGGCCGTCTTTATGCTTGTTATGAAACGGCAGATGAGCTTTCTTTACGTCGAAAAGTTGCGCTTTCACAAGGTCACCCGCCAACTTATGACCGTGCATCGTTAAAGCTTACACAAGCAGACCATGAAAAACTTGAATCAGAAGGCCGAAAACCACACTGGCGCTTTAAACTTGAACACAAACCAATTGTCTGGAAAGACCTGATACGCGGTGAAGTTAAGTTTGAAGGAAAAGACCTTTCCGACCCCGTCTTAATTCGTGAAGATGGTACACCGCTTTATCATATTTGCTCTGTGATTGATGATATAGATTTTAACATCACCCATATTATGCGCGGCGAAGATCACGTCACAAATTCTGCAACACATATTCAAATGTTTGAAGCGTTAGGCGCGCAACCTCCTGTTTTTGCACATACATCACTTATTTCTGACGCGGATGGCGCAAAACTTTCCAAACGTATCGGGTCACTTTCTGTTGAAGCTTTGCGTGAAATTGCCGATTTAGAACCAATGACGATCTTATCCATGCTGGCAAGGCTGGGAACATCCCAACCTATTGAAGCTTTTACAACGTTAGATCCTTTAATAGAAAGCTTTGATTTCTCTCACTTTTCACGCAGCCCGCCCAAATTTGATCCAGATGATCTTTACCGGCTGAACGCAAAAATTCTGCAGCATATGAGTTATGATCAAATCAAGCCGAAACTGGACCTGATTGGCATGAGTGCGGTTGATGAACAGTTTTGGAACGCCGTTCGCGGTAATCTTAAACATTGCATTGATATTAAAGAATGGTGGAAAGTAGCAAATGAACCTGTAAATTCAGTGATTGCTGATGCTGGTTTTATTTCAAAAGCAGCATCACTTCTTCCCCCCGCGCCATGGTCGGATCAAACATGGAAGAACTGGACAGATGCGGTAAAAACCGAAACTGGCCGCAAAGGCAAAGACCTGTTTATGCCTTTAAGACAAGCCCTTACAGGAATGGATCATGGCCCTGAAATGGATGTGATGCTCACTTTGATCGGCCCCGAAAAAGCCCGTGAACGCCTGAAGACCGCTTAAGCCTTTAAATCGTCGCCTATTTTCAAAGAAGGAAAAGCAATAATCTGTGCCTCAGTTCTTTTGGGCACAGGCATAATCTTTAAAATATCAGGTTCAATTGCATATGTGTCTCCGTAAGCGGCTCTGAGCGCCACGACAGTTTCCTTGAAAGCTTCCACAGCTTTTGTACGACCTTCTTTTTCTTCAAGCTTGTGGAAGTAATCAGGGTCTGGCACATCATTTAAAATCCAGCTAACAGCCATCTGCCGCATTCTAAATCCATGCCGGATAGCTTTTAAATACGGCCTTATATCCCCTTCCATATCCTGATCATTTTCAACGATAAAGCGCGCTAATCTTTCAATAATGGAAGCAGGACATTCATATTTTTGAATAACAGATCCTTGCTCATCCTCATCTTCAGAAATAGCGGGATCTGTAAATCCTGTGTGCATAACAAGCACATCATGGGCTTTAATATTAATATAATTTGATTTTCTAAGCATTTTTTCCCTGAGTAACCCGTCAATTATTGACATATTTTATATCTACTTTACAAGTAATTTCATGAAAAAACGTATTTTCCTTTACGACACAACGCTACGCGATGGTGCGCAAACGCAAGGCGTTGATTTCTCAGTTTCTGACAAAATCAAAATAGCAAAAGCCCTTGATATCTTTGGCATCGATTATATTGAAGCCGGCTGGCCCGGCGCAAACCCAACAGATGATCTATTTTTTACAAATCCACCTGAATTATCGACAGCAAAATTAGTTGCATTTGGCATGACCAAAAAAGCAGGGCGATCTGCTGCCAATGACCCGAGTTTGGCAAGTGTTTTAAACGCCCCTGCGGATGGTTTTTGTTTGGTTGGCAAAACATGGGATTTTCATGTCGATGTTGCGCTTGGGATAAGCCACGATGAAAATCTAGCTAATATTCACGAAAGTATTAAAGCAGCCGTGCAAAAGAACGAAGCACTTTTTGATGCTGAACATTTCTTTGATGGCTATAAAGCTAATCAAGCCTATGCCATAGATTGCCTTAAAACAGCTTATGAAGCAGGGGGCGCGCTGGATTATATTGTGCGATACCAATGGCGGTACCCTTCCCCATGACATTTCAGAAATTCTAAAACATGTAGCGCAAACTATTCCGCCGGAAAAGTTGGGCATTCATACCCATGACGATACAGGCAACGCTGTTGCCAATTCACTTGCCGCTATTCAAGCTGGATGCTGCATGGTGCAAGGCACCCTAAACGGCCTGGGTGAGCGTTGTGGTAATGCTAATCTGATAAGTCTTATTCCCACGCTAAGCGAAAAACTAAACTATGATATTGGTATAAGCCGTGAGAAACTGAAAGACCTTCGCTCTCTTTCCCGCATGCTGGATGAGCTTTTAAATCAAGCGCCCGCTAGCCATGCGCCTTATGTGGGGGATCGGGCCTTTGCCCATAAAGGCGGCCTGCATGTCTCTGCCATTATGAAAGACCCGCAATCTTATGAACATATAAGCCCTAACCTTGTTGGTAACAGTCGCTTGATTATTGTATCCGATCAGTCGGGGAAATCTAATCTGCTTGCCACATTAAAAAATCTGAATATTGAGATTGATGCGTCAGACCCTAAGCTTCAAATTCTTCTCGAGACAATTAAAAAGCGTGAAAGTGAAGGCTACGCCTATGATGGCGCAGAAGCTTCTTTTGAGCTTCTGGCCCGACGTATTCTCGGCAAGGTCCCGCATTACTTTGAACTTGAACGTTTTACAGTCAAAGATGAACGGCGTTGTAACGCCCATGGCATGCTGCAAACTGAATCTGAAGCCAGCGTTAAAGTTATTTTAGGTGACGGCGTTGTACATACAGTTGCTGAAGGAAATGGCCCGGTGCACGCGCTTGATAACGCTTTGCGCAAAGCTCTTGAAAACCAGTACCCTGCCTTAAGTAATATGCGTTTGATTGACTACCGCGTACGGATTTTAAAAGCCCAAGACGCAACCGGCGCTATGCCCCGTGTTCTGATTACCAGCGCCCTTCATGACAAGCCTGATTTTATTTGGACCACATTAGGCGTATCAACCAATATTGTTGAGGCCTCTTATGAAGCCTTACATGACAGCATAACCTATCTATTGCTTAAATCACAGAATTTACAACAAGCATGACATTCACGCCGCCCGATCATACACATACAATAAACCCACCAGTTGTAATTTTGGTTGATCCACAGATGCCAGAAAATATAGGGGCCTGTGCACGCGCAATGCTTAACTGCGGGCTTTATGAACTAAGACTTGTGCGCCCGCGGGATGACTGGCCCAATGAAAAAGCAGATGCTAATTCAGCTGGCGCACTTGAAGCTATGCCCCCTGTAAAAGTTTTTGAAACCCTTGAAGATGCAGCATCTGACATACAGACACTATACGCAACAACAGCAAGGCTTCGCGATTTGGCTAAGCCTGTTTATACCCCTGCTGGTGCAGCTTCCGATGCCATCAAGCGCGGTTATAATGGTGAACAGATCGGGATTTTATTTGGTGCAGAACGGTCTGGCCTGACGACAAAAGATGTTTCTCGCGCTGATGCTATTATCAATATCCCACTCAACAAAGATTTCTCATCTCTAAATTTAGCGCAAGCTGTTCTTTTGGTTGCTTATGAATGGCGGACTCTTTTTGAAAAAACACCGCCTTTATCTCTGCCAACAGGAAAAAGCCAAAAAGCAAGCTTGAGCATTCGCGAAAGCTTATATGAAAGGCTAATCGACGAGCTTTCTGTTCGCGGCTTCTTCAGAACGCCTGAAATGCGCCCTTCTGTTATTAAAAACATAACAACCATGCTTAACCGCGCTGATCTGACTGAGCAGGAAGTTCAAACGCTTCACGGCATTCTCACCACTCTCACGGCTCCTGCAACAAATAAGTCTTAAAAATGTTGGACAAACGGGCACTTTGCCCCTATAAAACCCTTGAATCGGGGTTGCCCCGTAAACCCCCGCTTTTGGAGGCTTAAACAATGACCGCAACAGCTAAAAAACCACCCGCAAACACAAAAGCAGATTTGCTGGATATTCCGGTTGAACATATCGATATTAAATCATTCGATGCACGCCCGATTATTGATGCCATGAAAAAAATGTCCTTTACATCACGCGATACCGGACGCGCGGCTGAAATTTACAACATGATGCTTAACGATAAAGACTGTTCCGTTGTGCTTACACTTGCTGGATCAACATCAGCAGGCGGATGCATGGATTTGTATGCTGATCTGGTTAAACACAATATGGTTGATTGCATTGTAGCCACTGGTGCATCAATTGTAGATATGGATTTTTTCGAAGGCTTAGGTTTTAAACACTATCAGGCAAAATCAACTGTCGATGATCGTGATTTACGCGGTTTGTATATCGACCGTATTTACGACACGTATATTGATGAAGAAGAACTGCAAAATACAGATCATACGATTTTTGAAATTGCACAAGGCCTAGAACGCCGTCCCTATTCATCCCGCGAATTCATCCGTGAGATGGGTAAATATTTAGTCAAGCATGGTAAAAAAGAAAACTCACTAGTCAAATTAGCCTATGAGCATGATGTGCCAATTTTCTGCCCTGCTTTTACAGACAGCTCCGCAGGTTTTGGCTTGGTGCTGCATCAGGTAAAAAACCCCGGCAATTACATGAGCATCGATTCCGTAGCCGATTTTCGCGAATTGACCGAGCTTAAAATCAAATCAGGTACAACAGGCTTGATGATGATCGGCGGCGGTGTTCCTAAAAACTTCACACAAGATACCGTTGTTTGCGCTGAAATTTTAGGGCATGAAAATGTTGAAATGCACAAATATGCTGTGCAAATCACCGTCGCTGATGTGCGCGATGGCGCCTGTTCATCATCAACCCTTAAAGAAGCCTGTTCATGGGGCAAGGTTGATGTAACGTTTGAACAAATGGTTTTTGCTGAAGCAACATCTGTCATGCCACTTATTGCATCCGATGCGTATCATCGCGGCGCTTGGAAAACCCGTAAAAAATGGGCGCTCGCTAAACATTTTGAAAAAAAGTAAATCACACGACCTTCGGGGACATGAAAAGCGTAGCCTTCATGTCCCCTTTTTTATGACTGCGGTTCCTGCTGCGTCAGGCAGTGAATGGTGCCTAGGCCCAATATCAAATCACGACAGTAAATCGGCATAATGTCGTGCTTTGGAAAACATTCAGCCAGCACGTTTAACGCCACACGGTCTTGCGGATCGTTAAACACAGGCACCAGCACGGAAGCATTTGTAATCAGAAAATTGGCGTAAGATGCGGGCAGCCCCTCTCCTTCGAATTCCACGGGCGCGGGCATAGGCAGGTCTACAATGGTCAGCTGTTTGCCGCGTTCATCGCGCGCTTTTTTTAGACGTTTATAATTATCTTCCAATACTTTGAAATTCTGCCCGCCTTTACGGTCGCGCACCGTGACGATTGTCGTTGGGTTCACAAACCGCGCTATATCATCAATGTGACCGTGCGTATCATCATCTTTAATACCCTTATCCAACCAGATGGTGTTTGTGATACCAAGTGTGTCGTAAAACACCATTTCATAGTCATCACGCGTCATGCCTTTATTGCGGCACTGAGTGCTTGATAGCAAACATTCTTCGGTTGTCAGCAAACTGCCCTTACCATTCACATCTATTGCGCCGCCTTCAAGTACAATCTGGCTGCCTGTAATCCAAAATGGTTTAATCAACGGCTTTTTTGTGAATTTGGATAATGCTTCCGGTATTTTGTTATCACGTTGCCAGTTCGTATATTTTGCCCACGCATTAAAACGCCAGTCAATCATTGCACTTTTGCCTGTTTCAACTTCTTCGACAAAAATAGGACCGCAATCACGCATCCAGCCGCGATTGGTGGGGGCAATCAAAAAATCAATTTTTTTGAGATCTACGCCCCCTTGTTTTAAATATTTTCGGGCCTCTTTTTCAGCAGCTTTGTTTGTACACACAAGCCCCAAACGCTCGCCCATTGTAATGCCGCGCGCCATTTCAACAAACACCCAGGGAATAGGCGAAAATTTACCCGGCCAATCAGCCTTATGGTGTGGCCATGCAAGCCATGTACGCTTATGCTTTTCCCATTCAGCGGGCATGCGGAAACTATGTGTCATGATCTATGCTTTCGGATGTTTTGTAATATCGCCATAGTAATCAATGCGGCGATCCCGCAGATGAGGCCAATGCTGACGGGCTGTTTCAACAATTTTTGGATCAACTGTCATGGTTAGAATTTCTTCCTTATCTCTTGATGCTTTCGCTATAAAGGCACCGTAGGGGTCTGCCATAAATGACTCGCCAAAAAATTCAATTCCTTCTGTACCCTTCTCATCTTCAAAGCCAATGCGGTTTACAGAGGCAACATACAAACGATTGGCAATCGCATGGCTACGTTGAATAGTTTGCCACTGGTCAATCTGTACTTCGCCCCACTGGGCTTTTTCGGCTGGATGCCAGCCAATTGCTGTGGGATAAAAAATAACATCTGCGCCTTGCAAAGCCGTTAACCTCGCCGCTTCCGGAAACCACTGGTCCCAGCATATCAAAACGCCAATCCGGCCATATTTCGTATCAAAATTTTTAAAGCCCAGATCACCTGGCGTGAAATAAAATTTCTCGTAGTATAGCGGATCATCAGGGATATGCATTTTACGATACATACCTAAATAAGTACCATCCGCATCAATCACTGCTGTTGTATTATGATACATGCCCGCCACGCGGCGCTCGAACAGCGATGCTACAATCACCATGTTTGTTTCTTTAGCGATTTTCAATAGAAGGTCTGTTGATGGGCCCGGAACTGGTTCGGCCAGATCAAATTTATCGTAATCTTCCGTTTGGCAAAAATAATGCGATAAAAATAATTCAGGCAGGCAAGCGACCTGTACACCCTGCTTCGCTGCATCTCTGAGCTTCTCAATAGATTTATCCATATTTGCAGACGGATTTTTGCTCATCTGCATCTGAATAATACCCACCTTAAACGGGGCCTTTTTTGTGTACGCCATTAGCAATCTCCTCGCTTCAAGACTGTTTAAAGAAAACAGCAGGCAGAATCAAGGAAACATCATGATTAAAGGCTTGTGGGTCAGATTTTGGGCGCAACAACAAAAGGACGGGCCCCTTTAGGGAGAACACCAAGCATGTGGCTTAAATTATCGCGTATATCTGCTGCCTGTTCATACCCTTCAATTTCTCGGCTATCCAAGGCACGCAAAATATAGGCAATTTCATTTCTGCCCTTGAATGCCATCAAAAAACACCCCCCTGCGTCATCACAAGCGCTTTGCAAGGGGATCTGACAAATATTACCACACGTTAATTCAGGTTTTTGAGCTACAAGTCTTTGCGGCGTAAAGGGCGTTTCAAGTGTAAATGTTACAATGGGGGCATCTTGTGTTCCAGTCGCATTAACATGCACCAAGCTAAATTCGCTGCCTTCAAACAAAAGGCGCACGCACGAATCCAGTGACTCTTTATTACGTGCAAAATCTGCAAACTGGTAAAGCAATGGTGTGCGATCAAACCACATGTTTTAGCACCTAATGAAGCCTAGGCATGCAACCCGGCGCGCGCGGGTAACCACAAAGCCTACTTTCAATAAAACTATTAATAGCTTCTGCTGTAGGGGCTTGTGAACGAATTAAAAAATCTCTCAGCCACAAAACTTCGCCAAGGCCATAAAAGGTAACGTTGACGTAAGTTTGCCCATTATGTTCGTTAAAATCGATACCCATGGAATCTTTATAATCATTGATGCATAAAGGCGAACTGGGGAATTTTGTTTGGAACGTAACGCCGATAAAATCACCCGGAGCGTCCGTGTGGCATATAGGACCCATGATAAAATCATCATCATGGATAATAAAATCTTTCAAAAAACGAGCCCTGTCCTCATTATCGTTAAGCATTTTTATAAATTCCCTGTTTTTCTTTTACCATATTTAAAAAAATTTAAAATTTCAAATAAAAAAACCCCGCTTCATGCGGGGCTTTAATAAAGGGATATAAATACTTGTTAGCGTGAATAAAATTCAACTACAAGCTGAGGCGCCATTTGAACTGGGAACGGTACATCCTCAAGTTTTGGGGTACGCAGGTATGTTGCTTTAAACTTTTCTGGTTCGGCTGAAATATATTCAGGAATATCACGCTCAGCCATTTCTTTAGCTTGCAATACCATTGGGATATTGCGTGATCTTTCCTTAATTTCAACAACATCACCTTCTTTGACCATGTAGCTTGGAATATTTACAGGCTTGCCATTAACTGTAACATGGCAATGGCTAACAAGCTGACGCGCCGCAAAAACTGTTGGAACAAATTTTGCGCGGTAGCACACTGCGTCAAGCCGGCTTTCAAGAAGGCCGATTAAATTTTGGCCTGTATCGCCCCGCATACGTGATGCTTCATGGAAATAGCTGCGGAACTGGCGCTCGCCAATATTGCCGTAGTACCCTTTAATTTTTTGTTTTGCCATCAGCTGCGTGCCATAATCCGTTGGCTTCCCGCGCTGTGCGCCGTGCTGGCCTGGGCCAGTTTGACGGACATTATATGGTGATTTAGGACGACCCCAAAGATTGCAACCCAATCTCCGGTCAATTTTATGTTTAACGTTGTCGCGTTTGCCGCTCATGGTTTTTTCCTTGTTTTTGTTGTCCCGATATCCAAAATGTCTTGAATCAGGCACAAAGGCCCCTTCAAGGAACTTCTACTGAAGCTCTTTTCGGGAATGCCCGTGTTATAAGGGGTCTAGAAAAAATGTCAAGAAATCTTAAAATTTACATTGTGCGTTTTTTGCATATCTGATATGATTTATACATATAAGTCAATTCTTATACACACGGTAACACCATGCCCGCCTTGCGCAGAACAGAACCCGCCTTTGATATACTTCCCCAGGTGAAGGATATGAGCCTGAGCGAGCTTTTAGAACACCACAACCGTCTATCAACAGAATTGTTCTTTTTTCACAGGTCGATGGACCGGAAGTCGATCAAACTCATCGAAGAAGATTACGAAGAAGCTTTGGGAGAGCTTTATCGCCGCCGCAAAAACATATCTCACTAAATTTTTTGATCTGTTTTGATCGAATCTAAAATTTTCCCAGCCAGCATATCCGCCTGACGTAATGGATCAAACTTTTTGATTTTTGATGCAAATTCCTTAGCATGATCCTTAAAACGTTGGTCGTTTAATAAAGCTGCTATTCTATTTTCAATTTGTTCAAAAGGCATGCCTGCATGCGCCGTCAAACCTACCCCTGCCGCTTCAATTCTTTTTGCTGTCATCATCTGCTCAATATGATTAGGCAATACTAATTGCGGCACTGCTTTTAGTAAAAACTGCGCAAAAGTACTGCTGCCACCGTGCGTAATACAAAGGTCACATTCAGACGCTAATGCATCCAGCCTGATTGGCGTATCAAAAATACGAAAGCGTTCGGTTTCCAACTGCTTGATTTGCTTGGATGATATTTTAGGCGCAACCAAAATAACATCATGCGGCAAAACTTTCAGCGCTTGCAGGACTGGTGCAAATACAGGACGCCCAGGATAAAGATAAGCAAAAATACGTTTGTTTTTACGCCCTTCAGGCCAGAAGGTACTGCGGCCTTTGTCGCTTACAAAAAAAGGCCCTACATAAAAGCCCTTCTTACGCAAATGCATATAATGGTCAAGCTCAGGAAATGTCATCAGAAATTCTGCATCTGACTTTAAAATATCAGCAAGATTTTTAAACATAGGGCGTTTTAAAAGACGCTGCGCTGCATTCACAACGCTTAGCACGCGCCATTCGCGCTTGGCCAGATCTTCCATATCCGGCCTCTCCCAAAAGCGCATAAAAGGCATGGGGCTTGATTGTGGCGGAAGCTCGTATCCTGACCCCACGGAAATTGTTTTAAATACCCTGCCCTTGGATGCCAGCAAGGCCGTAGGCGCAGAATTTACAACAAGTATGTCTGGCTTAACACTATCATAAAGCCCGTCCCATCCACGAATAAGGGCGGCAAGCTCTTCTTCATCTTCATAACCGCAATTCCTTATATCATCAGCATAAGTGATGACATGCCCGCTTTCAGCCGGACGAACTTTAGGTTTTACCCGCGCATAAGGGGCAGCCATAATGCGAATATTCGTATGCGCTAAAAGGCTGCCGGCACCGGCTAAATTCTGCAATGCCAAAGTCACGTCACAACCACGATTTTGCAGCGCTTCTGCTATATGAAGCAAAGTGCCTACATGGCCGAAATTGTCACCAAGTTCCCAGGCCAGCAGCACACGCATCTATAAGGCCTTATCCAGCGCCGCCCGAAGTTCAATCATCTGCGCTTCAACAGCCTGTGGTGATGTGCCGCCATATGAATGACGCCTTGCGACAACATTTTCAATTTTTATGGCTGTAAAAATATCATCCTCAAAAATGGAATTAAATTTTTTAAATTCATCAAGGCTCATATCATCAATCGTTTTGCCCGATTGTACACAAGCCAAGACAATTTTTCCTGTCACTTCATGCGCCTGCCGAAATGGTAAGCCCTTAATGGCTAAATAATCAGCAACATCTGTAGCATTTAAGAAGCCCTCACGTGTTGCTTTTAACATCACATCTGGATTAATTTTGATTCCTTTCATCATTCCCGTTACATGAAACAATGATCTCTGAACTGTATCTACGCTATCAAATAAACATTCTTTATCTTCCTGAAAATCCTTATTATACGTTAGCGGAAGCCCCTTCAAAACCGTAAGCATTGTTACGAGCGCACCATAAACGCGGCCTGTTTTACCCCGTACAAGCTCAGCTAAATCCGCATTCTTTTTTTGCGGCATCATACTTGACCCCGTACAATAGGCATCAGGAAGCTTAATAAAGTTAAACTCGCTTGAAGTCCAAAGCACAATTTCCTCGCACAATCTTGAAAGATGCGCAGCAATAATAGCGTTAGTAGATAAAAGCTCGATAATATGGTCTCGATTACTAACCGCGTCCATACTGTTTGGGTATGGAGCTTCAAAACCTAAGGCTTTCGCTGTTGCTAAGCGATCAATATCAAAAGTTGTGCCTGCAATAGCCCCTGCGCCAAGCGGGCTGAATCGTGCACCCTGCGCACAGTTTTTTAAACGCTCAATATCACGCAAAAACATCCAGCCATACGCCATCATATGATGGGCGAATAAAACAGGCTGCGCACGCTGTAAATGCGTATAGCCGGGCATAATTACGTTTTTATGATCTTGCGCCAACGTCAAAAAAACTCTTACAAGTTCCTGTAAAAGTGCGCTCGTTTTTAAACAAGATGTGCGCACATAAATATGCATATCAAGGGCACTTTGATCGTTACGGCTTCTGGCTGTGTGCAGCTTGCCTGCTACCGCGCCAATTTTTTCAGTTAAAATACGTTCAATATTCAGATGAATATCTTCATCTGTTGCCCGAAACTCAACTTTCCCAGCTTGAATATCAACGAGAACATCTTGAAGACCGCGTATAATTTCGTTCGCTTCATTTTGAGAAATAATATTTTGTACGCCAAGCATATGGGCATGGGCAATCGAACCTTGAATATCAATTTCAGCTAAACGCTGATCAAAAGAAATAGAAGACCAGAAATTCTCAAGATCTGCGCTGGCTGACTGCTCAAACGCACCACCCCAGAGCTTTTTATAAGTCATACAAACACCTAAAATATGAATATGGTGGGCCCGGAGGGATTTGAACCCCCGACCAATCCGTTATGAGCGGACTGCTCTAAACCGCTGAGCTACAGGCCCTTTATTTTTAAAAATCTGCCTTAAACTCTCAGTTTGCGATGATTTTGTAAAGCTGCCCTGATTTTGGCTGTTCTGAAGGGCCCAGACCATTCAAAACCCTGAACAAAGCCACAGGGTCCTGCCTATCACCCCCATCAGCCATTTGGGCACCCAAGCTTTCTGCGGTATCGCCATTTTTTGCGCTCACAAGCCTAATTTTTGTCACTTTAGCGATGCTCCGTTCACGTTCACTCAGGCGGCGAAAACTGTAACTTGCCTTTTTAAGCTGCGCAACTTCACTATTCGGTAGCCTATCAGGTAAAGCAATTTGCATACGGAATAGTAAATCAGAAGACCAGTCAACCGCCACAAGGCGAATGGTTGCTGGCACATTATTTACGCTGCCTGAAAAGCTGCCAGTTGCCGCAGAAAAACCATTGATTGTAATATTTTCAGCGCCCGCCAAAGGCTTACCATTTGCCCAAGGCCCTAAAAGATATGCAAGAGGATCCAGCCCCCTGTTTGGAACGGTATCAAGAATAAGCCCCGCACCAGAAGATGGATTAATTGTCACAAGCTTATTGGTTTGATTTGAAATTTTATATCCTTCAGGAACATCTAAAGCAAAACCAATTTCTGGATGAAAGAAAGTATTGCCACGAACAAAACCTTGCGAAGAAGTGTCGCCATAAGTAATACCTTCAATTTTTCGTAAATATAATGAGCGATTTTCGAGAGCCTTATTTGAAGGATAAGTGCCAGCCTGGCGGCTTGTTACTGCAACACGGTCGCCTGTTGCAGGATGCGTAGAAAAATAGCTTCGGGAAGCATTTTCAGTGCCCTCAATTTGTTCCTCACGTTGTAAGTTGCGTAAAAAATTGGGTAAGGCATAAACATCATACCCAGCCTGATGAAGATAACGTAATCCTAACTGATCTGCTTCGCTTTCTTGTGATCGTGAATATGATTTTAAAAATAAATCGCTTCCCACCCCTATAGCGCGTGAGGCACCCGGCGCATTTACAGCGGCTGATAATACGGCTGCACCAAGGCCCGTTACGACAGACTGAGAATAACGTTCAGCCGTATGCCGCGCTGTAATATGCCCTGCTTCATGACTTAAAACGCCCGCAACCTCTGCTTCTGAATTGGCAAGCGCCAATAATCCGCGCGATACATAAATATAGCCACCTGGCAAAGCAAACGCATTCACATCAGGGGTATCGATAACATAAAATTTATATTGCACATCAGCACGTTCAGTACCTGTTACAACACGCTGACCCAAATCATTCACATAGCGTTGTATAGATTCGTCTTGATAAAGGCCAAAGCTTTTAATAGCTTTCTGGTGTTCTTGAGCACCTACAGAATTTTCCTGCTGGGGGGACATCAGCCCAGTAAACTGGTTTCGACCCGTGGCAGGGTTCACCGAACAAGCTGAAAGAAACACAAGTGCTGTAATCAGAAAAAGAAAAGGCTTGTAAGACCCCCCTCTTATTCTGCAGTGTGTACGCATGTTTCTGAAAAGCATTTTTTTTACACCCTTATTCATCTTGTTTTTTCTATATAGCGTCTTTGCATGGGCTGACACCAAGCCTGTCTATGCCCCCAAAGGCGACTTTACCCGCCTAAGCCTATCTGGTGTCGGTATTGTTGCGCAAGCTGTCGATGGCCAAACCTTATCTTTAAAAGACGGACGTATTGTAAGATTATCAGGGGTAGAAATTCCAGATGCTTTTTCAGAAAAACCTTCTCATGTTGCAATTGCTGCAAAATCTATCCTTGATGCAACCCTGAAAAATCGTGAAATCAGAATTTATATTTCTAAAGATAAAACCTGGCAACAATCCAGATATGGGCATATTTTAGCCCAGATTGAAGATAAAATTACAAGCGCCTGGCTTCAAGGAGTTTTGGTATCCAATGGTTTTGCGCGGGTTGACCCTACTTTTCCGATGACGCACTTAACCCAAGATTTATTAAAGCTTGAGCAAGAAGCCCGACAACAAAATCGTGGTTTGTGGGCAGATAAAATATATGCCATCAGAACCCCAGCCAATATTACAGATGATATTGGCACAACACAGCTTGTTGAAGGTATTGTAAAATCAACAGCAACGGTTAACAATGTTGTGTATTTAAATTTTGGTGATAACTGGCGAAAAGATTTTACGATTATTATTAATGCTCAGCAAAGGCAGGCGCTTGTAAAAAAAATGCTAAACCCGCTTTCTTTCACAGGACAAAGAATCCGTATTAGGGGACTTATTATTGAACAAAATGGACCAGCCATTCAATTGAACGCGGCAGAGCAGCTTGAGATTATTAAATGAGAAATCTTTATCCTCAAATTATACCTTACTCATCAGGCTTCTTGTCTGTCGATGAAATTCATTCCCTATACTGGGAACAAAGCGGTAATCCAGATGGTGTACCTATACTACTCGTTCATGGAGGCCCAGGCGGCGGCACAACTCCAACCCATCGCCAATTTTTTGATCCTGATTTTTACAGGATTATTTTATTTGACCAGCGCGGATGCGGCAAATCATCACCTCATGGATCCCTTGAAAATAATACACCCCAAGCACTGGTTCAGGACATCGAGAAAATTCGCCTTCATTTAAAAATAGACCGCTGGCACTTATTCGGCAGTTCATGGGGAACAACATTATCACTTCTGTACGCCATAGATCACCCCGATCATTGTTTAAGCCTTGTTTTGCAGGGCGTTTTTCTGTTAAGCCCTTCTGAAATTGAATGGTTTTTATATGGCTCTCGTCATTTTTTTCCTGAAGCTTGGGCAAAATTTTCTGGCCATGTTGGTCATTCACAAAATTTGTTGGACACATACTATCTTAAATTAACTTCACAGCCTGTCTCTGCCCAGATTGAAGCGGGGCAGCAATGGTGCGCATATGAATACGCTTGTTCGGCACTTAACATTAGCGGCAAAAAACATTCGGCAGAAGAAATGCGCTGGCATGACTGGGCTTTAGCACGCATAGAAGCACATTATTTTAAACATCACGCGCTTGATAGTAAAAACAATTTGCTAAATAAAGTTAATTTAATTCGCCATATTCCTGCAACAATTATACAAGGACGCTATGATACTGTTTGCCCGATGCACTCAGCCTATGATCTTCATCTTGCCTGGCCTGAAGCGGATTTTATTATTGTTGGGGATGGGGGGCATTCAACACTTGATCCACCTATCACTTCAAGGTTAATTGAAGCCACAGACAATGCACGTCATATCAGGATATAAAGAAAATGGGCTTTAAAACACTTCGTGATATTCATCTTCAAGGGCAGCGCGTACTGCTTCGTGCTGATTTAAATGTTCCGACAAAGGGCGGTATTGTCACTGATTTAACCCGTATAACGCGTTTAAAACCTACCATTGATTTTCTGTCTCAATCTGGTGCCATTACTTTCATCCTATCGCACTTTGGAAGGCCTGCTCACATCCCATCACCTGAATATTCTTTAAAATTCCTGATCCCTACACTTGAAAAATCATGGGGAAAATCAATTGCATTTTGTAATGATTGTATCGGCGAAGACGCTATAAAATTTACCAAGGTACAAACAGAAGGCAGTATAACACTTCTTGAAAATGTACGTTTTCATGAAGGCGAAGAACAAAATGACCCAGCTTTTAGTCACGCGCTTTCCCAACTTGGTGATATTTACGTGAACGATGCTTTTTCAGTTTCTCACCGCGCGCATGCCTCAACTATTGGCCTTACGAACATCCTTCCATGTGCTGCAGGCTTTTTAATGGAACAGGAACTTAAGGCCTTATCAAGCGCACTTGAAAAACCAGAACATCCTGTTGCTGCTGTAATCGGGGGGGCAAAAGTATCTACAAAAATTGATGTGCTTAATAACTTAATTAACCGAGTTGATATTATGATCCTCGGTGGTGGCATGGCGAATACCTTTTTATACGCGCTTGGGCACACACTTGGAAAATCCTTGTGTGAAAAAGATATGGCAGAAACGGCGAATTCTATATTAGCCAAAGCAATCACTTCAAACTGTGAAATTATATTGCCTGTTGATTTAAATTACGCTCCTGCTTTCGCCGGCGGGCAGAAAGCGCAGACTGCTTCCGTTACAGAATTCCCAGATGATATGATGGCCCTTGATATCGGCCCTCAATCTATAAAAATGATTTGTAGAAAACTTGATAGGTGTAAAACTATCTTGTGGAATGGACCACTTGGCGCTTTTGAAATCCCCCCTTTTAATCAAGCCACCTTTGAAATTGCGCGTCATGCTGCACAATTAACTAAAAATGGTAAAGCTATGACCATTGGTGGTGGTGGTGATACAGTTTCAGCCTTGGAATCAGCTTTGGTTGCAGATCAATTCAGCTATATTTCAACAGCTGGCGGTGCTTTTCTTGAATGGCTTGAAGGTAAAGAATTACCCGGCGTAAAAGCTTTAAATATAAAGCACTAATTTACAGGAACCTGTGACCCTTTTAGCAACCTTAAAGCCACATCATCTTTGACACGTTCATAATAATCAATGGCTTTGTTCATGGAGTTTTGATCTACAACGCCATTTGCGACTCTATATTTCTGAGTGAGTAAATACATACCCACGAAGTCAACTTTGCCGATACCAAAAGCCTTGCATACAATTGCCAATCCCTGACCGCAGGGCTGAACCAGAATATTTTCAACCGTGACAACTGGCAGCCGTGCATAAGCGGAAAGCATCGCAATATAAGAAGAAACCTGACCACGTTTTAATGTTTTGACCATAAGATCTGTTGTCAACATGCCGTTTTCCATCATGTTTTGTGCAGCGGCTTGCATAGCAGGGGTTGGCTTGTAAACTTCCCGGCTTGAATCTGCCAGTTCGGACGCAACATCCGAAATACTTTCGGTTACAACAGAACCAAGCGGCCCGAAGCGCACTTCAAGTTCTGCTTTAACAGCTTGCGCAACATAAGGATAAAGGCTTGCTGCAACCGATACTGGGATCTCTTCACGCTGCAAAAGCGGCTGCATCAAACGATCAGATTTTTTGGCAAGATCTGCAATTACTTCAATGGCTTTTACAGGTAAAGTGATTTGCAAATTGTCAATTAATGTCGCAACAGTTTCTTCGTCTTTTGTTTCAGCCAAGGCATTAACCACTTCCGAACCCATACGGCTACGCCCTGCTATAGCCTGCCAATATTCTGGGCCTTGCGACTGTATGATATAAAGTAAATCCAAATCACACAAAACCGGGCTAAGCGTTAAGATATGGCGTGATACTGAGATTTCTTCATGCGCGAGTTGTAGAATTAAGCGTAAAGGCACATTATCGAGTGCGCATAATCTTTCGGCTAATGCTTCTTTTAAATCTCTTTCAGCCTGACGAATAAGGCCGGTTAGAATATCAGCAACAAGCTCCTGTTCGCGTGAGCTCATTTTTGTTGTTTCCATCAAATCTGTTACAGCAGATGTCAGCTCAGCACGGGACTCGGGGCTTTTGTCTCCCGCTAATGAATAGAGTTTATGGCTTTCATATAAGCGCACAAGCAGTGGCGCCATTAGCCTTGTCTCTTCATTTTTGTTCAAGTTCATTGTTGTCACCGAAATCCCCGATCATCGGTATTGAATATCAATTTTTTGTAATTATTCCCAAATCTCCCCAGATTCGGTTGAAACCTTTATTGTATATAAGAATGCACTCAAGTTCTTACCGTCAGGTTAATTTCGTCAAATATAATAAAAAAAATCACAAAAAGATTTATCGATAAGCCAAAATCGTAAAAGGTAAACGAATATTAACCTTTAGAGTATATTCTTAAATATCAGGGCTTATGCTAGTGTTTAAAAAAATAAGGATTCGAAAAAACCATGGTCGGACAACTTAACGCCTTTACACCACAAGTCAGCGCCTACCTGCAACCAGGCAGAGCTGACCAGCAGCAGCAAGCAACCAGAGTAGAAGAACAGGTTGCCCGCCGAGCAACAGCGCAGCAGCCACAGGGCGAAGTGGTATCGAGAAGCAGAACAGACGAAAGAACAAATAATCGTCGTGAGGCTCCTTTTGCCGGAACAGAACGCGATAATTCTCGTTCGCGCCCATCTCAAGATCGCGGTACAATCGTTGATCTAACCGTTTAACTATTTTACCGATAAAATTTATTTACTGAAACGCAACTTCGTTAAAAGAACGGAGTTTTCGGCTGTGTAATTTTTCCATACCCGCTTCTCTTAACATTGTCATGGCTAAAAGCCCGATCTGCAAATGCTGATCAACTCGCTGACGGTAAAATGTTTCTGCCATGCCGGGTAATTTAATTTGCCCGTGTAAGGGCTTATCAGACACGCATAAAAGTGTGCCGTAAGGCACACGGAACCTAAAACCATTTGCAGCAACTGTGCCTGATTCCATATCTAAAGCAATTGCACGGCTTTGTGATAAGCGTGCATTTTGCCTTATTGAAGGCCGTAATTCCCAGTTGCGATCATCCACTGTTGCAACCGTTCCTGTGCGCATAATTTTTTTAAGATCAAATCCCTTTAAACCGGTAATGTCTGCAACAGCCTTTTCCAGCGCGACTTGAATTTCAGCAAGCGGCGGAATGGGGATAGAGGGATGAATATCCCGATACAAAACATTATCTTCACGTAAATAGCCGTGCGCCAAAACATAATCCCCGAGGCTTTGCGAATTGCGTAGCCCTGCACAATGCCCAAGCATAAGCCACGCATGGGGCCGTAAAACAGCCACATGATCTGTAATTGTTTTTGCATTCGATGGGCCTACTCCAATATTAATCATTGTTATGCCGTTACCATCGGGCCTGCGTAAATGATACGCGGGCATTTGTGGTAAACGTTTCAGCATAACGCCCGACTCTTCTGTTACATTTATGCCCTCAATATTAGCGTTTACAGTAATTTTATTTCCGGGCTCGATAAATGAATCATATTCCTGCCGATCTTTCTTTAAAGCTGGGTTATCTGTTTTCGCCATAATCGCATGGCAAATACGTACAAATTCATCAATATAAAATTGATAGTTTGTAAAAATGACAAAATTTTGAAAATGCTTGGCTGATGTGCCTGTATAATGCCGCAGCCTTAAAAGCGAATAATCAACCCGGGGCGCAGTGAATAAAGACAATGGCGAAGACTCTCCCGCCTTTGGTACAAAGGTGCCGTTAGCAATTTCATCATCCATCAAAGCCAAATCAGGATGGTCAAACGCATTAGAAAGATCAGCCATCTGGTCTGGCGATAAATCTGCCTCAACATGCATATGGTCCGATACTGAAAAATGTATTGGAATAGGCGTATCAGATACGCCAACTTCAACCGGTACACCGTGATTTGCCAGTAAAAGATCAATCTGCCGTAAATAATAACGACTAAAAATATCAGGTCTTGTTAAAGTTGTTGCGTAACTGCCGGGGCGCGGGACAAACCCATAAGATAGCCGCGTATCAACACGACTGCGCGATGTCGGGGAAATCTTAAGATACGGGTAGCACGCACGGATTTTCTGATCGGGTATCGGCAACGCACCGCTTGCAAATTCTTTAAAAGCAGATTCAAGCGAGGAAACCTGCGCGTCATAAATTTCTGAGATCGCATCTAAGGCAGACTGGGCATTGGTAAAGCTGCGCGGCTTAAAGGTTTTGGGCTTTTTCATGTAACCTATTGTAATGCATTATATTTTCTAAGTTTAGCATAATATTATTGACGTAACGTCAACAAAAGAAAAATTCCAAAACTCAGGACAAAGATAAAAAACAACGAATTTAGAGGCCTAACCATTCTTACGATTAATAAACCCACCCGATTGCATGGCCCATAATTTTGCGTAAGCGCCTCCTTTGGCTTGCAATTCATCATGCCTGCCATCTTCTATAATCTTACCATCTTGCATCACCAGCAAACGATCCATTTTTGAAATGGTGGATAGACGATGCGCAATTGCGATTACCGTCTTTCCTTCCATCAAGTTAAATAATGATTTTTGAATAAGGTCTTCGCTTTCACTATCAAGTGCAGATGTTGCCTCATCTAAAACCAGGATCGGTGCGTTCTTTAAAAATGTCCGTGCAATAGCAATGCGCTGGCGTTGACCACCTGATAATTTTACGCCCCGCTCACCCACATGCGCATCAAGCCCCTTACGCCCTTCACCGTCAACCAAACCGTGAATAAACTCGTCGGCATAGGCTTTTCGTGCTGCGTCCCACACAACATCATCCGGCGCGTCAAGCCAACCATAACGAATATTATCGCGAATTGAACGATGCAACAAATCAGACATCTGAGGAACCACACCAATCGCTTCCCGCAAGCTGTCTTGCTGCACATGGGCAATATTCTGCCCGTCAATCACAATCGCCCCGCCCTGCACATCAAATAAGCGTAGCAATAATTGCACGAGCGTACTTTTCCCCGCACCTGATGGCCCGACCAAACCAACTTTTTGGCCAGCTGGAATGTGAATATTCAAATTGGTGAAAATATTGCGGCTCTCATAAGAAAAGGTAACCTGGTCAAATAAAATATCACCTTTAGATACCGAAAGTTTTTTTGCATCTGGTGCATCAAGCAGCGTGTGGGATTGCGTTATAACTGCCATTCCTTCGCGTATCTCACCAATTTTTTGGAATAAAAAAGTAAGTTCGCGGCTAACCCAGTTGGCGGTGTGTGAAATATTAATGATCGCAGGCAATACCATTGCGACCACGCCAAGGGTTACCTGCCCATTCTTAAACCCATCAACCAGCATAAAGGCAATAGCAGCCATCATCAGGCCGTTTAAAAGATCAAGCGTCATCGCTAAATATGAATTTGTGGTGCGGGCTTTTACAAAAAGATCTGATGTATCGTTTAAAGCCGCAAGCAAATACGTATCTTCGTGCTTGGCGCGAGCAAAAAGCTTTACGGTAAGGATATTTGTAAGCGTATCCACAAACCTTCCCCGTACAACTGACCTGTGTTCATACCCTGATAAATCTTGCGCAAGTATACGTGGGATAAAGTAAAACAACACGAACGCATAAGCACAAAACCATACAGAAAGCACAATGCCCATATGCCCTGCTGCGGCTACAGTCATAATAAAAACTGCAATAAAAATACTAGAGGCATAGAATAAATGATCGATCACAGTATTCACCAGATCATTAATCGCCCCCGGCATTTCTATGACTTTGCCAGCAAGTCTACCGGAAAAGTCTGATTGAAAAAATTTATAAGAATGACCATGCGTATATAGGGCTAATTGTCGTCTGATCATATTGGTCATTGGCGGGAATGTACGCGCAGTTAAGATGTAACCAAAATATCCCATCACAGTCACAACAAAAAGATTGGAGATTAAAAATAAAGAAAGCGGCAGCAACGCGCGGTCCCATATTTGATCAGGGCTTCCTGCTTGAAATGCATCAATAAATAATTTTAAAAAAAACGGGTTAAAAGCCAAAAGAAAATTTGGAATAGACCAAACAATAAGAATGGCAAGTAGTGGCAGCTTCACCTGCCGAATAAAGAACCATAAAAAGGGCATAAATTTTTTGGGCAGGTCGGTAACACTGCCCGCAGGCAGTTGATCGGGCCTGACCTGTAACCATGAAAACATAAGCTTATCCAAGCCCCACAAGCGCTTTAGCAAAATCTTGCGCGATAAACGGGCGCAGATCTTCCACCCCTTCACCTACACCAAGCGCGATGATGGGTAGTTTAAATTGTTCTGCAAGGCCTACAACAACGCCGCCTTTAGCGGATCCATCCAGCTTGGTGACGATCAACCCCGTGACATTCACCATCTGTTTAAACACTTCAACTTGGGAGTAGGCATTTTGGCCGGTTGTCGCATCAAGCACCAACAACACAGCATGCGGCAAATCTGCGTTTTTCTTTTTTAAAACACGCACAATCTTCTCAAGCTCAGCCATAAGATTGGATTTGTTTTGCAATCGTCCTGCTGTGTCAATCAACAGAATATCCGTACCCGCCTGCTCTGCTTGTGTGTAAGCTTCAAAAGCTACAGCAGCTGCATCTGCGCCAATATCACGGGCAACAAGCGGCACACGAGCACGTTCGCTCCAGATACGAAGCTGCTCAACAGCTGCTGCCCTAAACGTATCACCCGCTGCGATCATAACTGTTTTATGCTGCTCGATGTGAAATTGCTTGGCCATTTTGCCAATTGTCGTTGTCTTGCCAACGCCATTCACACCGCACACAAGAATTGTATAAGGGCCTGATGCCGGCTTTTGTGGAGAAAAGATTGTCGCATAGGGTGATAAAATAGAAGTAATTTCCTCAGCCAAGGCCAGCTTGATTGTTTTCTCATCAACATCGCGATCAAATTTTCGCGCGGCCAGTCGGCCTGCAATATAGGCTGCCGTTTTAGGGCCAAGATCAGCCTCGATTAGTACATCCTCCAGATCCTGCAGATTTGTTGGATCCAACTTCTTTTTCGTCAGAACATCACTGATACCCTGCGTGAGTTTGTTTGTTGATTTTGAAAGCCCACGGGTTAAACGACTAAACCAGTTTTCTGATGAATCTGGCTGGGAAGACGGCATACCCCCTTGAGGGATCTCGATCATTGATTCTAAAATTTCTTGTTCATTTGGCGCAAGGTCATGGGCCAAATCTTTGGAAATATTGGCTTCATAATCGGTAGAAGGCTCAAGGGCAGGATCATTCTTGTGATGAATAATTCCGTCTTCTTTTTCTTCACGTTCCTGATCGGAAGCATTGTTTTTTTTGCGCCAAAAAATCATGGCCGTATTAAAGACCTTTATGCTGCTTTCGCCAAGAGGGTATTTTCTACAAAGTCACTAACAATAATGTTTTGTAACGATCCTACAGGGTACGTCATTGGCACTTTAACAGCTGCAAATTGTGGTGTGCGGCCTATATTATTTCTCTCAATAATAACTTCGAATGATTGACCCACACAGTTTCTCATAAAGGCGCGCACTTGAGCTTCACCTTTTTCACGTAAAATTGCTGCCCGGGCTTTTATAATAGCGCTTTCCAATTGCGGCATTTTTGCAGCCGGGGTGCCAGGACGTGGCGAGTACGGGAAAATATGCAACCACGTTAAATCACATTCTTCTATAATTCGAAGGGTGTTGTTAAACATTTCATCCGTTTCGGTAGGAAAACCTGCGATAATATCGGCTCCAAAAACTATATCAGGGCGCGCTTTACGTGCGCGGCTACACATATTAATTGCATCGGCACGCAGATGCCTTCGCTTCATACGCTTTAAAATCATATCATCCCCCGCTTGCAAACTCATATGCAGGTGGGGCATCAACCTTTCTTCTGTTTCGATTAGGCGCCAAAGGTCATCATCAATTTCAACTGGGTCAAGCGATGATAGACGAAGGCGCTTTAATTCAGGCACTAAGGCTAAAACGCGCCGTATCATTTGGCCTAATGTTGGCAGACCAGGTAGGTCCTTACCGTATGATGTCACATCAACACCACTCATCACAACTTCATTATAGCCTGACTGCACAAGCTTACGCACTTGATCTGCAATCACGCCAACAGGAACAGAACGGGAATTACCGCGACCATAAGGAATGATGCAAAAAGTACAGCGATGGTCGCATCCATTTTGAACTTGTATAAAAGCTCGTGCATGGCCTTCAAGGCCTTCGATCAAATGAGCAGCCGTTTCTTTGACAGCCATAATATCATTAACGATTATTTTTTCCGAAGAAGGCGCACCCCAGGTTTGCGCCTGAAGCTTGATATCGTTACCGATAACCTGGTCGACTTCAGGCATCTGTGCAAACGATTGGGGATTAATCTGCGCTGCGCATCCTGTAACGATGATTTTAGCAGAAGGGTTTTTTCGTCTGGCACGACGAATAGCTTGCCTTGCATCACGTTCTGCCGCATTTGTAACAGCGCATGTGTTCACAATAATTGTATCTTTCAGGCCCGCATTTTTTGCATGATCGCGCATCACTTCAGATTCATAAGCATTAAGACGACAGCCAAAAGTTAAAACATGAATATCAGACATCAATTTCACCTTTAAAAACAAAGGTTGCAGAGCCTGTCATCAAAACATGGTTGTCTGTATCGCGCCACTCAACAACCAAATCACCGCCATCGAGTGTTAATTTTGCTTTGCGCTCTGTAAGCCCACGCCTGACAGCGGCTACTAAAACAGCGCACGCACCAGACCCACAAGCCTTTGTGATCCCTGCACCGCGTTCCCACACTTTAAATCTGATGTGCGTTGTATGATAAATTTCTGCAAACTCAACATTGGTTTTTTGTGGGAATAATGCATGTGTTTCAATACGTGGGCCAATTTGCGCCACAGGAATATCTGCCAAATTTTTAACAAAAAACACACAATGAGGATTCCCCATATTCACCGCAACAGGATCTTGCACCGGCCCTTCCCAAAGCCCCAGATGCAACGTGTCTTTATGTTCGGAAAGCGGTATTTCTGGCCAGGCTAATTTTGGTTCTCCCATGTCAACAGTAATAAGCCCATCATCTTCAGCCCAACATGTTAGTACGCCGCCGCCTGTTTCAATTTGAACTGATTTTAAAGATGACTCCTTAAGAAGTAGATCCGCCACACAACGCGTTACATTCCCGCATGTGCCTGAAACTGTCCCATCTGGATTATAAAATTCAGCGTAAACTTCCCCGCCTTTGCCGCGCGATTTTTCAAGAACGACAAGCTGATCTGCACCTACCCCTTGCGTGCGGTCGCATAAGCTTTGTATCTGCGCTGCTGAAAGGATAATTGGTGTAATACGCGCATCTATAATAATACCGTCATTACCAATCCCATGCATTTTTAAAAACTGTATTTTTGCCAAACTAGATATCAACAATCTACGCTTTTCGCGTTCAATTCTCTGGGTGTCACTTTCACGTCGTGTAAATTTTAAATCCCTCTTTAGTCTTACGCCTTGAAGATTAAAAAGAAAGTTTTAATTTATTATGTCATTAAAGATCATTTCACTTGACCAAAATAAAGAAAAGCATGTAAAGAAATCAACATATTTCCGGTTCCGAGTAGTTTTCTCGTATCCAAGGATACCCCGCCGTCAGCGAATTTACGCCCACGGCGGTAATTTTGTATGGAGTTTTAAGCGTGTTTCAATCGCTGACCGATAAATTAACAAGTGCCTTAAAAGGGATCACAGGACGTGGGGCCCTGACTGAAACCCATGTGAATGATGCGTTGCGGGAAATTCGTGTCGCTCTTTTGGAAGCGGATGTCGCGCTTCCGGTTGTAAAAGATTTTATTGAAGCTGTTCGCGCCAAAGCGGTTGGACAGGCGGTTATTAAATCCGTTTCCCCTGCACAGCAGGTTGTTAAAATTGTTCATGATGAAATTGTTTCCCTCCTAGGGGCTGAGCTTTGCGAACTAAACCTCAACACCCAGCCCCCTGCTGTTATTTTAATGACAGGCTTGCAAGGGTCAGGAAAAACAACCACATCAGCAAAACTTGGAAAATATTTTTCAAGCAAGCTGAATAAAAAAGTTGTGATGGCATCACTGGATGTTCATCGCCCTGCCGCACAAGATCAACTACGGATTTTAGGTGAACAGGTTAAAGTTGATACTTTACCTATAATTTCAGGCCAAAGCCCGCTTCAAATAACCAAACGCGCCCTCGAAGCCGCCAAGCTTGCCGGCGCGGATATTCTTATTCTGGATACCGCAGGGCGTCTTGCAATTGATCAAGCCCTGATGGCCGAACTTGCTTCTATCAGAGATACATCAAACCCGATTGAAACTTTATTGGTTACTGATGCCATGACAGGGCAAGATGCTGTTAATACAGCAAAAGCTTTTGCTACCCAGATTGGCATTACAGGAATTATTTTAACCCGCGTTGACGGCGATGCGCGTGGCGGCGCTGCTTTATCGATGCGCGCTGTCACAGGAAAGCCTATAAAATTCCTGGGCGTTGGTGAAAAAACAGACGCGCTAGAACCGTTTCATCCCGATCGCCTTGCCGGGCGCATTTTGGGCATGGGTGATGTTGTTTCGCTTGTTGAAAAAGCGGTTGAGAATATCAATCAAGAAGACGCAGCCAAGATGGCTGCAAAGTTCCAAAAAGGCGAATTTGATTTAAATGATCTACTTGCCCAGCTTCGACAAATGAAGAATATGGGCGGTATCAGCTCTATTGCCAAAATGCTACCCGGACTTTCTCAATACACAGACCAGATCGAAAAAGCTAATCTGGATGATAAAGTGACAAAACGTCAGGAAGCGATGATCCTTTCCATGACCCCATTAGAACGCGCACGCCCACTTATTTTAAATGCGTCCCGTAAACGCCGTATCGCTGAAGGATCGGGCACGACAGTGCAGGATCTTAACCGCCTAATCAAACAATATCAGCAAATGCATACCATGATGAAACGGGTTAAAAAAATGGGCATGGGCAAAATGATGGGCATGATGAAAGGCCTTATGGGCGGTAAAGATGCGGACATGATGGATCAGCTTCAAGGCATGGCCCCAGATGGTATGGATATGGGCCAAGCGCTTGAAGCACTTCAAAAGACACCGGGCGGCATTCCAAAGCTTCCGGGGCTTGGTGGTACGCCTTTTGATGGTTTTTCAAGTAAATTTAAGAAGTAAAAAGGTTTTCTTCATGTATAACTTTAACAACAAACAAGGAGTTTGATATGGCACTGAAGATAAGATTGGCCCGTGGTGGCCGCAAAAAACTAGCCCATTACGCTATTGTCGTGGCCGATAGCCGCGCCCCGCGCGATGGTAAATATTTAGAAAAAGTGGGCACTTATTCCCCTGTTTTACCAGCAACGCACGAAAAGCGTTTGGTATTGAATGCAGATCGTATTCAGCATTGGATGAAACTGGGCGCTCTGCCAACTGATCGCGTTGCTATTTTCCTTGGTCAGGCAGGCCTTGCCCCTAAACCTTCTTATAACGAAACGCCAAAACGTTCTGCGCCAAAAGCAAAAGCACAAGAACGTATGCGCGAACAAGCTGAGCGTGCGGAAAAATTAAAAGCCGCTGAAGAAGCTGCAAAAGCCGAAGCTGCAAAGCCAAAAGAAGAAGCTTCAGCAGAAGCTGAAGCAACCGCGGCTGAGACAACCGCTGAATAACTCAATTTGGGGACACGATATTATCGTGTCCCCGCTTTTGAAAAATGGCGATAGAACGCGTTTGCATTGGTGAAATTACAACAGCACACGGCATAAAAGGTGCGGTAAAAATACGTCTATTTGCCCAAGATGTTACACTTTTTAGCCGACCTGTATTTTGCCATGATCGGCTTGATAACCAAATTTCTGTCACGCTGCAAACAAACTGCCATACATACTGGCTTGCCACAGTTGATGGCGTATCATCACGCAATGATGCTGAAAAACTGCGCGGCTTAAAGCTATACTGCCCCCGCGATACCTTGCCTGAAACAAGTGATGGGCATTTTTATTTAGCCGATATCATCGGCATTGATGTGCGCAATATCAAAGGCGATAAAATTGGTACCGTTATCGCGGTTGAAAATTTTGGTGCAGAAGACCTGCTCGAAATTAAACCAGAACAAGGCAAAAGCTATTACCTGCCCATGCGTGATGAACTTGTTATCGACATTAATATTGAAGAAAATTTTATCGTTACAAATGCTGGCGATGAATGGACATCGCCATGAATATTTTTCATGTCAATATACTAACCTTGTTTCCCGATATGTTCCCTGGAGCATTAGGCCAATCACTCTCGGGCCGCGCCCTTGAAAAAAATATATGGTCATACGCCGCTATCAATATCCGTGATTTTGCACTTGATAAGCATAAAACAGTTGATGACACCCCTTTCGGGGGTGGTGCTGGCATGATTATGCGCGCAGATGTTATTGAATCTGCCTTATCATCAACACAAAATATAGGTCGAAAAATATATCTCTCCCCGCGCGGCAAACCCCTTCATCAAGCTCTGGTAAAAGAACTTTCCTGTACCCCTGCCCTCACATTGCTTTGTGGTCGTTATGAAGGCGTTGACCAGCGCGTGCTTGACGCGCATGATTTTGAAGAAATCTCAATCGGCGATTATGTTCTTTCAGGTGGTGAGCCAGCCGCACTTATTTTAATGGATGCCTGTATACGCTTGCTACCGGGCGTTATGGGGAACGAAGAAACTGCTGGCGATGAAAGCTTTTCAAACGGTCTTTTAGAATATCCGCATTATACACGCCCAGCAATTTGGACCGATGCTTCGGGAACTGAACATACAGTGCCAAACATTTTAACATCAGGCAATCATCAGAAAATATTAGAATGGCGACAACAAATGTCCAAAGCCCTTACACAAACTGTGCGGCCTGATTTGCTAAAAGAATAAATCTAAAATTATGGCTCAGCCCTTGGACGAACAGCTTTTATACCGCCAAGCTTTATTCCAATCGGCCTTGGCCTCTCATGATAAACAGGCGGCGTCATGTTTGGTGTGCCAATAACATAAGGGAAACGCCCCACAGCATCTTGTTTATTATCCATTCTGCCAACAATCGGCACTCTGAACATTATACCCTCTTCAGAAGGGCGCACGTCGCATGTCCGTTCTTTAAAATTAACGGTTAAGGACCATTTATCGCCAAGAATTTTTTTATCCCTTGCACTCATCCCGAGGCCAAAATCTAAATTACGTTCTAATCCCATTTTATAAACATTGATTTCTTCATTACCTGACCAGCTTGGCTGGTCTTTAAGCGTTCTCAACCAGGCTCGCCCTTGAGCACCATGAGAAAATTGTGCAGATTGCGGAAAGATAATCTCTACTTTTTTATCTGCATTCTGTCGACATTGCGCTTCCCATGCCGGCACAGAAATACCTTTTAAAAAAATTTGAGACATCGGTTGCACATCATTAGTAGGGCTTAAAAAATAAACACCGCCCCCTACAGCTGCCACTGTCAAAAAAGCGAACGTAAAATTTCCAGGTTTCATAGAAATAGCCTTATATAGGATTTTATGGTGAGACAGGTCGATCTTGTTCAGCTATACCGTATGCTTTAGAGACGCTTAGCTTTTGAGCATCTGCCTGATTTAACGCCCCCGTTTGTTGAACGGGCATCGGATCAGATTTCGCCCCTGTTGCTAAGGAATACAAAGCTGCAAGCGCTGTTAAAGCTGTGGGAATGACTAAAATTCGTTTTTGATAAGGATTCATTATTTTTTCCTTTTGTTTTACAGAACGTCTTTTTTAAATAGTAATACGTGCTTTTGTCAATAAAATTAATGCAAAGGGCTTTTGTTCTTGCCTTAAAAGCCCGATTCCCTTATAAAGCGGCGTCCAAATGGGCGAAAAAAACAATCGGTCTGCCGGCGGAACTATCACAGTTCCGTTCGATTTCGAGGCCGGATAAACCAAAAAGACAAAAGAAAGAGCAAGGGCGAACGCTATGAACACGCTACAAAAATTTAATGCCGGACAATTGGCGAAACTAACCGAGGGCAAAAAAGCGACTGCTTTTAACCCAGGCGATACAATTAAAGTGAATGTAAAAGTTATTGAAGGTACGCGTGAACGTATTCAGGCGTATGAAGGCGTTTGCATCGCCCGTGAAGGCGCAGGCGTGAATGAAAGCTTTACAGTGCGCAAAATATCACTTGGCGAAGGCGTTGAACGTGTATTCCCACTGCACTCACCACGTATTGATAGCATTGAACTTGTTCGTCGTGGTTCCGTGCGTCGCGCAAAGTTGTATTACTTGCGTGACCGTCGCGGCAAATCCGCCCGTATTACAGAACGCACAACTGGCCACGGCATGGAAGATGGACGCGCTATTGTTGAAAGCGCAGATAACGCCGAATAAGCACAATATAATCAAAAAATCAGGGGCCTTTCGGGCCCCTTTTTTAATTCATCCGTTTATCATTCTTTAGGCGCGCGATATTTTTAAGGGAGAGTGTATCGTCACATAAGAACCGTCTGGCCTGCGTGCGGTAAGGGCTACATGCTCGTGAGCATAAAGCTCGCGTAAAGTTTTTTCATCGATCTGGCCTACCATCACATCGCTTTCATGTAAGACAGCATGAACAGACCGGTCAGCCGCGCTGATAATAATAGCATGCGCCCTGACATAGTTAGGGTCATCAAAAGTAAGTAATGGCAACGTGTTGGATACGATACTTATTTCTAAACTTTGCGGCATATATACCTCCTGATCCCTATTTTAAATTTTACATCATAACAGGTAAGGATCAAGTTAATGCGGCGCACAAAAAAGCACTCCGCAGGGTGCTTTTTTGTCAAAAAATTCAAATTTTACGGTGCCTTAGGTGTAGGTACTGACGGTGTTGCACTGTCTGCTTGTTCATTTTCAAAAAAGCGAGCATTTGCAAGGGCGACTTCGCCATCTTCATTTTTAAGCGTCGCTTCTGTAAAAACTTTAAAATCTCTGTACCAATTTGCAAGCGTGTTTTGATTATAAGGCACCTGATAAGAAAATTCTGATGAGCTTACAACACAATGCGTTGGGTTACCTTTATCGTCACTATATAAATTCACACGCCCGCTTAAGGTTTTTTGCCCTACTTTAAAAACAGGCTCATAATTGACGCTATCTATTCTGGGTTCTGCGCCAGCACGGTTATAACTTTCCGACCCATCACGCGCCACGCCGGTGCCATGCACAAAGTAACCAATATCTGTAATGATTGGGGCCCCCCTTGGATCCTCGGCAGGCTTCATCACAAATAACCGTGAAGAATCAACGGGATCGTGTCCGCAAACCATATCTTTTTCTACCGTAGGCCCGCATGCCGCCGTCATTAAAGCGGCCGCAATGGAACCGGCACCGAGTATGCCTTTTGGTGTTAACTTCATAAAACCCTCCAAATTTATAATCTAGAGGTCATTTTATACGTCAAATATTAAAATAAATCAAACATTTTTCGTAATAAATTTATAGGTAACTATACCTAATTTTCTAAAATGGAGCTCTTTCTTCACGCTTAGCGCGCGTTGAAAATTCAGCTACATCAAAATTTGCGGTATATTTTGTACCCGCGCTGTCTTTACCTATACAAACAGGCTTATCTGAACGTTCTTTAAAGATAATTTTGGGGAATGGGTCAATCATCCTGCCATTTGATGCAATTACAATACGCGGATTAACTGGCATACCCGCATAATTTAAACCGTCATAACGGCAGGCGATGTTATCGTCAGGCCCAATTTCAGTGCCCACCGACTGGGCCAGCCCAACACCTGCAAGAATAAGAAATAAAGATGAAATTTTTTTCATAATTTTAACCTCTGCTGACTATCTATAAATCATTTCTTTATTATAAAACAAGAGAAAAACGTACTAAAAATGTGTAAGCTGCCCCACGATAAATCACACAATTCTCACAATAAAGAAGTGGGTATGGGGCCTATGACAAAACCAAGAACAATATTCCAGAAAATTTGGGACGATCATCTCGTTCACCGCGCTGATGATGGCACCTGCTTAATTTATATCGACAGGCATCTGGTTCATGAAGTGACATCCCCGCAAGCTTTCGAAGGACTTCGCCTTTCAAACCGAGGCGTGCGCAGACCTGAAGCCACACTTGCTGTTTGCGATCATAATGTCCCTACATCTGACCGGTCAAACGGTATTAAGGAAGAAGATAGCCGCATTCAAGTTGAAACGCTGGAAAAGAATGCGGCTCAGTTTGGTATTACACATTTTGGCATGACCGATAAAAGACAGGGTATTGTTCATGTGATCGGCCCCGAACAGGGATTCACTCTGCCCGGCATGACCATTGTTTGTGGCGACAGCCACACATCCACCCATGGCGCTTTTGGTGCGCTTGCGTTTGGTATTGGCACCTCTGAAGTTGAACATGTTCTGGCCACGCAAACGCTTATCCAAAGGCCGGCAAAATCTATGCGCATTCGCGTTGAAGGCAAACGACCCGTTGGCGTTACTGCGAAAGACATCATACTCGCTATTATCGGCAAAATAGGCACAGCAGGCGGAACAGGCTATGTGATCGAATACGCAGGGGAAGCGATATCTGATCTTTCTATGGAAGGTCGCATGACAATTTGCAACATGTCTATTGAAGCAGGCGCACGCGCTGGCCTTATCGCACCAGATGAAAAAACATTTGCCTATATCAAAGGACGCCCACTGGCGCCTAAAAATGCAGATTGGGACAAAGCATTAGCTTATTGGTCTTCCCTGCCCTCTGACCTCAACGCCATCTACGACAAAGAAGTCGTTCTGCAAGCGCAAGATATTGCCCCCCAAATCACATGGGGAACATCGCCTCAAGACGTACTACCAATCACAAGTGAAATTCCAGATCCAAAAACTATTCAAGATGAAAATATACGCAATTCAATGATACGGGCATTGGATTATATGGGTCTTAAGGCCGGAACAAAATTAAAAGATATTCCAATCGATAAGGTTTTTATTGGTTCATGCACAAATGGACGAATTGAAGATTTGCGTGAAGTTGCAAAAATTGTATCGGGCAAAAAAGTTTCTGGTCATGTTTACGCGATGATTGTTCCAGGTTCAGGCCTTGTGAAAGAACAAGCCGAAAGTGAAGGCTTGGACAAAGTTTTTAAAGAAAGCGGCTTTGATTGGCGTGAACCGGGCTGCTCCATGTGCCTTGCAATGAATAGCGATAAATTAAAACCAGGGGAAAGATGCGCTTCAACATCAAATCGTAATTTTGAAGGCCGTCAGGGCCGTGGTGGGCGTACACATCTGATGAGCCCCGCCATGGCTGCAGCTGCTGCGATTAATGGTAAACTCTCAGATGTCAGGGAGATGATTTGAACATGGAAAAATTTATAAAACTGACAGGCATTGCAGCCCCCCTGCCCATCACAAATGTTGATACAGATATGATTATTCCAAAACAATTTTTAACCACTATAGAACGCAAAGGACTTGCTAAAGGACTGTTCTATGAAATGCGATACGACCAAAACGGCAAAAAGATAGACAACTTTATTTTGCACAACCCCGCCTATTCTAAAGCCCAGATATTAATCGCCGGAGATAATTTTGGCTGCGGGTCTTCGCGCGAACATGCGCCATGGGCCTTGCTGGATTACGGATTTCGGTGCGTCATATCGTCAAGCTTTGCGGATATCTTTTACAATAACTGCTTTAAAAACGGCATTTTACCAATCGTTTTGCCAAAAGAAAATGCTGAAGCTCTTTTAAAAGATGTCACAGATAATCCGGGCGCAGAAATAACAATTGATCTGGAACAGCAAACCATTACACGGGGCAATAAACATATATTTAAATTCGATATCGATCCTTTTCGCAAACATTGCCTGATGCATGCGCTTGACGATATTGGGATGACGCTTGAAAAATCATCGCATATCGATGATTTTGAGCGCACTCTCCAATCGCAGAAACCTTGGCTGATAAAGGCGTCATCATGACCAGATACTCACTTCTTCTTTTACCTGGCGATGGCATCGGCATTGAAGTGGTGGCAGAGGTTAAAAAAGTTATTGGCTGGATAGAAAAATTCAAAGGCCTAAAATTTACTTTGCATGAAGATAAAATTGGCGGCGCAGCCATTGATGCTTTTGGCACCCCTTTACGCGAAGAAACTGTTGAGATGGCGAAATCTGTTGATGCCGTTATGCTGGGAGCTGTTGGCGGCCCACAGTGGGATCAGGTTGATTATGCTATTCGCCCCGAAGCAGGCTTACTGAAAATCCGAAAAGATTTAGGTTTGTTTGCAAACCTGCGTCCTGCCATTGTTTTTGACGCTTTAATAGATGCATCAACCTTAAAGCCAGATATTATTAAAGGGTTGGATATTCTGATTATTCGTGAACTGACAGGCGGTATTTACTTTGGTGAACCGCGCGGCATTTTTGATATAGGCAATGGCTTGCGTAAGGGGATCAACACACAAGTTTATACCACGCCTGAAATTCACCGTGTTGCAGCTGTTGCTTTTGAAATGGCACGAAAACGCAGTAACAAGGTAACATCAGCCGAAAAAGCAAATGTGATGGACAGCGGAAAATTATGGCGTGAAGAAATAACCACGCTTCACGCGCAGCATTATAGCGATATTAAACTGGAACATATGTATGCCGATAACATGGCTATGCAGCTTCTAAAAAACCCAAAACAATTTGATGTTATTGTTACCGATAATCTTTTTGGCGATATTTTATCAGATGAAGCGGCGATGCTAACAGGCTCACTAGGCATGCTGCCTTCTGCATCGCTTGGCGCACCGCTTAATACAGGGAAGCGTCACGCACTTTATGAACCTGTACATGGTTCAGCCCCTGATATTGCAGGTAAAAACATAGCCAATCCACTTGCCACGATTTTATCATTTGCCATGTGCTTGCGTTATTCACTTAATCAAGGGGATCTTGCCACGCAGCTTGAGCAATCTGTCCAGCGCGTTTTAGCAAAAGGATTCCGTACATCTGACATTATGGCCGAAGGCTGCACCAAACTGACAACTTCAGATATGGGCAACGCCGTGATTAACGATCTTACACAAACCCTTGAAAAGGCAGCATAACATGACACCTGGTGAAATCAGCCTGCTATTACTTGTTATAGGCGGCATCTTTTTATTCCTTGAATTATTCCTGCCCTCATTTGGCGTTATTGGCTTCATTGGCCTTTTATTTACTGTGCTTGGGCTTGGTACTTATAGTCATCATGGCGTTTATCAGGCCGTTATAAATAACTGGGACTGGTTGGCTATACTCACCTTTATAGGCATTCTTATTGGCCTTACGATCGCTTACATTGCGTATCGCACCAACCGTATCAAGCCCATGACAGGGCGCGAAGACCTTGTTGCAAAAGAAGTTGAAATTCTAGAATGGTCACAAACATCTGGTAAAGTCTCGGTTGAAGGCGAGATATGGTCTGCCTTCTCTGATGAAGTTTTTGAATTTAATAAGGGCGACCGCGTTTACATCGCCCAAGTTAAAAACCTAACCCTACGCATTATCCCCAAATAAGGAGAATATCTATGGAGTTACTACCAATACTGCTTTTTCTTGCATTTGTTTACGCCGCAAGTTCGATTAAAATTATTAAAGAATTTGAACGCGGGGTTATTTATACCCTTGGAAAATACACAAGCACCATCGAACCTGGTGTGCGGTTTATTTTTGCGCCTTTTCAGACAATTTCGCGTATTGATATGCGCGTTCGGGTTGAAGATGTACCCCCTCAGGATGTGATCAGCAAAGACAATGTCTCGGTGCGTGTTTCTGCTGTGGTATATTACCGTGTAATTGACCCGTCTTATGCCATTAACCGGGTGCAGAATTTCTATCAGGCCACATCTGAACTGGCGCAAACAACCTTACGTTCCGTGCTTGGTGGCCATGAACTTGATGAAATTCTTGAAAAACGCGAAAAATTAAATGCAAATCTTCAAGAAATACTTGATCACCAGACGGAAAGCTGGGGCGTTAAGGTAACGGGCGTTCAAATCAAACAAATCGATCTTGACCCATCCATGATCCGCGCCATTGCCAAACAAGCTGAGGCAGAGCGCGAACGCCGTGCAAAAATCATTAATGCTGAAGGGGAAATGCAGGCCGCTCAAAAGCTTGATGAAGCATCCTTCATCCTTGCTAAACGCCCGGAGACGATGCAGCTTCGCTATCTAGGAACGTTACAAGAATTTGCAAGCCAGGGAAAATCAACCACAGTGGTACTGCCTATGCCACTTGATATGCTTAAAGCCGGGCTTGATAAAATTACTAAATAAGCAAGATCATCAGGCGTGTGACAACAAAATAAATCTTACGCGCATCTAAATCCAGAACATAAAAAAGCCCCCTGAGAAAGCTCAGGGGGCTTTTGTTTACGATACTAAATTAGTTTTGGATTTTAGCGTAGAAATCACAAACCGCAGCTGTGTTTGCTGTGTCATACAAAACACCGTTAGCACATCCGGTTGGACCTGCTGGTGCGCCTGCACCACGCAATGTCCCCGAGTTTGGCGCACCGTCATCAAGCTTCAGATCCATCTGCTGAACATCTAATGGTCTTAACTGAGAGTTGGTACCAACATCATCCGCAGAAGAGCTTCTGGATGACAGGTAATGACCAGGAACAGCAGCAACCGTACCTGTTTGGGCAGGTAAAACACCACCAGCATGGTAGCCCATTCCGTAGCCCGAACGGCCTAAGGATGTTTCAAGCAAACCATCACCATATGAAGATGTGGCACCAGTGTTGATATTGATACCAGATATCAAGTCAGCAACAGCAAGATGCTGGAAGAAGCCTTTGTTTTCATTAACAAAACCAGCGCCTGCAGCTTGGTTTACAGGAGATTCGTTAATGCGGCCGTCTCCTCTTGTTGCTGTACCAGCGTTCGCTTCAGATTCTCCGCATGGTGTGCCTGTCGCACAGTTTGGAAGACGCGTTCTGACGTTTGGAAGATCGCCTGGCAAAAAGCGGTAATTATCCCGGAAAGTTGTTGTCGCGGCGTCCAAAGACCTAATTTGACCGATGGTCGCTTTAACACGGGCGTTTGAGATCAACTCAGCTCCTTTTAAAAGACCTGTGATGAGCAAGCCGATAATAACAAGAACGATCGCCAATTCGACGAGGGTAAACCCTCGTTCACCTGAGCGAGATAAAGGTAATGATGACATGTAAACTCCTGATGGTTGGTTGATAGAGAACGTTAAAAACGAATCAAATTGTACATTGATTTTCAAATTCTCACGATCCCCTTAGTCTCAGAATGACCTGATTTTATTAATAAAAGATTGAAGAAAAACGCTTTGTTCTTTCAATCTGTCATGTTGAGGATATCTTTTGTTTATCTAAGGAGTTTTCATCGCTTTTTCTGACCCGAAATTCAGAAGGCGAACATCCTGTCAGGTCCTTGAAAACCCTGTTAAACGATGCGAGAGAATTAAAACCAACGATTTCTGAAATTGTTTTAACAGGATCCTTAGTTTCCAGAAGCATTTTTTTGGCGACCTCTGTTCTATAATCATTTAGAAGCTGCGGCAAAGTTTTTCTAAACTTTATGTTAATGATTCTTGATATCTGAGCCTCCGCCAGATCGCATTCCTGCGCAAGATTCTTTCTACCATAACTGGGCTCCTGATAAACCTTATCGATATCGAGTAAATTTTTTATTTTATCAGCGATCATTTCCTCAGCCTTACTGAGTTCAGATGTGGTAAAAAAGCGAGGTTCATGCAACGGAATGGATTGTGGATAAATTCTGAAAAGGACCGTGCCTGCCAAATACACAAAAGCCAGCCCCAAAACCGACCGCGCCATAAATCCCCCAAATGGCGCCAGCATAAAGGCCAGAAGCGCAGCAGAAATCACAAACAAAGACATACACAGCCAATATCTTTCCTTACCAGAAAATTTGCTGTCATACATTTGTGCAATTGATCGCCTTTGCGACCACACGCCTAAAAGTGCAGATGCGCCAAATATAACACTCGATAAATTAAGATGCGCTGGATTGGACCAAAAAAAAGGAAGCGCAAAGCAATATCCCATCAAAGGTATAAAATGTCGGCTTTCAGGTATCTGCCCCATAGAAAGCACCTGAAGCATAACCAAAGATGATAAAGGGACAACAAATCCCCATAATATGGTGCTTATAATGAATGGCCAATGGCCCGCTTCTTGCAGGATTGGTGCCGAAAAATCGCTGACAAAAGCAATAAATAATCCCATGAAAAACAACAGAGATAAAAAAGAAAGCTTAAAAGATCCTGAACGAAAAACGATATAGACAATAATCAATAAAGACTGGACCATGCCCAGCACAGATAAAAGCTGCAGCAATGAAAACGTCATGGGTCTACCCCCTTACAAACAGGATTGGTTTGACGTTCATATTCGTTTTGCAGCCTGTTACATAAAATATCGAATAGAAAATTTACTTCATGAGCAGGCAGTTTATCCCCTTCTGTTTTTAGCATCTGAATAATAAGGGCTTGGGCTGTCGCCTTATCACCCATGTCAGATTTGATAATAAGATTCATCTGCCGGGCCCAGACGGGTAAATTGACGGGCAGATTTGCAAGTTGCTCAGACAGATAAAGCGCTTTTTCAATGTTTCCCTGACGATGACGCGCTAAAAAAATTGCTTGGACCAGCCATCGCCATTTTGCACTAACGCCACGCCTTCCCACTTCAGCCAAATAATCAATAACAGGGGTTAACTGCAAAGGGTTTTGCGTACTGCCAAAATAATAGGCTGCCAAAAGAGGTACATAATTAGATTGCGAATCCATATTATCAAGAAGGTGAAACCACTGACCCAGCCTCTCAAAATCATAATCCTTAAGAGCTGTCGCGCGTCCGCCTTCATCGCCCATATTCTGCAAATCCATAGCATAAAGCCGGTAAGCAAATTGATCATCCCCTAGTGCGGAAAACGACGCACTCAGCCTATCTGGAACAGGGGGGGTGTTAATCCATTTTGCCTGCATAGGGCGCGAAATAAACCAGAAAACCAACTGCACAAGAATAGCCAAACATAAAAAAATAATTGGATTTTTGTGCTTTTGACCAGACACAGGCAGCATCAGAATTGCCGCCTGATCAGGTCAAGATAAGCTGCAGATAAAATAACAGCAGAAAAAACAATTGTTTGCACAATTGCAAATACAAAACCTTCAAGACCTTGATGGCCATATATAAGCCATGATGTCTGCGTCATCAAATCAATCCGGGGAACAAGTGTTGATATTCCTTCAACCAGATAAGATGCCCCTTTGAAGATTCCAAATTGCCCGCCGCGATCAATAATGCCCAGAACCTGCCCGATTAATCTGCACAAAACATAAAGACCTATTGTTGCCATTGTACTTGCTGCCGCGCTCGGGATCACAAGCGCAAAAAACAAAGCGGCATTGACCATCATGATCGTTTCCATGCCAAGCGAGAATCCCCAGAGCAGCAGGTCGTAATTTGGTAATTTGAAAGAGGAAAGCGCAATAACGCCTGTGATTAAAGCTGCAAACATCACAGACAAAAAAGCGAAGGCGACAAAATGGGAAATTAAAAATGACAAGCGGCTTAACGGTCTGGAAAGCATAAAATCCACATCCCGCGAATCAAAAGATCGTCTGATGTGTAACACAGCAAAAAGCACAATTCCTAAAACGCAAACAAGGCGTAATGAGCCGGCTGCGTATACATTCACAAATTGAAATTTTTCAGAAATTGCCGCTGATCCCAAAAAAACAGACATAGAAGTTGCAAGAACAACCATCAGCGATAATCCAAGGACCACCTTATCCCTGACTGCTGCTTTCAGAATATAAGATACGATCTTGAAATTGATCATAACACTGCCTAACGGATTGGAAACGGTCGGCGATCTTGGGAATACAGCTTATAAATATCTCGATCTGTATTATCAATCGAGTCGCTTGCTTTGGTTAAAACGGTTGCTCGAATAAGAACAACAAGTTCCGTTTTTGTAATCTGATCGCCCTGGTTTCTAAAGAGCGCGCCAAAAACAGGGGTTTCACTAAGAACAGGAAGGCCGGATTGTGACGAATTACTTCTGTCATTGATAAGCCCACCCATCACAACCGTTTCACCTGATTTCATTTTTAAAACAGAATCAAATTCGCGGATATTCATCTGCGGTACCAAATTTGCCGCGTTAACCGGATCTGCAACGCTTGTTTCTCGCCTTGAGACCGTTGGCCTGACCGTCATCGTGATTGTATTAAGATCCGATGCAATAGATGGCACAACGTTAATCAAAACACCTTCAGGAACAGTCTTAATATCGCTATCTGATGTTGTAACAGTCGTATTGTCATTTGAAGTCGTATCGGTTTCAACTTCAAAATAAACAAGATTTCTGGCCACATTTAAAACGGCCGATTGATTATTAAGAACAGTTAATCTTGGGCTCGCCAAAGAGTGGATTGTACCAAAAGAAGATATGGCCTCCACAAGGTCAGCAGGCGATTCATCTGACAGGTTGAGCACGCCCCCTGTCCCTGTCGCACCTTCTATGGTGGGCCGCCGAGAATTAAGCGAGAAATTGAGAGTCGAACCTTTAAAAGGAATAAGGTTCCAGTTAATGCCCGCTGCAAACTGATCAGAGAGCGACACTTCAAGAACTTTAGCTTCAATAAGCACTTGTGACGACAAAGCTTTTTGAACCAGGTCAATATAATCTTTCACTTTTTGATGAATGCGCTGATTGGCGTAAACCGATATGATCCCTGCCTGTTTGTTAATCGAATAATTGGGTTTAAATTCAACCGAATTCGCTTCCCCTGCGCTACCGGTCGGTAATGAACCCACTTCTAAAACAGGCGTTGGTGGTGTCGCGTCTGCAGAGGTAGGAGCACTTGCTGCACCGGAAGAATCCACGCTTGCACTTGCACTCGGATCGGCTTGCGTTTGAGTAGCATCAGCAGGAGGAACAGGGGCAGGTTGACCCGATATATTACCCGGAACAGTCGCTTGCGCATATTGAAGCGCGGATTGGCTTACTGTGTTTGAAGCTCCATTTCCCGTTACATTCCGTTTAACAGCCATTCCTGACGTAACATTTTCTGAGCCATTCAGTTGATCCTCGCTGACTGGGGGTACAGGCGGCACCGCATCATTCGCAACAGGGGCTTGCGATGTGATTGAAGGATCCTCTGGTGTGCGTAAGAAATTTGGCGCAGAATTTGATTCAAGGATTTGTTTCAAGTTATCTTCAAGTTCTTTCCATGTATCAACTTCTGATTCACTATCAATTGAAAATTTAGATCCATTTTCGCTTTCCCCGCCACCGCCGCCGCCACTATCACCGCCAGCAGATGCTAGCTGACCCGACGCCGCAATGGAGCTTGAGGTCTTTCGTGAAACATTGAGAAAATCAACCTGATAATTTTTAGTGAACGGCGTATCAAGTTCAACGCGCAGAGAGTCATCATTGAACTTATAACGTAAACCCGCAATCTCGGCTATTCTATCGATGACCACATCAAGCGGCTTGTTGCGCGCTGTAAAAATAATCGATCCTTGAATTCTAGGATCCAGTTCAATGTCGTAATCTGCCTGTTTTGCAATCTCAAACAAAACATCGCGCAAAGGGATAGATTGATTGACCGAAACGGATACCAAAGGCAATGCCTTCAGATTTTGATCCTGTTCCATAACATAAGATTCCAAGGGGGGGATTTCCTCAGGGGATGATTTTGCCTCAAGCGCTGCTTCTCTGGGGGCAAAAGCGTCCCGATAGTCTTGAAACTCAGAATTGGTATCCCTGTCGATCTTCAAGTGATTCTGAGCAAGGTCACATGCTTGAAGGGTCAGAAAACCCAATGCAAACACTGATAACAATAGAAACTTATGTGTCATTTTAGACATAACTTACCCCTAGCCTTTCATAAAGGCGCTGATTGTCAGATTCTACTGGCACCAGCTAAAAAAGCAAGTGTCGATACGTTTTTCCTTACGCTTTTGTTACTCTGAAATTGTGAGCGAGGATGTGTCCATCGCACGTAAACTGCCCTTACTGTTGCCAAGGCGCAGCTGCTGAATTTTTATCTTCATGTCACCTGGAATATCGGCATAGCTAAGCGCCGTTTCTTCTGTAATGACACCTTCTGAATACAAGTTTAAAAGCGAATAATCAAAGGTCTGCATACCGGTTTGAATGTTTTGCTCCATAACATCACGAATTTTAGTGATTTTGTTTTCAAGGATCAGTTCTTTCACGAGCCCTTCGTTAAGCATCACTTCTGTAGCCACCGTTAAAGCGCCATCTTTTGTTGGTATAAGCCTTTGTGAAATGATCGCTTTTAAATTAAGTGACAGATTAAGGCGCACTTGCTGATGATATTCCTCTGGAAAAAAATTGACGATCCTGTCAATTGCCTGATAGGCGTTGTTTGTGTGAAGTGTTGCAAGACACAGATGACCCGTTTCGGAAGAAATAATGGCCTGCTCCATCACCTCGCGATCACGAATTTCGCCAACCAAAATAACATCCGGGCGCTGCCGAAGCGCATTTTTCATCGCCACCCCATAGCTTTCGGTATCCACGCCTACTTCGCGTTGCGTTACAACTGACTTTTTATGTTCATGGTAGTATTCAATCGGGTCTTCAATGGTAATAATGTGGCCTTCTTCAAGCTCGTTCCTGTAATCGACCATCGATGCCAAAGTGGTTGATTTACCAGAGCCCGTCATCCCGGTAAGCAAAATAAGGCCACGCCTTAGCATCACAAGACGACCAAGCGTTTCAGGTAACCTGAGTTCAGAAAAAGACGGAATCTTTGAAATGATTCTACGAACAACCAGCGCCGGGTGTTGCCTTTGACGCAAAACATTCACACGAAACCGTTTGCCTGAACCCAAATCGATCGACGTATTTAACTCCATTGAAGCTTCAAATTCACGTCTTTGACGCGCGGTTAAAACAGAAGCCAGAATTTCGTTTAAATCTTCCGCTTTTAAAGGCACCTGCTTGATCGGAAATAGTCTTCCTTCAATACGCAAGGTTGGCGGGAAACCCACCGTTAAATACAGATCGCTTGCTTGGCGCTGCGACATCTCGCTTAAATAATCGAGAACAATCTGCGGTGTCAAAACGAATACCCTTCATCAGCTGCTTGTTCTTGTTTTTCAACAGGCCTGCCTGGCTGTGGCTTCGCTGCACCCTGCCCGCCTTTCTGCCCGCCTGCACCACCGCTACTAGCAGCATGTGTAGCTGCCGATTCTTCATCACCAGCCTTAATTAAAACCCGCCGCGCTTCATCCTTATCGATTGTACCCCGCATCAAAAGCCCGTTCACGCAATCTTCCATTGTCTGCATGCCATAGCGAGAACCCGTTTGCATCATAGAATAAATTTGGGCCAACTGATTTTCACGGATCAAGTTTCTAACCGCATTCGTCCCCACCAGAATTTCATGCGCCGCGACACGCCCAGACCCATCTGCTTTTTTCATCAAGGTCTGCGCTACAATTCCTTGTAGCGAACTTGAAAGCATGGCGCGCACCATTTCTTTATCGTTTGCAGGAAACACGTCGATAATACGGTCAACGGTTTTTGCCGCAGAACTAGAGTGAAGTGTGCCAAACACCAAGTGTCCGGTTTCAGCAGCTGTAAGGGCAAGCGATATGGTTTCGTGATCTCGCATCTCCCCCACCAGAATAACATCCGGATCTTCCCGCAGTGAGCTTTTAAGAGCGCGCCCGAATGATTTTGTATCCGTGCCAAGTTCCCTATGATTTACCAGCGATTTTTTCGACGTGTGATAAAATTCAACAGGATCTTCAATCGTCAGAATATGTTTGCTTTCATTAATATTGATATGATTAATCATAGATGCAAGCGTGGTTGATTTACCAGACCCTGTAGGGCCTGTAACCAGCACAAGCCCCTTTTCAAGTTCGGACAAACGCCGGATAACGGGCGGCAGCCCCAGATCTTCCATAAGCGGAACTGTTGAAGGAATAACCCGAAAAACAGCAGACGAACCTTGACGTGTTGTAAAAGCGTTGACACGAAAACGCGCCTTTTCACCAAAGGCAATCGCGAAGTCAATTTCAAACTCTTTCTCGTACACCGCGCGCTGTTCTTCTGTCATGATTGAATACAGCATGCCACGAATAGCATCAGAGGTAAGCGGATCCCCTTTGACGCGCTTCAATGTTCCATAGACACGAATAATCGCCGGATTACTGGCGCTTAAATGAAGGTCGGATGCATTGTTTTGCATCACAAAGGCGAGAAGCTGGGTGATATCCACGTTATCCTCCGTAAAAATCGTCTACTCATGTTAAACTGAAAAAAGGAAAAGGAATATTAAGAAATCAAAACTTCTTTTTTATAGACATAAGCCATATTGCACCGAAACTGACAAGAACTGGGATCGTTATAAGCCATAACAGCAACCAAATGCCTAATCCCAAAATAATAACGCCAAAAACAGCTAAAAAGGCACATAAAATCTCTAACAAAGGATAAAGCCAGGACAATTTAGCTCTACATTTCCGACACCTGCCCTTCAAAAAAGCCCAGGAAAAAACAGGTACAAGATCAACAATCTGAAGGGTGGCACCGCAAGATGTGCAAGCCGATCTTTCAAAGCCGTACCATTTCTGCCCTTTGGGAATACGCGAAATTAAAACAGAACTAAAGCTTCCAAGGCATGCACCAATAAAAGCAAAGTAAATGTAAAGGAAAAGCATCTAGCGGCGCAGTCGTGAAAGACGATCATATACAACTTCACGATTAATTTTGTTGCCACCTGAAACGCTATCAACTTCAAGTGTTCGCTGATAGTAACGAATAGCCAGATCTGACTTTCCCATGCGTTCTGCAATAACTGCCATATTAAAGAAATGTTTAGGATTATTAGGCTCGATAGAAGAAGCACGCGTTAAATACTGTAAAGCTTCTTCATAATTTTTAAGTTCACCTTGGGCGACACCCAACTGCGCTATAATTTCAGGCGCATCCGGATATTTAGAGTATAAAGATCTTAACCGTTCAGCAGCTACAGCAGGGTAATCTTGCCTGATAATGCCAAGCATATTAACAACGGCCTGTTTGTTTTCAGGATCGACAACCAAAAGATCATCATACGCCTTTGCCGCTTCCCCTGTTCGTCCCATTTTCTGCAGGACTAAAGCCCGCCCAAGTAATACCGCGCGATCTTTTTTGTTAAGATCATACAATTCATCATAGAAACGTAGTGCTGTTTCATAGCGTCCCGCCCTGTATGCATTGCGCGCGGCTATTAGTTTTGAATCCTGCCGGTCTTTTGTCAGCTTTGAAGATATAATCACATTCTCAGAATAAGGGCGTTTAGCTTCTGGATTATTCTCAGCCTGCCACATGGCCGAACCCGGACCAATAGTGCCATCAGAACCTGAATCAAAGAACTCTAATTCCGGTTGAGCTGAATTGCCTGACTTATCAGGATTCTTATTAGGCCGAACGATTTCAGGGCTCGCTGAATCTTTTTTGTCTGCTTGTGATGTTGAAATTTTCACAGGCTCCGGCACAAGCTGTTCAGAAGACCCTGTATTTGCAACAGGATCAGGCTGAGGAAGCCCCTCAGGCAAAGCTAAATCTGAAGGCACAGCAGATGATTGCTCCCCTTCAGGGGGTAAAGATGCCGCGACAGCCTTAAGAGCTTCCAGAGAAGGGATAAAGTCATCTTGTGAAAGCGCTGCAACATCAGGCGCAGTGACCTGCGGTTCAGGCGTCAGAACATCAGCTGATTGTACTGGCGTAATTTGTTCAGGTTGAGGCTTTGATCCATGCAGTAAAGTGTCGATCAAATTGGGCTGCTTTAAAAAAATATAACCGCCGCCTGCGCACAGAAGTAAAATAGCACCAAAAATCGCATATGTTACCGGCGATGTTTTTTTGACAGGCCTGTCAATGTATTCAACGGGATCGGAATCAAGATTTGAATCAGAATCAATGTCAGGAATACCGACATCGAAATCATCATCCGCATCCGCAAGAAAATCATCGTCTTTTTGAGACATAGAAAACCAAATCCGATCTTTATTTCATTCTTGTTATTGCATCATACCAGATGCGTTCAATCCTTCAACTAAGCTGCTGTTTGATGCTGCAGTTCCCCTATAAGGCCTAAAAAAGCCCGTTCCAGCGTTTCTGCACCCATCTTTGTGGTTAAGTCTTGTGGGCGGCCAACATAACGCAAATCGCCCAGATGTATAATTGCAACACGGTCGCATAGCTCTTCCATGTCAGCCAAAATATGGCTTGAAAAAAATACGCTGCGCCCTGAAAGCCTAGCATCGGTAATGGCAGATTTGACCTGAACGCGTGCTTTTGGGTCAAGCCCGCTCATCGGTTCATCAAGAATAAGTAAGGGGCAATCGGTTAAAAGTGTAGCCATAAGACCCAGCTTCTGCCGCATGCCTTTTGAAAAAGTTTGCACGCGTCTTTTTAAAGCGCTTCGGTCAAGACCCAGATGATCGGCGGCTCTGTCAACCGCTTGTAAATTGAGTTTCTGGTTATAAAGACCAAGTGAAAACTCTAAAAATTCAAGCGCCGTTAAAAACCAAGGAGGGTCAAACCGTTCAGGCAAAAAAGCACATTTACTTTTTGCTTCCTTAGATCCTGCAGGATAAGAAAATAAATCAACATGCCCTGAATCAACATCACGTAACCCTAATGATGTTTTGATAAAGGTTGTTTTCCCTGCGCCGTTTAAGCCGATGAGACCAAATATTTCACCTTGCTCGACTGAAAACGAAACATTCTGGATGCCACGAGCTCCGTCATAAGTAACCGTAACGTTCTGCGCATTTATAGGCTGTTGCTTACCTGCATTCATAAAACTACCCCGCCCTACCAGGTAGAAATATTTTTGAATCCAAATTAAACCTTTGATTAGCCCTAAGCCTTATAGGAAAAGCTTTGTTAAGCTGCGGATCAAACCAAAGTAAATCTATAAATTCCTTTGATACTTTTATATCCAGAACATCTTTCGGTAAATTTGCAAGCGTCACACGCTGCCCATTCAAATAGATGGTCCAGTTTTTATCGTCCGTATATAAAATACCGCCCAAGAATAATTCGCGTATGGCTGCAACTTTAACCTTAGGCTGTTCTCCTAAAGCAGCTTGCTCAGTCTCGCCTGGGTATGAAGGTTTAGCATCCTCTTCAATACCGAAAGCTTTGGCGTTCACATTAAAACCACGTTGCGCGTTACGTAATAGGTTATATTGCTCAGTTGTAAACATCAGCGATCGTATATCTGGACGAATATAAGGCGCGCTTAATGCTTGGCGCTCTGCATCGCTAAGCGCTTTTATAAGTCCGCGCTCTTCAATTGTTGGGATCACTTTTTCTCCGGGCCCCGCAGCCAGAAGATTCTGATCTGATCCTGATAATTCAGCCGGCAAAGCAGAGGGGGATTCAACAGGAAGCTGACCAATATCGGCCTGCACATCAACTTGCTGCTGAACCTGATCGGGCAAAGGGGCGATTTGCGTTGTTTGGGCATATACATTTAAATCCGCCCCCGTCAAAGGGTCCGAAAAAACCAAGAACGCTGTCAAAAAACAAAATGCAATAAGGTTTTTTTTCATTGCTTAAAACCCCTGCTCGTTCAGCTTATCTTCTGGCCACATACTATACCATGTCATGACAACATCACTACTGACAAGATTAACGTTTTCACCAGAGCCAATTTTTTTTAAAGTTTCGCTTGTGACTTCTTCAGAGCGATTGACCGTGATTTTCTGAAAACCAATTTCACCTGGAAATCTCTCCTCCAGCAAAGAAACAAATGTATACACATCTGTATCATTGAATGTATTGATCGTGATTTTAATAGGCGTGCGAATAACAACATGGCCTGATGGCTTGATAATATCATTTGTTAGCGTTTCACCCGCGGCAATATCAAAAACAGATTTTGGTAACCCTGTGATTTTTGACAAAAGTTCCAACCTGTCTCTGGCCAGAACCCTGTTTTGGTTGTTAAAAAAACCCTTCTTTTCAAGAAACTTAAATTCAACAAGCTGCGATTGAAGAGTTTCATATTCTTCTTTAAGCGCTGCGATTTCAGTTCGCTTTTGAGCCACCTCTGATTTGGCTGTCGCAAGCTCACGATCTGTACGCTCCCGAAGGGGAAGAAGATAATAATACAGCAAGGCTGATATCCCCGAAATGAGGACGACAAGAGCCGTTAAAATAATAACTCTAGTTGTTCCCAGGAGCTGGAGCATTCGGATCACCCTCTGGTGTTAATAAAACTGAATCGATTTGTATTTCAGCAGATGCATCTGATAAGCCCGGCTTTGACTGCCCTGCTTCGATGTTCATCTGCATAGTACCGGTAAAAGAAAGATCAGCCACTTTTTTACTGACCACCACGTTATAATCTGGCTGAAGCTGTTTTTGTAAAGCAATCTGAAGATCAAGCATTTTTTTGTTGCCTATTTCAGGCTTCATACTTTCAGGAAAAACGAATTTCAATACTGTTCGGAATGTTCCATTTTTTAAAGCTAAGGGGTCTACGGGTTGACCAGGGACTGGCTGCGGCGCGGTTGGATCTGGCGCACCTTCCACATATTCCATCGTCAAAGTGTCAACACGAAGATCTTGAGGCATGATCTTGCTGACCCGAAGTAAAAGCGGCAGCGGGTTAAAAGCTTGGGTCTTTATTGATTTCTTTGCAGAAAGCGCAGCTTGTACAAGCTTTACATCAATCCCAAGGCTTTCTTTTCGCTTAATTTCAGCGTCCAGTTCAGATTGAAGCGCTATTTTCAAATCTCGTGTTTTAGTCAGTTCATCATAAGCTGTGAAGTACCCATTCGCTTCATAAGCCCCAAAACCCAAAACGCCCAGACAGCCTAAAAGCATAACATTCCGAGCTATCGCTGCCGCCTGTCTTGGCTGTGCAATAGAAACAATGTCCCTAGAAGGCAATGGCAGCGATAACAATGTTTTCTTTGCGGCCCATCCTGCATGAAGCATATCGGCCCAGCGTTCATCCGCATCTGCAGGTAATTTGATACCTGCAAAATTCGCCGCATCTGTCAGTGACAACGTAAAGAGATTACAATTAATGTCGAGAATATCAGAAAAAACGGTCTGGTTTTTTCTTTGCGCAATAAAAATAACTTCAAGACCATCTTCGGGCTTGTACCCAAATCGACCCAGATAATTTACAGTTGATTTAACTTCCTGCAAAACTTCAACTGCCCACTGACCCGGATCCACATCAGGGTCAGAAACAGGTGTCATACGGGTTAAAGCCAGCTCATCTTCGCCTTTTGATACAATCTGGCGAAGTCCACCGCTACTATGTTGGCCTACAAGAATTTTCCAACCTGCCCGCAAAGCTGTCGATTTTTGCTTTCTAAGTTTTTGTGAAAGAATCTTGATTAAAGATACCGATTCAACCGGCAACACACCAAGCCCTGCAACAGGAGCCAAAGACAACCGGATCGCTTCTATGACTTTTGAAATTGCATCAGAAGCAGGAAGCGCACAAAATAAATATAGCTGCCCGGAAGCCCCTTCTTTTCCAATAACATCCTTTGGTTCTTTAATAGCCTGGGCCGCACGGATTGGATAGCTTGGAAAAGTAACGTTCAATTTTCTTTGCAAAACATTTTGGCGGTCAAAAAATGCAACACTGGGTAGACGTTCTTTTCTGTAATGTTGTTCCGACATATCGTTCAGAATAAGAACAGGCTTACCGCGCGCATCTTTTGATATAACTTCGGCCAAAGACTCGGAAAAATTTGGCTGCAACCACGCCATGCGTTGCAGATATTTCACCCGCCCAGAACTAACGTCATACACATTCACGCCATCATCTGTGACAAGAACAAGGCAGCGATTTGAAAATCCAATAGACAAAATTGCACCAAAAATCTTTTTTTATTGCGTAATTTTGCCAAGGTTAGAGTAAATCGGCCCAAAAACCCCAGCGGCAATCCACAAAATAATTGAACCCATAACAACTGTCAGGGCAGGTTCGATCATTGTAATCAGCTTTTGCACCTCTTCATCAACGTCTTTGGTGTAAAATTCTGATACCTGATCAAGGACATGTGACACGTTACCTGATTCTTCACCAATTTTAAGCATGCGAACCACCATTGAAGGAAATTCACCTGATTGATTAAAAGATTGAGAAAGGGTGCTTCCTTCCCGAACCAGCCTTTGCACAGTCTCCATCGCCTCATATAAGGCCAGATTTGTCATGGTTTGCTGGGATGAATCCAAGCACCGCAACACATCAACACCACTGCTGAAAAGGGACGAAAAAGTCTGCGTATATCGGGCGATGTTAATTTTACGAACCAAAGGGCCAATAACCGGAGCGCTCAGAAGATAAGTATCGAACTTAAAAGCAAAAGCCCTTGATTTTCGATAAAGAATTTTTATTCCATAAAATATCGCAACCGGCGTTGTAAAAATAACATACCAATATTCCTGAAAAAATTCAGATGTTGCGATCAAAGCTGTGGTGTACCACGGAAGCTCCATATCCATGCTGCTCAAAAAGCCTACAATCTGGGGCACAACCAAAATCATCATGACCGCGATAACAATCATGACCACAACACCAACAACCATCGGGTAACGCGTAGCTTTACGAATTTTACGCTGCATCTCGTCAACCCACTTCATATAGACAACAAGATTTCGGTAAGACACCGTCAGGTCACCTGTTTCTTCACCCGACTTAATCAAAGATATATGTAGATTATTGAACACCTTAGGGTAATTACTTAAAGATTCAGATAAAGAACTTCCTTCAGATACCTGCCTATAAACTTCTGTCATAATATCGCGCAAAGAAGGATTATCCATTGTGTCACGAATATCACCCAAAGCATCAAGCATAGGCACGCCTGATTTTTGCATCTGTTCCATTGTAATAAACAAGGTAATCAAGTCACGCAGGCCGATTTTCTTTTTAAAGAACCCGCCCAGAGGGCCGCCCCCTTCTTTAACTGGGGAACAACTGACAAGCTCAAGACCCGATGTTTGAAGCTGATTATATAAATCAACCTCGTTGGCAGCCGCAAGCAAACCCCGAACAGGCTGGCCTTTAAAATTAATTGCCCTGTATTTGTAACGTTCTATGACACAACTCCTCAACAAACCGCAAAGATGCAAAGATACAAAGAATTATCTAAAGTGACTAAACGATACCAATTTCAGATGCAATCGCATCAACACTGGTAAGCCCCTGCAACACCTTGAGCATACCATCGTCTCGCATATTTTTGAATCCCTTTTCAACGGCACGTTTTTTTAATTCCTGCTTCGTGCCAGAACGCGCGATAATTTCATCAAGATCATCATCAAGCAATAAAATCTCAGCTACGTTGATACGGCCTTTATAGCCCTGCCCCTTGCATGTCTGGCATCCACCTTGACGCGCTTTGAAAATTTTCGGGGGGTTTGACGCGTCAACTTTCAAAAGATCGCACTCATTTTGATCGGGCAAATATTCTTCCTTGCAGTCAACGCATAAACGTCGAACAAGACGTTGGGCAAACACAGCTATAATGGCGCCCGCAATCATCCCGGGCTTCAACCCCAGATCAAGAAGACGCGGGATAGCACCAAATGAATCATTGGTGTGCAAAGTGGTGTACACTTGGTGACCCGTCATCGCAGCTTTTAAAGCCATCTCAGCGGTTGTGCCATCACGAATTTCTCCGATGAAAACAATGTCCGGATCCTGACGCAAAATCGCCTTAATACCGTCAGAAAATTCAAGTACACCCTCACGGATCGCTGTCTGACGGATCATAGGGATCGAATATTCGACCGGATCCTCCAGCGTTTTAATATTTACATCAACGCTGTTCATTTCATTCAGCATAGAATACAGCGATGTTGATTTACCCGACCCCGTTGGGCCTGTGACAATCACAATACCCTCGGGTTTCGCCTGCGCAGTCCTGATTTTCTTCATATTTTCGTCGCTGAACCCTAAAGAGGTCAGCGGCTTGATGCTCGCGCTTTTATCCAAGATACGCATCACAATATTTTCGCCGTGAACGCTGGGCAAGCAAGAAACACGAAAATCAACACGTCTTCCAGCGACCGTAATTTCAAAGCGACCATCTTGCGGGGTGAGTTTATCGGCAATATTCATTTCAGATATAATTTTGATACGCTGTGAAATTTTACTCCACAAACTTTTGTGAAGAATTTGAGCTGTAAACAAAACACCATCGACACGATAACGAAGCCTGATGAAATTTTCCTCAGGTTCAAAGTGGATGTCGGACGCACCTACTTTAACAGCCTCAGAAACAAGCGAATTCACAAGCCTGACAATGGGGTGGGTGTAAGCTTCCGATCCCGCGAGCTTTGTAACATCACTTGTATTGAAGTTCATTTTCTCTAATTCTTTGAGAACGTCATCAATCTGAGATGCATAACCATAAGCTGTTGCTATCGCCTCTATGATAATCGATGCGGAAGCAACAGCGGGCTTAATCAAAACGCCTTTTGGCACAATATTTTTTAACGTATCGAGCGTTACAACATCATAAGGATCAGACATCGCAACGGTTAAAACACCATCATTTAAGGCAACAGGAATAATTGTTAAAGATTTGGCGCGCGCAGGTGGAATTAAAGCCAACGCTTCACCGTCCATAATTGTGAATTTCGGATCAAAAACCTCATAGCCACTGGCCTCAGCCAAAACAGTGGTCAGCGCCATTTCGCTGATAAAGCCAAGCTCAACTAAAACATTTCCAAGCAGTTTTCCGGTTAAGTTTTTTTCCTGAAGCGCAACTTTTAGCTGCTCTTTGGTAATCATACCAAGCTCAACCAACCGCTCCCCAAGCAATTGCTTGCCAGAGCCCCCCACCCCAGGTGATGTTTGCACCAATCCCCTTGCACCAGAGGTGTCTAAAGAATTCCCCTGCTTATTGGGCGTTAAAGCCCCGGAAGACTCCACTTCAATTGCATCAACAGTGATTGAGCCATCCGCAGGTGAGAGCTGTTGCGATTTTTTTACAAGTTCATTAGCCATGATGAGAAGGAATCCTGATATTAATGTCCACTATAACTATGGTCTGAAAAGGGTTAACAATCAATTAGAGTACACCCCTACTTCCAGAATCATTCCAACAGGTCTAAGAATAAAGGGTGAATAACTCAAGATAAGGTTTAATATGCCAAAAGAAGTTCGTCGTCTCGTTTTTGCGCATCAGGAAACAACCGATGCTGTGATAGAATATGGAAAAAAGTTTAATATTTCTTTTCCACCCGGTCGCATTATTCGCGCAAAATACGCCAATGACAGCGTTCAAGATTTACATACGATGCAAAAGTTTAAAAGCGATGTACTGAAAGATTATAATGTGCAGGAAAAAAAGGGTTCTATTATTGTTACCTTTTTTGATGAAACAACTTTTGAACATAAATTCTATAACTTTACCGCCGATATGATTTCAGGTGCCTTAATTGAATTTTGCATTAAAAATCACATTATGCTCCCCAAAAATGCAGGGAAAAGCCTTGATGTCACAGAATTTAATATCTGCTTGGATATTCACTATGATCACGGCGTAAAAAGCGGCACAGCGCCTTTGTCTTTTGAATAGTAACTCGACGCGCACTTAAGCGCTCGCAATCAGGCCCATACGGCTGCCCCTAATAAAGTTGCGCACCATAATGCTGCCACAAGTGCCAAAAGATAAACACCTTGTGCAAATATTGTGACATTTATGCGCGCAGATCCTGCGACTGGCCCTACCCACCGCAATGTGCGCGAGATACCTTGTGTATCGGTAACGGGCCCACCTAAAGCCACACCAAGCGTATATGCCAGGTTGGTAACAGCCACGCCGCCTTCTTCATATGAAGCCTGTTCACCTTTTAATATCTTGCTTAAAAGCGCGCGGGCAATGCTGGCTTTAGGGGCTATAAAAGCAGCACAGAACACAAAAAATCCGGTAATCCAGGTTGGCACAACGCCTATATATTTTTCAAACTGATACAACCCCTCGCCAAAAGATGTTTTTCCATCACGACCACTATGCCAGACGGCACCTTGGGCAATTGAAGCCGCAAATAAGAAAGGTAGCCCGCCAATCAAAAACCACAAAACCGGAGAGACAAGTGCCTTATCAATCAATCTTACAAAGCTAGTTAATGTTAAGCGCATGATCGAAGGATCATCTTGCGCCCCTATCGCCAGGCCTGATGATTTTGAAAGGCTGTAAATAATACCTTGCGGCATTGACTGGCTTCGAAAGCCTTTTGTAAGGCCTATTGTTTGCAACCAAAGCCCCGCAGGCAAAACACACGACGCAACTGCAAGAATTTGAAGAGACGCCTTAAATTTTAGCGGTGTAGTTTCTTGTAAAAGATATCCGATGCTCAGACCTACCAGAAACCAAAATACAAAAATGAACTGTCCACGACGTTTTAAAATACGTTGTCCCCTGTCAGGGCGGTCGAGTTTATTGTTGATAGCTTTGAAGAAAGGCCTTGAAATATGCCAAATAAAAGGAAGGCCAAATGCCCTGAAAAAAGGAGAAGCCCCCAGCATCAGAGCTAAAAAACAGCCTAAGACCGATGGTAAAAGGCGATCGGCATCAAAAATATAACCATGAAGGGCGGCAATATCCATGTGTGGCCTTCGCGCAAATGATTAATTTCTGATATAGTAAAGTCTTTACAACAGTAAAGATCAAGGACTGATCCATGCTTTATCACCTTTACGACTTGCAGCACGCTTTATTAACACCAGCACGCCTGGGCGCAGAAATTGCCCGAACAGCCTGTCAAAACCCCTTCAGCCCCCTTTCTTATACCCAAGCAGGCCGAACATTTGCAGCGGGCGCAGAATTATTTGAACGCATGACCCGTCGTTTTGGGCGACCTGTCTTCGGCTTACTGAGCACAAAAATCGATGGCAAGAAAATAGATATCGTAGAAGAAGATCTGATTGAAAAACCGTTCGGGTCACTTTTGCATTTTAAAAGAAATATCAAGCGTAATGATCCGAAGGTTCTGATCGTAGCACCAATGTCGGGCCATTTTGCAACCTTGCTTCGCGGCACTGTTGAAGCACTTTTACCACACCACGATGTTTATATCACAGATTGGGACGATGCCCGGCAGATCCCTCTTTCTGCTGGTCGATTTAATCTTGATGATTATATTGATTATGTGCGGGAATTTATTCGCTATCTTGGCCCCGATGTTCATGTGATTGCTGTTTGCCAACCGGCTGTTCCTGTGATGGCTGCGGTTGCCACGCTTTCAAGCGAAAATGATGAAAAAACTCCTTTATCCATGACGTTAATGGGTGGCCCTATTGATACACGCATATCAAAAACAGAAGTGAATGAACTTGCCGAAAATCGTCCGCTATCTTGGTTTGAACGCAGCGTAATATCAGACGTTCCCTTTTACTATCCCGGTGCGTTCCGCAAAGTGTATCCAGGGTTTGTGCAACTGACAGGATTCATGTCTATGAATCTTGATCGGCATGTTGGATCACATATGCAGTTCTATAAACATCTGATTATCGGCGATGGGCAAAGCGCAGAACAGCATCGTAAATTTTACAATGAATATAATGCTGTCATGGATTTGCCTGCCGAATTTTACTTACAAACAGTTGAAACTGTTTTTCAACGTCACTTGCTGCCAAAAGGATTGATGAAATGGCGCGATCCAGAAACCGGGCACCTTCATGACGTTGATACAACGGCGATCAAAAAAACTGCTCTTCTCACAATTGAAGGTGAGCTTGATGATATCTCAGCCCATGGGCAGACCACAGCCGCGCATGATATATGCGCTAATATTCCGGCCTCCAAACAGTTGCACCATTTCCAAGAAGATGTTGGCCATTACGGCATTTTCAATGGCAGCCGCTGGCGGGATCAGATTATGCCGCGTATTCGTAACTTTATTCGCCAGCAATCGAAGCTTTATGACCCCATACCCGCATCAGACCTAAAACTTATTCCAGATCTAAAAGCTCCCGAGTGGGACCGTAAAATTCATCATGTTGATGTCGTTCAAGCGCGTCTGAAGAAAAAGAATGCCAAAAAAGAAGCGTCCGATACGATGAAGGAAGCTGCTGAATAAGGTCACTCTTTACTATTTGTGCGCCGCACATCTGTGTTGCGGTGCAGCGTTTGAATTGTTTGGCTATAGCAAATCTTTTCCTTAAGCTTTCTTTTAGTTAAAAGAAATCTGGAGATTCGCCTGACAACAGCTTTCGCCTTTGCACCATCAACCTCGATTTCTCATCTCTCCAGGTCTTATCCGGGGCTTGCGCAGATGTCTGCGCGCGATATTGAACGCTTGCAAAATTTTGCAAGCCATGCCTTTCGTATGAGCGCTCACTTTTTTGGCACCGCTTCGCACGCTGTTTCTCTCAACCCTTTTATGTGGCCTGCGCGCGATATGCTGGATACAGCGCGCCATCACTCCATCGAAGGCGTTACTACAAAAGTGCGCCCCGCGTTCGCAATTCCTGGCGCGGTAGAAGTACGTGAAACACAAAGTGCTTTTGCTGATCTTATTCATTTTGATCGTAAATCTGATCGATTGGATCCTCACATACTGGTTGTACCGCCGATGTCCGGGCATCATCCAACAATCTTGCGCGGCACAATCAAAGAATTATTACCCCATCATGATATCAGCTTGATTGACTGGAAGCCGCCTTCAGAAATTCCGCTTGAAGCCGGCGCGTTTGATTTAAAAAGAAACGTTGCCGAAATTATTCGTGCGCTTGAAAATTGTGGGCCACAAAGCAATGTTATCGCGGTGTCTCAGTCTACTATTCCTTCATTAATTGCGCTTACCCTCATGAGCATTCAGGGGAACACATCGCTCCCCCGTTCGATAACTTTTATCGGGGGACCGTTTTGCCCAAGCGCGGCGCCCACAGAACTTATGTCGCTTGTTCGCACGCTAGGGCCGGAATGGTTTAAGGAACATGATTTAAGGCTTGTGGGCCCTCACTCAAAAGGTCAGGGTCGTCAAATTTATCCTGCGGAAATTCAAAATTTCGCTTTATCTTCCCCCCATATCCCAAATCGAATTTTACGCATGGGTGGAGATTTTTGGCTTGCAGCGATGGGGTTTGGCGCTCCGCGCTCAGAAGATGCCGATTTTACCCGCGAACATCGTGCTATTGCTGATATTCCTGGTGAATTATTTATAGATATGATCAAGCATTTCTGTCATGAAGATTTACTAAAAGGCCAGCTTTCCTTCGATGGGCATCGGATTGATCTTTCAAAACTTTCCGGCGTTCGCGTTTTTACTGTTGAAGGCGGTTCGGATGACATTTCAGCCCCCGGGCAAACCGAAAACATTCATAATTACCTGACCTCTATCGCGCCAAAAGACCGCTTTAATCTTCTCGCTGAAGGCGCAAGCCATTATGATATTTTTCATGGCCATCATTGGAGAGATATTATTGCACCAAAAGTAACTGCTTTTATACGCCATCAACCATCCATCAGCAGCGTAGCTTATTCACCTGTACCCCCTTCTCATCTTGAGTTGCCGGCGTCATACTCAGGCCATGACAATGTGGTTTCCTTTACGTCCGGCCAAAATGGCGCCCATAAAAATAGACCTGGACGCGTTGGCGCAGGCCATCCACCCGAAGCTCGCCTTAAAGCGTAGTGTAAGGGCGCGCCGTATGGCGCTGCGCGTAAACGTACCTGATGGTGTTATTGAGCTTATTTTGCCCAAACGTTACACCAATCTTGAAGCAAAAATCTTCCTTGAAACACATCAAGACTGGGTTAGAAAAAAAGCTAAAACCCTACCAAGATCACAACCTTTTCATGACGCCATGATTTTAAACATTGCTGGCAAAAACAAAATTTTGAATATTGAATTTGATCCAACGTTAAAAACCACTCATATTTCGTATACCAGCGATACAGAATTACGAATTAGATCTCCCCGTTTGGACCCTACATCAAATATCATTCGATTTTTAAAACGCGAACTTGAAAATTTGATTGTGCCAATGGTTGCGCAAAAATGTTTACTCATTGGTAAAGAACCGCCACGCATCACAATTAGGCAGGCCAAAACCCAATGGGGAAGTTGCAGTCACGATGGCAGACTTAGTTTTTCATGGCGCCTTATTTTCGCCCCCCTTGAAACCATTGATTATGTTGTCGCGCATGAAGTTGCTCATCGTGTGCATTTTAATCATTCACGCGCGTTTTGGGCGCTGACAAAAAAATTATCTCTGCATTACGACATAGGTCGCAACTGGCTTACACAACAATCGCACACTATTATGCGGATTGGCTGTTCAGCAGATAATCAACCGCGCCTTGAAGAATGAATTGGGCGGCCAGCTTATCAACTACTTCACCACGTCTTTTTCTGGACATATCCACAGATTGAACCAAAAATTTATCCACAGACTCTGTGGATAACCTTTCGTCCCACATTAAAATTTCAGGTTTAAGCGCTTTATTTTCAAGAAAACGCTGGAGTTCAAGGGCAAAATCACGAACAGACTGGGCCCTTGGGCCGGCTGATCCATCCATATTTACAGGCAAACCAATAATGAGCAAGTCTATATTATATTCATTGATGATATCGACTATTTTCTGCGCGTCTTTGCTGAACTTTTGCCTTTCAATAAGGGTAATCGCTGTTGCAACCCCTGTGATTGGGTCTGCAATGGCAAGCCCCGTGCGAACATCCCCTACATCCAGTCCCAAAGCACGCGAAAATTGTACCGGACCCGCTATCTTATTTTTCAATGTGATCAATGGCATGCTTGCGTTCCGCTGGGCGTGGCGTTAAAAATTGCATTCTACACATTATTACAGGGTTTTCTATGACAACACTCAATGAAACGCAGGTCCGTAAAGTTGCCAAACTTGCCCGCTTGCAGATTCCAGATGCAGCCTTACCCGCCTATACTGCTAAATTAAATAGTATTATGGGGTTTGTGGCTCAACTGGATGAAGTGAATACAGATGGCATTGAACCATTATCCAATGTTTCGGAAATTTCTTTAGCCCTTCGGGATGATATTGTGACGGATGGAAATCAGCAACTTGCCGTCCTTGCAAACGCACATGAACAGTTGGAAGGCTTTTTTGTCGTTCCTAAAGTTGTTGAATAAAACCTTTTAAGTGATTGAAATGAAACAAAATTTAACTGATCTAACAATTGATGAAGCTTTAAAAGGGCTTCGCGATAAAAGCTTTTCAGCAACCGAGCTTACCCAAGCGCATTTAAAAGCGGGGGAAAGTCTGCGCAGCCTAAACTGCTACACAGTTGAAACGCCAGAAATTGCTTTACGTCAGGCTGGGGAATCAGATGCGCGCTATGCTGCGGGCACGCCCAAGCCACTTGATGGCATTCCTATTGGTATTAAAGACCTGTATTGCACGAAAGGCGTGCAAACCACTGCGTGCAGTAATATTTTGCGAGGCTTTGTACCCGCTTATGAATCAACCGTAACGCAAAAACTTTTCGATGCTGGCATTGTTATGACCGGCAAGCTGAATATGGATGAATTTGCGATGGGGTCTGCAAACACGACATCGGCTTTTGGAAATGTCATTTCGCCTTGGCGTAGAAAAAGCAATAACAACATCGATCTTGTGCCCGGTGGATCATCAGGCGGGTCAGCTTCTGCTGTCGCGGCAAGAATTTGCATGGGCGCAACAGGGTCAGATACGGGTGGGTCTATCCGCCAACCTGCTGCTTTTTGCGGCATTGCAGGCATAAAGCCAACCTATGGCAGATGTTCACGATACGGCATTATTGCCTTTTCATCTTCTCTTGATCAGGCTGGTATTTTTGCCCGCACAACAAAAGATTGTGCACTTTTGCTTCAGCATATGAGCGGGTTTGATTCCAAAGACAGCACTTCAGCTAATATTCCAGTACCCGATTTTACATCTGCTATCACAAGCAATGTCAAAGGTCTTCGTATTGGTATTCCAAAAGAATATCGCATGGAAGGTATGCCGGAAGATATTGAAAAGGTGTGGCGCGATGGTATTGCATGGCTCAAATCTGCGGGGGCCGAAATTATTGACATTACCCTGCCCCATACAAAATATGCTTTGCCGACTTATTATATTCTGGCCCCAGCTGAAGCGTCATCAAACCTGGCGCGTTATGATGGGATGCGCTACGGCCCGCGGGTTGAAGGCGCAAACCTTGCTGAAACTTATGAGATGACACGCGCGCAAGGATTCGGTGCCGAAGTTACGCGACGCATCATGGTTGGCACCTATGTTTTATCCGCAGGCTATTACGATGCCTTCTACGTTAAGGCTCAAAAAGTTAGACGCCTTATTGCGCAAGATTTCACTGAAGCTTTCAAGCAGTGTGACGCCATTTTAGCTCCAACCGCACCTTCATCAGCTTTTGCGATTGGTGAAAATGAAGATGATCCCATTAAAATGTATTTGAACGATGTTTTCACGATACCTGCTTCTCTTGCGGGCCTGCCGGGCATGTCTGTTCCTGCTGGGCTTGATGCGGAAAATCTGCCTTTGGGTCTGCAGGTTATTGGCAAGCCATGGGATGAAGAAACCGTCTTTAAAGTTGCCTGTGTGATTGAAGATGCTGCTTCTTTTAGCGCCGTGCCAACGATGCTGCGCAAGGCAGGATAAATATGCTTTCGAAGCTATTTTTAATATCTTGTATTATTTTAATGGCTTTCACATTGCTGGTGCAAAACCAGACACACGCGCAGCCATCGGCAAAACCAGCTGCGCCTGCAATTGCCTTGCCTTCAGCCGAGGAAACCATATCCAAAACCATGGCAAATAACTTTTATAAAAGCTGTATCGCTCAAAGAAAGCCCGATTTATTTGATGATCTTGATATTGCGGATAACTGCGCTTGTCAGGCATCCACTTTAACAAAGAAAATGACTGTATCGGACATGCGGGCCTTACAAAATTTCACCAGTCGCCCCGGTAAAAAAGCGTTGCGAAAATTTATCTATGATGTTGCAATGCCTTGTATGATCAGCCCTTTGCAACAGTCGACTTATAAATCTTGTCAGGCAAATTATGGGCAAAGACAACATCTGAAAAATGCTATAGCCGCTTGCAAGTGTGCTGGCGAAGAAGCTGTTAAATATCTTATTCAAATTGGCGGGCAAATTACAGAAGCACAAATGCTGCTTTACCCGGAAGCCAACAAAGATCCTGTTGAAGTTTTAATGCGCAATGTTCAATTTCGTGGTGAAATTGAAAACCGCGCACTAAAATGCGTTCAAAATTATTCCATCTACTAATAAGGTTACATCAATATGGCACAATTATTACAAGGCGAAACGGGGCAATGGGAAATGGTCATCGGCCTTGAGGTGCACGCGCAAGTCACTTCAAAATCCAAGCTTTTTTCAGGTGCGTCCGCAACCTTTGGCGGCGAACCAAACACCCATGTCAGTTTTGTTGATGCTGGTTTTCCCGGCATGCTACCCACTTTAAATAAAGTGTGCGTTGAAAAAGCGATCAAAACGGGATTAGGCTTAAATGCGCAGATCAATAAATTTTCTACCTTTGAACGCAAGAATTACTTTTACCCTGATTTACCTACAGGCTATCAAATTTCACAATATCTAAAGCCCATCGTTGGTAAGGGGGAAATTGAAATTGATCTTCCGGGCGGCGCGGTCAAAACCATTGGCATTACCCGCCTTCACTTAGAACAAGATGCCGGAAAATCTCTCCACGATCAGCATGCAACCAAAAGCTATGTTGATTTAAACCGTGCGGGCGTTGCTTTGATGGAAATTGTTTCCGAACCCGATATGCGCGGCCCTGAAGAAGCCTGCGCTTATGTCACAAAACTGCGTATGATTTTACAGTATCTGGAAACATGCGACGGTAACATGGAAGAAGGCTCTATGCGCGCTGACGTTAACCTATCTTTGCGCCGCCCGGGGGAATCTTACGGCACACGTTGCGAGATAAAAAATGTGAATTCTATCAAGGCTGTCCAAATGGCTATTGATTACGAAGCCCAGCGTCAAATGGAAATTCTTGAATCTGGCGGGGTTATTATTCAAGAAACACGCCTTTGGGATCCGGATAAAGGGGAAACGCGATCGATGCGCTCAAAAGAAGAAGCGCATGACTACCGCTACTTTCCTGATCCTGATCTTCTTCCTCTTATTCTTGAGGATTCTCAAATCGACTCTATTCGTGCGTCCCTTCCTGAACTGCCCGATGATAAGAAGAAACGCCTGATCGGCACGCTTGGCTTGTCTCAATATGATGCCAGCGTTCTGATTGCTGAAAAATCGCGAGCTGCTTATTTTGAAACGGTTGCAGAAAAGCGTGATGCAAAAATTGCAGCCAATTGGGTTATCAATGAACTTCTAGGGGGGTTAAATAAAGCAGGTAAAGACCTGACTGAAAGCCCTGTTCAAGCGCATCAACTTGGCGGTTTGATTGACCTGATATCAAACAATACAATTTCTGGCAAAATTGCCAAAGATGTCTTTGCTATTATGATGGAAACAGGTGAGGACGCAGCAAAAATTGTAGAAGATAAAGGCTTGAAACAGGTGACTGACACAGGCGCAATCGAAAAAGTAATTGATGATGTGATGACTGAACAAGCCGCCATGGTTGCTGAATACCGCGCTGGAAAAGACAAAGTGTTTGGTGCACTTGTTGGTCAGGTGATGAAAAAATCAGGCGGCAAGGCTAACCCGGCCGCTGTAAACGATTTACTAAAGAAAAAACTAAGCGGAGCATAACATGTCAAAACAACGCTATGAATATAAAGTGGCTATTTATCGGGAAGGTCTGCTGGGCTCTATTTTACTGCAAGGATCAAAGGTTGATCCGGTCAAATACACCGATTTTTTAAACCGCAATGCTGCTGAAGGTTGGAAAGTTGTAACTATGGAACGTGAAAGCCGTCGTGAATTTTTATTTTTTAAACGGGAAGCTTTTTTAACAATCCTTGAAAGACCGGTTGAATGACAAAACCGCAGACTAGCTTTAATAAATTCTTGCCTTCTGTTGAACAAAGACAGAAATTTTATGGGTTTTCTATTCTGGGCTGCGTCATTGCAATCGCCTTTGTTTTACTGACGACCTTATGGATTCCTGATTTTATGGGATCCTTGTTTGGAAAATTACTTGGCACTTTTGCTATTATGATAGTGCTTGCTAGCACATTATATCTTTATTCTTTCAGTTTTCCGGATAAGGTTTCGGCCCTTCTCATCTGGCTTACTTGTAGTAGCGTTTTGGGGCTATCGGCTTTAGGCCTGCTTGAGATTTGGATATACTCATTTGACACTGCAACGCTTATAAAATGGGGCCTGTCTTTTGTGGTTATAGGTGGTGTATCGTCACTTATTATTGCGATCAGAGACGATTTGTTTGAAAATAAAGACCTTAAAAAGAATAATTTCCTTGATTGAAGTCTAGTACCCATCCTGCTATAAAATTCTTACTTTTAAGGCTGGTCATAAGGCTGGCAGTGGGCGCAAGCCTTCACTTAAAAACTTTTCAGCATTGCCTTGGCTGAAAAAGACGGAGCGGTGGCCGAGAGGCTGAAGGCGGCGGTTTGCTAAACCGTTATACGGGTAACACTGTATCGGAGGTTCGAATCCTCTCCGCTCCGCCATTATTTTTCCAACCGTTTTTCGGCTGGCACAGAAAAGCGGTAAAAAAGCCCAATAACTTCAACATCTTCCAAAATAACCTCCGTACCGATTGCTTTCATGTTCACAGCTTTCAGTCATGAGATTTCAATCATTTAGGCGGCAGCGGTTTTTCGTGCTTTGCCTGCCAGAGTTAACTTGTCTCCGCCCCGTATAATGAATTTGGTTTTGTAAGCCGTGTCATCATTTACCCATTCAATCGGGTCGTTGTCGAAAAGCTGAAGCAACAGCTAAGGCGATGCCAGTGATTAAACCTCGCCCGCTCCTTTTTCTAAAATATCGATCAAGGCGGTGTAAATATAGAGGCGTTCTTTGCCGGAGCCGCTGATGTCTTTCACGATCCCTAGCTCTTTCAGGTTGTTCAACGCCAGACGCGCGGTGGGAACGCTGACGTCGAGCGCACTGGCCATATTGATGGCGTTCGATATCGCAGTCTTTTGAAGCTGGGCATGTGCCTGCCGCGCCGTTATGCCTGCGCGTTTCAGCGTGGTGATCTTGTCGTTGTCAGACTTGAACAGTGCGGAAATCGCCTGGCTGGTTTGTACGACCTGATTGGAGGTTTCAGCGACGCCATGCAGGAAGAAATCCAGCCAGCCCTCCCAATCGCCTGCCGTGCGGACAGCACTGAGGCGCGAATAATATTCCTGACGGTTATTCTTGAAGAACAAGCTCAAATACAAATTCGGTTGCCGCAGATCGCCCATCATCATGAGGAAGAAAGTGATGAGTAAACGTCCGATACGCCCGTTGCCGTCGAGGAACGGGTGGATGGTTTCAAACTGGACGTGGATCAGTCCCGCATCGACGAGCGACGCATACGAGCGTTCCTCCAGATACAGATATTTCTCGAAAGCATCGAGGCATTCGATTAGCCGATCCGGCGGTGGCGGCACGAAAGCCGCATTGCCAGGGCGCGATCCGCCGATCCAGTTTTGCGATGTACGAAACTCGCCTGGCTGTTTGTTACTGCCGCGCCCTTTAGAAAGAAGAATGGCGTGCATCTCGCGGATCAAACGCAGCGATACGGGAAAGCCTTCCTGCACACGCTTCAAACCATGTTCAAGAGCGGCAACGTAGGACGAGACTTCGACCACATCATCAATCGGAACGCTGGGTGCTTCACCGCTTTCATGGAGCAACAAGTCTGAGAGCGAGGATTGCGTCCCCTCGATCTGGGACGACAGCACGGCCTCTTTGCGTACGTAATAATAAAGGAGCAGATTACTGTCCGGCAAGATGTCGGCCACGGCATCGAGCTTGCCCAAAGCCTGATTGGCCTTGGACAGCAGCCCTTGCAATTCCAGCAAGTTCAAAGACGGCTGTGGCGGCAGCATGGGTGGCAGGAAAGCCTGATAAGTCTCTCCCGCAACGCTGCACCGTATATAAGAGCCGAGACGGCTGTTATCGCCGGACATGGCTGATTATCCTTTCTTTTGGATTCGATGAAAGAAAGAATAGATAAATATTCTTTCTTTGTAAAGCCATTAAATAAGGGAAATCGCCATATTTAGGCGATAAAGAAAGATTTTAATAATTTTTCTTTCTTTTCGAGAGATAAAAACAAAGGATAGCCAAAATCATACCCATTTTGACCCATTTACCCACCAGGCGCGACCCTCTGGCCGATCTGAAGCTCTCAATCAGAGGATCGCGCAGTAATTCGACCAATTTTCTAATAAAAACAGCCGATCGGCTGGCCTATGACCGCCAGCCTGGCAGGCTCCGAACGGGGTCGCCGCCATCCCTGCCACTGCGCTTGCTCCATATCTGCCCGTGAGCAGACGGCTTCTCCCGCAGTCCCGACGCTCGAAGGGTCTCGGTCCCCTTATGCAGGCGCTCGATAGGCCGATAACATACAATAGTAGGCCGAGCCGCTCGCTTCAGTCGTTTACGCCACGCTCTCCTTGGCCAGAGATGTCATGTCGGCGATTTTCTGGAATTGATTAAGAATGTCCCGATGGTTCTGGGCGAGATAACGCACCACTTTGGCGTTGTCGAGCAAAGAGCCGAGATAGCCCTTGGTCAAAGTCAGGCTCAAAACATCCTTGCCGTAATTTTCCTCGATCAGGCGATATTCACGCTGCAGGCTCTGCCATCAAGCGGATCGGTCAGCTGACCAGCAGCAATTTACGGGCGATCAAAAACTGGTACGAGGCCAGAAATGCGCCATCTTCCGGACATTTACTGCTCTTGGCGAGATCCTCTCCAAGCATCCTGAAATTCATCCTGGAACAGATAAGTGGTGAGGATCTTTGGGATGCTTTTCAGCTGCTTTCCCACCATGATCAAACCCTGGTGGCAGAGCCGAAAGAAGAGGATTTTGAGGAGATTTTCACGGACAAAAATGTCCCTATAAATGTCCCATTAAAATCGTTTAATGACCGTCAACGCTGGTTTTTGATTCTTTTGAAGCGTAAAAATAAAGCATGCGCTGAGGACATCACGGGGCATTTTGGCGTGGCAATCAAGACCGCCAGACGCGATATCGAGGGGTTGAAGGATGCGGGCAAGATCCGGTTCGTAGGGGCCAAAAAGACGGGGCTTTATGAAATCGTCGAAAGATGAGATTGCACCGTTTCTTGAAAAGCCGTAGCATCAAAAAATGTCGGGTGTGGGCTGAACTATTTGATGTTCAGCCACATTTGACTATGCCGCTTGTCACAAAATACGGGTAACATTTCGGCGGAAATCGGGGAATTCAAGTAAATCAAGGGACGCATCTTATAGGTAACTTGGTTCGAGTCCTCTGCACACCGCCATTATTTTTCCAACCGTTTTTCGGCTGGCACAGAAAAGCGGTAAAAAAGCCCAATAACTTCAACATCTTCCAAAATAACCTCCGTACCGATATAGTCATGGATGATGTGGGTTGCGAAGAATATAGGCTAAAACTCGCAGAAATTTATGGGTGCTCCGTACTGGTACGGAGCTGGTTTAGTCAATAGGTTAGCATGGGCGTGGTGTTACTGCTCTTTGGCAGTGTTATAAAAACTCTAAGGCAAGAGAATGATTGATAAGAACTTTATCATCGCAGAAATTAAACGCACAGCGTCAGAAAATGGCGGTGTCGCCTTAGGCAAAGAGAAATTTTCCAAGCTGACGAATATTAAGGACTCTACTTGGTGGGGGAAATATTGGCGAACGTGGAGCGAAGCCTTAATGGAGGCAGGCTTCTCTGAGAATAAACTAAAGGAAGCTCACGACAAAGAATTCCTTCTTCGATCTCTCATTCTTTTGATCATGGAACTTAAACGCTTTCCGGCAAGCGTTGATTTGAGAATGGCTAGAAAGTCAAATCCTAGCTTTCCGTCACACAATACCTTTGACAGCCTTGGAAAAAAATCATCAAAGATAGTAGCTCTTAAAGAGTTTATATCCAGAAATCCTGATTTTCAGGGCGCATTAGAATATCTTCCGAACGTAGATACTGAAAGGGAGGATATAACAGATACGGCAGACACATCAAAAACCAAAGAAGGTTTTGTTTATCTGGGAATGCTTAAGATTGATACGAAGAAACGCTACAAAATTGGTAAAACTAACCTTGTTGAAAGGAGAAACACGGAGCTATCGCTTCAGCTTCCGGAAAAACTTGAACTCGTGCATTACATCAGAACTGATGACATGAGTGGAATTGAGGCATACTGGCATAAAAGGTTTGCTGAGAAAAATACAAATGGTGAGTGGTTTGACTTGAGTTCAGGTGATGTCCGCGCCTTTAAGCTCCGAAAATTTATGTAGCGGCCATATTAATGTTAAAGGCTCCAAACCTTAATAACGTCACCCTTAATTCAGGGCAAAAATCCTCACCAGAAAACGTAGTTCCCTTCGCAGAGGACACCATCAACATCTATGATGTCATGAGATAATCTTAATTAAATCAATGCCAAAAAGCTAGACGAGTTACCAAGTCAGGACTCCCACCCCCACACCACCATTTTATAAAAAGGGCTATTGGCCGCTTTTATAATATGATTATAGTAGTTCGAAGTGGTCTTAAGGTTCCACAATTCTCAAAAGCAAGCAGAACGCGCGATCAGAAAATTGCAACTTTGGCGAAATATGCATTATAATTTCGCCATGATATCCACCTTAAAAAAACTTTTTCCTGAAGTTGCCGCCTGTTACACGGCTCAGGAATTACAGGCGCTTGAAGCCTCTTATAACGAACCACACCGCCATTATCACGCTGCATGCCATATTATCGACCTGTTGGAAAAATTAGACAAGCATCGGGCACATGCCTCGCGTCCTGACCTGATCGTTCACGCTATTTTGTGGCATGATGTTGTTTACAACACAACTCAGAAGGATAGTTTGAATGTCCAAGCATCTGCTAATTTGTTTATAAGTAACTCAGTGGCATTAAGCGCGCAGGACAAAGCTGCTGTTCTTTCCATGATTTTGTCAACCGATGGACATACCCCCCGCGATGCCACACAAGATACGGCGCTTTTCCTTGATCTTGATTTAAGTGTTTTAGCAGAGTCTAATACTATTTTTACTGAAAAAACTGCCGCCATTCGTAAAGAATACGCTCAGTATCCCGATAGTCAATTTTACGAAGGGCGCTCTGCTTTTTTAAAAGCTTACCTTGAAAAAAAAACGTTGTTTTACCATCCCATTACAAAAGAAAAATGGGAGCAAGCTGCGCGAGAAAATATGCGCAGACAATACGAAGAATTGACCTCTAGTTTATATTCGCAAAAAATGCACCCCCGCGCCCCTGATTTTACGCCAAAAAGCTAAAAAATCAGAAAGGTCAAAAGTGCCTAATGAAAAAATTTAATATTCGTTTGCTTGGCTCATCAATACCGCTCGCTGATTTTCATCGCTTTAACGTCAGCTTTGGCCACAGACGATTGCAGCATGAAAAAAAAACAACATTATCGATTTTGCTTTGTGACTTTTTTAATGCTCAGATGATGTAGCCTGCTTAAAAAATATCGCAGTGCAGCAACGAAATTTTTTAATTTTGATGTCGTTTTCTTGCAAAGAGTACGAACGCTTTGTATATATTCCTTACATTTCATAATCACTTAAGGAATTATATGTTTTCGCAACCCATCAAAACAATATGCGCCGTCGGTGCGGGAGCCATGGGTTCTTACACAGCGTTATCATTTGCTATGGCAGGCTTTCAGGTCTGTTTATACGATTTGCATGATGCTGCCGTTAAGCAAGGGCTTAACAACATGCGCGCAGCCCTTAAAGAGTATGAGCAGCATAATCTTATCAATGCGTCTGACATCGATACCACGCTTGCGCGCGTGAAAACCTGCACAGACCTGACTGAAGTTGCTAGTCATGCAGATTTTATAATTGAATCAGTTGTCGAAAAACTTGAAATCAAGCAAAAAGTTTTTGCTGAACTCGATAAAATTTGTCCCCCTCATACTATTTTTGCTACAAATACATCGGGTTTAAGCCCTACAAAAATTGCTTCTGCGGTCTCAAGAAAAGACAAGTTTGTTGTAACCCATTTCTGGAACCCTCCTCATCTTCTGCCACTTGTTGAAATTGTGCCGGGTGAGCACACATCGCAAAATACTGTTGATACTGCTTATGAACTGATGCTCACAATCGGCAAAAAACCAGTTTGCTTAAAGCGCGAATCTTTAGGTTTTGTTGGCAACAGATTGCAACTTGCTCTTTTACGAGAAGCTATTCACATCGTAGAAAGCGGAATTGCCAGCGCAGATGATGTTGATACTGTCATGGAATATAGCCTTGGTCGCCGTTTGTCGGTTACGGGGCCAATCAAAAGCGCTGATCTAGGCGGTCTCGATGTTTTTAAAAATATTTTCAGCTATCTCGGGCCTGATCTTTGTAATACGACGGGCATTCCCGATCTGCTCAACCAAGCCGTTGAAGCGGGTAAACTGGGTGCAAAATCAGGGGCTGGAATGTATGACTGGAAGCCTGAAACCCTTTCAGCGTTAAAAAATGAGCGCGCAGAAGAACTGTTTCGTCATCTGAAGTTTGATCATGAAAGAACCAAAGGATTAAACCAGCCTACAAAACGCAAAGCATCTTAAAGAACAACGCGAGAGAAAAATATGAACTTTCAAGATATTAAAAAAATATGTGCAGTAGGAACAGGTGCTATGGGTGCCGGCACCGCTTTATGTTTTGCACTTGCAGGGTATGATGTTGCCCTATATGGCCGCAAGCAAAGCAGCCTTGATGCCGGACAGGAAAGTATTTCAAGGGCATTATCATCACTTGTTAAACATGGCTTTGTTGCCGCCGATGATGTGCAACCTATTCTGGATCGCATTCAGCTGACCACTGATCTGAATGTAGCAGCAACAAATGCAGATTTTGTTATTGAATCGATTGCTGAAGATTTGGCTTTAAAGCAAGATATTTTTGCAAAACTTGATGCAATTTGCCCGCCGCACGCTATTTTTGCTACAAATACATCTGCTATAAACCCTACCGATATAGCACAGGCCGTTCAAAGGAAAGAACAGTTTGTTGTTACTCATTTTTTTAATCCTCCTCATTTAATGCCAACAGTTGAAGTTGTGCCCAGTGCGGATACATCGCCACAAACAATGGACGCAGCTTGCGCGATTCTAACGCATATTGGCAAAGAACCAGCGCGGCTAAATTTTAGTGTTCCTGGGTTTGTAGGCAACCGTATTCAGGCTGCGATGTTGCGCGAGGCCTTTCATATCGTAGCGTCTGGTATCGCTTCAGCTGAAGATGTTGATTCTGTTGTTCGTGGTACGCTCGGCTTAAGACTGGCGATAACAGGCCCGCTTGAAAGTGCTGATCTGGGTGGCCTCGATATTTTCGAGAGTATTTTTAGAACTGTTGGTCGAGATCTCAGTGCTGATCAAGGTCCTCCAGAATTTCTAGCCCGGGCTGTTGCGGAAAACCGATTAGGCGCAAAAACGGGACAAGGTACATATGAATGGCCAGCAGAAAAACTTGCAGCTATCAGAGAAAGACGCGAAAATGAAATTATCAAACATCTTCGTAATCGTCTTTCTAGAAAAGATGGTATAGCGCCGCCTTCTCAAGGATAATTTCTTGTGGCCCCTTCTGGCATAAAAATTAGTGCTAAAAATAAAAATATATGGGTATCTGACTTTATTTGTGAAGCCTTGTGCGGCAAATGGGATATAAGCAGGCGTATCAGCCCGCTTGCGCATTTTGATGGCCATGCTGTTTTTTCTCAAACACAATCTCACAGCTTTAACTATCATGAAACAGGTATTCTTACGCTCGATCAAGGGGCGCAGTTTCATGCGTCTCAGAACTATATTTTTGAACAAGAGAAAGCAGGATTTTCTATTTATTTTTCTGAAGATCCAAAGCGCCTGTTTCAAAAAGTTAGCCTAACCGAGACTCAAAACAACAGTCTTACAGGTACCGCAGAACATTCTTGTCCCCCTGATACCTACTTAAGCACCTATAGCTTTTTTGCGGATGGCACCTTTTCAATTCAACATCATGTCAACGGGCCGCGCAAGAAATACAGCCTTATATCAACTTACAAAAAAACTTAATAAAGATGGCCCCTTGGAAAAATCTATCGCAGGCTATACTCTGGTCTCATGACATCTTTAGCGCCAGAACAAAAAAAATTCACAGATCAACAGACTACAGCTCAAGGCGAAAAAAGAGCCTATGTTGATTTAAATAAATTACAAACCCTTTGGTTTAATACGGGCACTTTATGCAATCTGGCATGCGTGAACTGCTACATTGAATCAACACCAAAGAATGACAGGCTTTTATACCTTAATGTTTCAGATGTTGTTTTATACCTTGATGAAATAGAACGTGAAAAATTTCCGACTTTCGAAATTGGTCTAACTGGCGGCGAGCCTTTTATGAATCCTGATATTATTAATATAATGGATGAAATTCTGCGCCGCGGCTTCAAGCTTCTTGTGCTCACAAATGCTATGCGCCCGATGATGAAATGGCAAAATCAAATTCTCCGTTTGCGCGATCAATATAAGGATTCTTTAACATTGCGTGTTTCTATTGACCATCACAGGCAAGATTTACACGAAGAAGAACGTGGTGAAAAATCATGGAATCCTATGCTGCTTGGCCTAAAATGGCTTTGCGAAAATAACTTCTCAATTGATATCGCAAGCAGAACAAGATGGGGCGATACAGAATTTGATCTGCGCAAAGGGTTTGAAGAGTTTTTTAATCTACATCGAATCCCTGTTGATGCCTATGACCGCAAACAGCTTATGCTTTTTCCGGAAATGGATGAAAAAATGCCTGTCCCGGAAATTACGACAGCGTGCTGGCAAATTTTAAACGTTAATCCTGATGACATGATGTGTGCATCATCGCGCATGGTGGTTAAGCATAAAGGCGATGATACGCCTTCTGTTATGGCGTGCACACTGTTAGCTTATGACGAAAATTTTAACTTAGGAAAGACCTTAAAAGAAGCCACAAAATCGGTCTACCTAAATCATCCGCATTGTGCTAAATTTTGTGTTCTTGGTGGTGGAAGCTGCTCCGCTCATCCTTAATGACTAATTTAGAAAACTTATTTAGAAAACAATGTCAAATCAACCTAAGCAATACAGTTTTGGCCAAAAATTATTTGCTGAATTTTTAGGCAGCGTATTACTGCTCTCTGTTATTATCGGCTCTGGCATCATGGGCGATGCTTTATCGGCAGGCGCCCACGCCCTCGCCTTGCTTGCAAACAGTATTTCCGTAGGCTGCGCCCTCATCGTTCTGATTACGATTTTCGCCCCTATCTCGGGGGCACATTTTAATCCGGCTGTTACAATTTTAATGTTTTTGCGAAAGCAGATCGATTTAAAAAACAGCTGCAGTTATATTATTGTGCAAATTGCTGGTGCTATTGTTGGTGCAATGCTTGCGCATCTGATGTTTGATTTGCCCATTGTGCAAACATCTCAAACAATTCGCACTGGGACAGGCCAATGGATCGCTGAGAGCGTTGCAACATTCGGCCTACTGGCGACCATTCTGGCGGGCTTACGATTCAAGCCCGATCAAATTCCCTTGCTCGTAGGTTTATACATCATTAGCGCCTTTTGGTTTACAGCTTCTACAAGCTTTGCAAACCCTTCTGTAACCATAGGAAGGCTTTATACTGATACTTTTTCTGGTATTTATCCAGGTAATGTTGCCTATTTTATCATCGCGCAAATTGTGGCGGTACCTGTCGCTATTGCTTTTGATCATCTTTGCTTAACCCCTGATGATAGCGATGATACCATTGAATGATATTTTCCTGCTCTACTGTTTTTTCTTCGGGCATTTCTAGGATCATCCGCTCTAAATCTTTTTCTTCATCAACATCGGTAAGCGGATCAAGATAAATATAATCATCTTTAATAAGTGAAGAAAATATTTTTAAAGTACTATCTTGGCTCCAGGGTACGGATGTCCATGTTTGTAATTCAAGCAAAACCTGTCCGCCAAATAAGTAATATCCACCATCACATGCAGGGCCAAAAACAAAACTTCTTCCACTCTCAAGAAATTGGCGTGTTTTCTTAATCATATCAGGCTGCAATTGAGGTGCATCAACGCCAATTAATATTACTTTTTGAAACTCTCTTAAAAGTTTTGAGTAAATAAAATGTTGCCTTTGGCCAAGCGTTCCTTCCCCAGTGTAGATCGCTTTAAACGAACTCCACAAAGGATTATTGACTGCTTCTTCTTCACCCACGGCCCAAAAAGGCGTAAGACCGCAATTGATAACCGTTCTTTCTATAGCTTTAAGGCTTAGGCGATAGAATTCCTGCGCTGCAGGCGCGCCTATTGTTGCGGCAAGGCGTGTTTTGACAGGGGACAAAGATGGTGTTTTTACAAAAATTGCAATCGCAGATGTCATGAACGCACCCATAAAAGTTTTGCAATTTCAGGGGCAGACATTTTTAACCATTTCCACTGATATATAAATGTAAGCCTTAACCATCCCTGTTTTTTATATTTGCGCGCACTTGTCTTCAAAGTGGAGTTTAAAAAATTAAGCCCTAAGCCCGCATGCCTTACCTGCCATAAGAACATCAAATCTTCTGCATCATTCAGGTCTTCATTGTATCTACCCGCTCTTTGAAAATTTTTTTTGCTAAGACAAAACCCCTGATCTCCAAAGGGAACCCCAAATGATCGAGAACGGAAATTAGCCCCCAACGCATTTAAAAACCAGGGTCCTTTCTCGTCAAAAGCCAGGGCAAAAAAATGCAGATGGTCTGGTTTTTCTTGAAGTTCACTTTCAAGCTTATCAAAATTATCGAAACTCAACTGGCTGTCTGCGTGTAAAAACCATATAAAAGGTCGTGTTGCTTTTTCTGCGCCTTTATTCAAACTACGCGCCCGCGAACCTTCTGATGATACAATAACTTCACAAGAAGTGTTTTTTAAACAATCAAGTACGCGCTCTAATGCATCTTCATCATCATAATAAGGAATAACAACACTGACATCACTAAGCACGCAGCACTTCCATCCACTTTTTCTGGTCTGATGTAAGATTGCTATCAGGTGTTAAAATCGATGTTTTTAAAGCCTTGCGAATATCATCGGGCGTTCTCGATAATGGCTTTTTTAAAAGCTCAATCAAAAGTTTTTTTGCTTGGGCAACACCTTGTCCATAAACTTCAAAAAACTTTTCGACACTTACATGCTCAGACGGATCATCCATCCAACAATCATAATCGGTGATTACACAAACAGTGCAATACGCCATTTGCGCTTCACGGGCTAAAAAAACTTCGGGCACATTTGTCATGCCCACCAGATCACATTGAGCGCCATCACGCAGGAAAAAACTTTCCGCGCGCGTCCCAAGTCTGGGGCCTTCAACGCAACCATAAGTTTTATTCGTATGAAGCATTAAATTAATGCGTTCTGCCGCTTCTTTAATATCCCGACTTAAAGCAGGGCAAGCAGGATAGGCTGTGGAGACATGAGCAGCCACGCCATCACCAAAAAAGCTGTGCGCTCTTTTGCCGCGCGTATGGTCAAAATATTGCGCAGCAAGGGCAAGTTCACCGGGCTTTAATTCATACCGCAAGCTTCCGGCAGCTGAAACGCAGAAAAGTTTTCGAACCCCAAGCGCTTTTAAAGCGAATATATTCGCCCTATAATTAACCTCATGAGGTAAAAATTTATGGCCACGCCCATGACGAGAGAGAAAAAAAATCTTCTGCCCTTCCAACTCACCTTCAAAAATGGAATCTGATGGTGCGCCAAAAGCAGTCTCCAATTTATGCTCATGCGTAATTTTCAAACCTTCTAGTTCATAAAATCCGGATCCACCAATAACGCCAAGCATCTAACAACAGGCCCCACTGTTTGCTAAAGGTTTAGCAGCCGTATTTTCAGATTTTACCGAACAATCGAAGGGGCCATAATGGGTGCTCATATTCCCTGTAATCGTAAAGTGTTTTGCCAATCTTGTTTGCGAAAGCATATTGGCTGTATTACCACACACCAGCATCGGCATAGCTGTAACCAGTTCATGGTGGTCATCCAAAACATACGAATGAGGACATTCAGGAATTGTACCCTTATAGTAAGCAACCTGGCCATAATTTTCGCAAATGTCTTCAAGATCAATTTTAAAAGCCCTAACAGTCATTGAATAAAAATCGATCATCCCTGCAATCTTAATTACATCTTGATGATCAAGCGATATTCTTCTTTTTGACATTATGCGCATATCAAGCACTCCAACTTTACGCATCAAACGCCGAAAATCTTCAGTATACATGGCACCGCCCAAGCATTCACCACGCATTACTTTATCGTTTTGTAAATGTTCCGGCACTCTGCGTCCTGTAAAAATGTCTGAAAAATAAAGCTCTCCTCCAGGCTTTAAAACACGAAAAATCTCACGAAAAACAGATTCTTTATCAGGTGATAAATTGATAACACAGTTTGATATAACAACATCAACACTATTATCAGGAATGCCTGCCGCCTTCAAATCTTCTATATAGGCTTTTACAAATTCAACATTAGGCTTTTTGTACCCAAATTTATCCATGTGCCAGCCTATATGCTGGCGTGCCACAGAAAGCTGGTCATCCGTCATATCCACGCCTATAACCCGACCATTTTGACCAACAATCTGACTGAGCAAAAAAGCATCACGCCCCGCGCCACAGCCCAGATCAAGAACAGTGCATCCCTCAACCGCTACTGGT
>CAZYMI010000005.1:89730-110013 GCA_964648505.1 uncultured Pseudobdellovibrionaceae bacterium
ACTGGTAAGGGCGACCCACAGCCATAAAATTTATTCAATACTGTTTCATGTATATTTAAAAGCAGGCTCTGGATACGCGGAGAAACGGAATCAATCGGGCAACAGGCGCTTGTTTTCAGATCATTGTTTGTTTTAAGAACGTTGGAATAATAATCTTTCACATCTGCTAAAGTTTGGCTGCTCATCATTACAATCCTTCATTATAAAGTTACTTTATCCAAAAAAAGACTTTATAAGAAGGACAAATTTTAGCAAGAACAGATTTTACAAGGACTGATTAGCCGTGTTTTTGATGATATTTCTGATGATATTCTTCTGCTTCCCAAAAATAACCGACAGGGGCAATTTGGGTGTAAATTTTAGGCCCGTAAATTTTATGATCTTGTAGATATTTTATAAAATCTTCCGCTTGTTTCTTTTGTGATGGGTTATGATAGAAAATAGCTGATCGATACTGACCCGTATTTTCTGGGCCTTGCATTAAAACACTTGCGGCACTATGCATCGAAAAAAATTCCGCTAGCAGTTCTATGTATGACGTTACTTTTGGGTTATAAATAATCTCTACCGCCTCAGCATGTCCTGTATTTTTACGACATACAAGTTCATAGGTAGGCTCAATAACATGCCCCCCTGTGTAACCAACGCGGGTTTGCAGGACTCCTGTAATTTTACTAAAGGCCTCTTCTATCCCCCAAAAACACCCTGCGGCAAATGTTGCTTTTTCGTGAAACACTTTCAAAGCCCCTTTCTACCCTAATATTCGTGTAAGAACGTGTATGGTTACACGCTGCGGTTCAAAATATTCAATAATTTGCTTATTCTGTAACTTTAACTATGATCTGTACGTATAATGACCGAACCTCACGCAAACGCTTGTCCATGACCAAAAACTCCCTTTTACGCTGGCTGATACCGACTTTAATGATTATCCTAGTCACTGGCTTATGGCTTTCTGGTGCGTTGGATATATTCAATTTTGATAATCTGAAAGTGCACCGCCATCAAATTTTGCAATTTGTTTCTGAACATGAAGTATGGAGTGTTCTTGCCTTTGTTTTACTTTATGCCTCATCAACAGCATTATCGTTGCCTATTGCAACTGTGCTCACATTGATGGGCGGCTTTTTATTTGGAGGCATTTTGGGCACTCTGTACATTGTCATAGGGGCCACCCTTGGCGCAGTTGCTATTTTTCTAATTGCGCGCAGTTCACTGGGGACAACCTTGCGCGAAAAAGCTGGCCCCTTTTACAGTAAGGTTTCTGACAATATGAAAGAAAATGCTATTGGCTATATGCTTTTTTTAAGACTGGTACCTATATTCCCGTTCTTCTTAGTTAATATTCTACCTGCTCTGTTTAATATCAGGCTTCTGCCTTATACACTGACAACAATAATCGGTATTATACCAGCCACTTTTGTTTACGCGAATATTGGCCGTCAGCTGGGCCATATCAGTACCATTTCAGACCTTGCATCCCCACAAATCGCCATTGCATTTTCTTTGCTCGGATTTTTTGCGCTTATACCTATCGCTTTTAAAAAGTATAAAAATACACAAAAACAGGTTTCGTTATAATGACAAGTTCGATTTCAGCAGACCTTTGCGTTATTGGGGCCGGATCAGGCGGGCTTTCTGTTGCTGCAGGCGCCGCCCAACTCGGTTTAAAAACGATTCTGATTGAAAAAGCACAAATGGGCGGCGACTGTTTGAACACAGGTTGCGTGCCATCAAAAGCACTTTTGGCAGCTGCAAAAAGAGCCCAAATACATCGAAAAAATGATATAGACGGTATTGCGAGCCATGAGCCAGATATCGATTTTTCTGCCGTTAAGGATCATGTTTTCAGTACAATAAAATCAATAGAACCGAACGACTCTCAAGACCGCTTTGAAAAACTGGGCGTGAATGTTTTGCGGGCGCGGGCAAACTTTTTAGATCAGAAAACAGTTCAGGCGGATGGGCATATAATTAAAGCAAAATATTTTGTTATCGCCACAGGATCGCGGGCTTTTATTCCTGATATTCCCGGCCTAAATAAAGGTAAAACATTAACAAACGAGACTATTTTTCAACTTCGAAGCAAACCCAACCATCTTATCATTATAGGGGGCGGGCCAATTGGGATTGAAATGGCACAAGCTCATCAGCGTCTGGGCTGTCACGTTACTGTGATCGATGTTAAAACAATACTGTCAAAAGATGACCCGAAGAATGTTTCTATTGTACGTGAAGCTTTAAAAAATGAGGGTGTTTGCTTTCATGAAAATACAAAAGTTATAAAAGTTGAATATAAATCTGAAAAAATTATTTTAACGCTGGAAAGTAACGATACCCAAAAAGTTATTGAAGGATCGCATCTGCTTGCGGCATCAGGCCGCAAACCAAATATTGAAGATCTAAGCCTGGAAAATGCTGGCATACTTTATACCAGCAAAGGGATTACTGTTGATGCCAGACTGCGCACAACAAATAAATCTGTTTATGCAGCAGGGGACGTAACAGGCGGCCCTCAATTCACACATGTTGCGGGTTACCATGCAGGCATTATTATCCGCAATATATGCTTTAAAATTCCAGCAAAAGTAAATTATAAAGCGCTGCCCCGCGTTACCTTCACAGATCCGGAAATTGCACAGGCCGGTTTAACACAAGAGTCAGCGCGTGAAAAATTTAATGAAAATATAAAAACGATAGAGTGGCACTTTGCTGATAATGACCGTGCAATTGCTGAACGCACAAGCATAGGGCAAATTCGTGTTATCACAAACAAGAAAGGATTTATCCTTGGCGCCTCTATTGTCGGACCACAAGCAGGAGAACTAATCGGCTTATGGGCGCTTGCCTTATCAAAAGGAATGAAAATGAGCGACATTGCCGGAATGATTGCCCCCTATCCTACGCTTGGTGAAATTAGTAAACGTGTAGCTGGGGCGTGGTATACGCCAAGCTTGTTTAGCAAAAAAACCCGATGGCTCGTAAATCTTCTGCAAAAATTTTAATAACGTCACTTCATATCTAACAAAAGAAAGTTTAATTATGCCCAACCAAAATCAAAGATTAAATAAATCTACGCTTACCCTGCTCATGGCAGGCTTTCTGTTTTTTCCGGCATTATCCAAAGCTGAGGTGGAAAATAAAATAAGCGCGCCAGAAGCCAAAATATCAACTGAGAAATCAATTGCCGTTTTTGCAGGTGGTTGTTTTTGGTGTATCGAAAAAGACTTCGACCATGCCGCAGGAGTTACATCAACAGTGTCTGGTTACACTGGGGGGTCAATAAAAAATCCAACCTATGATTCATATCACGATCAAGGCGAAGGCATAACGCCGCATATAGAAGCTTTAAAAATTGAGTATGATCCTAAAGCTACAAGCTACGAGGACTTATTGCGTTATTATTTCAGGCATATTGACCCGACCGATGGTGGCGGCCAGTTTTGTGATCGCGGTCCCTCTTACCGTCCTGCGATCTTTGTGCAAAATGAACAAGAACGTAAGCAGGCCCAAGCAATCAGCGCAGAAACAGAAAAATTGCTTGGCAAAAGAATTGCTGTTGAAATTATTGACGCATCGACCTTCTGGCCAGCAGAAGACTACCATCAGGATTATTATACAAGAAATGAAATTCGCTATAGCATCTACCGGTGGAACTGTGGACGCGACCAAAGAGTAAAAGAGCTTTGGGGCGCGCCTGATGATAAAGAATCGTCAAAGAAAGAGTGAATTCTGAATTGAATTTACGAATGAAATTTAAATTGTCCGGCAGCAAGGATGCGTCCTAGGCCGGACGGTTTGTTTTCGTGCACAATTACAGCAAAACCATCTGCTTCATCTGCAATATCTGCTCCTCGAATGTTCACAACATTCTGGTTGCTATCCAAGCTTTCATTTAGAGTCTTTATTGTTAAAACTGGATTGGTATAACTAACAACGCGACCTCCATTTTCACCGCGTGCGATGTTTTGCACGTGATCCCCTCCAAATGAAACAATATAGATACTTATATTACCTGTTTTTATTTTAGGAAAAGTCGCTTGAAAATCTCCATTCTCAAATTTGCGAATATCAACAGTTTGAATCTGACCTGCGTTTTTTTGTAAAGCCTGGCGAACACTAAACGGATTAGACCCAACAACACTATCGGCACCGTTCACCATAAGCTCAGGCGTAAAAACCCTGTTCCGAGCGGCTCCGCTGGCATAAGAACGCTGCCTTAGCGTGCATACTTCTTTTGATAGTGTGTCTTTCCAGGATAAATGGTCCCAATACGTTACATGGCAGCTTAATGCGATCACGTTTGGGTTTTTTGCAATCTCAGAAAGCACTTTATCCGCAGGGGGGCAAGATGAACAACTTTGGCTGGTAAAAAGCTCCAACACAATCGGTGTGTTTTTTGTTGCAATGTTATCTGGCATTATAAAGGCTCCCGCGAAACTCAAGCGATCAACAAGAAAAAAAACTCCAACAACAAGAATAAGCAAAGCAATATATTTCATGGTCTTTCGCTTTTCTTTCTTGTAAGAGTGCTTAAAAAATTATAACAAGTCTTGAGGTTCAAACCTTAAGGCAACGCCGTTATTGCAATAGCGCAAACCAGTTGGTTTAGGCCCGTCTTTAAAGACATGCCCATGATGGCCTCCACATTTTACGCAGTGATATTCAGTGCGCGGAAAAAACATTTTATAATCAGTTCTTTCCTCAAGGCGTCCGGGTATAGCATCAAAAAAGCTGGGCCAGCCAGTACCACTGTCAAACTTCATATCAGATGTAAAAAGCGGGGTGTCGCAACCAGCGCAATGAAAAAGCCCCTTGCGCTTTTCCTGATTAAGGGGGCTGGTAAAGGGCCTTTCAGTGCCTTCATGCCTCAAAACCTGATATGCCTCAGGCTTTAACCTTTTTTTCCATTCTTCATCATTAAGCATTTTTTCCTGCCTTTCATGAGATATTCGCTGTCTTTCCAGCAAAAGTTACACCTTGAACCTCAATAATGAGCGCCCCAAAAAACTTTCTAAGAACAAGGAGTTAAATCACATAGTCAATATCGATGATCTCAAGCGCTTCTTTTCCTGCTTCTGTGCGTAATTCAACACGATCTCCAATACGCGCTTTTAACAACGCACGCGCAACCGGACTAAGCCAGTTGATTTTTCCTTGAGCCATATCCGCTTCATCAACACCCACAAGCTTAACCGTTACCTTTTGTCCATTTTCGCGTTTATAAGTAACTGTTGCACCAAAAAAAACCTGCTCCAGACCTTGTTGAAATTGAGGGTTTACAATTTCTGCAGCTTCCAGACGCTTGGCTAAATAGCGAAGGCGCCTGTCGATTTCGCGTAAGCGCTTTTTATTGTATAAGTAATCACCATTTTCAGACCGGTCACCATTACCAGCGGCCCATGACACAATCTCAACAATTTTGGGGCGTTCCTTATGAATTAGAAATGTTACTTCAGATTCCAGCGCTGCGTGGCCATCGGGGGTCATACAGTTGCGCGCACCTGCTTCGAACGGGGTATCATCAGGCTCATCATCTTCGGGATCATTTTCAGGTGTAAATGCCTTGCTCATCAACCTATGCTATTAAAGAGCAAATACTTTCACAAGCGTGCTTGAATTTTTATATTTTCCAATATATTTATAAAGCTAGCAAAAAATCACATTTATAAAAAAAAGATGTTTAAATCAGCTTCACTTCATCCCTTATTTTGGCTTTGGTTACCTCTTGCCTATTTCGTTTCACAGCTTGCACTTGAGCTTGCACTGCCTCACCATGAGGTCGAAACGTTCGTCTCCGAAGGTGGTTTAATTGAATTGCTGCAATTCGCTGTTTCGTTCTGTTCGTTTTTAGTTGCCTTCTCCGTCTTGCGTATTCTGAACTATAAAAAACAGACTTTTTTGTTTTGCTGGGCTTTTATTGCAGCTCTTGGATCTTTTTATATTGCTGGGGAGGAAATCAGCTGGGGACAATGGTTTTTTTATTGGGATACACCAAGCTTCTGGGCCGATATTAATGACCAGAATGAAACAAATCTTCATAACACATCTGACTGGCTTGATCAGAAGCCGCGATTATTGCTTGAAATTGGTACAATAACAGGCGGGCTTCTATTACCTTATTTACAAAGTGTAAGAAAAATATCTTTACCGGCTTGGCTGAAACCTATCTCTCCCGCTGATACAGTTACAATAACCGCTTTGCTATTTTTACTTGTAAAGATTGCGGATTTTTCTGCTGACCATTTTGACTTGAAAGTTTTTGTACGCCCAAGCGAGGTGCGCGAACTTCTGGTCTATTATTTTATTTTTCTGTACATGCTTTGGTTTAAAAAGTTGCACCCTCAATAATGTTTTAGTTTTACGTAATTTTAAGCTATGCGTTTTTCAAATATGAGACTTGAAATTATCGCTCCCCTTCGGTAGCTTGTGCAGTGCAATAGATTTGATTCTTTGCAAAGTGGATCAATACACAAAGTAAACAAGGAAATTGATATGCCGTCAAAACATATAAAAGTGGTTTTAGGTGCTCTATGTGTGTGTGCAATCACATCTTCAGCGCAGGCGCAGCAGGCAGCACAGCCTGCATTAAACGCAGGCGATACGTCTTGGATGCTTGTCTCTTCACTTCTTGTATTGATGATGAGCGTTCCCGGCCTTGCCTTGTTTTATGGTGGCCTTGTCAAAAAAGATAATGTTCTTGCAACGCTGATGCAAACATTAGCAATTGTTGCCATTGTTTCGGTTTTGTGGCCTGTGATTGGTTACTCACTCGCTTTTACTGAAGGTTCCTCAAATATAATCGGGGGAACAGGTAAGGCCATGCTTGCTGGCATAACGCCATCCAACTTGACGGGTACAATCCCTGAAACAGTTTTTATCATGTTTCAAATGACATTTGCCGCTATCACAACAGCACTTCTGGTTGGTGCCGTTGCTGATCGGGTAAAATTTTCAGCGATCATCCTGTTTGCACCTTTATGGATGTTGGCTGTCTATTGCCCTGTTGCTCATTGGGTTTGGGGGCCGGGTGGATTTTTAGGTGGTGTTGGTGTTGAAGGGTTTAAAGGCCTGTTTGGCTTTGGCCCCGCACTTGATTTTGCAGGCGGTACAGTTGTGCATATCAACTCTGGTGTTGCCGGTCTTGTGGCCGCACTTGTGATTGGCCGCAGAATTTCAGGCCAAGATCAACCTTCAACACCGGCGAATGTTGTCATGTCCTTGATTGGGACCGGCTTATTGTGGGTTGGCTGGTTTGGCTTTAATGCGGGATCAGCGCTGACAGCGGGAACATCAGCTGGCATGGCCATGCTTGTAACAAATTCGGCTGCGGCTATAGCGGGCTTATCTTGGATCGCCGTCGAATGGATGCACAAAGGAAAGCCATCGGTGGTCGGTGCATTATCAGGCGTCGTAACAGGTCTTGTTGCTATTACCCCTGCGGCTGGATTTGTTGGATTTTCAGCATCTCTTGCGATAGGCGCTGTTGCGGCTGCATGCTGTTATACGGCAGTCACGATGCTGAAATCTGCTCTCAAATACGATGACTCTCTTGATGTTTTTGGTATCCATGGTGTTGGCGGCATTATTGGTGCGCTACTGACAGGCGTATTTGCGACAACTGCAATTGGCCCTGGTTCTGGCCTTATTGATGGAAATTCGGCTCAGATTATGGCTCAATTCCTCTCCGTGGCAGTAACGGTATGCTATACGGCTATTGTTACATTTGCGCTTTTGAAGGTTGTGGACTTCCTTATTGGGCTACGCGTTGCCCCTGAAATAGAAGCTTCAGGGCTTGATATGGCGCTGCATGGTGAAAGCTTGGAACCTCAAGCCCAGATAGCTTCAATCACAGCCATAAGGCCTATCAAAAACGCTGCCTGATATAGCTGTTTTTTACCCCCTCTTCCCGACTTGGGCCGCGGCTTTTGCGGCCCTTTTTTTAGCTGGTTATAATCTATGCAACCGACTAGCAAATCGCTAATATTGGCTTATGTTCACATCCAGTCAGATGATGTCTGTTGCGCTGCAAAGTGCTGCGCCGTGGGTTGGGTCTGCCAGCCCTAATCCTACCGTAGGGGCTGCCGCCTTTGATGAACACGGCGAACTTTTAGCATCTGCAGCGCACACAACATTTGGTCAGCTTCATGCAGAAGCAAAAGTTTTTGATCTGTGCGTGCGCAACGGCACTTACAATGCGATTCATACCCTTGCTGTGACTTTAGAGCCTTGCACCCATCACGGAAACACGCCGCCTTGTACAAATTTAATTTTAAAAACAGGGCTTAAAAATATTCTGATTGGAATTCTTGATCCTAACCCTATGGCAAAAGGCGGCGCAGAACTTTTACGTTCAGCGGGAAAAAACGTGCAGTCCGGATTGCTTTCGCGTGAATGCCTGCATCAGATGGCTGGATTTGTCACGCGTCAGCTTTCAGCAAAGCCTTTTTTAATTCTAAAGATTGCCTTAAACGAGCAAGGAAGCATGATCCCCCCCATCGGGCAAAAAACATTCACCAGTATCGAGACATTAAAATTATCTCATCGTTTGCGCAAAAGGTCTGATGCCATCTTAACAGGCGCGGGAACAGTTTTAACCGATCAACCACTTTTTACTGTCCGGCATGTTCCTGATTTTAGTGATAAAAAAAGATTTTTGATGGTTATGGACAGGCGTGGGCGACTTGATATTGATGACATGACCCCTTATTTGGATCTTGGTTTTAATACAATGACATCTGATAGTCTTGATATGGGTATCCATGATCTGGTTGCAGCAGGGTGCAATTGTATCCTTATAGAAGCGGGGCCAAGCCTTTGTCGGGAACTGGTGGAAAAAGATCTGTGGGACGTGATGGTCTTAATCAAAAAGAATTCAAATGCGCCAGATACGCTATATACTGGACGAAACCCATCAAAGGCTTTATTAACTGGCCTCGATCCTTTTGATTTAAATATATTCTTGCCCCATGAGCCAGATGAAACCTACTTTGCAGCCCAAAACGTCAGCCACCCTGCCGACACGCTTTGGCAACTTTCAAATCTTCGTCTTTGAAACGCAAGATCAAACCCCTTACTGTGTCCTGAGCACGCTTTCGCTTCAAAATAACGCGCTTGTGCGCATTCACTCCGAATGTGAAACAGGAGATGTTTTTGGTTCCTTACGATGCGATTGCGGCGAACAATTACAAAAAGCTCTGGAGCTTATTGCAAAAGATGGTAACGGCCTTGTTATTTATATGCGTAAACATGAAGGCCGCGGTATTGGTATTACAAACAAAATCAAGGCCTATGCCCTTCAAGATCAAGGTGCAGATACAGTAGAAGCAAATCATCAGTTAGGCTTTGAAGATGATTTGCGCAATTATTACGTTGCCGGAGAAATTTTAAAATATTTCACACAAACCTCGATAAGGCTTTTATCAAATAACCCTGCGAAAATAAATGCTCTTCTGGATATGGGCATTAAGGTTTCGCAGCGTGTGGCTCTCACAATTCCTGAAAACCCTCATAACGCACATTATCTATCGACCAAGCGTAAAAAAATGGGACATTTTTGACTTAAAACTTCTTTTCAGGCATAAATCCCTCCATGAAAACCCCACAAGAAGCCCCTGTTATTGCCTTTACATCCCTTGGTTGCCCCAAAGCTCTTGTGGATTCCGAACGTATTATTACGCAACTACGCGCCGAAGGATACCAGTTCTCTCAAACCTATAACGGGGCCGATGTTGTTATTGTGAACACCTGCGGCTTTCTTGATTCTGCCCGCGATGAAAGCTTAGGTGCGATCGGCGATGCCATTGCAGAAAACGGAAAAGTTATTGTAACGGGCTGCTTGGGCGCAGAACCAGAAGTTATTCGAGAAAAATTTCCCAATGTTCTTTCGATCACAGGTCCACAGCAATATGAAAGTGTCGTAAAGGCTGTTCACGAAGCTGTGCCCCCTGTTCATGACCCTTATATTGATCTTCTTCCTCCTCAGGGCGTTAAATTAACACCCCGTCATTACGCCTATTTAAAAATATCGGAAGGATGCAATAATCGTTGTACATTTTGTATCATTCCAAAACTACGTGGCGATTTAGTCTCTCGCCCCATAAGCTCTGTTTTAGGAGAAGCGGAAAGGCTTGTAAAAGCTGGCGTCCAAGAACTGTTGGTCATCTCCCAAGACACAAGCGCATACGGGATCGATGTAAAATACAAAGAATATCCTTGGAAAGATAAAGTTTATAAAACAAAATTCATTGATCTTTGCGAAGGGTTGTCTAGCCTTGGAGCCTGGACCCGCCTTCACTATGTTTACCCCTATCCGCATGTCGATGATGTCATTCCACTTATGGCAGATGGTAAAATACTGCCTTATCTGGATATTCCTTTCCAGCATGCAAGCCCTGATGTTTTAAAAAGAATGAAACGCCCCGCATCGCAGGAAAAAACGCTGGATCGTATTAAAGCGTGGCGAAAAATCTGCCCTGACCTTACACTTCGTTCTACCTTTATTGTAGGATTTCCGGGGGAAACAGAACAAGATTTTCAGCTTCTTCTAGACTGGGTAAAAGAAGCTGAAATTGACCGTGCAGGGTGCTTTAAATATGAGCCTGTCAAAGGTGCTGTGTCTAATGATCTCGATCATCATGTGCCACCAGATGTGATGGAAGATCGTTGGCACCGCTTCATGCAAACTCAGCAAAATGTAAGCCGCGCCTTACTCAAAAAGAAAGTTGGAAAAACGCTTCCGGTTATCATTGATGCGGTGGATGGGCCAAAAGCGAAAGGCCGAACGCAAGGTGATGCCCCTGATATTGATGGCTGCGTGCATGTTTCAAAAGCTAAAAATGTTCAAATTGGCGATATCATTCAGGTGAAAATAACCAAGTCAGACGATTACGACCTTTCAGGATCAATGGTGTCATAAGGCGCACAATTGCAGCTGGTACAAGCATGGCCAGCGTGTACCACAACATGACAAAAACTGGGTTATCAAGCATACAGTGAAAACCGTATCCAAAAACACCTATCGCGCCCGCTGCCGTCCCTGCGAGCAGTAAACATTTTTCAGGGTGTAGCGGCTTCGCTTTTCTAATCCATATCAGTGCAAGGGCAAAGCCGGGTAAGCTTGCAAGCCCTGATGCGACCAGGCAAAGAAGGCAGCTCCAATGGGTCAATATCTCAAAAAGCTGGTCTGATGGTACATGCCACAACTCATATAAAGCCGGTGTCACCAGAATACAAATCGCTATAAAAAGAAGAATGCGCCCTATGGTATCGTGGCTGCGGCCCGGAATGGCATTCACAACAAGTGCGCGCGCAAAAATATAGGCAAACAATAAAAAAGTGCCTGTTTTCCACGAAAACATGACCATCATATCAGGTTCGAACATATCTGACCGGGGGCCTAAAACAGCCATAATCGCAATGGCAGATAAAATCGCGCCTACAAAATAAAGACCGATGAGCCAGGACCCTTTTAAGACCCGCACAGGTTTTAAATCTTGCACCAAAGACTCAATCGTGTTTTTCGTCACGAAGGCTCCTTTTTAACAAAATCCATCAGCTTTTTCAGCCCTCGATGAATATTAACCTTCACGGAGGAAACAGATTGACCCGTTTTTTTCGCAGCCTCTTCTATTGAAAGACCTTCGATTTTTACCAGCCTGATAACTTGGGCTTGAGCCTGAGGGACTTTTTCGAGTAAACCATCTAAATCCTTAATAATGCTGGGGTCTGTATCTTCATGTGTGCCTTGATAATTATCATCAAGCATCGTCTCTGAAGCGCGCACTTGTTTGCGAACCAGATCGACCCACTTATGATGAGCAATTGTAGCAAGCCATGGCATAAACGGGTAAGACGGATCAAAAGTATGTCGCCTGGTATGAAGCGCAATTAAAGCTTCCTGCACCAGATCATCAGCACCTGCGCCTTTAAGCCGGCGTTGAAAATAAGCCATCAGCCAGCCTTGAATTTCACTCAAAAGCTTTCGATACGCTGCCTGATCTCCATTTTGAGCAAGAATCATCAAAGCTTTCCACTCCTTCTCAGGAGTATCCTTCGTATGCGAATTTAAAGTGGTTACAGGGTTTGACATCAATGTTTACGCTTATTTTAGATAAAATAACCTGAGTCAGCCGCCCTGTCGATCCTTTGTCCTGTAAAACAACAAATTTCAATAAAATCGCTATTCCTTTATGGAAGCTTTTATGGGGCTTTGTTAAGATGTCTTCCTACGGTAATTGAAAGGCCTGCCCATGATTGATTTTCTTGTCCCGGATGTTTTTGCGCGCTCAAAGGGCAAAAACTCAATTGAAATTATTTTACTCAACGCGCAAGACTGGAAAGCTTTCGAAAAAAAACTTAATCAGGCCGAATCTGAACAACTGGCTTTACAAAAATTTACAGGCAAGGTTGGAGATATAGCCCTTCAAACCAGCGGCCTTGGAAAGCTCCGCATAGTCTATGCAATCATCCATGAAAACCCTGGATTTTATGCGCTCGCCCCTCTTGCTGATTTTTTAAGCGCACGCCTTTCAAAAACTATGCTTGAAAAAAGCACCTTTATCCTTAGAACAACCTTAGCAAAAAAATCTCTTCCCTCACTTTACGCCGGGTGGGGCGTCGCTGCTTATCGCTTTACTGCTTTCAAAAAGCGATCTTCGGTGTATCCAAAATTATTTTTACCAGCTTCTGTTAATAGAAAATATGTCGATGCCTTTGTTTATGCCCTCTGTGCCACACGAACTTTAATCAATACACCTGCAAATCATCTGGGATCTTCGCAACTGGTAAAAGCTGCCAAACAAATTGCAAACCCATTCAAAGCGCGTGTTCACGTTACACAAGGAGATACTTTACAAAAAAACTTTCCTTTGGTTTATGCAGTTGGGGCAGCGGCTGAACAGCCGCCTTGTTTAATTGATATCCAATGGGGAAACAAAAAACACAAAAAGCTAACCCTTGTCGGGAAAGGTGTAACGTTTGATACCGGCGGCCTTAATATAAAACCTGAACAAGGCATGTTGATGATGAAAAAAGATATGGGGGGCGCAGCCCATGTTCTGGGGCTTGCGCATTTAATTATGGCGCTAAAGCTGCCCGTATCTTTGCGTGTTATTATCCCTGTCGCTGAAAATTCAATTTCGGATGAAAGCTTCCGCCCGGGTGATGTTTTAATAAGCCGAAAGGGTTTAAGTGTTGAAATTACGAATACTGATGCCGAAGGCCGATTAATTTTAGCTGATGCGCTCGATCTGGCTGTGTCGGAAAATCCTGATCTTGTGATTGATTTCGCAACCCTAACAGGGGCGGCGCGTGTTGCGCTTGGTACTGACATTCCGGCCTTATTCTCAAACAAAGATAAAACCGCCCGCGACCTTCAGAATATCTCGATCAGCCAATCTGATCCGCTGTGGCATCTACCTCTCTGGGCTGAGTATCAAAAAGATATGGACAGCGCAGTGGCCGATATGCGTAATTCGGGGTCAGGCTTTGCCGGGGCCATCACTGCAGGGCTGTTTTTAAAACGATTTGTTCCTGATGGGGTGGATTGGGTTCATATTGATACGTACGCATGGGAAAATTTAGGTCGACCTGGGCGCGCAGCAGGTGGCATGGATTTAGGCTTGCGATCTGTCTTTGCTTATTTGGAAAGTCGTTACACATGATTTATTCAGTCATATCACCCACCGCCTGGATTCACGAACAGCCCGATGATGATGGGCATTTACGCAGCGGTGATTCACAATTACTGTTTGGCGAACAATTCCAATCATCGCATATTGAAGGTGACTGGATTTACGGTACATCCCTGATTGATGGATACAAAGGATGGGTGCAAAATAAATATCTTTCTAAAACACTTCCTGCGCTGTCCCACCTTATTGATGTACGCCTTGCTGATTTATACCCCTCTCCTTCATTTAAAATGCGCCCTGTTCATGCACTTGGTTTTATGAGCCGCCTTGCGCTTACAACAAATTTTGAAAATGGATTTATTCAAACACAATCAGGATTGTGGGTACATGAGACCCATGTCACACCACTCGATGCGCCCCCAACAAAAGACCTTTCATCAACAGCGCTTATGCTTAGTGACACCCCTTATCTTTACGGGGGAAGATCCTCATTTGGTATCGATTGTTCAGGACTTATTGGTCTTGCACTGCAACGTCATCACATAAATACCAGACGCGATTCTGGCCATATGATTGATGACATAGGGCAAGATATTGCCAAAACTGGGCCTTTTATGCGCAACGATATTATTCACTTAAAAGGGCATATTGGTATTATGCTTGATGATACCAATTTTTTAAATGCAACGGCTCGTCATATGCGTGTTGTGATCGAACCTCTTCATGATGTTGTCAGGCACTACGAAGGCGGTGTATTGCGTGTCAAAAGACCGTCCCCTAATGCAAAACTCGCGCCTGTACGAAATCAAGCGCTAACAATATAAATTCTTATATCCGCCCTATAAAGCTATCTGATAAGGATCAGCACGCATAGGCTGCAAAGGGTTCGTCTTGTGTTTGCAAGATGCCGATTTCGCTTTGATATCAGACCATGCTTCTAGCAATACATCGCGTGCCAATTGATCCTGAATTGTTATATCACTTACAAATCTCTGTTCGTTTTTAGGCGCCCATGTGTAAATTGTTTTATCATCTTTTTCATCTATGAAAGCAGCGATTTGTGTGTTTATAAGGCTTATTTTAAATACATTAAAAATATGAGGTACAAGGCACAAATTATCTTCCTCGTTCGTGCCGCCAAGTTGTAGATCGACAACGTGATCAACGCTGTATTTTACTTTTTTATTTCCTTTATCGGGGTTGTAGCCTGCCTTAAGATTAGCAAGCTGATCGTCTGAAAACCCTGCATGATCTGGTTGAGCAGAAGCCCTTTCAAAAATTGATTTTAAAAAAAACTTTTTTGCTTTACTAAAACGCCTGCGCGTATATTTTGTTGAATGTATGCCTGTGAAAACAATAGGCATTTCAGAAAATTGATCTGGCCTGCAGCGTCTTAAAAAATCAACCATTTCATGGCGATTAAAACGATGCATCGCACGCGCCCTGTTTAAGACGCCCGATTGCAAAAGGCCTAAATCTGTTGTGTCATTTTTAGCTTTGGACACTTTTTTATAGTGTTATAAATTCCCAGTTCAAAAAAATTTTGATCGAGAATCAAAACGCTGTCAAATAATATTAATTATTGAGATACGTGCCGTTCACACGCCCGCGTAAGCCATCCTTAGCGCCGTTATAAGGCTTAATATCAATCGCAGGACTAAAATCTTCTTCATCGTCAATTTTTGCAGCAGGCGGCACGGGCGCACGGTTATAATCACTTAAAATTTCAGCTGATTTGGGGCCCATATCTTCAGTATTAATTGTTTCAGGGTCAATTGTATCCAATGCTTCATAGGCCGGAAAATCTGAAATCTTTGGTTCAATACCAGTGAAATCAACACTAATTTCTTTGGGATAGCGATAAAGTGCCCCTGAAAAATGATCGTAGACAACGCCAGGCACGATGCCATTGGTTATATTCAAAGCAGCCGCACTATGTACGCTGCGCGGTACACGCAATGTTTTTTCGCGGTTGCCGGGTGCCTGGCATTTTACTATTAAATCATCATTGCTGCGCTTGATACGAATGGTCTGCGGCGGCCTGACACGATATTTAATACCGTTCACAGCATCTGTTGTTACATAGCATTCAGAATTTTCTGCCCCGGGGGTCAAAAAAGTTGTTCCTTGCGTAGACCCCGCCGTAATCGATGAGCAGGCGGCAAGTATGCTAAGGCATGATGCGTAAAGGATAAAACGATTCATCCTAAAATCGTATCAGAGCCACACAGATGTGCAAGCCGCACAGATCGTAAAAAAGTTACGTTTTCATAACCTTTTTTATGTGGAAACTTATGCCACCTTCGATGAATGCAACGGCTGTGGTTTAAGCCCCACTTTAAAAGAAAGGGCTTCATCAAGCACAGAAATTGTAACGGTCATGCCTTCTGTAAGATCCCCTTTTAAAATCATTTCCGCTAAACGATTTTGGACATGCACCTGAATGACGCGCTTAAGCGGGCGGGCGCCATAAGCTGGGTCATATCCTTTGTGACCAAGCCAAGCTTTCGCATCATCCATGATGGTCATATCAATGTGCTTGTCGCTTAAAATCTTTCGCAAGCTTTCAAGTTGAATATCAACAATGCCGGACATTTGCGTGCGGTCAAGGCGACGGAACAAAAGAATATCATCAAGCCTGTTTAAAAATTCTGGCCTGAAGGCTTTACGAACAACGCCCATAACATCATCGCGCACTTTATCAACGCTTTCGCCTTCTTTTTGAGCAACCAAAAATTCTGCGCCAAGGTTTGATGTCATGATTAAAACGGTGTTTGTAAAATCAACCGTTCTGCCCTGCCCATCTGTCAGCCGCCCGTCATCCAACACTTGTAATAAAATGTTAAACACATCCGGATGGGCTTTTTCCACCTCGTCAAACAGTACAACCTGGTAAGGCCTGCGTCTGACAGCTTCAGTCAACGCCCCGCCCTCTTCATACCCCACATACCCAGGGGGCGCACCAATCATACGAGATACCGAATGCTTCTCCATATATTCAGACATATCCAAACGCACAAGCGCTGTATCATCATCAAATAAAAACTCTGCCAGCGCTTTTGTAAGCTCTGTTTTACCAACGCCAGTAGGCCCAAGAAATAAAAATGAACCAATAGGACGACGTGGATCTTGTAAACCCGCACGGGAACGACGAATGGCTGCAGAAACAGAACGAACAGCTTCATCTTGCCCAACAACCCGCTTGGATATTTTATCTTCCATTGCCAATAATTTTTCGCGTTCCCCTTCGAGCATTTTATCAATCGGAATGCCTGTCCAGCGTGATATAACAGCCGCAATGTCATCTTGGGTTACTTCTTCATTCACCATGGATTTATCAGAAACGCCCGAAAGATCCCCTAATCTTTTTTCCAGATCAGGAATGCGGCCATATTTCAATTCGCCTGCCTTAGACCAGTCACCGCCGCGTTCTGCTTGTTCAAGCTCAATGCGCGCCCGATCAAGATCCTCGGTGATTTTTTGCGCCCCTGCTACCTTCTGCTTTTCTGCCTGCCATTGCCCCGTCAGATCGGCTGATTTTTTTTCAAGCTCTTTAAGTTCATCATTAATTTTCATCAACCTGTCTTTTGATGCCTTGTCATCTTCCTTTTTCAAGGCTTCGCGTTCAATTTTTAACTGAATAATACGACGATCCAATTCATCGAGAATCTCGGGCTTGCTATCAACCTGCATGCGCAAACGTGAAGATGCTTCATCAATCAGGTCTATGGCCTTATCGGGCAAAAAACGATCGGTGATGTAACGATGCGAAAGCGTGGCAGCTGCCACGATTGCCCCGTCAGTAATGCGCACCCCATGATGCGCTTCATATTTTTCCTTCAGCCCACGCAATATTGAAATCGTGTCAGCGACGCTTGGTTCGTTGACAAAGATTGGCTGAAACCGTCTTGCAAGGGCTGCGTCTTTTTCAATATGTTGCCTGTATTCATCAAGGGTTGTTGCGCCCACCATGTGTAATTCGCCGCGCGCAAGAGCAGGCTTAAGCATATTAGATGCATCCATAGACCCTTCTGCTTTACCTGCACCCACAAGGGTGTGCAATTCATCTAGAAATAAAATAATCTGCCCGGCATTTGCCTGCACTTCATTTAAAACGGCCTTTAATCGCTCTTCAAATTCGCCTCTGAATTTTGCGCCCGCAACCAAGGCACCCAAATCAAGCGACATCAGCTTTTTATCACGCAAGGATTCAGGAATATCGTTATTCACAATACGCTGGGCAAGCCCTTCAATAATTGCAGTTTTGCCAACACCAGGTTCACCAATCAGAACAGGATTATTTTTTGTACGGCGTGATAACACCTGAATGGTACGCCTGATCTCTTCATCGCGGCCAATCACAGGGTCTAGTTTTCCGTCACGCGCAAGCTGCGTCATGTCGCGGGCATATTTTGAAAGCGCTTCGAATTGATCTTCTGCCGAAGCGTTATCAGCCGTGCGGCCCTTACGCATTTCGTTGATGACTGCATTCAAACTTGCCGGGGTTACACCAATAGCTGCCAAAGTGCCTTCAACTGGTGTTGCTTTGGCAAGCGTCATCGCCTGCAAAATACGTTCAACTGTTACAAATTTATCGCCTGCACGCTCGGCAACCACCAAAGCATTATCGAGTATCTTTGCCAGATCTGTTGATAATCTTAATCCTGCGGCAGCCCCTGTAACAGAAGGGAACTTGGCTAATGTCTGCTCAACATCACTTCTTAATCGCGCCACGTCACCGCCTGCTGTCTGGACAAGCTTTTGCGTTGTTTTCTGCTCATCATCATCAAGCATCACTTTTAAAAGATGCTCAGGCTCAAGGGACTGGTTATTTTTTCGATAGGCCAAAGTCTGGGCTTTTTGTAACAGCGCCCTTCCTTTTTCTGTGAACTTTTCAAAGTCCATTTTATTATTCTCCATCAATAGGTTGAGTTAATTTATTAACCTAAAACTTTTAATTTTTACGATCTTCTACCCTTATTATATAGCGCATTTCCCAAGAAAGCAGAAATAAGGAACAAGCCTTGTGAAAACAAACTTTTGTAACCATGATCGTGTCCTTTGATTATCATTTTTTATGTCCGAGATATACGTGCCCGACCAATCTACCCTACCCCCCTTAAAAATCCCGGATTTCAGACGCCTTCTGCTCACAAGAATGGGGGTCACTTTTGCCCTTCAGTCGCAAGGGGTGATTGTAGGGTGGCAAGTATATGAGATTACAAAAGACCCCTTCATGCTGGGCCTGATAGGCCTTACTGAAGGATTGCCTGCGATTATTTCATCCCTGTTTGCTGGCCATATCGTAGATACAAAAAACCCTAAGCTTATTTATCGTCTTTCCATTCTCGTTTTATTTTTAAACAGCAGCCTTCTTTGCTTACTGGGTGGAGGTTTTGTTAACCCACCCTCCGGTACTATTCTGCCTTGGCTTTTTCTAGGTATATTTTTTTCCGGCTTGTTCAAGGCTTATATTGGCCCTTGTTCTTTTTCTCTGTTGCCAAAGATTATTGAACGCAAAAATATACAAAGCGCTTCAGCGTGGCTCAGCAGCGGCTTTCAATCTTCTTTTATCATAGGCCCTGCGCTTGCGGGCCTTTTGTATGGTTTTGGTGGCGCTTCACTGGCATGGAAAGTTCCTGTTATTTCACTAGCTTTCGCTTTTATATTTTCGCTTTATTTAAAAGTTTCTGCAAATCATCCTCGCCTTACAACCCCTGTGCCTGCCTTTCAAAACATCCGTGCTGGATGGGAATTTTTGCTGAAAAGCCCTGTGTTATTGTCTGTCATGGCGCTTGATATGTTTGCGGTGTTGTTTGGGGGTGTCACGGCCATTTTACCAGCCTTCGCAAGCGATATATTGCACATTGGCCCTGAAGGGTTAGGCTTGCTGCGCGCATCACCTGCACTGGGTGCTATTTGTCTATCCGTTTTCTTTGCGCTATTCCCGATGAAATCTCTTTCTGGCAAAAAACTAATGTTTGCTGTTTGCGGGTTTGGATTAAGTATGATTGGTTTTGGGCTAAGTGAAAGTTTTGTAACGGCTGTATTTTTTCTGGCTTTATCAGGCGGCTTTGATGCGGTCAGCGTGATTATGCGTGGAACAATCACACAATTTTTAACTCCTGAGGATATGCGTGGGCGCGTTTCATCCTTAAGTACGATGTTTATTATCTCCTCAAATGAACTCGGGGCTTTTCAATCAGGGGTAGCAGCAAGCCTACTGGGGCTTGCACCTTCTATTATTGCGGGTGGCTTTGCCGCGCTTACGATCGTTGGGCTCACGGGCTACTTTTCGCCCCCTTTACGCAAGCTAAACATAGATACAACAAAAACCTAAAAGGCTATTGATGCCTCAGATCAAATTACGCGATCTCAACCGATGAAGTCTGAACACCTGAAACGCCGCCCAGAATACTTGCCGGAAGCCCCAAATCAGCATCATCTTCATGGTCGACTGACACATCAGAACGGTTAGCAACAGCTGGCTGGCGAGACTCGACAATCGGTTGATCCCCTTCAGAATCGGCAACAACAGGCTGCTCAACAGGTTCAAAGCGGGCCTGTTCTTCTGCCCATTGTACAATCATGCGCTGATAATGTTCAGCATATTGCAGGTAATTTTCTGCAAGCACACGATCACCCGCAG
>CAZYMI010000006.1:0-92990 GCA_964648505.1 uncultured Pseudobdellovibrionaceae bacterium
GGATACTTCAAGGGCTTCTTGGGCAGATAAAGGCGGTAAAATTCCGGGTAAAGCTGATGCCAGCAAAGATTTTCCAGCACCCGGTGGGCCTGTCATCAAAACATTGTGCCCGCCTGCTGCTGCAATTTCCATGACGCGCTTTGCGCTTTCCTGACCTTTTATGTCTGAAAAATCAGGTCCACGAAATGGTTGGGCTGCTTTTAGTTTTGCCTCTGGCCTGCTCATCACCTGAGTGCCCTTAAAATGATTAATCAGCTGAAGCAGGTTTTGCGGGGCGAGAATAGATAAATCGCCTGCCCATGCCGCCTCTGATCCGCAAGCAGCCGGACACACTAAAGAAAGATTTTCCAACTGCGCGTGAAGAGCTGCGGGTAAAACCCCCGCAACAGCGCGCACAGAACTATCAAGCGATAATTCACCAAGCACCAGGTAGGATGATAGTTCCTCACGCGGTAAAACATCAATTGCGCCTAAAACAGCAAGCGCAATCGGTAAATCATAATGTGATCCTTCTTTGGCAAGATCAGCGGGGGCCATGTTCACTGTTAAACGCTTGGGCGGCAAAGAAAGGCCCAAAGCATGCAATGCCCCGCGCACACGTTCTTTGCTTTCGGCCACAGCCTTATCCGCCAACCCTACAATTGTGAATGCTGGCAGGCCATTCGTGATTTGCACTTCAACATCAACATCACGCGCTTCCAGACCTTCAAATGCCACTGTACGAACACGCGAAACCATAGCCTATAACTCCGAACAAAAAGGGAACAATTATGGTTTTCTCATATTTTTATAAAAAGGGGAAGCCCATTAACCTGATGCTAACCACAACCGGGCTATGACAGGGCCAGAACAACAAAGCAGGTGATCTTATGTTTGAACGCTGGACCGTATCCTTACCTAAAGACATTCAAGCGCTGCTGAGCGGTCGCATGACGGTAGATGACACAACAAAAAGCCGTGTGCATACTTTTCTAGCAGAAATTGGCAGCCCCGACCGCGCCCTTTTAACCTGTGCTGTTATCGCGGGTCAATTGGCAACACAGAATATTAAAGCAGTGCCTGCGCTTGAAGTAATCAAAGCGCTGGCCTACAGAATATTAAACGAAAACGCTCTTTGTTCAGAAGAGGATTTTGATGCGATGTCAGGTGAAGAACTTGGTGCGCATTTCATGAAAGTTCGTCATGATTTACAAATACTCTCTGAAGCCATGCAAATGACATCTGATGCTTTTGGATCAGGTATGGCGCGGGCGGGGTGGCTTTGTAATGCTTTGTCTAAACAAGCCTATGCCCATGCCTTGATTGCCGAAACAGTAGCAGAAGCCCACATTGATTCTGGCAAAGTACTTACAAAAACTATGCCCTGCGACCTTTTGTCTGTGTAGACATCTTTTAGACTTCATGCCATTGAATTGGCATGAAGCTTGATTTGATTTTAAAAAATGCAACTTGTGTTTTGCCCGATATATCTGTTCAAACTGATATCGGTATCCTAAATGGGCGGATTGCAGAAATCGGCGCACTCAACACAAGCTCTGCTTCTGAGATTATTGATTGCGCCCATCTTCATATTTTACCCGGTGTTATTGATACACAAGTACATTTTCGTGAACCGGGCATGGAACATAAAGAAACCCTTGCAACGGGTATGAAGGCAGCTGCCCTTGGTGGCGTCACTGCAATTTTTGAAATGCCAAACACGAAACCTTTAACAACTACACCTGAAGCTCTTGCTGACAAAATGGCACGGGCAGCAAAAGAAGCCTGGGTGGATTACGCATTTTATTTTGGCGGCACCGCCGCCAATGCCAAGCAGCTGCAAGAATGGCAATATCTGCCCGGTGTGTGTGGCATTAAAATTTTTATGGGGTCATCCACAGGTGATCTTTTGGTTACACAAGATCAGCATATAGAAGATATCTTTTGCAATATTAAACGCGTTCTCGCTGTTCATGCTGAAGACGAACATATGATGATCGATAACAAAACCCGCATTTTAGCTGATAGTAATGATGTGGCGATGCACCCCGTCTGGCGATCGGTTGAAAGTTGCCTGAATGCAACAAAACGGATTGTAAATTTAGCGCGTAAAACAGGGCGGCGTGTGCATGTTCTTCATGTGACTTCAAAAGAAGAGATGGACTTCTTACGTCTGAATAAGGATTATGCAACAGTAGAAGTGCTGCCAAACCACCTAACTCTTTTTGCCCCAGATTGTTATGAGATGCTTGGCACACAAGCCCAGCAAAATCCTCCAATAAGGGAAAAAATCCATCAAGATGCTTTATGGCACGCTATTGCAGACGGCACTGTTGATATTCTTGGATCGGACCATGCACCGCATACGCTGGAAGAAAAGTCAGGTCTGTACCCCAACACCCCTTCTGGAACTCCTGGTGTTCAAACTTTTGTGCCTGTGATGCTTAACCATGTTCATCATGGCCGCTTGAGTCTGGAGCGTTTGGTTGATCTGGTCTGCGAAGGGCCGCACCGCATTCACGGTATTGCTAGAAAAGGACGGATTGCTGTTGGGTTTGATGCTGATTTTACTATTGTCGATCTTAAAGCAAAACGCAAAATTGAAAATGCTCAGCAGATATCAAAATCCAACTGGTCACCTTTTGATGGGATGTCTGTGATAGGCTGGCCAAAAATGACAATCATACGCGGCCATATTGTGATGCGTGATGATACCCTTGTAGGGCATGCGGTTGGACAACCTGTAGTATTTCGTGAAAATCTGCCTTGCAGCACGTGATAAACACAGATCTTATTATAGTGGTCATTGCCGCTTTTATATGTGCATTTCTTTTTATGCGCACTTTATATCGCGAAAAATTCCCTTACAAGCGTTGCGATTCTTTATTAACCCCTGCGGAACAGAACTTTTATCGTGTTTTAAAAAAGGCGGTTCCTGAAGACTTTGAAATTCATGCAAAAGTCAGACTTGCTGATATTTTGTGCGTCAAGGAAGAAGACTGGGCTATTTATGGGCGTAAAATTGCCTCAAAACATTTGGATTTTGTGGTTATAGACAAAAAAACAAGCGCGATCAGGCTTGCAATTGAACTGGATGATAAAACCCACGATCAAAGCGATCGAAAAGCCCGTGACCTTTTTTTAAACAAAGCAATGGAGGCAGCCGCGATGCCGCTTTTTCGTGTTCAAGTTCAAAAATCATATGATTTCAGTGTATTAGCCAAAATATTGGCCAAGGATTTATAAAATATATTGATATTATGGATAATATAATATATAATCACTGTCATGTTTGTTCGCCCCCATCTCAACGCCCTGATTGACCTGCTTGAAGAGGGCAGGCTCGATCCTGTTTTCGTCACAGGGCAGGCTGGCAATAATGAATGGACAGACTTCCTTAAAGATAATTTTCCAAAGATTTACCAGGCACCCGAAACACGCGCTTTTATTCCTGGTATTATGAACTCATCTGAAAAAAGCAGAATTCATAATCTTTATATACTGCTCGGCACACATGGTGAGCCAACCGAAACGGCACTTTACGATATCCTTGAACTTGGCAATAGCTTTCAAGGGCGCGTACTTGTCCTTGATGAAACACAATCAACTTTACCCGACGAGTATTCAATTCTTGCAACTTATCGTGATGAAAATGGCAAAAGTGCTGACAGCACCATTCTAACTTCTACGCTTATAGAAGCGTTCGCGCTTTTGGATGGAACTGCCAAACAGGGGCCAGCCCCTAATCTTCTACAGGTCGGCGGTCGTACCATCTGTACCCTGGCAGCTTCAGGCGATAAACCAAAGCCAGCGCCCTGATTAAAAAAGTTGTTACAAAGCTGATCGTAAAAATAATATTCTCAGGCATGTCGGTTTGTGAAAAAACCCAAAAAACACAGGCCCCTGAAAATGCAGCCGTCACATAGATCTCCTTATGCAGCACCAATGTCGGCACGCCAGCCAGAAGGTCGCGCACAATTCCGCCAAAAGTTGCAGTGATAACCCCCATCAAAACACAAACAGCAAAACCTGCGCCCGATAAAATACCGATCTTAGTGCCAATCGCCGCAAAAACAGCAAGGCCAACCGCATCGGCCCATAAAACCCATCGCATATAGCGGTTAATCCAATGTGCCGCAAAAAATGTAACAAGGGCAGTTGCAAGGCACAGATAAAGATAAATCGGCTCCTGTACCCAAAAAACAGGCGTGCGATCAAGAATCACATCCCTTAAAGTGCCCCCACCAATTGCCGTAACAATACCAAGCAAGGTAAAGCCTACAATATCCACTTTACGCCGCGCCGCAAGCAAACAGCCAGTAATTGCAAATGTTACGATACCAAAATAATCAAGCAAGATAAGAAGGTCAGACATTTTATAATCCTTAAGAGAATATGAATCGTCATTCTGAAAACTTAATAAATGTAACTTAATCTTTACCTGATTTGCTTATGATGGAAAGTGAAAATGGGGAATTCTGGTCACAAGGCCGGGTCAAAAAATAAACGACAAAAAACCAAGGTATAAAAACAAAAATGACAAGACCTGTTCCACAATCAACCGCTTTGGGGGTAGGATATAGCGAACCTACGACTTTTTCATCCTCAAAAATGGATAGTGTTTCATCATCTGCCATGAGCTCATCTGCACCTTTATTCACAAGTTCTGCCCAGATCTGGAAAAGTCGTCTGTCTTGGCGTATTACACTTGCGGTGTTTTTAACCATCATGACTGTGCAGGCAACGATACTAGCCCTGACCTTAAAAGATTATCAGCAAAAGCAGCTTGATCTCATTTCACAGCTTGCAAAATCATCTTTGGTTCCTGCTGTCACAGACCAGACCAGCCCTTTTGAATCACCAATTGAGTCTTCTGTTGGAAATAAAATTATTGCGCATACAGTGATATCAGGCATGGCGATTTATGGCGGTGACTTGACCACACTTGCCTTGCACGGGGAACCCGTTCGTACCGTTTTATCAACAAAAACAAATCTAAATAGTTCTTATCAATCCGCAGATGGAAAAATATATGAAGTTATTTTCCGCCCGAAAGATTTGCAAGGAAAGCAATATTACATTGTTGCGCGCATGGACTCCACACAAGCAACAAATAACGCACAGCACTATGTTTATCAGTCTATCCTCATCATGTTTTTGCTTTCAGCTTTTGTCACAGCTGTTTTAATGGTTGCATTAGGACGCTGGCTTCTTGAGCCTATCTTGTTTTTACGCGATAACCTTAAATCAGCGTCATCAAACCCTGAATCACCAAAAATTATGCGCTCCCCTTATTCGCCTTTAGATGAAATTGGTGGCGCGATTGATCTCGCGCAAAACTTAATTCGACAAAACGCAGAAAACTTACGCAAAACAAAAAGCTCTGCCCAAAACCAAATTCACAAGCTGGCTTATTTTGACCAGACAACTGGTTTGCCGAACAGAACATTATTCATCAAAAAACTTCAGGAATTCACGCAAAAATCGGGGAGTCTTTCTGGGCAACGGGTTGCCGTCGTAGCAATGGATCTTGACCATTTTAAAGATATCAACGATTCAATGGGGCATAATGTTGGCGATGCTATTTTACGTGGTGTTGGTAAAAGGCTCCGTTCAGCGTTACCAGAAAGTGCCATTGTAGCCCGATCCGGTGAGGATGAATTCGCTGTCTTTATGCCGCTTTCATCCGATATAAATTCTGCAAAAGATATTGCAGAACGCGTAATAGGTGTTATGCGCGCCGAACCCTTTAAAGTATTCAACGAAGCTTTCCAAGTGCGTGGGTCAATTGGTGTTGCCACATGGCCTGATAATGGCATTGATCCCGATTCTGTTCTTAAAAATGCTGATATTGCGCTTAATCGGGCTAAAGAAGAAGGACGCGATACAATCCGGGAATACCTTGAAGACTTTGACCGTGCGGTACAGCAGCGTTTCCAGATGCTGCGTGATTTGCGCGATGCGCTTGAAAATGATCAGCTGTCTTTAAACTTTCAGCCGCAATTTGATCTGCGTACTGGCCAGATTATTGGTGCTGAAGCACTTATTCGCTGGTGGAAACCCGATGCCAGCAAAGAAGGTGGTAGCTTTATTTCGCCCGGCATATTTGTGCCGATCGCAGAACAATCGGGCCTGATTGTTCCAATTGGTGAATGGGTCATGAAAAAAGCGTGTGAAACTGCAGCAAGCTGGCACAAAGCAGGTATTCCTATCAGGATTGCTGTCAACGTTTCCGGCGCTCAGTTCCACCAAAGCGATATCGTTGCTTTTACGTCAAAAGTATTGCGCGATACAGCCATACCACCCCATATGTTAGAACTTGAGGTAACTGAAAGCGTATTTATGGATGATATTACCCAAACCATTAAAACCTTACAGGAACTGCATGGCCTGGGCGTTGAAATTGCGATTGACGACTTTGGTACCGGCTACTCGTCACTTTCATATTTACGTCAGTTCCCAATTGATCGCCTGAAAATTGACCAATCTTTTATCAAGAATGCTCTCAATAATTCGGATGACGCGGCTATTGCACGCACAATTATTCGTCTTGCAAACTCGCTAGGCCTTAAAGTGATCGCGGAAGGTGTTGAAACCGCCGATCATGAGAAATTTTTAATTCAAGAAGGGTGCGACGAAGTACAGGGTTTCCGTTACTCTCGCCCGATCCCCAATGAAAAGTTTTTGACCTTTGCCCAAGGTTATTCTGGCCAGCTTTCTACTTTCGGGTAAGTTTGCATTTCAGGTAAGAAATCCTCATAATATATTGATAAAAAAATGAGGGTGCTATGGCTGTGGCTGACAAAATAAGAAAAGACCTGATTAATATTTTATCAAAAGAAGTGCTTGTCCCCACACGCAAAGGTGGATCATCTTCTCAAATTCAAGATTTTTTTAAAAGATGCCTCAAAGAACTTGCCTGTGGCGATAACGCTGACATCGCCTATTACATGCTATTTGCAAGAACATGGAAACATATTGGCACAGATATTCTAAATTGGCATCAGGTTCGCGATCTTGCGAACAGATTTGAAAATACGAAGTGCAAGCATTTACTCTGGCTTCTTGGATTCTTACACGACCCAAACCAAAGCGAATTTCTGCCTTTATCTTTTTTGAATAGTTCAAAATCTCAGTCGTTTTATAAAAAAGCGGCAGATCTTGGTGATACTATTTCTTGTTATTCAGTGGCCTATTCCGCGATCAATACAAACATCTCACACACAAAGGAAATGATCAGAACGATCAACGCCTACCTTACAAAAGGCATAGAAGCACAATCCAGAGAATGCCTTCTTTTAAAAGCGCGCCTCTTGCTTGCTGGTCAAAAAGGAATAGACGGTGATTTATCTGACGCTATCAATTATCTTGAAGCTGGTCTCGCTTGCAAACCCGACCATTACTTAAGACAACATGCATCTGATGAAGATTTTAAGTTCTATCTTGGTCAGATTTATTTTGAGGGAATTGGTACTGACGTTAATATTCTAAAAGGACTTAAACTGCTTCGGGAAGCTTCTCTTTTTGGGCATTCAGGTGCCGCGCACTGGTACATAAGCAGAGATAAACCCCTGCCTGTTCCTCTCCAAAAATCAGCCCCATCAGATGGAAATACACCCCCAGATTTAAAAAATGTAGAAAAAAATGAGAAACCAGCAAATCCAATGTCGTTTTTTACAAAACCTAAACCCAAAAAAGACGCGGCAGACCCGTTAAATGACCTTATAGGTTTAGATACAGTAAAATCTCAATTAAAAAAATTCCTCAGTAAGCAAAAATCTGATGATTTGCGAGACAAGAGCAAACTCAAATCGGTGAAAACCTCAAGCCACATGATTTTTGTGGGCAACCCTGGTACAGGAAAAACTGAAGTAGCTGTACGCCTTGGTAAACTCATGCACGAAATGGGCATACTGAGGAAAGGCCATATTGTGCAGGCAAATCGTGAAGATCTTGTTGGTGAATATATCGGGCAAACCGCCATTAAAACAAAAAAGCAAATTGAGAAGGCCGATGGCGGTATTCTTTTTATTGACGAAGCCTACAGTTTATATAAAGACTCAAGTCGCGATTATGGCCATGAAGCCATAGAGACATTGATTGTCGAAATGGAAGCGCGACGCAATAATATGATTGTTATTATGGCTGGATACCCAAACGAAACAGATCAGCTTCTCAGAAGCAATCCCGGGCTAGAATCGCGCTTTCCATACAGGATCGAATTTCCTGATTATAAACCAGATGAGCTGTCAAAAATATTTGAAAACTTCTGTATAAAAAACGACTACATTGCAACAAAGGAAACAACTGAAAGAGTACACAAACACTACAAAGAACATTTAAAGAAACATTCGCATAAATTTTCAAATGCGCGCGATGTACGTAACTTATTTGAAAAAACAATTCAAAATCAAGCCTCAAGAATTCTTGAAGTTAAAAATCCTAAGAAATCTGATCTGGAAACTATTTTGCCGCAAGATCTCGCTTCAGATGTTCGTATTGAAAATGGGAACATTGTTTATCTATAACGACAGAGCACCTTGAACTTTTGGCGCTGCGGGGTTATCACATTATATGACCTTTTCTGCTCCCAAACCGCTCACATCTTTTAAATCTGGCGCGCTCAGTGGCGTGGCGCGTGTGCCAGGGGATAAATCTATCTCTCATCGCGCATTGATGTTTGGTGCCTTAGCATCGGGGGAGACGATTATATCGGGCCTACTTGAAGGCGAAGATGTTATGAACACCGCAGATGCCTTGCGCGCCATGGGCGCACGCATTACAACAAGCGGTGACGGCCTGTGGCGCATTTTTGGGGTTGGCGGAAATTTCCTAGAACCTACCACAATTTTAGATATGGGGAATTCAGGTACTTCCACACGACTGCTGATGGGCCTTATTGCGGGATCATCCCTGACGGCAATTTTAACAGGCGATGCATCTTTATTAAAACGACCTATGGCCCGCGTGGTAACGCCGCTTGAAAAAATGGGCGTCACTTTTATGGGCCGTCATGGCGGCAAATTACCGCTTGCGTTATGCGGCGCAGACGATCTTAAGGCAATTAATTATACGCTGCCTGTTGCATCCGCGCAGGTAAAGTCAGCGATCTTACTTGCAGGCTTATCCGCTCGTGGCACGACAACTGTAATTGAGCCAGAGAAAACCCGCGACCATACTGAAAATATGATCCGTCATTTTGGTGGCGTATGTACCATATCGGGTCACGAAATTTCAGTTCAGGGGGGGCAATCACTGCAAGGATGCGCCGTCGATGTGCCATCTGACCCAAGCTCCGCCGCTTTTATTGCAGTAGCTGCTACCCTGATCCCCGGTTCTAACGTGACGATTGCGCGTGTGTGCATGAACCCGACACGAACCGGCCTTTATAAAACCTTGCTTGAGATGGGTGCCGCCATCACTTACACAAATGAGCGGATTGAAGCGGGTGAGCCTGTTGCAGATTTAATCATAACAGGCGGGGCGCCTTTAAAAGGAGTGGATGTGCCACAAGAGCGCGTCGCTTCCATGATCGATGAATTTCCAATTCTCTCGATCGCGGCTTCCTGTGCACAAGGCACGAGTCATTTCAGTGGCTTAAAAGAATTACGCGTCAAAGAAAGTGATCGCCTTGCAAAAATAGCCGAAGGGTTAAATGCCTGCGGCGTTTCAATTGAACTTGGCGAAGACTGGCTGACTATTCAGGGCACAGGTAGGCCCCCTGAAGGCGGCGCCTTCATTGAAACTGCGCTTGATCATCGTATCGCGATGAGTTTTTTAATCATGGGACTTGTTAGTAACCAGCCTGTTACAATTGATGACCGCGCACCTATTGCAACAAGCTTCCCGAATTTTATTGATCTGATGCAAAGTATAGGTGCTAAGCTTGATACGCCGGATGGTGATGGTTTAATCGACTTTCGTACAGCATGACCAATTTATTTATCATTGCCATTGACGGGCCGACCGCATCAGGAAAAGGAACGCTTGCACGCCGCTTAGCCGTGCATTTTGATTGTGCCTATCTGGATACAGGTGCGCTTTATCGCCTTGTGGCACTTACCATGCTTCAATCTGGTCAAAACGTAGAAGATGAAAAATCAGCCCTTGAAGCGGCCAAAACTTTAACCGGGCACATCACCCCTGAAATGCTTTCCGACCCTGCCTTAAGAGACCACCGTATGTCGCAAGCTTCCTCAAAAGTGGCCGCCTTCACAGGCGTACGCGAAGCCTTATTGCAAGCCCAGCGAAATTTTGCAGCAAATCCGCCTAAAAAACCCGATGGAACAGCATATAAAGGAGTGGTACTGGATGGACGGGATATTGGCACACATATCTGCCCAGATGCTAAAATAAAGCTTTTTGTGACCGCAAATCCAGAAATTCGGGCAAAACGCCGCTTTCTGGAGTTGCAAACCAAATCAGCTTCTGTTAGTGAAATAACCGTCTTAACAGACATCAAGGCACGGGATGATCGCGATACTAATCGTACCACCAACCCCCTGCGCCAAGCCGATGATGCGATTTTAATCGACACATCGAACTTGAACGCAGACCAAGCTTTCGATGCAGCGCGTTCGATTGTTGAAAAACAGCTTCACGCTTAGTTTGAAAAGACACAGACGGTTACGGCCTTGATACACCGCTTGCGGCAGGGTCCTCTGATCGATCTCAATAACTTCAAAGGAAAATATATCATGGCTCATGCAGCTGCCAATCTACAGGATCGGGCGGAATCGTCCGATTTTCTAAACTTACTCACTGAATCCCTCGGCGCAAAAAAATCATTCGAGGGGTCTGTCGTTAAAGGCCGGGTGATTTCACTCGGGGACGATTTTGTTATGGTCGATGTCGGCCTGAAATCTGAAGGTCGTGTCTTGTTGCGCGAATTCACAAGCCCAGGGCAAGATCCGGAAATTCGTATAGGCGATACCGTAGAAGTCTATGTCGAAAAAATTGAAAACAAAAATGGCGAAGCGGTTCTAAGCCGTGAAAAAGCGCGCCGCGAAGAAGTATGGGGAACGCTTGAGCAATCCCATCTTAAAACAGAACGTGTTACAGGCGTCATCTTTGGTCGGGTTAAAGGCGGGTTCACTGTTGATCTGGGTGGCGCGGTTGCGTTCTTGCCAGGGTCACAAGTGGATATTCGCCCCGTTCGCGACGTTTCACCGCTTATGGGCACACCACAACCTTTCATGATCCTTAAAATGGATCGTGCGCGTGGTAACATTGTTGTTTCTCGCCGTGCAGTTCTTGAAGAATCACGCGAAGAAGCACGTTCAGATATTCTGGGCACATTGCGCGAAGGCCAGGTCATGACAGGTGTTGTCAAAAACATCACCGATTACGGTGCGTTTATTGATCTGGGCGGTGTTGATGGCTTGCTCCATGTGACCGATATTTCATGGAAGCGTATCAATAACCCCTCTGAAGTACTGACAATCGGCCAATCGATTGAAGTACAGGTGATCCGTTACAACACAGAAAATGGTCGTATCAGCCTTGGTATGAAACAACTTGAATCTGATCCGTGGAAAGGTGTTGTTGAAAAATACACAACCGGCACACGTCTTTCAGGCAAGGTGACAAACTTAACCGATTACGGTGCGTTCATTGAACTTGAAACAGGCATTGAAGGTCTGGTTCACGTCTCAGAAATGTCTTGGACCAAGAAAAACGTTCATCCGAACAAAATCTTAAATTCTGGTGAGACCGTTGATGTCATGGTTTTAGATGTTGATATGGATAAACGCCGTATCTCGCTTGGCTTAAAGCAGACTCAAGAGAATCCTTGGAAAGCTTTCGCCGAAAAATTCAAATCAGGCCAGGATATTGAAGGCGAAATCCGCAATATCACCGAATTTGGATTGTTTGTTGCCGTTGATGGCGACATTGATGGTATGGTTCATCTTTCCGACATTAGCTGGGAAGATGCGACAGAAGATGCGCTTAAAGCATACGCCAAAGGCGACATGGTCAAGGCACGTATCCTTGATGTTGACGCAGAAAAAGAACGCGTATCGCTTGGTATCAAGCAGCTGACATCCGATCCACATGAAGGCGCCCTTAAAGGCGTTGCCAAAGGCTCGACTGTCACATGCACGGTAACGGCAATTTCTGATAAAGGAATAGACGTTTTGGTGAATGAATCGCTTTCAGGTCATATCAAAAAAGCTGATCTGTCACGCGAGCGTTCAGAACAGCGCACAGACCGCTTTGCTGTTGGTGAAAAAGTGGATGCGAAAGTTACAGCCATCGATGCAAAAACCAAGAAGCTGCAGCTTTCCATCAAACAGCGCGAACTGGATGAGGATAAAGAAGCCATGGCCGCTTACGGATCAACTGAATCCGGTGCGTCCCTTGGTGACATTTTAGGTGCAGCCCTTAAAGGTTCAGCCCCTGCAAAAGATGAAGCCAGCGAATAACGCCGCGGTTTAAGCTTTAGATAATTTAAAACAGGCCCCGTTGAAATACGGGGCCTGTTTTGTATGTGCATTTGCAATAATAATATTGACATAATTTTAATGTTTCAAATATAGTCACCCCTATAATATTGAAATTCAGGGCTCGATTTATGCAGTTAATAAAGTTCCAAGAAGTCTATCGCGATGCCATTCAATCTTTGTTTGGCACCAACCCATCGGCTGACGAAATTATAACAGCACACCCAAACGCGCATTTAACCGGCGTCAGCTCCATTCAAACGGGTGGCGGAACCTTCTTTGATTTGTTTGCAAAAAAAAGGCGCGACGAGTGGAATGAAGTTGAAAAAATTATTTCTTTCTTTAAAGCGCTTAATGTTCGTCAATCCGCGCTGATACGTGGCGATTTTTTATTTAGCTACGAACCGCAAGCGTATGACGTTGTACGCGCAACTGTTTTTGAATATGCCAAAATGGGTATGAATATTTTGCAGAATTTTCACGGCATGAATGATGCGCGCGCCTTAGTTGGTGTTGCGAAAGCTGTGAAAGAAGCACAAAGCCTTGGCTATGATATTATTGCCCAAGGCACGATTTGTATTGAAGATAGCCCAAATATCACAATCCAGTCTTGTTTTCGTCACGCTGAAAAACTTGTTGAAATGGGGCATCAAGGTTTTTATTTAAAATCTGCAAGCGGGCGGCTAGACCCTCATTTTGTTGAAAAACTTGTGGGTGCGCTTTATGACCGCTTCCCCGACCAACCCATTACAATTCATGTCCACTCAACTTATGGCGAAGCGCCTATATGCTACATGGCAGCTGCAAAAGCCGCGGTTGAGCGCGGTCAGCCTATTACTATGGATGTGCAGCATCCATCCCTTGCAGGTTTAACGGCGCACCCAAGTATGGTGAAAATGCTTGAACTCATTCAAGACAGTCCCATTCCAGCGATTCGCGAAAATGCGCCACACTTAAATTTTGAAGCCTTACGTGCTGATGAGCGCACCCTTTTTGAAATGCGGTTTCGCTATCGCCAATTTGAAACGCCTTATAGCCATGATGTTTTACTTGCGATGCGCGACGCACGCGCGGCAGGTGGAGCATCAGCTACACTGCGCAGCATACCAGGATTAGAGGATAATTTGGGCCGTTTACTTGGCACAAATGACTGGAACAAAATTCAAATAGCCATTTATAAAATGCAAGCACGCATTGACGCTGATTTGGGTTCTCCAACACAAGTGACGCCTTATGCAGCCAACACCACTGGCCAAGCGGCTATTTCGCTTTACCAAGAACTGATGGGTCACGACGTATATAGCGTGCTCTACCCTGGCATTCAAAATTACTTAGTGGGTCGCCACGGCTTTGTACCGAAAAGCGTTAACCCTAAACTCCAGGCGCTCGCGCTCGAAAAAGCTGGTTTGCAAGCCCCTATTGATTACGTTCTTTCAACCGATCGCCCGCCAGTTTTAGATGCTGCCAAGGGTACTTTACGCGCCGCAGGAATCTCAGAACCTACTGACAGACAAGCAATTTCAACAATAATTCTTTCAAACGGCTTAGCACATGTATTGGATTGTTATCACGGCAAAAACACACCACAAGAGCCGCCAGTGCTTCCAGTCTTCACACAAAAAACTGAGCCTGTTATTTTAGGGCAAGTCCGCGTCTATTCATACGGGCTATCACACTGGCTTGAAGCAATTGGCGGTTACGGCATGCTGCAAAAAATCGCTGAGCAAGCTGTGCATATTAAACAGATTGATGACTCTTATTTTATCTTTCCAGACGACATGGATTATAAGCGCGATGAATGGCGAAATAAGACGATCGCTGCACTTGCCAATTTTTTTGATGCAGTACCGCTAAGACTACAAGAACATGGTGTCCCGCGATTTCATTTTTTTAATGCTTCAGCAAAACCCTCTTTGCGTGTTCAATTCATTATGCATGACCTTCAAGGCCTTATAAAAGAAGCATGCGATAAACGTGGCGTCGGTGTGTATGATCATATGCGCGCTGCACTTCAATCTTACAGGCGCGCGCAACCCGCCCCTGACCCGAGCGCACATAAGATGATCCTTAACTGATATAAAGTTATATAATATACTAGGAATTTTGTCCTATATATGTTATCATCCACTCATCAACACCACCCGTCTGCCTTGCGGGCGGGTTTTTTTATGGAGACAAAATGAGCCTGTTCAAAAAGTTAGCCGGATTCCTTACCGACAGCTTTGGCCCGCAAATGCCCAACGCGCCAGAAGACATTACACGCGCACGGCGCGGCTTTGAAGATATTGGATTTGAAGATGACGCACCAAACTCGCCTTACATGACAAGAGGCCTTGCGCGAAATATCGAGCGTTTTCAAACAAACCAAGGCTTAAAACGCGATGGCATTATGCGCCCCAACGGTGAAACAGAGCGCACTTTACTGCTTGCAAAAGAACGCAAAGACGACACAAAAGAATAGGTATGAGGCCAAACTTGAATCAACATTTTCCTGATTTTCCTCCAACCGAACCACATGAGACGAATTCTCTACGATTCTTGAAAAGATAGACGGGTCAATACCGACATGGTCCAAAATAGGTGGCACTTTGCGCCCCACTACTTGCAGCCAGTGTAAGAGCTTTCCTAAGCGTTCCCCTAACAGGACTAAAAATCATTTTTATAAATTATCATAATTTATATTATTATGCAAAAAACTTAAAAATGCACTTTTGTGCATAAAATTGACATTTCATTGGAATCGTACTAAGGTTTTTATCCTAATTTAATAATTAAGAAAGTCTTAAGACTTCACTCAAAAAACCGGGTCGGGGAGGCCCTTTGTCAATGTGGTATATCCAACAAGCCGCCAATCAATCTGACAACTCCTTATCTTTTTTTGACTGTAAAGACCTTTACGAGAAAGCTTATGCGCATAAACGCCTGGTCCGTAATGCTGTCAGTGATTATTGTGCATGGATTATAGAAAACAAAAGCCTTACAGATCCCTTGGCTATTTCAAAATCTGTTATTTTAGGACGGGTTATGAAAGACAGGGCAAAATCGGAAATCCTTAAATTCCGACTAGAACTTGCCAAGGCTGAAGCTGCCGCAAACCAGTATAAAGCACAAATTTCTGGGTCTATAGCTGCTTAAAAAGCTAAAAAATCTAATTCCTTCAAACAATTGCCTAAAGTTTTCCTTGACGCGCCAGGCTTTTCAGGGAATTCTGGCCTTCTCGCGGTCAATGTAGGTTTTATGTTTCATATCAACATGATAGTGACTTAATGCCACTGACCGTTCTTAGGAAGGAGACGCGATGACCAAATCCGAATTGATCCAGATGCTGGCAGAACGTAACCCACATCTGTACTTACGCGACATTGAACGCATAGTCGAAACTGTGTTTGATGAAATGGCATCAGCTCTTGCCAAAGGAGATCGCGTTGAATTGCGTGGCTTTGGTGCTTTTTCGATCAAATCCAGAGAGAGCCGAACAGGTCGTAACCCACGGACAGGCCAAAGCGTAAGCGTTACCGCTAAAAAACTACCTTTCTTTAAAACAGGAAAAGAACTGCGCGACCGCCTGAACGGAAAAATATCAGGACCTATGGACATCGAATAATGCTTGCCATTATGAAGTGGGTTTTAACCACGCTGGGCTTTTCTGCCTTGCTGATATTTTGCATTTTTAACCGAAGCGATACATCGCTTACGCTTAATCCATTTTCAACGCCCATGATCTTGCCGCTGGCTCTGGTTATTCTGGGGGGCGTTGTGGTTGGATTTATCTGGGGTTCTTTGATTGTCTGGATTCATAACGGCAAGCTAAGACGATCTTATAAAATTGCTTTAAAAGAACTTCGCAATCTTGAAGACAGGCTTGCAGCCCAAAAAGCATCGCTGACACCATAAAAAAGGATAGCACCATGAATTGGCTTTCAAACTTCATTCGCCCTAAAATTCAGTCATTCGTCGGACAGAAAGATGTGCCTGATAATCTATGGACCAAATGCCCTTCTTGTGAGGCTTTGCTTTTTCAGCGCGATCTTGTAGAAAATCTGCATGTCTGCAACAAATGTGATCATCATATGCGCATTGATGTGAAGCACAGGCTTGATATTTTGTTCGATCACTCATCATGGCACGAAGTGCCGGTCCCGAGCGTCCCGCTTGATCCTTTAAAATTCCGTGACAAAAAACGCTATTCCGATCGCCTGCGCGACAGCCAGGCAAAAACAGGGCGTAAAGATGCCATTGTAGTCGCCAAAGGCATGATCGGGGGCAACAAGGCGATTGTTGCCGCTTTTGATTTTGATTTTATGGGTGGATCAATGGGTGCAGGTGTTGGTGAAGGATTAGTAAAGGCTGCAGAAGTTGCTGTATCAGAAAAAGCAGCTTTAATTGCTGTGCCTGCTTCTGGCGGCGCACGTATGCAAGAAGGGGCTGTTTCTTTAATGCAAATGCCGCGCACAATTATTGCAGTGGAAATGGTTAAAAATGCCAAGCTTCCTTATATTGTGCTTTTAAGTGACCCAACAACGGGTGGCGTCAGCGCTTCTTTTGCTATGGTTGGTGACATACATATCGCTGAGCCGGGTGCTGTCATTGGGTTTGCGGGCAAACGCGTTATTGAAGAAACTATTCGCGAACAATTACCAGAAGGCTTCCAGACGGCTGAATACCTGCTTGATCATGGCATGGTTGATCTTGTTGTTCCGCGGTCTGAGTTGCGCAACAAAATCGGTATGATTTTAACAATCTTGATGAAATCAGGTAAAGACGCCAGTCGCAAAGGATACCCTGAAGCGCCTGTGTCTTTGGATTCTAAAGGTGCAATCATGTCTCATGCTGTTGAAGCTGCTGGCACTGTTGCAAGCCTTGATTCTTATAGAAAAAAAGAAAAAAGATCGATCCTGAAAAGGAATAAGACGGGCCGATAAAAATGTCGGCAGATGAAGCCCTTCAAGTAAAACTTGATTTTCTAGGAACATTGCACCCCAAAGTAATCGATCTGGGGCTTGAACGTGTTTATCGACTACTCAATGCGTTAGATAATCCGCATCTTAAACTACCCCCTGTCATTCACGTCGCTGGCACGAATGGAAAGGGGTCAAGCGTTGCAACACTTAAAGCAATCCTTCAAGCGCACGGAAAAACCTGTCATGTCATGACATCGCCGCACCTTGTTCGTTTCCATGAACGTTTTATTATACAAGACGCAGAAATTTCAAGCGTCCATCTTTTAGATCTTCTTGAAGAAGTTGAGCATGCAAATAAAAGCGAACCAATTACTTTTTTTGAAATTATCACAGTTGTAGGTTTACTCGCTTTCTCACGCTCATACGCTGATTATACAATTCTTGAAACAGGTATGGGCGGCAGACTTGATGCAACAAATGTTATTCCCAACCCTGCGCTAACACTTATCACGATGATTTCTTATGACCACCAATCCTACCTGGGACACACGCTTACCGATATCGCCAAAGAAAAAGCCGGGATCATGAAGCTCGATACGCCTTGTATTATTGGCAAACAAACACCAGAAGCCAAAGCTCAAAATATTCCTGAACTATTTGTGCAGTATGGTGATTCTCTTAACTCATCTCTTTACAGAGCTGAGCATGAGTGGAGTATTCAAAAACAATCAGACAAGCTTTTATTCACCTTTGCCGGCACAACAGAAAAATTTCCCTTGCCTGTTTTACTGGGTGATTACCAGCTTGATAATACTGGTAATGCGATTATGGCTGCTAAGCTTATTATTAATTCATCCCCTGACCTTATTGCAAAGGGGATCCAACAAACTTCATGGCCGGGCCGTCTGCAAAAAATGCAGGGATCTGATATTTATATTGATGGCGGGCACAATGATAGCGCCAGTGAGGCACTGGCACAGCAGGCGCAGCAATGGTACAATCAAGACGGCTTAAAGCTTCATCTTGTGCTGGGCATGCTTTCCACAAAAGATCCTTCGTGCTTTATAAAGCCCCTTTTACCTTATCTGGAAAGTATAACATGCGTTTCCATCCCTGATGAACAATTGTCATTTGACGCTCAATCGCTACTGGATAAAATTTTGCCGCACGTAACGTGCCCGGTTCAAACTGCCTTACTTGATAAAGAAATGCTGTATCAATTGGCACATCAAAGGCGTGTTCTTGTAACCGGATCACTTTATCTGGCTGGCTGGATGCTAAAAAATTGGTAAGATAGTTGAATGAACAGAAACAAAATAACCCTTATTGATGATGACCGAAACATTGTGGCATCGGTTAAAATTCTTCTTGAGTCCGAAGGATATCAAGTTCAGTGCTTTTTTGATGGCGAAGAAGGCTTGGCCGGCGTTTTGGCAGACCCACCTCATCTTATATTGCTCGATATTAAAATGCCTCGACTTGATGGAACAGAAGTTTTATCTCGCTTGCGTCAGTCTTTAAAAACACCTGTAATCTTTCTGACCTCAAAAGATGACGAGCTGGACGAAATCTTAGGTCTGCGCCTTGGAGCCGATGATTATATAACCAAGCCTTTTTCTCAAAGACTTTTGCTGGAACGCATTCGCGCTGTATTACGTCGCAACGCCCCGCGTGAAATAACCGCAGAAGACCCTTACAAACACACGGAAATTACTCGTGGTTCCTTAAGTTTGGATGAGGATCGGCATAGTTGTAAATGGAAAGGACAGGATATACCGGTTACCGTAACTGAATTTCTTCTTTTACGCGCCCTTTCAGATCGACCTGGCGTTGTTTTATCACGCGACCAGTTGATCGACCGCGCATACGGTGAGACACTCTATATTGATGACCGAACAATCGACTCACATATCAAAAGGCTTAGAAAAAAATTCCGTGGAACAGACCCGTCATTTGACTCCATCGAAACACTTTATGGCGTCGGCTACCGCTACAGTGAATAGTTCTGGCAAAAACGCGCATGGGCTGAACAGTTTAACCTTGCGGCTGATGGGCGTTAATATTCTGGCCCTACTTGTCATTGGAATTGGTATTTTACAAACAGGCCAGTTTAGAACAGCTGTTATTACAACCGAACTCACATCGCTTGAAACGGAAATCAAACTCATTTCAACATCTTTGTCTGATCAAGCAGAGCGCGTTGAGCATCTTAAAGAACTCAACCCTTATTTAAGGAATTTATCAGAGGCTAATAATCGTTCAATTTTGCTTTATGATACAAGTTCCTTACCTATAGGATTTGCACGCGTCAATAATTCTGCGATCCACCCAAACACAAGTGAGCTTTCGTCGCTTGAAGATATTGTCAATAAAATCTCTCTTATTCTGCCCATTGAATATAAATTTCCAATTTATAAAGATAATACATCTGTTCCTCATCTCGCTCCTAACCGTATCCAAGCTTTAAAGGGGCAGATCACGGTATCAGCCTGGCAAAGCCCTGATGGGCGTCTTATTTTTTCTGCTGGCGCGCCAATCAAAAGAAATGGACAAATTATCGGTTCAATCGTTTTAATTAAAGACGAAACACAAACAGAAGCGGCCATGCTGCAAACGCGAGTTGACATGGCACGTACATTACTCGCCATTTTTGTAATCACTGCAATCATGCTGATTTATTTTGCTGCTGTTGTAGGAAGACCTTTAAATAAACTTGTCGATGCCGCAGAAAAAATAAGCCGTAGCCGGAACAGATCTGTTGAAATACCTGATCTATCATACAGAAATGATGAAATAGGCACGCTTTCAAGTGCGTTCCGTGATATGACCAGCGCTTTATGGACCCGTATGGACAGTATCGAACATTTTGCAGCAGACGTTTCACACGAATTAAAAAATCCCCTCACATCAATGCGCTCTGCTATTGAAACTCTGGAACGCGTTAAAACTGAAGATCAGAAAAAACAATTAATCAGCATTCTCTCACACGATATTCGACGGATGGACAGGCTGATTACAGATATCTCTCGTGCATCGCGGATCGATGCTGAATTATCACGCGAGAACTTAGGAGCGATTGACCTGGAGAAACTTTTTATCAACACACGCAATGCCCTACAAAGCCATATCCAGGATCGTGCGATCACACTTGACCTGATTCACAATGGAAAGGGCCCTTTTATTGCCCTTGGCGTAGAAGGGCGCCTTGCGCAAGTTTTTGAAAATATAATCATCAACGCACTTTCTTTCACCCTGCCGGCCTCTCAAATTCTGGTCACTTTAACCCGTGAAGAACATTCAATTCTAATTAGTTTCAACGACCAAGGCCCAGGCATCCCCCCCGGCAAGGAAGAAAAAATATTTGAACGTTTTTACAGTGAACGTCCTTCGCAAGAGAAATTCGGCGAACATTCAGGACTTGGTCTTGCTATATGCAGGCAAGTCATATCAAGCTGTGGAGGAAAAATATGGGCTGAGAATATTACAGACGATTCAGGCAGAGTACTTGGCGCAAGTTTTATCATCTTACTTCGGGATGCTTCATGAATACACCATCGAGCGATTGCAAAAAGATTCCTCTTATCCTGTTGACAGGGCTATCAGGGGCCGGCTTATCATCTGCGCTAAAAAATCTTGAAGATCTGGGATTTGAAGCATTTGATAATTTTCCTTTAAGGTTGCTCGACCCTTTGCTCGGTACGGCTGGTCATGCCTTAAACAATCCGGTCGCCATTGGTGTTGATGCCCGCACCCGTGATTTTTCTCCGGCATCAATGAAGCTTGTGCTTGAATCTCTCAAAGCGCGCGATAATCTTGATGTTTCTCTTGTTTTTCTTACCGCCGATGAAGCTGTGCTTTTAAAACGCTTCACAGAAACACGCAGAAGACACCCCCTTGCAGATGACAGGCCTATCGCGGACGGAATAAAAGTTGAACAACGCTGGCTTTATGATTTGCGTGAGATGTCTGACCATGTGATCGATACAACAGAATTATCTGTTCATGATTTAAAAAGAATTCTGCACGGGCATTTTTTAAAGCCTGACACAAAACTTCTGACAGTCTCAATTATTTCTTTTAGTTTTAAGCGTGGCATTCCACGAGAAGCTGATTTGGTCTTTGATGTTCGGTTCTTAAAAAATCCGCATTGGGATGAAAATCTGCGTTTAAAGAACGGCACAAATACAGATGTTCAAGAATATATCGCTACTGATACTTCTTTTGCCCCTTTTACGAACAGTCTTAAAGCGCTTTTACAACCCTTACTGCCACGCTACCGCGAAGAAGGAAAAGCGTATTTAACGATTGCTTTTGGTTGTACCGGCGGAAAACACAGATCCGTTTTTGTTGCGCATGATATTGGATCATGGCTAAAAAATCAGAACACACCAGTTACAATTATTCACAGAGATATGAAAGATTAAGGCGTAACAGTCGGCTGTGCAGAATCAGGATAAGAGGTCGCCACAATCTCAGCCTCATTCAGCCCTGATTTCTGGGGATCAAGGGCTTTGGCAAATGCACCGCATACATTAATAAGATTCAGTTTAAGCATCATCCATCACTCCATTTTCCAGACACAAAATAGCATTTTCTTTCACCATGCCCGACAATTCACGAGCCATAAAAACGATCTTTGTTTGTGTCACATCGGGCAGTTTAGGAACCCGGTGAAAGAAGATCCTTTTATCAGAAAGATGCCCAAGCGGGATAACCTCTTCAGGCTTACCATTCATAAGGCTGGTCAAGTTTGTAACCTTCTTTTCGGTTAAAGCAGGGCCTTCTGCCTCGTCGAGAACCAGGTACTCGCCGACAGGCTTAAAATCTTGATTTTGCTCACTTTTTTGAATAATTTGATAACATCTGGCTAAATACGGGTGTGGTCGCCAGCTAAAAATACCTATATTGTCTGTGTGTGCCGTCATTTTTATTCCTTAAAAAGTCTTGCAAAAGACTTCTCCCAAGCATAAATGATCGCAGAGATTTATTAATATCGCGTGAAAAAGGATGACCCACATGACCTCTGCGCAACAAACCCACAAAAACCAGTCTTTTTCAGATTTTAAGGTCAAAGATATCAGCCTTGCCGAATGGGGCCGCAAGGAAATTAAAATTGCCGAAACGGAAATGCCGGGCCTGATGGCGATACGCCGTGAATATGCTGGAAAATACCCGTTAAAAGGGGCGCGCATTGCCGGCTGTCTGCATATGACCATCCAGACAGCCGTTTTAATTGAAACACTAACTGATCTGGGCGCTGAAGTGCGCTGGTCATCGTGCAATATTTTTTCAACACAAGATCAAGCTGCCTCTGCTATTGCTGCAGCAAATATTCCTGTTTTTGCTTGGAAAGGCATGACGGAAGAAGAATATATCTGGTGTATAGATCAAACGATTTTTGGGCCCATGAACTGGACACCAAACATGATTCTCGATGATGGCGGTGACCTGACCATTCGCATGCACAAACAATATCCTGACCTTATGAAAGATGTGCGTGGTGTTTCAGAGGAAACAACAACTGGCGTTCATCGTTTGTATGAAATGGCAAAAAAGGGAGAGCTGAAAATTCCTGCCATTAATGTTAACGATAGTGTCACGAAATCTAAATTTGATAATTTATATGGCTGCCGAGAATCACTTGTTGACGGTATTAAACGCGCAACTGATGTTATGATTGCGGGTAAAATCGCTGTGGTATGTGGTTTTGGTGATGTCGGCAAAGGGTCGGCTGAATCGCTGCGTTCTCAAGGGGCGCGGGTTATGGTCACTGAAATTGACCCAATCTGCGCGCTTCAGGCTGCCATGCAAGGCTATCAGGTTGTAACAATGGATGAAGCTGCCAAGCATGCTGACATTTTTGTAACAGCAACCGGTAATCTTGATGTGATTACAGTTGACCATATGCGCGCGATGAAGGACCGCGCTATCGTATGCAATATTGGGCACTTTGATAATGAAATCCAAGTCGAACCATTACGTAACATGAAATGGCACAACGTAAAGCCACAGGTTGATGAGATTGAATTCCCAGATGGTAAGCGTATTATTCTTCTGGCCGAAGGGCGCCTTGTGAATCTTGGTTGTGGAACAGGTCACCCCAGCTTTGTAATGAGCACATCATTTTCAAATCAAGTGCTTGCACAAATCGAATTGTGGTGTAACCCCGGAAAATACGAAAACAAAGTTTATGTTTTGCCAAAACATCTGGATGAGAAGGTCGCTGCTTTGCATCTCGAAAAGCTGGGTGTCAAACTGACAACACTCACCAAAAAGCAGGCTGACTATTTAGGTATCGGTGATCAGGGCCCGTTTAAATCTGACCAGTACCGATACTAAAAATCAGATTCTAGGCTCTTAAAGACGCGCCTGTTTTAGCGACAACAGCATCTATGACCTGTTTTGAAAGCGCTTCAATTTCTGCGTCTGTTAATGTTTTTTCAATCGGCTGAACAGTCATTGTCAACGCGACTGATTTCTTTCCGATTTCAACGCCTTTGCCTTGATACACATCAAAAATTTGTGCGTCTAAAATAAGCGATTTATTTACAGCGCGCACAGTACGAACGATCTGATCGGCTTCAATATGCGCATCAACAATAAAGGCAAAGTCACGGTTTAGAGGCTGCAAGGCATTTAATTTCAATGCTGGCCTTGAAGACCCCGACTTTTTTCTGACAACAGGTAAGCGGTCAAGATAGATTTCAAAAGCTATTATCGTTTCTGAGGATTCAAGTGCTTTTGTTATCGTAGGGTAAAGTTCACCAAAATACCCTATAGCCACTTGCCCAAGTTTTAAGGTGCCTGATCGGCCGGGGTGATACCATTGCGGCCCTCCAGCTGAAATCTGAAGCGAAGAACTGCTCAGGCCGCACGCCTCAAGAACACAAAGCGCATCCGCCTTTGCGTCATAAGCATCAACCTGACGTGATGTATGCGCACCCGACCAATGCCGAGGGTTGTAATTGCCTGCACGAATGCCTGCAGCAATTGTGCGCTGACCATCGGGCTTATTGTGCTCAAAAGCAGGCCCCACTTCAAATAAAGCTGTTGCCCCATAGCCCCGCGCCGCATTTCGAGAAGCCGCATGAACAAGATTAGGCAATGGCGTTGGACGCATCTGGTCCATTTCTGCATTTATCGGATTAGCAATTTTTAAAGACGGGTGTCCTCCGCCAAACATTTTGGCCCAATCTTCGGGAACAAATGACCATGTTATACATTCCTGCAATCCACGCGCTGCCAGCGATATTCGTGTACGGCGGCCACGATCGCCCCCTATTGTTTCAGCACGATCAGCAATAACTTGCTGGTGTGGCAACGAAACTGTCGGAATATGATCAAATCCATCAATACGCAAAAGTTCTTCGACAATATCTGACGCGCCCTCCACATCACCGCGCCATGATGGTGGATGAATAAGCCAAGGAGAAGATTGATCATTCACCTGAAATGACAGGGCAGATAAAATCTGTTTTTGACGCATCTGATCCATTTTGCGCCCGCCGAGCGTCTCAACCCGATCAGGATGATAAAAAATTTCTTTTTGCCAGGCTGGGATACGGCCCGCTACAACAATCTCACTCGCTTCACCCGCACAACATTCCAAAATCATCTGTGTTGCAATCTCAAGCCCTGGGATCGTGAATTCTGGATCAATCCCACGTTCAAAACGATAGCGCGCGTCAGAATCAATTTGCAAAGCCCGGCCCGCACGCGCCACACGCAAGGGGTCAAAATAAGCAGATTCAACAAAAACATTCGTCGTTTCTTCACTGCACCCCGTGCTTTCACCACCAATAATACCACCCAGACCAAGAAGACCAGAAGCATCGCATATCGCAATCATCTGATCTGACACTGTATAATCCTTGCCGTTGAGCGCCTTAAAACTTTCACCATTTTTTGCAAATCTTACTTCAATATTACCTTGAAGCTTGTCTGCATCAAAAACATGAAGAGGACGATTAAAACCAATCGTCATAAAGTTTGTAATATCAACGAGAGCTGAAATAGGCCGCAAGCCAATCGCTTTTAAACGATCTTGAAGCCATTGAGGCGACGGCCCATTTTTTACATTCTTGATAAGCCGGCCAGCAAAAATTGGGCAGGCCTTTGCATCATCCGATGAGAATTTCAGATTAACACCAATTGAAGATTTAAAAGATCCGCTTACTGAAGAAGAATTTAAAGGTTTCAAAACCCCAAGCCCTGCAGCTGCAAGATCACGCGCAACACCATAAACACCACATGCATCAGCACGATTAGGCGTAATAGCAATATCGATCACTGGATCATTAAGGCCATAAATATCAGCAAGTGGCGTCCCGAGGGGAATATTATCCGCTATCTCAATAATCCCATCAGGCAAGGTAATTGGCAAAGCCATTTCTGCTTCTGAAACCATCATGCCATTTGATTCCTGCCCGCGAATATTTCCTTTCTTAAGAACAGACCCTGTTGCTGGTACAACAGAACCTGCGGGTGCAAAAATACCCTTCATGCCAGCACGCGCGTTTGGCGCACCACAAACAACTTGCAATTTCTCAATCCCCGTATCCACGATGCAGACCTTCAAGCGGTCAGCATCGGGATGTTTTTCAGCTTTTTCAATATAGGCCACCTTAAAAGGGGCGTAAGTAGCTGCACGGTCTTGAATGCTTTCAACTTCAAGCCCAACTTTAACTAATCCCTCTGCAATTTGCTGAAGGTCTGCCTTTGTATCCAAATATTCTTTAAGCCAGCTTAATGTAAATTTCATAGGGGTCCTTTTATAATTAAAGCCCCTTCAATTAAGCGGATTACAGCCTAAATATCAAGCGCCGGGGACCGGGGCATCTCTTAAATCTGATGAAGAGGCTAAAGGCCGAATAAATTCTTGTTCGATCGCTTGGACATAGGGTTTTTGATATGCGTCTGCGTATATACGGCGTGCTGAACTGATATAGTTTCTGGCATAGATCTGCGCGTTACGATCATCGCTAAACTTTCCTTTTGCTAACGCTGATTCAACCGCCAGTGCAAATATTTCCGGATGCTTCATCGCCATTGAATATTGCAAATATATGTCATTGCAGATCACTGCGTTTTTTCCTGACAAGCCTGAAAAAATATGACGCAAGATAGGTATCTCGGAGGTGGCGCAGCGCATATCACGAAAAATACTATTGCGCTGCCTGATCTGACTTGAAGCTGGGATGTCTTCAAATGAAGCGGCTTTATCCAAAACAGGGATGAATTTTATCATCTCTGGCGCGGCAACATCATACATTCTATGAACAGCACTATAAATACTTTGGGCATAACGATTAACTTCCCCCAATGTGGGTTGATCAGACAAAGCGCCAAGATCTGGTAAATGCACATCTTTAAAATCATATTTATCAAGGGCCCTGCTGGCAATGATATTGTCTACATACATCAAAATACGTGTGTCTCTTAATCTAACATTATGCCCTCTCAATCTGCGAACACTTCGGTCAGCTTCCATTTCATGCCAGACCGACTTTGTTAGAGGAGAAAACGAGGATTCATTTATACCACCTTGATGACAATGGCTCAGTTCATGAAGGAGTATTTCTGCTTTAAATGCTTTATTTTCATGGATATTGATTCTATATCTTGAGAGCGTGTTTTCTGTACCAAAATCTATAGCAGAGATTACGCATAGATCATCGCCGGGTCTTGCATTCGGTCCCATCAAAAATGAAGCTGTAATTTGTTTTTGAATTTGATCCATGAATAGAGTGATTTCTGAATAATCCATTTTTTTGATCAAAGATGAAAATTCAGGAATCACATCTCTGGTGGCCCTAGCAGCATAAATTTTATTTAATTCTGAATCAGGACCTGTAAAAACTGCCGCCCCCCCTTCATCCACGTAACGTTGCCAGACATTATTACTTAGAATTAGAACTGAACGATTTCCCGTTGCTTCCAGCACATCATTTTTTGAAATACCTAAATCTTGAAGAATGGCAGGTTCTACATAAACACTGCCTGTACCAGATGCCTGAGGCGGTAAGATCCCCAGACGCTCATTACTACGCGCATCGGATCTATCAAGCCTTTCAAAATAAGGGCTATGAGTTACCGATGGCGGATCAGGCAAGTCGTTACCCCTTGAATATATATCAAGGGCAACTGCGCCCAAAAACAAAGTTGCGAGCTTCCTTTTAAAATATCTGGGTCGAGAAGAGGCCATAGAATGACAATAACGAAAATAGTAATATTATGTCAATATTAATGATCTAATGGCCAGGCATGTAAGCTAAAATCCAGCCTTACGCCCAAGGTTTTATATAAGGTTTGAGCGGCCTGGTTATGGGCGTCTGTTAACCAATATATACGGTGCCAATGCTCCGCCTTACCCTTTTCCCCTAAGGCAAGCACCAATTCACGCGCAATGCCTTTACGCCGCATTTGAGGATCAACGAATAAATCCTGCATATAGCATACAGGCTGCAACGCCCCTGTCACATGATGAATAACGGCATGCAAAAACCCCACCATTTTGCCGTTTGAAAAAGCAGCCAGAGATTTAAAGGTGCCCTCAGGGTCATGTAAACGCTTCCAGGTTTCCTGCGTAATCACAAGCGATACATTGCCCGCATTATTCGCAACCCAAAGCCTGTACCAGTCCTGATAGTCGGACATTTTAAGTGGTCTAATCTCAAGATCCAAAAGCATTCTTACTATTCGTCCTGCACGCCGGTGGCGCGATTAGGACGATCAAGTGGAGAAAAACCATAGTGAGACAACCAACGTACATCGCTTTCAAAAAAAGTGCGCAAATCTGGAATGCCATATTTAAGCATTGTGATTCTTTCAACACCCATACCAAAAGCAAAGCCTTGATATTCATTAGGGTCAAGGCCGCAATTTCTGATCACATTAGGATGAACCATACCTGACCCCAAAATCTCGAGCCAGTCTTTACCATGACCAATTTTAAGAGTGCCGCCTTCACGCGTACAGCCAATGTCGACTTCGGCTGAAGGTTCTGTGAAGGGAAAAAACGAAGGACGAAAACGAACTGGCAAATCATCAACACCAAAATAAGCGCGGCAAAAATCAACCAGACACCCTTTTAAATGAGCCATCGTGATATTTTTATCAATGACCATACCTTCCATTTGATGGAACATAGGCGTGTGCGTCATATCGTAATCAGACCTGTATGTGCGCCCCATGCATATCATGCGGAAAGGCGGCTTATGGGTCAGCATATGACGAATCTGAACAGTTGATGTATGTGTACGCAGTAATTTGCGCTTATAATCACCTTCAGCATCCGGATCATCGGGCATATAAAATGTATCGTGCATTTCGCGTGCAGGGTGACCGGGCGGGAAATTTAAGGCTGTAAAATTGTGAAAATCATCTTCAATATCCGGCCCTTCAGCAACCGTGAACCCCATCTGTGCGAAAATGGACACAAGTTCATCCATGGTTTGCGAAATAGGATGTATTGTGCCCCGACGTTCAGGGCGCGGCGATAGGCTTATATCAATTGTTTCTTGGGCAAGCCTGTCTTTAAGGGCCTGTGCCTGCAACGCTTCGGACTGCCTATTGATAAGCGTTTCAATTTCATCTTTAAGGCGATTAAGCTCCTGCCCCTGAGATTTACGCTCATCAGGTGTTAAACTGCCAAGGGTTTTCATCAAATCAGTGATACGCCCTTTTTTTCCAAGCGCTGTAACGCGCGCAGCTTCAAGCGTATTTAAATCGCCTGCGGTATTTACAAGGGTAATCAATTCATCTTTAAGGGCATTAATGCTTGTCATAGAATGCTTTTACCACTGAATGACAATCGTTAAAAGTGGCCGTGAACGAATAAAAAAGCGGCCCGACAGGCCGATTAAAAATTAGCCTTGTGTAAACCTCAGCCCAAGTTTTGTTCTCAGGCCCCGAAGTGTCAGAAGACCCATTGTTTCCCAGACACGATCTTCTATTTCCATGCGATGTAGATATTTATCACGAGGAGTGACTGCGCCATCAAAAACACTGAAAATACTTGGTTTATTTTCTGGTTTTGGCTTGGACATTTTAAGCTGCCTTTTTTGATAAAGCTGTTTTTGCCTGGTCAACGATTGATTTAAACACGTCAGCATCGTGATAAGCCATTTCAGCTAAAACTTTGCGATCTAAATCAAAACCAGCCAAACCAAGGCCATTCATAAATTGCGAATAGGTCATACCATATTCCCGAACAGCGGCGTTGATACGCTGGATCCATAAAGCGCGGAAATTGCGTTTTTTCGCGCGGCGATCGCGGTAAGCATATTGCAACGCTTTTTCGACGCGCTGCAGCGCAGGGCGATGACAATTACCGGAACGGCCAACATAGCCTTTTGCCAGCTTAATAATCTTACGTTTTCTTGCGTGGGCGCGGGGGCCACCTTTTGTGCGTGCCATGATGAACTCTCCTTACGCTTTCTGAGATGCTTTTTTAGGTGCTTTAACAGCAACACTTGCTGATTTAAGCGCGGGATTTGTGATTTTCTTTGCCTTAACCCGCTTAATTTTGCGTGAGTACGGCATGAAGTTATCGCGAATGATTTTCGCATCACATTCAGCCAAGATCATGGATCCACGCGTTTTACGTTTCATGCTGTTTGGCTTGTTCATCATCATGTGACGGGATTTGGCTGCTTTCGCTTTAACCTTACCGCCAGCATTAACACGGAAGCGCTTTTTAGCGCCCGATTTCGTTTTCATTTTCGACATTTGGTCCTCTGAGGGTTAGATTTTATATACGCAGAACAAGGCATGTCGATGCGCCCGTCTGCTACAGCAAGGGGTTATAACGCCACATCCCTTTTGAAATCAAGTGAAATTAGCGCTTTTGATAAAAATCATCTTTTTAAAGTCAAAAATATCCCGAAAACCCTACCCTTAAAGAGCTTATCTTTTAAAAATCCCGCGTTTAAAGGTCTGACCTATTTTAAAAACAGACCTTATAAAAAATACATCTTGAATTGAAAAGTTTATAAATTATGTAAAATGCTATAAAGAACGCTCTGTCTCATTCAAAGTAGCTGCGCTCATCACCTGCCACTTTCCATGACTATCAAGAACAACGCGGAACAGAATAATTGATTTCTTTCCATTAACATCCTGAACCTCAACTCTGTGAATGATAGAATTTTCTGATCGTGTACTGCCCAAAAGCCTGACTGCAATATGGCTGTATAAAGGATGGTCTTTAAATCTTATGTCACGCAAATAGGCTTTTGCGTCTGCAAATTTCTTTTGAAAGGACGGCGCAATCAAAGAAAAAGCAAGGGCTGCATCACGATTTCTGACCGCCTCAAGCTGTTCTTGCACCACTAAAAATGACGGATCATTAACGGGTGCGTTCTGCGCATAAGCAGGAGCAAATAAAAAACCCGCCATCAAAAAAGCAACAAAAAGCACACGCATAAAAAAACTATACCAAAAAGGCCTTAAATCAGCCTTAACACACCTTCCTGGTTTTTAATTACGGAGATTTTTTTACAGGCTGCGGGATAAGTTTTTGCGGTGTTGAAGAAGGGGTAGGGGCAGCTTCTTTTTTAAGGTCTGCATCAGCTTTAGCGTCTGCTTTTTGAGAATCAACCTGCGCATCTGGCTTATCCCCCGTTTTATCGTCTACATTTTCTTCGGTTTTCGGAGGTGCCGCAGCCGCAGCTTCTTTATCAATATCTGCTTGAGACGGTAAGGCTGCAGGGCTGTCAGATAATGTACGAAGCCATGCGATCAGAGCGGCACGATCCTCAGGCTTTTTCACCCCAATAAAACTCATTTTTGTGCCCGGGGCATAGTCCTTTGGCTTCCATAAGAAGTGATTAAGATCATCATATGTCCAAGTGCCATTACCAACTTTAATAAGCTCACCTGAATAGGCAAACCCTGCGATATGATGCTTTTTGTTCCCTACAATGTTCCACAAATTAGGTCCAACACCGTCAGCGCCGCCCTTGTCAAAGCTATGACAAGCCGTGCAAACTTTATGCACTTTCTCGCCTTTTGCTGTATCGGCGGTTGCCAGAAGTGCCAAAATTGGCTCAGGCGCAGCGACTGCTGCCCCCCCGCCAGATACAGGGCCTGCTGCTGCCTCAACGCTCACAGCATCCTGTTCCATATGCTCTGGGGCAACAAGCGTTCTTGCAACAAAGCCACATAACATAGCAACGATACCTGCCACCAAGATAGCAGCAAAGATTTTATTATTCTCAAGATTGTTCATTGAAAGACGAGCCTGTATTTCTTATGGTGATTAAAGCTTGAAGCTGTCATAGCTTTATAGCCAATTTTGATCAATCCTGAAATAGATTGCGCACAAATACAATGACAAAAATTCAACCAAATGACCCCCTGAACTGGGCTAAAACGATTAGTTTTGCCGGCGTGCATGGGGCTTTTGCCGATATTGCCTGCCGTACTGCCTGCCCGGGGCTTAAAACCATACCGTTTGAAACCTTTGAAGAGGCCGCAAACGCCCTTTCCCACAATAAGGCTGATCTGGCCATGATCCCGATTGACAATACCATCGCAGGACGGGTGGCCGATGTATACCATCTGATCCCACGCGCTGGGTTACATATTATAGGTGAGCATTTCGAACCCATCCGAATGAGTCTACTGGCATTAAAAGGGACAAAGATATCGGCTGTGTCTGATGTCTATTCTTATATCCATGCCTTAACTCAATGCCGAAAATTCATCGCAGCTAAAAATCTGAAAGCGCATAACCACTATGACACAGCTGGTGCAGCTGCCGATATTAAAAGCTGGGGGGATCCCTCTAAAGCCGCGATCGCTTCTAGTCTTGCAGGTGAGATTTATGGGCTCGATATTCTGGCAGAAAATATTCAAGATCAGGAAAATAATGTCACCCGCTTTTTAATGCTGGCGCCAAAACAAATTATACCAAACCTTCAAAGCACACCCGCAATGACAAGCTTGCTTTTTTCTGTGCGCAACATACCGGCTGCGCTGTATAAGGCATTAGGCGGCTTTGCAACAAACAATGTCCAGATCACAAAACTTGAAAGTTATTTTGACGATAGTTTCTCTGTTGCGCGTTTTTACATTGATGCCCAGGCACACATAGAAAGCATTGAAATGAAGCTCGCACTTGAGGAGCTGCGTTTTTTTGCAGCAGAACTCAGTGTGCTTGGCTGTTATCCTGCCCACCCCTTCCGTCTTCAGAAAGGTTAAATCATGCCTATTACACATGCTGAACTTGCAGCGAGACTTTTACGTGATGCCGCAGAGTTTTTTATTTCAGTTGGTATTGAAAACCCCATTCTTAAAGAACAGATGGATGAAAACGCACGTGTATTTAATGGCGTCGCTGATATGGTCCAAACTGACCCAACGGGCGTTTTGCCTGATGAAGGCTAAAGATTAAGAAACAACCAACTGCCTAAACCAGAAAAACACAGTCTGCAATAATCCACGCAAACCACGCGACCGACCATCGTAAATCCTGACGGTTTCTTCCTGGAACTGATTACGAACCTGGCAATGCCAGCGTTTCTTGATTTCAACCCGGCTGACATCTGCGCGCTGCGCAAGATGATGGGCCATATTAAGGGCTTTCATCAAGTGATCGGTTGTTGCCGACAAGGCCCATCTTTTATGGGCAAGTGCGTAATTTTTATCAGGCGGCGTGAAGGTATATATAGTGTAAAGAGTTGTCTGGAGAATATGGTTACGGCGCGTGTTCGCGGATGTCAGCATGGACATCATACCCTTTCCTGTTATCCTTGGTTGAAAAATAATCAGACGTTTCTTTTCTTACTTAATACATCTACACAAAATACTTTAAAAAAGTCTTAAAATATTCTTAATACCCTGAAATAAAACGATTTTAATACCACTTCATTTATTGAGTTTTCAGCAAAGCACACGTACAATCATCTTATCGGTTTTCTCATTCACACCATCAAAAAAGTTTAAAATATGGCCACTGCCAGACGATCACCCAAAGCATCGGAAGGTCTGATGCGTTTTATACCCACCACGGTACAAAGTTTTTGTGCACGGCGAATTATTGACGTCCTTGCGCTTACACTGATTTTTGCAGGGGTTTTTACAGGTCTGGCGCTTATAAGCTATAACCCAACTGATCCTTCTTTTAATACAGCGTCCTCGCATATTTCAAACTGGAGCGGATTACTGGGCGCCAAGATTGCAGATTTATTTTTACAAACAGTAGGTCTTGGTGCGATCTTTTTTGCTTTGCTTCCTTTTGTGTGGGGCTTGCGCTTATACTTTCGAAAAAAATTATCTTTTATGCCGATGCGATTCGCACTTTTGCTTGCCAGCACCATTTTAGTTGCTTGTGGCTTGGCGCTAATCCCTTCTTTTGGATGGCTTACACAACCTTCACTGGGTGGCGCTGGCGGACCTATCGTTCTTAATAGTTTAAGCGCCATCTTACCAACCAGCATCTCTGCGGGATGGGGTATTGTTTTTATAGGTTTGCTTTGCGCTTTTATCGGGCTTGCATGCGCTGCACTAGCAACCGGACTCGACCGTTACGAATGGCACGATGTGTTCAGTTCTGCTGCACATTCCTTTTCTGTCGCTAGTCAGAAAATCTTGAACTTTATTCATTGGATCAGATTTCACAATCAAGCTGATTATTCACCGCGCCAGAAAGTAACGCTAAAACGCACACGCCCTCAGCGTCGTGTTACCCTTGTTGAAAGCGATAATGAATATGACGACACCAACGAGGATGATGAAGAAACTGCTGAGGATATAGCTGCGCCTATACCACCTCGCGCTATTGCTGGATCTATCAAAGTTGTTCGGCCTGCCATGTCTAAAGATAAAGCGGGGCGGGATTTAAGACAAAAATCATTCTCGTTGCCAGAAGGTGAATGGGAGCTGCCTGCTCATGATTTATTACAAGACCCCCCCAAGCAAGCCGATGCCGACAAGGTTGACGAAAGCGGTTTGCGCAAAAATGCCGAAATGCTGCAAACGGTTTTGAATGACTACAATATAAAAGGTGATATTGTTTCTATTCATCCTGGACCTGTTGTTACACTCTATGAACTTGAACCGGCACCCGGCACAAAATCATCTCGCGTCATAGGTCTTTCGGATGATATTGCACGCTCAATGGCCGCTGTTTCTGTTCGCGCAGCTGTTGTCCCAGGACGCAATGTGATCGGCATTGAATTGCCTAACAAGCGCCGTCAGACTGTCTACTTAAAAGAACTTTTAGCTTCAGAACTTTACGAGCAATCCACAACCAAACTTCCCCTTGTTCTTGGTAAAGATATCGGCGGCCAGACAATTATAGCTGATCTTGCACGCATGCCGCATCTGCTGGTGGCCGGTACGACGGGCTCTGGTAAATCTGTGGCGATTAACACCATGATTTTATCCCTTGTCTATCGTCTGCCGCCAGAAAAATGCCGCTTTATTATGATTGATCCGAAAATGCTTGAATTATCGGTTTATGATGACATTCCCCATCTTTTGACGCCTGTTGTCACAGAACCCGGCAAGGCGATCGTTGCGTTAAAATGGGCTGTGCAAGAAATGGAGAATCGCTACCGGGCTATGTCTAAAGTTGGCGTGCGTAACATCGAAGGATACAATACGCGTCTTCAAGAAGCGCGTGATAACAATGAAACCCTAATGCGTAAAGTGCAGACAGGTTTTGATTCGGAAACCGGTAAACCTGTTTACGAAGAACAAGCGATTGATTTGACCGAGCTTCCTTATATCGTCGTTATTGTTGATGAATTTGCTGATTTGATGCTGGTAGCTGGCAAAGATGTTGAAAATGCTATTCAACGTCTGGCACAGATGGCACGCGCTGCTGGTATTCACCTCATCATGGCAACACAAAGACCATCGGTTGATGTAATCACAGGGGTTATTAAAGCTAATTTTCCAACAAGAATCAGTTTTCAGGTAACGTCAAAAATTGATAGCCGCACCATTTTAGGGGATAGCGGCGCTGAACAGCTTCTAGGCATGGGAGATATGCTTTATATGGCTGCAGGGGGCCGTATTACACGCGTCCATGGCCCTTTTGTGACCGATAACGAAGTTGAAAAAGTTGTCAATCACCTCAAAGCCCAAGGTGAGCCGGAATATCTTGAAGATGTTACAGAAGGTGATGGCACTTTCGGGGATGGCGGGGAAGATGACAGCGAAGGCCCTGCAATTGATGACCTTTACGATAAGGCCGTTGCCCTTGTAGCGCGGGAGGGTAAGGCATCGACCAGTTTTATCCAAAGACACCTGCAAATTGGGTATAACCGTGCCGCCCGTATTATTGAGGAAATGGAAAAACAAGGTGTGGTTACAACAGCTAATCATGTCGGTAAAAGGGATGTGCTGGTACGCTAGACTTCTTTAATAACTGTGCTAGGTTCTGGCTATGAAGCTCTTTGCTATTATATTTTTTACATGCCTGATCGCTCCTTTGTTCGCTTTTGCGCAACCCGCACCTATTGTTCAAAATGTTGTGCGTGACGCGGAAGCCTATTTACAAAAGCTTGATACTGTTAAAGCGCGCTTTATCCAAACGGCGCCGGACGGATCCCAAGTTTCGGGTACATTTTATCTAGATCGTCCGGGAAAACTGCGCTTTGAATATGACCCCCCCATTAAAGATTTTGTTGTTGCAGATGGTGTATTTATTTATTTTTATGATGGACAGATCAAACAGCAATCCAATGCACCCATAGGCCAAACTCTTGCTGATTTTCTTTTGCGTAAAAACCTTCGTCTTTCAGGTGATATTATCGTCACCGAAGTCAAAAGACGCGGTGGCCTGCTACAAATTACAGCCGCCCAGAAAGCTGACCCAAACGCAGGGAAAATTACTTTAGGATTTGAAGAGACACCAAAACTTGAGCTAAAAAAATGGCGAGTTTTGGATTCGCAAGGTCAAATTACTGAAGTTGAGTTATTTGACAGCGTTCGTGATTTAAAGTTTCCTGCTGCACTTTTTTCATGGCGTGATCCTAATAAAGTTATTGGCGGCGTTAACAAGTAATGTCAGCGGATCCTTTTGATCATCTTATTCGGCACCTTTCAGCATTACCGGGCTTAGGCCCTCGATCAGCGCGACGCGTTGCGCTTTATTTACTCATGCGCAAAGACCAGCTGATGATACCCCTTGCACAAACCTTGCAGCATGCCGCAAGTGCTATAAAAACCTGCACTGATTGCGGAAACTTCGACACTTCAGAACCTTGCAGAATTTGTACAGATTCGCGCCGCGATTTAGGATTAATCTGCGTGGTTGCCACAGTTGCAGATTTATGGGCAATTGAACGTGCGCACGCGCATCGTGGCGCTTACCATGTTCTGGGAGGGGTATTGTCTGCGCTTGATGGGATCCGGCCTGACGATCTTAAAATTGCACAGCTTCTCTCACGAATTGAAAACAATAACATCACAGAAATTATTTTAGCCTTACCAGCAACAGTCGATGGCCAAACAACCGCACATTACCTAACTGACAGGCTTCAAAATATACAGATAAAACCAAAAATTACGCGCCTTGCGCATGGGCTTCCTGTAGGTGGTGAGCTCGACTATCTGGATGATGGCACAATAACAACAGCGTTAAAATCCAGATCATCCGTTTAACGTTCCCCCATCGATGTCGTCATTGTTCTGATAAATGGCTTTAAAATATACTGCATAATTGTTCGCTGACCCGTCATAATATCAACCGTTGCCACCATGCCAGGGATAATTGGTAGCACTTCACCTTTACGTTTCAGCATATTTTGTTCAGTGCGTACTTTAACCCTGTAAAAACTTTCGCCTTTTTCATTTTGAATACTATCAGCTGATATCTCGACAACTTTGCCCTTTAAACCACCATAAATTGAGTAATCATACGCTGTTATTTTTACAACAGCATTCTGCCCGGGATGTAAAAATGCAATATCAGAAGGCCTTACTCTGGCTTCAATTAATAACTGATCATCCATAGGAACAATTTCCATGATTGGATCGCCCGGCTTTACGACGCCCCCTACAGTCATAAAGCGCATATCTTTTACGGTGCCATTTACAGGGGATTTTATTTCTGTCCGATCTTTCCTGTCTGTAAGGGCAGAAAGCGTCTCCTTAATTGTGTTCATTTCAGTTAGTTTAGATGATAATTCCATCTGGGCTTGCGCCTGCGCACTTGTAATCAATTCGCTTAATCTTGCCTGCGCCTCTGAAATCGCAGAATTAGCACGCGGTATCGCCTGACGAACGCCATTTAATTCTGTACGCCTTTCTTGAATACCCCTTTCAAGTTGAATTAATTCAATTTTAGGAGCAGATCCTTTTGCTACAAGCGGCGCGATCATATTTTTTTCCTGCTGAGATAAAGATATCTCACGATTAATATCAGCTGCCTTTTGTTCAAGTTCATTGACTTCCTGACGACGCTGAGCGAGTTGTTGGTCCAAAACCATACGTTGTCCGAAAATTTTTTCGCGGTTCGCACGAAATGCGTTTAATTCTTCTGTAACACTTTGCGGGACTTTTTTCATGATTTCTTGATCAAATTCAACAGTCTCTTTGCCTTCTGATTCCGCCTGCAAGCGCGTAATAGTGGCTTTTAACCCGAGATATCTTGCCTCATTCGATCCCAAATCAGATGAGGCATCAATGTTACGAAGCTGAATTAATGTCTCACCCTTTTTAACGGCCTGACTTTCACGAACAAAAAATTTATCAATGATCCCACCTTCAAGGGACTGGATTACTTGAATTTTTGCTGTCGGAATTATTTTTCCCTCTCCGCGGGTAACCTGATCTATGCGGGCAAGAGAAGCCCAGACAATAAATAAGAAGAAGAAAGTGGCAATTGAAATAAGTAAAATATGTCGTGATGCTGGCAATTCTTCATCCGAAATAAAGTAGGCATCGGCGTGCGCCTGCAACACATCAATGCGCGTTTTAAGCCAGTTTTCTTGTATAGCAAGCCAATCTGCTGGCTTATTAATCTTAAGATTTTCTTCGAGCTTTTTTTGGTCAGACATATCAAGCTCCTGCCTTATCAGACCCGGCATAGTCACGATTTTGCAATTGCCTGATAATTTCATCGCGTGGGCCGAAAGCTAATATTTTACCACGATCCATCAGAATGATTTTATCAACCAGCGAAAGCATGCTGCCTTTATGCGTGATAAGAATGGTTGTCTTTCCGTTTGTTAACTTCTCCAGATGCCCCTTAAGACGCGATTCTGATGCGGGATCCATAGATGCTGTAGGTTCATCAAGAATAATAACAGGGGGATCGTACAAAAGTGCGCGCGCGATAGCGATTGCCTGTCTTTGTCCGCCTGAAAGTTGCTCGCCTCTCTCCCCCACTTGGGTATCAAGCCCATGTGAGGAATCTTTGAGAAAATCCATGACGCCAGAAAGCTCAGCTGCGCGAACAACTGCGCGATCAGAAGCTGTTTCATGACCCATTGTAATATTTTCACGCACAGACCCATAAAAAAGCTGCGGCGTTTGCTGAACAACACCAATGTTACGACGTAAATCGCCAGGATCAATTTGACGCACATCTGTTCCATCAAGTTGTACAGAACCTGATTGTGGTTCAAACTTATTCAGTATCAAACGCTCCAGCGTTGTTTTCCCTGAACCTACCGCCCCAATAATACCAATATGTTCACCCGCCTGAATTTCAAAACTTACATGGTTCAGAGCTGGTACTGATGATCCGGGATAAGCAAAAACAACATCTTTAAAAACAAGCTGACCTTGTATTGCTGGCATTGCAATAAAGGTTTTACCTACGGGCCGTTCAACCGGTTTTTCCATCAATTCATTGAGTTGACGAAGCGATTCACGCGTTTGATTAAACCTTATCATAAGGCCAGAAAATTGGGTGAGCGGCGCTAACGCGCGACTGGAAAGCATCACAGTTGCTATGAGCGCCCCCATTGTTATATGTGCGTTTGAAATCAGAACAACGCCAAAGCCAACAATTGCAATTGTGACCATGTTTTGCAGAAAATAAGAAATATTTAAGGCAAAGTTTGAAACGCGTTTTGATTTAACGGAAGTACGCGATGATTTTTCACACAGTTCTTCCCAACGTCTTTGCACATGTCCCTCAGATGCCTGAGTCTTGATTGTTTCAAGCCCTGTTATAGTTTCAAACAACAATGCATTTTTCAAAGCATTTTCGTGTAATGATTCTTGTGTAATTTTCTTCATCGGTTTTTGTAAAACCCAGCCTGTTCCAATTATAAGTGGAACAGCAACAAGCGGAATAATAGCCAGAGGACCCGCAATAACAGCAATCAGCAAAATAAAAAGTAGGCAAAAAGGTAAATCAATTAAAGCCGCAAGAGTTGCGGAGGTAAAAAAATCACGAATACTCTCAAATTCACGCATATTCGCAGCTAAAACACCTGCTGACGCTGGACGAGAAGACATTGTCATACCCAGCAATTGTTCAAAAAGTTTTCCTGATAATTTAACATCTGATTTTCTGCCTGCATAATCAAGAAAATGTGCACGAAGACTTTTGATAACCAGATCAAAAAATAAAACAACCGCAAGGCCAATTGAAAGCACCGCTAATGTTTCATAAGCGGCATTTGGGACAACACGATCATAGATGTTCATCGTATAAAGCGGCATCGCGATTGCAAACAGATTAATCATTAATGCGGCAAGCCCTACTTCATAATATATTTTTCTGTTCTGCCAAATGGTAGACCAAAACCAATCTTTGGCATTATCAATACGCGCGGGTCCCGCACGATCATCAACCCTTGCAACAGGGCGCACATAAAAAGCATATCCGGTGTAAATTTTCTTAAGATCTTCAAGTGAAATTATTCTTTTCTCCGACGCGGTCTCAGGAAATTGAACGCTAAATTCAGTTTTATCGCCAGGTGCGGGTTTTTTATCGGCATAGAGAACACCCCATAAAATACAAGCCTGCCCTTGTTCAAGAACGAGGATGCAAGGTGTTGATGGTGCGATCGCAATCCCCTCAAGGGCTCTGTCTACCAATTTGATATCAAGGTCTGCTCTCTCGGCTGCGCGCACCATTAACGCAGGGGATATGCCTGTTTTAGGTAATGGCAAGCCTGCTGTTAAACTTTCACGACTGGTGCGCCTGCCAAAATGACCCGCGATAATTTGCAAACACGCCACAAGCGGATCACCCAATGATGCGCGATCGGCCTGCAATGGCCACGGGTCAAAATCGGCAACGCCTTTAACGCTACTGATTTTATTGTCTTTTGCGATACTGTTTGGCTCACTCATAACGGCCCATTGTGCGCTTAGAAAAGTAAACAAAAAGAAAAGACGGCCAAATATGTTGGCCGCCTGAAATCAGATTGAAATATAGCAAAGGCAACAAGTCCCTAGCCTTTTGTTGCAGGATCAGACCCCTGAGGATTGGCCACTTGCAGCGTTGGTAAAAGTTGGCCCTTAATTGCCAGAAGACGATACATAGCAAAAAGCTCAAGATACTCTGTACTAATCATATTTGAACGAGAAACAAAAAATTCGTTTTGCGCGTCAAGAACATCAAGCAGGGTACGACGATCTAGGTTAAACTGATCAAGATAGGCATCAACAACCTTCTGGTTCGCTTCTGACTGCTCCCGGAATTCTTTTGCACGTTCACCAGCTGAAATCATTCGTGCCCATGTCTGCCGAACGTCATCTTCAACAGTGCGGGCATTTTGGGCCGCAATCTCTTTTGATTCTTGCTGACGAAATGTCAACTCCCTCACACGCGCCTGATCGGCTCCACCGCGATAAAGATTCCAATTCATCACAACAAGTGCAGATGCAGACGTATTTGAATCATTGATGCCGCCCTGATCTTCACCTGTCTGACCGTTAAGCTGTAAATCAAAACGCGGATAGTAAGGTGCCTTTGCCGCTTCTTTTTCAGCCTGTGCTGTCCGAATATCGGCATCACGCGCAGACAAAGCAGGGCTTTGAGTAATTGCACGATTAACTTCTTCTTCGACATTGGCTGCTAAAACACCTGCTGGCGCTGGAGGCCTTTGTAATGTTGTTGGTGAATTACCAACATTAAGAATGTATTGAGATTCAGAAATACGCAAAGCTTCACGAACACTATCTTCCGTTGATCGCGCAACGTTCAAACGTGCTTTTGCCTGCTCAACATCAGCTTGAGTTGAACGCCCTGCCGATGCCCCGTCAATCATTTGCGCTAGAATAGACTCGTGCTTTTGTACGTTTTGTTGGGCAATCGCCAATGTTTCGCGCTGACGCAAAACATTCAGGTAGGATTCAATAATATCAAGACCAACAAATTCACCCGTTTCAATAACACGGTTACGTGCAGATTCCTGACGATTTGCCTGACGTTCATTTTCACTTTTTGCACCAAACCCATCAAACAAAAGCTGGGTCAACGTCAGGCCAACAGTGCGGCGGAACAAGTCTTCGTTATCTGATGTGGAATTATCTGTAAATTCCCATCCCGCATCAGCATTAGCATCAATACGCGGAAGGAATAATGATTCAGCCTGACGCTTTTCCTGATCTGTTGCGTATCTGTTGTTCACAATTGAACTGAAGCGTGGGCTTGCTGTTAAACCAACCTGCAAAGCTTCTTGCAAGCTGACAACACCGCTATCTTGCGCGAAGGCGGGAGCAAATGTCATCGACCCAATAACGGCGCATGCTAACATAAGCGATCTGAAACGAGATGCCTTCATAAATAGTCTCCTGGTGAAGTAGCCGAAACAAAACGACTGAAATTTGAAATAATTGTTCATAGTTTATGCCTTATTTTAGCGCATACCGCAAGTAAAAATATCAAAAAGCGCATGCTAATATTCTGATAATAAACGCAAATTTCTCTTTGCCGAAAAGCCGGACCTCTCGGCTCGGCTTTATACGTTTATTCTTGTAAAATTAGTCCTGTTTTAAGCCGTTGCTATTGCGCTTGTAACCAAGTGCTGCACATGGTCATCAAAATTATCGTTAATAGGCGTATTGTACGTTATAGAAGTTGAAGCTACAGCACTCACGACAGATGATGACGCTTGCGTATCGTTTGTTGTCGTCTGGGTAATGAAATTATTGATACCCACCTGAAGATCATCATCAAATGAAATCACATCAGCCACGCCGCCCGCAATGGATGATTTTGCACTTGCAGTAGAAAGCGCTGTCGCAATCGTCTGCGCTTGCGCAACAGATTGCGTGCCTGCAAAAATACTCGTATCAACAACATTCGTGTTAATATTAATATTCGTGTTGGTATTCGTATTTGTGTTCACATTTGTTGATGTACCGAAACATCCGCAATCCCCATCATTTCTAACAGCAAAAGTTCCTGTAGCCACATCATGATCGCTATCACGCACTGAGTACGTAAAATAATCAATATGCTGTCCTGTTTGGCCCGGATTAACGGTGTACTTATAATTACCATTGGATGCAATCTCAAGAACACCATATTGGCCAACAATCGTTGTTGCATGGCTTCCGGCGGGCACATTAAATGTAACGCCATTATACTGCACTTGGAATAAGGCATTTGCATTTACATCATTACCAATATGATCGTTAGCAACAATATTGCCATAGATGCATTCGTAATGAAGTGCGTCAATATAATCACTGACAACAACAGGTGCGTCGTCTTTGACGCCGATGATCAGGTTTGCAGTGGCAAGATCGCCATCGCAATCCACAACATCCACACAAAATGACAGGTTAATCACGTCATTCGCATTTGTTCCATCTGCATGATCAAGGGCACGGAACTGTCTGAAGCTATAAGCGCCCGCATTATCAATCGTCACTTCAAACACCGTCACGCCGCCCGCTGTACCAACATACTTGCCGCCCACAAGCGCCACGCTCACCGCAACGCCATTCGATGTTAACGTACCGCCCTTAAGCGATCCCGATGCCACAAAACCCGTAAACCCTTGCGGCGCCACTGTAAAGTAAGTCGAACCCGCACCATCTGTGCCATATGATCCATTGAATGTTCCGCTCACCATATTGCTCAGCGTTGTCTCATCCACCATGTTCAAGGTATTGGTCGCTGATGGCGCACCGTCAGACACGCTCAGTGTCAGGGTCGCTGTATCAACATCACCATCAAAATCACGCAAAGTATAGCTAAAGCTATCTGTGCCATTTGCATGATTGTTCGCAACATAACTATAAGCACCATTAGCCGCAATCGTCAGAACGCCATGGCTGCCTGTAACCACCAGATTACCCGATGCAGGAACTGTATGATCCACACCGCCAACTGTCACTTTGCTGATCGTGTTACCAACATCGTTCGATACATCATCATTGCTCAGCACATTGCCGGCTACCTGTGGGGCGCAGCCCGTCACAGATCCAACATCCGCACGCGCATCAACACCATCATCCCGCACTGTAACAACAATCGCGCCGGCATCCGTATCACCATCCGCATCCGTAATTAATGTACCGAAGTTCAGGTTGATCGCATCATTCGCATTCGTCCCATCCGCATGATCAAGCGGTCTGTTCAAGGTGAAGCTGTACGTCCCGTTCGTATTCACCACAAGGGTAAACACCGTCACGCCGCCCGCTGTACCCGTATAGGTATTCCCCGCAAGCGCTACGCTCACCGGAACGCCGCCCGATGTTAAAGCGCCGCCCAGTAATGACCCGCCCGACGTAAAATTATTCACAGCCGCAATCGATCCCGTCGTCCCCTGGCCATCTGTGCCATAGTTAAAGCTATAGCTGCCATTCACTGTAATCGGTCCCAACCCCGTCTCATCAACACTTGAACTCGCATCCCCAATAACAGGAAGGCCATCCGCTGTTGTAAATGAAACTGTCGCGCTTGATGTATCGCCATCCCCATCACGCAAAGTATAGGTGAAGCTGTCCGTCCCCGTTACTCCATTTGTTGCGGCATAGCTGTAGGTCCCGTTCGGATTGATCGTCAATACACCAAACGCGCCGTTGATCACAGTCGCACCTGTTACGTTCGTAACAGCATTACTGCCAAAGCGTATCCCCGATACAACATTGCTGATATCGTTCGATATATCATCATTGCTCAGCACATTGCCAACAGCCAGATTCGTGACACCATTCACAACGCCAACGTCATTCACCGCAACAGGTGCGTCGTCTTTGACGCCGATGATCAGGTTTGCAGTGGCAAGATCGCCATCGCAATCCACAACATCCACACAAAATGACAGGTTAATCACGTCATTCGCATTTGTTCCATCTGCATGATCAAGGGCACGGAACTGTCTGAAGCTATAAGCGCCCGCATTATCAATCGTCACTTCAAACACCGTCACGCCGCCCGCTGTACCAACATACTTGCCGCCCACAAGCGCCACGCTCACCGCAACGCCATTCGATGTTAACGTACCGCCCTTAAGCGATCCCGATGCCACAAAACCCGTAAACCCTTGCGGCGCCACTGTAAAGTAAGTCGAACCCGCACCATCTGTGCCATATGATCCATTGAATGTTCCGCTCACCATATTGCTCAGCGTTGTCTCATCCACCATGTTCAAGGTATTGGTCGCTGATGGCGCACCGTCAGACACGCTCAGTGTCAGGGTCGCTGTATCAACATCACCATCAAAATCACGCAAAGTATAGCTAAAGCTATCTGTGCCATTTGCATGATTGTTCGCAACATAACTATAAGCACCATTAGCCGCAATCGTCAGAACGCCATGGCTGCCTGTAACCACCAGATTACCCGATGCAGGAACTGTATGATCCACACCGCCAACTGTCACTTTGCTGATCGTGTTACCAACATCGTTCGATACATCATCATTGCTCAGCACATTGCCGGCTACCTGTGGGGCGCAGCCCGTCACAGATCCAACATCCGCACGCGCATCAACACCATCATCCCGCACTGTAACAACAATCGCGCCGGCATCCGTATCACCATCCGCATCCGTAATTAATGTACCGAAGTTCAGGTTGATCGCATCATTCGCATTCGTCCCATCCGCATGATCAAGCGGTCTGTTCAAGGTGAAGCTGTACGTCCCGTTCGTATTCACCACAAGGGTAAACACCGTCACGCCGCCCGCTGTACCCGTATAGGTATTCCCCGCAAGCGCTACGCTCACCGGAACGCCGCCCGATGTTAAAGCGCCGCCCAGTAATGACCCGCCCGACGTAAAATTATTCACAGCCGCAATCGATCCCGTCGTCCCCTGGCCATCTGTGCCATAGTTAAAGCTATAGCTGCCATTCACTGTAATCGGTCCCAACCCCGTCTCATCAACACTTGAACTCGCATCCCCAATAACAGGAAGGCCATCCGCTGTTGTAAATGAAACTGTCGCGCTTGATGTATCGCCATCCCCATCACGCAAAGTATAGGTGAAGCTGTCCGTCCCCGTTACTCCATTTGTTGCGGCATAGCTGTAGGTCCCGTTCGGATTGATCGTCAATACACCAAACGCGCCGTTGATCACAGTCGCACCTGTTACGTTCGTAACAGCATTACTGCCAAAGCGTATCCCCGATACAACATTGCTGATATCGTTCGATATATCATCATTGCTCAGCACATTGCCAACAGCCAGATTCGTGACACCATTCACAACGCCAACGTCATTCACCGCAACAGGTGCGTCGTCTATCACATTAATTGTGATTGTTGTATTTGCAACGTCACCGTCGCTATCTGTGCCTTGAACACCAAACACAAGATTAATTGCATCGTTGGGATTGGAAGCATCCGCATGATCAAGTGGTCTTGCTTGCGAAAATGTATAAGCGCCATTCGCATTAATCGTAATTGTAAATACTGTCTGGCCACCGGCTGTGCCTGTGTAGGTGTTTCCAGACTGGGTAACAATAACGGCAACACCATTTGATGTCAGGGCCGCACCTGTTGAACCATTAAAGCTAAACGATCCGTTGGCGACAAAAACGCCAGGACCATCTTGACCAAAAGTACCCGAAACTGTGCCTGTTAAAGTTGCAGGCTGACCCGCTGTTTCATCCACAACGTTAATCGCAGGAGTTAATGTTGGTACGTCATCTTGCGTGATCACAAGCGTTACTTGCTGTGATGTGTTTGCGTCATTGTTTAAAAGATTTGGTTCCATACCCGATGTGTTCACTTCACGCACATAGGAGGTTACGGTCAGATTATAAGTACCAACCGATCCGTCTGTTGTATTCAGCCTCAATCCTGAAAGCTGATCTTGGGTTAAAACCCAGCTACCATCTTGCTGTAAAATCCCAGCAGAAAGGGTAACGCCAACCGGAACCCCGGTGATGACAACGCGGATAATTTCTTCTGATCCATCTGTATCGGTTACGGCTGTTGTGATCGGAAAATTGATCATCATGCCTTCTTCAATTGTCAGATTTGAAACGGTTAGTGTTGGCGCATCAGCAACTGCATCGATACAAACATCAAATGTTGCCTGTTGCGCTGACGTAAGATTACTTGAAGCCGTTACAGTTAAAACAGGGCTGTCTACATCAGAATTTGCAGGGGGACTGAGCAAAAGATCGCCTGTAAAGTTCTGGCCTGCTGGTAGAGTAATTGTCCAAGTACCGTTGGCTGCATCATAAGTGCCGTTTGTATTTAAAACCGTCCAGCCTGATGGAATACCTGAAATTGTAACAGTCAGAATTTCAGCCGGGTTACCATTTGTCAGCGCGATATTAAAAGGAACTGTGGCAACGTTATCTTCTTCTATACAAATACTTTCAACTGTAATCGTTGGCGGCGTGAGAACAGGAGGAGGAGGAACAACAACTGTGGTTTGCTGAGACTGGCCAAGAATTGGCGGCACAAAAGGAGGTGCACCATTCAGATCCGTTGGCGCAATAGGGCCAAGAGGATTTAACCCACCAAGGGCGATTACATCACGATCACTTGAGTATCCGTAACCACGATTTGGGCCACCGCCTGCATCGCCGCCTGCGGCCGGTTCAATATTCGCAAGGCTTTCAGCCGCCGATGCCAATTGATCACCACCAGAAGCCGTTTCAATTTGCGCTACTTTCGTCGCAATTTTCGACTGAACAACAGGGGTTTCATCGCCCGCAGCCGGTTCAATCGCTGACGCAGCTAAAGCCGCAAGCTTTGGCATATCAACTGCGCAAGCAGCTGTGATCAAAGAATTTGAATCAACAACTGTACCATCTGCTAAAGTTAAAGCTGGCGGCAATTCGCCTGCTGTCACAGCAGCATAGTCGCGCAAAATCATGATCCCGCCATTACGGAATGACAAAATTAAATTATCGCCATCAATTGTTTTGCCGACCTGGTCAATATCAAAATTAACCAGGTAATTCATGCCCGGTTCCATAACGACTTCTTTTGTCGCATTGGCTGTTGGAGCATTGAGCGCGATTTCATTGTCATTTGCTGATCGGTCTTCAAAACGACCCGCCATCGATTTTACAAGATTGATTAAGCTAAATCCTTCAGGGCCGGCTTTGTCATCGAGTAAAAGAACGGCTGAGTCTTCTCCGCATATATCTTTGGAATTCACCAGATCTTTGAAGTTTTCGATCACGACAACCGAATTGTTGGAGAGTTTCAATTCCAGCGAACCGTCTGCACGGGGCGTTGCATTGATAATGTCACTGAGCTTAAAGCCAAATTGATGCGCCGTACCAGGTTCAAGCTTGATGCTTTGTGTCGTGCCTGAAGCGGGGGTGAGGATGGCGTTGGCAATAGACATAATGTTATTCTCCCTTTGAGACGATGGGCTTGAAACCCGTAAGTATTTAACAAAATATTAATGAGATCGCACTCTTTTTTAATTCATTATTAACAAAAAGTCAATGTTTATGTTAAAGAGTATTCGATCGTGCTAATATAGCTCTCAAGTTCTGCTATCATTATGAGGCTCCAATAAGTCGGTATTGAAGGGTTACATACTCCTCAAACCCCCATTTTCCGCCCTCGCGCCCGAAACCTGAATGCTTTATACCCCCAAAAGGGATCTGCGGCATGGCCAGCGATACCTCATTAACCCCGACCATTCCAAAGTCCAGACCGGCGCAAACCCTTTGTGCCCGCATTAGATCTTTAGTGAAAACATAGGCTGCAAGGCCATAAGGGGTTGAATTAGCCCGCGCGATCACCTCTACTTCATCAAAAAAAGAAAACAAGGCTGCAACAGGCCCAAAGGTTTCCGCACAGGCTGGCAGCATATCATCGGCCATATCAGCAAGAAGTGTAGGCTCAAAAAATGTCCCGCCTAAAACATGTTGTTTACCACCACATAAAATTTTTGCCCCACGCGCAACTGAATCCGTAATATGGCTTTTCACTTTCTCAATCGCCGCACTGTCTATAAGCGGCCCTATTTTAACGCCTTCTATATTTCCGGCACCTACTTTAAGAAAACCGATTTGTTTTTGCAGTTCAACCGCAAGGGCACTGTAAATTCCCGCCTGAACATAAATACGATTTGCTGAAACGCATGTCTGCCCAGCATTGCGGAATTTACTGGCTATTATTCCTGATGCTGCGTCTTGCACGTCACAATCATCAAAAATAATAAACGGTGCATTGCCACCAAGCTCTAAAGAAAGCTTTTTTAAAGTCGGGGCGCATTGGGCCATCAGCAATTTGCCAATTTCTGTCGAGCCCGTAAAAGAAACCTTACGAATTCTATCATCAGCACATAGCACCTGACCGACAGCCTCAACATTTGATGCAGAACTCGTTAAAAGAACAAGCACACTCATAGGTATATCGGCCTGATATGCTAAATCAACCAATGCTTTTGCAATCAAAGGCGTTTGTTCTGCCGGCTTTAGAATAACGCTGCAACCAACCGCCAAAGCCGGGGCAATTTTACGCGTAACCATTGAGGCCGGAAAATTCCATGGTGTAATAGCCACAACCGGCCCAATCGGCTTTTTATCAATCATGGCTATTGTGTTTGGCCTTGAAGACGCAACCGTTTCACTTTTTAAGCTTTCTGAAGCATGATCAGCGCACCATTTTATGGTCGCAACGCAGCCTGTTATTTCTGAATGCGCTTCTGGGATTGGCTTACCCTGCTCGGCTGACAAGAGCGCACAAAGCCGATCACTTTCCCGTTCAATAAAATCAGCCCAGCGCATCAATCGCGCGCAACGTTCTGATAAAGCAAGCCCCGACCAGACTGGAAACGATTTTGTAACTTTTTCTATAGCATGTGTGGCGTCTTCAGGCCCTGCATCAAGGATACTGCCAATACAAGATCCATCTGCTGGATTAAAAACCTGAAACTGTTTAGTTGTCATCGATTGTTTTCAACGCTAATGATAAGAGATGCGTCAACACTATAATCAGTATTTCCTGCTTCTTGCATTGATTCTTTTGATGCAAGCAATAAGTGGCATTATCGGGGTTTTCACCGCGCCTATCAATGATATTTGGTACGAAAGCTTAGCCAAATCATCGCTGACACCTGCTGGTTGGGTTTTTGGCGTTGTCTGGCCCCTGTTATACGCAATGATTGCCGTGGCCGGATGGTTGATCTGGAAAAAACGTAACCACAAGGGCGCGTCTACGATCATCACCTTGTTTGTCATTCAGCTAGTTCTAAACTGGGGCTGGAGTTTTGTATTTTTTACGTTCCACCAGACTGCGCTTGGTTTGATTTGGATTATTACAATTCTAGTCATTGTTATTATTTTACTTTTAAAGCTGTATAAATTTTGTTTTCCTGCTTTTGGGCTGCTCGCGCCTTATGCGCTATGGCTTGGCTTTGCAAGCTACTTATCATTTATTATTTGGCTTCAGAATTAATTGTAAATATAAGATAGCCTGCGTTTTGAAAAGTTCCACACTGGAAAGGCATGAGCCGTATAAGGCCCGTGCACAGTGACGCATGTTCCTGCTGAACGAAAAAGCGGTGTACATGATGTTCTTCCATTTATTCTTATGCGCCCGTCTTCAGGATCTAAACTGTTGCTAGTACTTAAAACATCAACATCAGTGTAAGGCGTGCCGTCTTGGTAATCTGGATCATAGCGCTCAATATACACTCGCCTATAATCACAATGAGAATGCTGTGCTACAACCCCAAATTCATCTTTAAGATTTATACTTGAAAGTCTAAAAATTCGTCCATGGACAAATGATGCGCCAGATAAAAGTATGGAATTGTAAGCTTGCACACGCGCTTCAATAAAATATTTGAGATTAGATTGATTACTTAAATATTGTAATCGATCTTCTAAATATTTACGCATGCGTTCTACAGCTGTTTTGCGTTCGTGATCAAAGTTTTTGTGGTTTCCGCTCAATAATATCGAGGTTAAAGTCTTAAGAATCCCCGGAAGTTTTCGTGCTCGCTTTATATCGGGACATTTTTCTAAACGAAAAGCTTCTGTCAGCATTGTAAAATCATCTTCACCAGCCTCAGTGATTGCCCAGCGCGCAAATTCTTCCGCTTCCGGAATATTATCGCGCCGCCAAAGCCCAACGTAATTTTCTGCGTCAGGACGAAATGATAAGGCTGACGCATCATCGCCACGCGTTTCCTTATAGGCATAACCCGCAGGCGGCATGATAAGTAAATCACGACTATCGCCATATAAAATACGCTCAGAAGCTATTAGATTTTTCATCTTGATCGAAGCCTATAAAATCTATTGAGCTTATGTCAATTAATTTACATGAGATGGATACAAAAAAACGTAATTTTATTGCTTTTTTAGGGGGTGGATTCGTGGGCAGGCTGTGGATTGTTTTGTGTATTTTCTTAAAAAAACCTTGCCTGTCAAATTTATGGCAGCATGCTTTTTTATTTTTATTCTGCAACACAACATCATCAAAAATCAGACAAAAAGACTCGACACAAAAAGCGCGGCCTGTCTTACTGTTCTTATCAAGCAACGTACAGATCAACATCGCAGATCGCCAAAGATCGTTGTTTAAAGGTACCGGTTGGTCACTGGTGCCCGGTTTAAATAAATCACTTTCAGCTGACGGGCTGATAAATTTATTAAAGCTGAAGGGACAAGCGTTCCACCACCGGCCAAAAACAGACCCATATGACTCGTGGTCGTGCACGTAAAAACATTTGCAGGGTTTTGTTTTTGTCGAAAGCCGGAGGTGCTGGCAAGTTCCGAATTATCGGGAAGCTGTATAAACAGAATTCCAGCCCCGATGCGTGGTGTGACACGCCACGATAAAGAAAGTGAACAGTCTTGGGACTTCGGGACTGTTCTGCGCCTCGGGCCGCAATCTGAAATGGTTGCGTGGGATGAAAAACCCGTATGCCAGGGGAAGAGTGATGAAGTCATGTGCGATGTGAGCCTTGGGCCCCTTGCCGGAAAGGGCAGCATCCTGCGGGACGCGTCTGGCAAGATTGACCCAAGTGATTTCCCAAACGGCCCCGGCTTTGTTCGCTTTATTCAGTAATGAATATCGCACAGCAAAGCCGGGGTTTTTTATTCCCCACAATCTGTACAAACATTCAACTTTTGACTTTTATCTTAAGTATAGGGTCTTCTTGCCTGCTCTTTTTTAGACTTGCCGACTGCATGCTCCGGTGTTTATAGCTATTGCTTAATGAGTTATAATTTTTCGAATCAGCATTAGCGGTAACTAATTTATGGGTTTCAAATTTGAAAAAATGTCTGTGCTTGTTGTTGAAGACAATGAGCCTATGCGCCGGTTAATCGTTTCAGTCTTAGAAACGCTCGGTGTTGGCCGTATATTACAAGCAAGCGATGGTGAAAAAGGCCTGAGCGTTTATCAAACCAACAAACCTGATGCGATTTTGCTTGATTGGGAAATGATGCCCATGAACGGGATCGAAATGATCAGGCGTATCCGCTATACCCCTAATATGCCTAATCGATATGTCCCTATTATTTTAATTACGGGCTATGGGGCGCTGTCTCGCGTGACGCAAGCGCGCGATGCGGGGGTTACTGAATTTCTGGTCAAGCCTTTTACAGCAGGTGATCTTGCACGAAGGCTTGCTTACATCATTAATAAGCCTCGTGATTTTATCGATGCGCAGGATTATTTTGGGCCTGACAGGCGGCGAAAAGCTGCTGATGACTACAAAGGCCCCAAACGTCGTCAAAACGACACAGATCAAGATCAAGAAGCAGAAAACTGGTATATTGGACGATGACAAGCTCAGAACAAAAAACACCAAAAGCACGCATTATTTCCGCCAATTATGATTTACAAAATCGTGTCGGCGCAGGCCCTCTTGATGAAAAGAAAGTGCAAAGGGCAGAAGAGGTTATTCAGAACAATACGGTTGATTTTAAACCTATGGCGCTCGGCTTTTTACAAGAATTGATTGACGGGACAAATACAGCAAAGCAATCCGATCTTCCACTTAAAGACAGGCTTGCTGCAATGACGCGGCCCGTTATGAACTTAAAAGCAAATGCCGGAATGTTTGGCTACACCCTTGTCACTAAACTTACAAATGTCATGCTCGGTTTTCTTGAACATATTGATGATCTGGACAAGGATGCGGTTGAAATTGTCGCCGCCCATCATGCTACCCTGACATTAATCGTCACGCGCAGCATGAAAGGCGATGGCGGGCCGGATGGCGATGCTTTGGTGAAAGAACTGACCGAAGCTTGTAAACGCTATTATTCCCGCAAAGGGCTAAAAACCTAAAATTCGATTTAAATTTTATATTTACCAACTAAAACAATAAGTTAACCAAATTTTGATTTTTTGTTGTTACATTTAGAATATCAGTTTGATTGTTAAGCGCGCATAACGCAACAAGGACAAACGGTGAATAGGGTGTCACAGACCGCCGGGAAACCGGCGGTTTTTTTTTAAACAAAAAATGTTAGGGTACACAACTGATCAGCGTAAGGTGCCCCTATGACCCGTAAAATAATCTGTAAATTTTCTGTATTCTTTTTAATAGTGCTTAGCTTTTTCTCTGTTCCAGCTTTTGCGCAAGACTTACAAAAAGACCCTGAAAACCCTATTCAAATTTTAAAAGACCGGACTGATGTTATTTTAAAAGATCTGGATGAAAATCAAACCAGACAATTTCAAGCGATCCGCGCTTCTTATGGCACCATTCGTGGCGTTCAAGATGTTCGGGCACTTTTATTACGTGCGGTAAAAGCCTGCACTGAGAAAAACCCAGAACTCAAAGACCGGCTTGAAACACGCTTTACCAGCTGGACCGATACCGTTGACCCCGTCATCAGACAAGGAGAAAACCGACTAGACAAAATGATTTTACTACAAAGCTATGCTAAACCATCGGAAGTGCGGGCTTACTTGCAAGCTTTTGATGAAGCTGTTATCTGGCGAACAGAAAACGCAAAAACGGTGCCTGTATCTGACAAGAATGGCTGCGAGAAAATGATTCAATCAATGGATTCAACTCAAACCGAGCTTCCCGAACTTCTGACAAAAACGCTTAAGCTAGACAAGCCCCTGATTATCCAACAAAGAAATTAGCTCTACCGATGAAAATTCTGCAAGTCATGGCTGGTGCTAAAACTGGCGGGGCAGAAACAGCTTATGTCGATATGTGTCTTGCGCTGCACAACGCAGGGGCAGAAGTTATCGCCGCCACGCGAAAAAACACGCCGCGCACAAAACGTCTGACTGATGCAGGTATTAAAACCTACCTTCTTCCCTTCGGCGGTTTTATTGATTTTTATACACCTTTTATGTTGCGCCGTATAATCAAATCAGAAAAACCTTCGATTGTTCAATGCTGGATGAGCAGGGCAGGCCAAAAAACACCCGGCAGCCCAATTGATAATCATCATTTCAAAAAAGTGTGCCGCTTGGGCGGATATTACAAGCTTAAATATTTTCCTCACACAGATCATTTTACAACAATCACCCCCATGATCCGCGACTGGTTGATTACACAATCTATAGACCCTGATAAAATAACCCATATCAATAATTTCGCTGACGTTGATCAAGTCAAACAGCCTGTTAATCGAAGCAAACTCGAAACGCCACAAGATGCTTTTGTTTATCTTGCGCTTTCAAGGCTTCATAAGTCGAAAGCAATCGATACACTTTTAGCAGCTGTTGCTAAGACACCTTCTGTTTATTTGTGGATCGCTGGGGATGGTCCTGACCGCGAAGCGCTTGAAAAACTTGCACACACACTTGGTATTCAAGATCGAGTTCGGTTTTTAGGCTGGCGTGATGATCGCGGTGCCTTGCTGGCTGCTTGTAATGCCGTTGTTTTTCCATCGCGGTATGAACCTTTTGGGACGGTATTTGTTCAAGCCTGGGCAGCGCAAAAACCTGTGATTGTTTCAAACGCTGATGGGCCCAGACAATTTGTAACCCCAGACGAAGACGCCTTAATGTTCACAATCGATGATATTGATACTCTTTCAAGCTATATGAACACGCTCGCGCATGATTCTGATTTGCAGGAAAAGCTTGTTGCTAGTGGCCTAAAACGCTACCGCGATGAATTTACCAAGCAAAGCACTGTGCAGGCATATTTGGATCTTTACACAAAGCTATTATCTAATAAAAACAATATATTAACATAAACTACTAGACAAAATTGCATTATGTCTATAATGTACTTCCATATTCATTCATTTTTCACAGGATAAAAAATGTCACCTTTAAAACGTCAGGTAGTTGCACTTGCACTTCTTACAACAGCTTTCTCGGGCCCTGCACAAGCGCAAAGCGCTGGTGATATAGCCAGAGGAATTATGGGAAACGGTCCGGCCGGTGATCTCGCAAACCAGGCCGTTAATGGACTGATCGGCATGTTCAAGAAGAAACCAACGTTGCAAATCACAGACATGGTAGCCGCGCCCGCGTTAAAAGACCCAGAAAAATATAGCAGCCTTATCGCAATGAGCACAGCTGACTACAACAGCCTTATTGCACAATGCGATTCAGGCAAACCAAGCGGTGCGCTTAAAAGAACCTGCAAAACAACAGTTGAATTCAGAAAATGGCAAGACACCCGAAAAACACTCGGCTTTGACGTGGTTCCTTCAATCATCGAGGGACAATTTGCTTATGCACCTGCCGGTACAACAGATAGTGTTTTTAACTGGACCGCAACAACAACGACAACAAAGGCAAAAAAAGGCACCCCAGCTTCAACCACAACCGCCCTGCCTTTTTTAGCTGGAACAAAATTTTTACCTGTTATTGGAGCAGATGGAAATAAAAGTAATGTTGAAATCTCAACGCTGCAAACCATGGCACAGACCGGCGCTTTAAACGGATTTAAAATTGAACGTGTCACCGATGCGGAAGGCCGTAAGATTGGTGACGGAAATATTCTTCGCCTTACAGCTTTTCAAGGTGAAACACTTGGAACAACACTTTACGTCGATAAAAATGACCTGATGCGTATTGTGCCCAGAAACACACTGACATCTTGGCTTGGTATAACAGATCCAAGACCACAGGCAGCCCCTGAACAGCGCACACCGGCTGGGCCGACTATTCCAATCAAATAGAAGATCGGTAAAGCCGCATCAGACAAATAATCAGGCCTGCAAGCAAAGCCAGCGCACCTGCCTGATGAAGTGTTGCCAGTGGCAATGCAACGCCCGAAACCAGTGTTGCAATACCCAAACAAACCTGAAGAGTAACCAACACTCCTAAATATAATGCAGGGTAAAAATGCGGATTTTGCAGCAAACATTTTACTGCAAAAGAAAGCACCGTTATAAAGCTTAAAAACGCAAATATGCGATGAGTGAACTGAACCGCAGCGTGATTTTCAAATATATTGATCCAAGCTGGAGACATGTGCCACATCTCAGGCGGTAGAAACCCGTCACCCATTTTAGGAAATTCGTTATAGATTAAACCAGCATCAAGCCCGGCAACAAAAGCGCCCCAGATAATTGTAATCGACACAATAAAAAGTGATGCCCACCCGTGCGCATAAAATAAGCCAGACACTGGTAAAGTTTGCATCGTTTTAATCTTTCTCAGCACCGTTTGAGCAAGCGCAAGGGTCAATGAAAATATCAACAGCGCAAGCGATAAATGCAAAGCAAGTCTGTAGTGGGATACAAAGGGCCTATCTACAAGACCGCTTTGAACCATAAACCAGCCAACAAATCCTTGAAGCCCACCCAAAAAAAGCAATCCGAAATATTTCCAGATATCTGCTTTTGCGATCCAACCGCGAAACGCAAAAAAAGCGAAGGGCACAGCAAAAACAATTCCAATCAGGCGGCCCCAAACACGATGCAACCATTCCCAAAAGAAAATTTGTTTAAATTCTTGAAGAGTCATACCTGCATTTTTCTGAATATATTCAGGGGTTGCTTGGTATTTTTGAAATTCAGCCTGCCAAGCACCCTCAGACATAGGAGGTAAAACGCCCAATACAGGCTTCCACTCTACTATAGACAGTCCCGATTCTGTCAGTCTGGTAATCGCGCCAATCACAGCCATGGCAAAAATCATAAAACAGCAGGCAATCAGCCATCTGTAGATCATCTTATTGCGGACTTTTACGGCATCCATTGACAACTCGTTCATGGTCATCATTTATACCAAATCATGAATCAGTCAAATGGCCTTATTGAAACAGATGCAGTCATTATAGGGGCGGGCCCGGTTGGGCTTTTTGCTGTCTTTGAACTTGGACTTTTAGATATTAAAGCACATCTAATCGATATTCTTGACCGCCCGGGCGGTCAATGTACCGAACTCTACCCCGAAAAGCCTATATATGACATTCCAGCCATTCCGGTTATCAGCGGCCAAGAACTGACAGACAGGCTTTTAGAACAGATTAAACCCTTCAACCCTGTTTTTCATTTTTCGCAAATAGCCCACGCACTTGAAACGCTCCCTGATGGACGTTTTAAGCTTTCAACCGATACGGGCTCTGTTTTTATTGCCAAGGTGATTATTATTGCCGCTGGCGGGGGGTCCTTCACACCTAAAAAACCCCCTATTCCCGATATTGAGCACTATGAAGGAACAAGTGTTTTTTTCGCCGTACGCCAGATTGAACGATTTAAAGAAAAATCAGTTGTCATTGCAGGTGGCGGTGATTCTGCTTTAGATTGGGCTCTGAATTTACAGCCCATTGCACGCAAGGTCACACTGGTGCACAGGCGTGATGATTTTCGTGCTGCACCCGATAGCGTCCGTAAAATGAGAGAGCTTGTGGCATCTAGTAAAATGGATCTTATAATAGGTACGCCTGAAAAGTTAAATGGGCCTGCGCCCTTGCTTCAATCGGTCACTGTTAAGTCAAACGAGATATCTAAGGACGTTGCCTGCGATTACTTTCTGGCTTTTTACGGCCTGACCATGAAGCTTGGGCCTGTTGCCAATTTTGGCCTCAACTTGCATGAAAACCTGATTCCAGTAGATACACAGAAATTTCAAACATCGACCCCCGGCATTTTTGCAATAGGGGATATTAATCACTACCCCGGAAAGTTGAAATTAATCCTTTCAGGCTTCCATGAAGCGGCCCTGATGGCCCAGGCCGCCTTTAAAATTATATTTCCAGATAAAAAATTACGTTTCCAATACACCACATCGTCATCTGACTTGCAGACAAAGCTGGGTGTTAAAGGCTAGACTAAACCTCTAAATTTATTATGAGTTAACGATGAGCCTAACATTCGACATACCGCAAACTGCTTTGTTTGCTTACAAAACCTTATGGACACAACGGCATTATACCGCGCGATTGATTGCAATTCCGTTACTTTTAAAATTTGTCTGTGCGGTGGCTGTTTTACTTTCTGGCGCAGGGAACGACTTTATCCGCCAATCAATCATCATGCTGCCTTCTTACTTTGCTGAAGGCTGGATGATCGCGCAATACCTGCGTACGCAGCTAACCGGAGAACGCTGGCCCTATCCAGTTGATCTTTCAAGTGTTGCCAATGAAGTTAAAATTATTCGCCGTGTGCGGGGGCTGCTGGCTTGTATTATTTGTTATGTTCTTACCATGATGGGCATTGCCCTTATTGCATCTTTAACACTCAACGTTGCTGGCACCACCGGTTTAAGCGGTGAAACAAGACTTTCCCCAGACAAGCAGGCTATGATTACCGGGATTATGATCGCTTCTATCTTTTTGTTTCGGTTTATGTGGTTGCCTTTACCCCTTGTGGTTAACACGCCTATTGCGCATTACATTTCAATTACAAAGGGCTTTTTGCCCTCTGTAAAGCTTTTTGCCTTATGGCTTCTGGTGACTTTATCGGCTGTTATCACTTTTATCGGCAGCCTATCGATTATTATGAGCTTGCTTGTTTCGGGCCCTTCTATTCAGTCGCAACCCACACTTATTTTTCTAACTTTAATTGAATCGTTTGCATTGATTATTATAAAAATATTATCCATGTCTGCGATAGCACAAGCCTTAAAACCGCACCTTATTATAAGCTAGCCATGACCGATACGCCTTTAGATATCACCCTAGAAATAATCGTAAAAGATCTTGATGATACCGTACACACAATTCCTGCTTTAGCTGGATGGAGCGTTATGGAGATTATTAAGGATGCCAAACTACCTTTGAAAGCTGAATGTGGCGGCGCATGCGCCTGCGGAACATGCCATGTCTATATCGACGAAAACTGGCTTCAAAAACTTCCGCCCCCCAATGACGAGGAAATCGAGCGTCTGGAAAATGACGCCTTTTTTGTGCGTAATAATTCCCGCCTTTCCTGCCAGATCATCATGGCTGACAACATGAATGGCTTGGTTGTTTCGCTTGCAAAAACCGACTTTGCCTAAGCAAGTGAATTAACGGGCTTTTTATTGCAACGATCCTGTGAAACCAATCGCTTCAAATTCAGCAGGTGTCATCAATCCTTTATGCGCCAAGCGCACGGAATGCAGTTTCCCTTCCAAATTATGCGACCAAAACTCAAGGAATCTTTTTAAACTTGGAAATGTGGGGGCATGGTCGTAATCTTGCCAGATATAGGTTTGAAGAAGCGCCGGATGATCGGGCATGTGATAAAGTATTTCGGCTGTCGTTAATCGATAATTTTTCAGAACGACAATTTCTACATCATTTCTCATAATATACCTCCTGGTTTTTTGCTCTGTTAGGCCTGTTCTGGGCCTTCTAATATTAATTATACCCTAATAATCCTTAAAAAAGCCTTGAAATGCTTCGCCATCAGGCTTATATGATCTGGCACTCGGGCGGGTTGAGTGCTAACAGGCTCATACCGTCCCTTGGTTCAACCGAACAAGCTGAAAAGGAGCTTAAAATGAACTTCAGACCACTACACGACCGCGTTCTCGTTCGCCGTATTGAAGCGGGCGATAAAACCAAAGGCGGTATTATCATTCCAGAAACAGCCAAAGAAAAACCAATGGAAGGCGAAGTTGTCGCTGCTGGTTCAGGCGCGCGTGACGAAATGGGAAAACTCATCCCACTTGATGTCAAAAAAGGCGACCGGATCATTTTCTCAAAATGGTCAGGCACAGAAATCACCATCGAAGGCACAGAAATGTTGGTGATGAAAGAATCCGACATTCTTGGCGTTATGGCTGCTTAACTTTAACTGAATACAAAAAGGATAAAACACAATGGTTGCTAAAAATGTAGTGCACGGGCGCGAAGCACGTGAAAAAGTACTTAAAGGTATCAACATTCTTGCTGATGCCGTAAAAGTTACGTTGGGGCCAAAAGGTCGCAATGTGGTTATTCAAAAATCATTTGGTGCGCCACGCATCACCAAAGATGGCGTGACTGTCGCTAAGGAAATTGAACTCAAAGATGTTGATTTCAATCTAGGCGCACAGATGATCCGCGAAGTCGCATCCAAACAAAACGACCAATCGGGTGACGGCACGACAACCGCAACCGTGCTTGCTCAAGCAATCGCAAATGAAGGCTTTAAAGCTGTTGCTGCTGGTATGAACCCAATGGACCTCAAGCGCGGAATTGATATGGCTGTGCTTGCTGTTGTCGAGGATATTAAAAAACGTTCCAAAAAAGTATCCACCAATGCTGAAATCGCACAGGTGGGTACAATTTCAGCCAATGGTGACAGCAATGTCGGCGATATGATCGCAAAAGCCATGGAAAAAGTCGGTAAAGAAGGTGTGATTACGGTTGAAGAAGCAAAATCACTTGATACCGAACTGGAAGTTGTTGAAGGTATGCAATTTGATCGTGGGTACCTCTCCCCCTATTTTATCACCAATGCTGATAAAATGGTGTGCGAGTTGGAAAATCCATACATTTTGCTGAATGAGAAAAAGCTTTCTAATATCCAATCCATTCTGCCTGTACTTGAAGCGGTGCTTCAATCTGGTCGTCCACTTTTGATTGTGGCTGAAGATGTTGAAGGTGAAGCGCTTGCAACATTGGTCGTCAACAAGCTGCGCGGCGGCCTGAAAATTGCTGCTGTAAAAGCGCCCGGCTTTGGCGATCGTCGTAAGGCGATGCTTGAAGACATGGCTATTTTAACAGGCGGTCAGGTTATCTCTGAAGATCTGGGCATCAAACTTGAAAATGTTACAATCGACATGCTGGGTTCAGCCAAGAAAATTCAGATCACCAAGGATAATTCAACAATTATTGATGGTGCTGGCAAAAAAGCTGAAATCGAAGCACGTTGCGGCCAGATCAAAGCGCAGATTGAAGAAACAACATCTGACTATGATCGTGAAAAACTGCAAGAACGTTTGGCAAAACTTGCTGGCGGTGTAGCAGTGATCCGTGTTGGCGGCGCAACAGAAGTTGAAGTAAAAGAAAAGAAAGATCGTGTTGAAGATGCGATGCATGCAACCCGCGCCGCTGTTGAAGAAGGCATTATCGCAGGCGGTGGCTCGGCTTTATTGTTTGCAACCAAATCACTTGACACTGTTAAAGGTGCCAACAATGACCAGCAAGTTGGTGTCGACATCGTTCGTCGTGCTATCCAAGCTCCTGTTCGCCAGATTGTGGAGAACGCAGGCAAGGAAGGATCGATTGTTGTCGGTAAACTTCTTGAGCAAAAAGATACAAATTTTGGTTTTGATGCTCAAAACGACAGCTATGGCGATATGGTTAAAGCAGGTATTATTGATCCTGTGAAAATCGTTCGTACTGCCCTTCAGGATGCGGCGTCTGTTGCAGGTCTTCTGATCACAACAGAAGCCATCATCACAGATGCGCCAAAATCCGAAAAATCGGGTGGCGGTATGCCAGGCGGCGGCATGGGTGGCGGCATGGGTGATATGGATTTCTAAAATCCTATCCCAAGCTTTTATTCCGAAAGTTACAAAAACCCCGAGAAATCGGGGTTTTTTATTATATTGAGTAATAAAATTATAAATTACGTTAAATATATTTGAATTAAAAATACCATTTGATGCATAAAAAATAGCATTTTATATTGACACTTTGACAAATGAACGGCTAATAGAAGAGAGAATAAAATTAACTTACAAAGACTCATTTTCAATGAATTTCAGCACATCATCACAACAAGCTGGCGACCTTGTAGATCCGCGCTCGATTACTGGAGGCGTTCCAAGGGCTTATGAGGCTTACACCACTATACCTGCTGATGTTACAAAAGTGCGCCAAGCATTTGACCGGCACAAAACTATACAAGTTGCACTAAGAAAAAAAGATATCTTTAACCAGGCTGCAAGAGATGGTCGATTTATTATATTAGAAAATGCTTGGGCCAATATATCTGCGGGCGTGGCTCTGTATAATCATCAAACTGAATCTGGCGTAAATATAACTGAAATAGGGTCGGCCTTTATTGTCGAAAGCGATAAGGGGCAGGATCTATTTCGTAAGTCTATAGCTTTTGCTCTTTTAAAAGCCGCAAACGATCATCCCAACAACTTACTCGTGTCTGCTGTTTTCAGTGATAACGAAGCCTCTAAAAAACGCATGCGCGAACTCGGTTGGACACCAATAGAAGAAGACGCTGAAATTGATAGAGCCTGCAAAAGATCTTATCAAACTAAATCTACAAGAACGAGCTTGGATTGGTTTGTGTTCCGTCCTGAGTCCGTCCGTGAATACGCGCCACAATTGATTAACATCATTCGATCAGGAAGTTTTGTTGTGCCATCTGACGACTTGAATGATATTCTGAGCGCATACCTTATGCCACAAACGCACAGAAGACATAGAAGACTCGTTCCACAAAACGTTGCTGCTTAACCTGAAACGTTCGCAGCTGATTTCCACAAAACTTCAAATTGCCTTTTATACGCATGATGAAGTAATTGATCTTTAATCACATAAATAACAAGATCTTTCTTATCAAACAAAACGAAGGCCAATTTTTCGTGGTAGACCACAAAAGAGACGGAATCAAAAAGATCCAAATTTTGGTTTTGATGCTCAAAACGACAGCTATGGCGATATGGTTAAAGCAGGTATTATTGATCCTGTGAAAATCGTTCGTACTGCCCTTCAGGATGCGGCGTCTGTTGCAGGTCTTCTGATCACAACAGAAGCCATCATCACAGATGCGCCAAAATCCGAAAAATCGGGTGGCGGTATGCCAGGCGGCGGCATGGGTGGCGGCATGGGTGATATGGATTTCTAAAATCCTATCCCAAGCTTTTATTCCGAAAGTTACAAAAACCCCGAGAAATCGGGGTTTTTTATTATATTGAGTAATAAAATTATAAATTACGTTAAATATATTTGAATTAAAAATACCATTTGATGCATAAAAAATGTATTTTTCGTTGACAGTTATGACTTTTAGCCTTAAGAATGCCTCTGAAATAAAAGGATAACTCTTTTTAAAAAATCATGGCCGACATCGAACTAGATCTAAATAGCGCCTTTAAAGATAGCGTGAGTGAAACCCCAAGGTTTCGCGCGCGTATGTCAACACACGCCGACCTAGAAGCCGTGATCGCTTTTTTCAAAAGCCATACTGACCCTAATGTTCATATCCGAACACTTGAAGCAATCGAAGAAGCTTGCAAAAAAGGTCGCGTTATCATCCTGAAGGACAGTAACGATAAGATGATCGGGATGTCTGCTCGATACGCACACAATATGAATGGCTTTTCATTCCAAGAATTGGGCTCTGTTATGATTGATAAATCAGCAACGCGCCAAGGTCTTTCAAGCCAAATGGTTGCGTTGCAAGTTGCCGCAGCCTACTTCCTTGATAAAGAAAAGCCAAATATTTTGGTTGCTGACTTTGTTGAAGGCAATTTAAACGCTCAAGATATGTTCAGAAAGCTAAACTGGAAATTATTTGATGATGCAGGTGCTATCCGCGAGCAGTGCTACACGACACATACGGAAGCATTTGAAGGTAAAACAAATTGGTGCATGTTCTCGGAAAGCGATCTTTTTGGAATGGCCCGTAAAATGATTCAGATTTTTACATCTCGAAACAACTTAACACCTGTTGAGCCTTTATTTACAGCCTATAATCGATTAGTTGAGATTGCACTATCATCAGATGAGCGGCCTGACCCTGCACACTTTGCGGCCATCAAAGCGGCTCAACGAAAATTAGGTATAGATAGAGCCGTCGCTTAATTTTCTATTTAATAAAAGCGACATTGTTCCACGAGATATCGAACATAATTCTAAAGCTGTCCGCGATATCCTTTTGAGAAATCATAAGAACAAGAACGTCATCATCGCTAAAATTCAAAAAAGCTATCTTATCTGCAAAAACATAAATTGTTCTGTCTTTAAAAAGCTTTGATGGAAACCATTTATACTCAGCAAATCCACCTGCAATAAAATCTTTTTCGTTTTCCTGAACAATAATTCTAAAATTTGGTCTTTGTTTTAGTTCCTTCATGCGCGTAGCATGCATAATATACCATTCTTCACCACACCATTTTTTGATCAGCTTTGGTACACCATTAAAAAGACAGATATCATCAGACGTCTCTTTTGCAGCCTGATAAACCTCGTCTATGAACTTTCTAAAACCATCCTGACCCTGATAGCTCATGACGTTCACCTTGCGGCGACGAACACCTTCTGTATCAAGAAATTCAATGCCTACTTTTGTGAAAGCCTGAATCATCTTTGATGATGTTTCACTATTTGGCTTACTCTCTCCGTTCTCAATACGGGCAATGCCGGTTTGGGAAAGGCCCGCTGCTGAAGCTAAATCGGCCTGTGACCAGCCCAAAAGCGCGCGAGCTGCTTTAATTTGCTCAATTGTTGGCATTAAAATCGCCTTTTTCTTAAAAAATCTATTATTTTCAGACTGTTAGTAATTATTACGTTTATTCTAGCCCTTTTAAAAAAAAAGACAAATACGCAAAATATTTATTGACGTAATACAAATAATGCTATAAAAAATACACAGAAGTACGAATTTTATGCATCCCCTCCTGAGCGATCAGGTCCGCATAGGTTCGGATTTCCCCCACACACGTTAACTTTTCGCCGCATCGCCTTCGGGCTTTGCGGCGTTTTTTTGCCCTAACGGGCAAGGGGCGGCGTTTTTTTGCCCTAACCTACACTCTACGCTCTAACGACAGCGGGCAAAAAGCTTTGTTCTTCCATCTTCTGTAGGCAAACGTTCTACAATCACGTCCCCCTGCGCGATTGTTTTACATTCAAATACCGGCATTAATGTGCGCAATACCAAACGCAACCGATCCCCTTCAAAAAAGGGGCCTTCTGAACAGACCTTAAGGGCTACTGTATCGCCATCTGGAGTCAACGTGAAATTCATACGCTGGGGGGCTATATCACCATCTGGTGCGGTTGCAACTTGCCCGTGGACTGTTCCTTGCGTCTGATTAACCAGTCTAAAACATTTTTTTTGAAGACTTGTCTGCGCAAATGCAGGAAGCCCAAAGCATATTAAAAGAATAAAACTGCAAATTAATTTTATCATAAAGGTAAGCCTTTGGTTGTTGAATATTCCATGTGCAAAGGCTTGTCAGGATACAAGCGACGATAAATACTATGCGCAGCCTGAGCAGCCTCAGCAAATCCTGTTAAAATCAATTTTAATTTATGTGGATATGATGCAATGTCGCCAACTGCGTAAATGCCGGCTTTTGAACTCTCAGATGTTTCTTGCGTAATCAGGATCGCGTTTCTATCAAGGCCCAAACCCCATTGTGCAATAGGCCCAAGTGACGCTGTAAGACCAAAAAATGGTAATAAAATATCAGCTTCAATTAACCTCGTCTGACCATCTATCGCAGCAACAATAACTTTTTTGATCTGGGCATTATCCCCTTCCAGCCCTTTAAGTTGATAAGGCGTAACCAAATCAATTTTACCTTGTTGCGCATATTGTTTAACACGGCTTAGGGTTTCAGGCGCGGCGCGAAACTGTTCTCGCCTGTGTACAATGCTCACCGACTTTGCAATATCAACAAGCGACAAAGCCCAATCCAATGCCGAATCACCCCCCCCTGCAATCACAATGCGTTTGTCTGCCAAGCTTGTACGGTTACGAACCGCATAGAAAACACTTGTTCCTTCAAATTGCTCGATATTATCAATTGGTGGGCGATTAGGCCCAAATGACCCTGCGCCTGCTGCAATAATAACAGCGCTTGTTTGAAACTGAGTGCCGGTTGATGTTTGCAGGTAGAACCCGTTATCTTGTTCATGTAGTTGCTCAAGGGTCTGGGAAAGATGAAAGACAGGCTTAAAAGGTGCAGCCTGTGCTTCAAGACGTGCAATCAAATCGGCTGCCTGAATGGTTGGGCAGGCTGGAATATCATAAATCGGCTTTTCGGGATAAAGCGCCGTACACTGCCCGCCAATTTCCTCAAGGCTATCCACAACGTGGCATTTCAGGCCCAGCATACCACATTCAAAAACAGCAAAAAGGCCCACCGGCCCTGCACCAATAATCACAACATCTGTGGAAATGCGTTTCTTCATATTTTCGTCCGGCTTTGTTTTAGATATAACCATGAGTATGACCCTAAAACAATTACCTATTCATTCTATAAGTGCCCTTGAAGAATTTGCAAAGCAACTTGAAGCTGTGCTCCCCGCACAGGGGATTGTTTTATTATCGGGCGATTTAGGATCAGGAAAATCAACGCTTGCACGCGCGCTGATTAGAAGACGCGCTGATAACAATACCCTTGACGTACCAAGCCCTACCTTCACCCTTGTTCAAAACTATGAAACACCAAAAGGTACAATTAGCCATTTTGATTTATATCGCCTAAAATCATCTGACGATATTTTTGATTTAGGTTTTGAAGATGCAATTGCAGAAAACCTTGTGCTTATTGAATGGCCTGAAAAACTGGGCACTTACAGGCCTAAAAATGCAGCCTCGATAACTATACGTGGCCCTTTAAATGATGAAGGACACAGAATTATTGAACTGGATTTGCCATGGTAACCGCTCTACCAAAAACAGCTTTTATTCTTGCTGCAGGTCTGGGTACACGCTTGCGCCCTATAACCGATACACAACCCAAACCCCTTGTGTGTATTGCAGGAAAACCGATTATCGGTCACGTGCTGGATAGACTATATGAAGCTGGTATCAGCCGTGTCATTGTCAATACACATCATCATGCAGAAAAAATGCAAGACTATCTCAGTCAAGAAAAACGTTTTGATCTGCATATATTATATGAAAGTGCAATCCTGGAAACAGGCGGGTCCCTCAAAAATGGACTTGCTCTTATCGGTGATCAACCGTTCTTTGCTATTAATGGCGATGCTTTTTGGAACGATCTGCCAAACCAAAATATATTGCACACAATGGCCCAGCATTGGGATTGTGATAAAATGGATATTCTTCTTATGTTATATCCCTTAGGCCGTATGATCACTCCGGGTACAGGGGATTACGATATGAAGCCAGGTGGACATCTGCTTCGTGCCCTTGATAAAAAAGGTGCCTATATGTTTGCCAGCATTAGGATCTGTCATCCAAAAATTCTACATGAAGCCCCAGAGGGAAAATTCTCGTTTCTGACACTAATGGATGAGGCGCAGAAAAAAAATAAACTTTTTGGCATTACCCATTCAGGGCGCTGGTATCATGTCAGCACACCAGACGATTTAAACTCTATTGAAAGATTTATAGCCGATGGACAGGGCTAAAATATCAACCATTCCATTTGGCATCTCTTTTCTTGATGCTTTGGCATCAGGTATTTTGCAGCAAACGGATCGTAACCAATTTGACCTGTCTGACATCAAGATCTTACTGCCGACCAGAAGAGCGTGTCGTATTTTACGAGAACGCTTTTTAATCGTAGCAGGTGATCAGCCTTTAATTCTTCCAAGGCTCACGGCCATTGGCGATGTTGATAGCGATGAACTTGATATCTGGCTTACCGCTGAAATAGCACCCAATAGTACTGAAGAAATTCCCCCTGCTATCAATGGATTTGAACGTATTCTTCTTCTCGCTTCATTGATTGAAAAGCGGGCTGATTTTAAAAATCAGCCTGTTCGGGCTTTTGCACTGGCTCAAGATTTGGCCGCTTTAATGGACTCTGTAACAATTGAAGGTTTATCTTTCGAAAATTTACACAATATTGTTCCTTCAGAATTTGCAGAGCATTGGCAGGTGACAGTTCAATTCCTGTCAATTTTATGGCAGGAATGGCCAAAAATTCTTTCCGAACATGGGCACATTGAAGCTGCACAAAGACGCAATATGCTTCTTGACCGTCTGGCACAATACTGGCTTAGAAACCCACCACAAAATCCAATTATTATTGCAGGGGTTACGGGTACAATTCCAGCAACTAAAACCCTCATGAAATCTTTACTTGGCTGCCAGAAAGCACACATTATATTACCGGGCGTTGATCTGGATCTGGATGAAGAAAGTTGGAACGGCTTAATCGAAACACATCCTCAATTTTCATTAAAATCTTTACTCACTCATCTTGGCATTGAACGCAAAACAATTAATCTGTGGCAAGGTCAAGTTTCTACAGGGTCTCAAGCTGATCTTGTACCAGAGAGTTTAAGAAAAAAAATTAGATTGGACCGTGAAAAACTTTTTCGTGAGGTGATGCGACCAACACATACCTCTTTAATGTGGCAAGATTTGGAATCTGAGACTTTTAAAGCAGGCCTTCAGGGATTGTTTATGTTTGAAGCGCAAACAATTCAGCAGGAAGCGCGTGCAATTGCCGTTTTGCTACGTGAAACACTTGAAACACCGGGTAAAACTGCTGCCCTAGTTACGCCCGACCCTGCCCTTGCTAAACGTGTTGCAGGCGAACTATCAAGGTGGAATATCGCGATTGATAACAGTGCTGGTCGCCCAGCCAGTGAAAGTACTGTCGGTGTTTTTCTGCAACACATATTAAATGCGGTGGCACAAAAATTTTCTCCTACATCTTTATTAGGATTGCTAAAGCATCCATTATGCGAAACACTTAATAACACTGCAAAGCAACGCGATAATATTTACGCTCTTGATCTATCTTTACGTGGCATAAAACCACAAGAGAATATAGATGGTCTCATTCGTTTTTTATCAGCAAAAAATAATCAGGAGGGCGTTGTTTTTATAGAAGAAATTTCTAAAATATTTGAACCTCTCTTGCTTGTATCCTCAGGCACGCACCCGATGACTTCACTACTACAAGCACACATAAAAGTTGCAGAAAAATTTGGTGATTTGTGGAATAATTCTGGCGGAAAAGAAATTTCTGATTTATTTCAAACATTATTAATGACCGATCAGAATCATCTTTTCCTAACACTTGAAAATTATCGAGACCTTATCAATCATATTCTCTTGACGCTTCCTGTTCGAACCGTTCTTGAAGGGCATCCCCGATTAGCAATTTTTGGCCAGATTGAAGCGCGTATTTTACAATATGATCGAATGATTTTATCGGGTCTCAATGAATCAGTCTGGCCTAAAACAAGTAAAAGTGATCCTTGGATGTCACGCCCGATGCGCCAAGCTTTTGGTTTACCATCTTCAGAAATCGATATTGGTCTTTCAGCACTCGATTTTTATTTATCAGGTGGCGCGCAAGAAGTGTTGCTCACCCGATCCAAACGTGATGGCGAAGCCCCCCTGGTTGCTTCGCGCTGGTGGCAAAGGCTGGAGGTTGTGCTCGCTTCCATGAATATTCCTACCACTGAAGTGATGCATCCTTATCTTGGTGACTGGTTAGAGAATCTTGATCATTTCGATGATAAAATGACAACACTCGGCGCACCCGAACCCAGACCCCCTCTCTCTGCGCGACCCCGTAATTTATCTGTGACACAAATTGAAACACTAATGCGGGATCCCTATGCTTTGTACGCACAAAAGATTCTTAATTTAAAAGCGCTTGATGAGTTAGAAGAACCTTTAAGCGCAAAAAATCGAGGCATCTGGCTTCACCGTATTTTACATGACTTTGTTAAGCAATACCCCGAAAAATTACCCCCTGAGGGGATGTCTTTTTTAATTGAAGCACTTGATAAAACTTTTCTAGAAAATAACCTTGATGCTGTTCAAAAATCATTCTGGCGTCCAAAGTTTATAAAAGCACTTGAGTGGTTTATACTACATGAAGAACAGTGGAGAGAAAACGCAAAAACAATTTTAAGTGAAGAGAAAAAAAATATTTCGTTCAAATGTAACGGGATCGATTTCACGCTGGAAGCAAAGCCTGACCGTATTGATAGATTGAATGATGGAACACTCGCTATCATTGATTATAAATCAAGCGATCCTTCAACAACCAAGTTTTCAGTTCAATCAGGTTTAACACCGCAGCTATCCCTTGAAGCTTTGATTGCTACAAAAGGCGGCATAACAGGTGCGCCTGAGGCGCCTTCTTATTTAGGATATTGGGTTTTGTCTGGTGCCCCATCTGGAGCGGGTTTTGAAAAAATCATTCAGCCCCCTGAAGACGATATGATACTTTTCATGGAAAATACTTTTTTAGGCTTAAAAAATTTAATTGAAGCTTTTTATCAAGAAGAAACGCCTTACTATTCTATTCCAAATCCAAAAAATCAGCCTAAAATTGATTATCAAAATTATCGGCATTTAGCGCGCATTGCTGAATGGTCTGTTGTTGATCAGGATAGTGACGAATGAAAAATCAGAGCCAAACTGATACACCCTTACTGTTGATCGATCCCGATCAGGCGCAACGTCAAGCTACAGATACACGATCATCTGTCTGGGTTTCTGCATCGGCTGGAACTGGAAAAACTTCTGTTCTAACTTCGCGGGTCTTAAGGCTACTTCTTCCCAAGCACGATCGACCTGATGACATGACACCACCTCACAAAATTTTGTGTATTACTTATACGAAAGCCGCAGCAGCAGAAATGACCCAGCGCGTTATGGATGAAGCAGCAAAATGGGTTACGCTGCCTGATGCACAGCTGAGCGACCGATTGACACGCCTTTACGGGCAGACGCCCACTCTCATTCAATTTGATTGCGCCCGAAGACTCTTTTCATCCCTTATTGAGGCGCCTGGCGGGTTAAATTTCATGACAATCCATTCGTTTTGCGAAAGCCTTCTTAAGCGCTTTCCGCTTGAAGCAGGGTTATCCCCGCACTTTGATGTTCTAGATGATAATCAAAATCAGGCAATCTTAAATCTTGCAGTAAAGAAAATAATAGAAGCTGTTGCTTTGGGTACTTCATCCTCAGCCTTTCATGAAGCATATGCGGTCTTTGAGAATGCCGTTTCAGAAAAAAACTTTCTGAAACTTGTTCACGCTGCCTTTTCTAATAGACAAAAACTTTTTCTTTTCTTTAAGAAATTTGATACGTCACAAAAAAGACAAGAGGCTTTACAAAATACATTGGGCCTAAAAGAACAAGATTTATCTTTGCATATCTCGGATTCTATCATTGAAAACTCTGAAACAATTATAAATTATCTTTTGCAAGGAAGCGCGCAGGACTTAAAAAAAGCCAGTGCTCTAAAAATATGGTTAGAAGACAAAGATAAGAGAACAAAAAACATTTTGCAGGCTGTTAAATGTTTCTATAAAAGCGATCTTTTAGAACAAAGTCAGCCGACAAAGACGCTGATAAAAAAATTCCCCGAGCTTGTTTTGTTATTTCAAGAAACTGGCGAGACTCTTTTTAAAATTTATGAACAGCATTTACTTTTAGAATGCATGGTTTCCTCATCAGCAATCATTGATATTCTTTATGCTATAATGACACGCTATACTGCCGAGAAAGAAAATAATGCTTGCTTAGATTTTGATGATCTAATTTTTAAAACGCAACAACTTTTGGCCGGAAATAACCGAAAAACACAAGATATCATAAGCTGGGTTCATTATAAACTCGATGGAGGTATCGATCACGTACTCGTTGATGAGGCCCAAGACACTAACAACGCCCAGTGGGTTATTATTGGTTCTCTAATTAAAGATTTCTTTGATGGTGCAGGACGCTACGATAATGATCAGCGTACTGTTTTCGTTGTCGGAGACTATAAGCAGTCTATTTATAGCTTTCAGGGCGCGGATCCTCAGGCTTTTCAAGCCATGCAAGGACAGTTAAGCGAACAGGTTCGATTATCGAGAAAGAATTGGGCTTCCGTACCCTTACATATTTCTTTTCGCTCTACTGAACCTGTGCTTAAACTTGTTGATACGGTCTTTCAAGGCGCAGAGGGGTTAGCTTTAGGACTAAACCCCAATAACCCACTGCATCATGAATGCTCTAGAAAAGATGCCCCGGGACGTGTTGAATATTGGCCTTTAATTGAACACCCGAAAGATGAAAAATCTTCTTCAATGGGCTGGCAATCACCTATTGGTAAAACACCTTACCAAAACCCTGAAGCCAAATTAGCAGAATTAATCGCAGGCCATATAGACGGCTTAATTGAATCAAAGGTCGCAAATGCAGGTGATATTCTCATCCTTGTACGCAGACGCAATGCACTTGTTGACCATATAATCCGTGCATTAAAACGACGCAATATACCTACATCGGGCGCGGATCGTATGATCTTGCAATCGCATATTGCCATTGAAGATTTGATGACAGCAGCGCAATTTGCTTTACAGCCAAACGACGACTTATCACTTGCCTGCCTTTTAAAATCACCTTTTATTGGTATAAGCGAGGATGATTTATATAGCCTAACTTGCCTGAAGAATAAAAATTCTCAATCTTTATGGATGTCCGTAACACAAACATTACCGGCTGATACGGTTGATTGGTTAACATCCCTTATTGATCTTTCCGGATACTCGGGGCTTTATGATTTTTTTGCCCATTTATTATTTAAACCGGCCCCGTTGGATCTGACCGGATCAGGATACCTTTCTATTTTAAGAAGACTAGGCCGCGATGCGATAGACCCCATAGAAGAGTTTTTAAATTTATGCATGGCATCTGACCTTGAAACAGGTATGAGTCTTGAAATTTTTCTTCATAAATTCAAACATAATCCTCTTAAAATCAAACGTGAACTTGATAAAGCAGGTTCGGTTGTACGTATTATGACAGTACATGCTGCAAAAGGTTTACAAGCGCCAATTGTTTATTTGCCTGATTGTTTTGGTCAACTTCCTCATATTCATCAACCTGCTATTTTATGGCCAGATCAAAAAGATATTCACGCCCCTATCGTGCTTCCAACAAAATCGGAAAACCGAACATCTGTTCTCGATGGTTTCTTAGAAAAAGAGACGTCTGCTACCCTCGAAGAAAGTTTAAGGCTTTTATACGTAGCTCTAACGCGCGCGCAAGATCGTATTATTGTTTGTGGTGTTACACCAAAAAAATTTAATCCGCATGATAATTGGCACAATCTTGTCACGCGAGCCTTTCATGCCCTTGAAGGCACTGAGTCATTTGATTCACCCACCGGAAAAGGAATGGCGTTTGCTAACGCTTCTTTTCTTAAAATGGTTTCTTATAATAGCCACAAAAATAAAGATCAGATTACCAATAAAAATAACAAACCTGTACCGCCCTGGATTAGAGAGCCGATAAAAGAAGCTTCGCATATTGCACCGGTTATCAATCCCTCTCGTTTGGATACAGACTCAGATATCGTGCTATCTCCATTGCTAAAGGCTGATAAAAATCGATATGCACGCGGACTTTTGATTCATAGGCTATTACAATTTCTACCCGATATTGCGCCCCAGATTCGGGAAGTTGCCGCTATGAACTGGCTTTCCACCCCCGGCAGAGTGCCGATGAATATCAACATTGATACCCCGTTACTTCTCAAAGAAGTTCTTGATATTTTAAACCATACGGAATTTTCTGACTTATTCGGAGAGTCTTCCCGATCAGAAGTGCCTATCGTTGGTAAACGAAAAGATGGCGCTATTATTTCCGGACAAGTCGACAGACTGGTCATCAGCAAAAACCACATCAAGATTATTGATTTTAAAACCAATCGTCCGGCCCCCATGAATCTTGAAGATGTGCCGGATCAATACATCAAACAAATGAAATCTTATGCGGAACTTTTGCGTGGACTGCATCCAGACAAAGCCATAAGCGCTGCTCTTTTGTGGACAGATGGGCCTAAATTATTACCCGTACCCGTATAACACATTGATATATATAGACTATTCTGGTGGCTTGATTAATATCTTTATCAAACGAATATTAGTAAGACTATAAATAACGATTCGACTAACAAAAAAGGTGGGGCATGGGTACCATTAAAGCAAACGACCAAAATTTTGACTCAGAAGTATTAAAAGCCGCGGGCGTAACCGTTGTTGATTTCTGGGCTGAATGGTGCGGGCCTTGCAAAGCACTTTCCCCGATTGTTGACGAGGTCGCCGGTGAAATGAACGATATACGCTTTGTTAAAGTAAATATCGATGAAGCGCCTAACACACCAACAAAATATGGTATTCGAGGTATCCCAACCTTAATCGCTTTTAAAGAAGGCAAAGTTATCGATACCCGCGTGGGCGGTATGACCAAAGCACAATTAACAGACTGGGTTAAAACAGTTTCTAATTAAGTTGCAGTTGCTACAGCCGGACCAATAATCATGATAACTTGTTTGCCTTCTGATTTAGGATCCATTTCAACTTTCCCTTTACCGGCCAGATCTTCTTTGAATTTATTCAGCAAATCATAGCCTAGCTTTTGATTGGAAAGCTCACGACCGCGAAAGCGCATCGTTACTTTTACTTTGTTTCCTTCTTCAAGGAAGCGCATTGCTGCTTTTAACTTCACTTGATAATCATGATCGCCAATTAAAGGGCGAATTTTTATCTCTTTAATTTCAACAACTTTTTGTTTTTTGCGCGCCTCAGCTGCTTTCTTTTGCAGCTCATATTTATATTTTCCAGCATCAAGAATTTTACAAACAGGTGGCTCAGCATTCGGTGATATCTCAACCAGATCAAGGCCTACTTCTTCTGCCATGCGCATCGCTTCGCGAGGCGATATGACCCCCACCATTTCACCTTCATGATCAATCAAGCGAATTGTGGGAACACGAATCTGTTCATTAATACGCGGGCCATCATCGGCTGGGGGGCGCTGAAAAGGCGTGGAAGCTGGGCGTGGACTCTTGGGTGGGAACGGTGTTGAGGATGGTGGTCCTCCGAATGGCTTGCGAATGGTCAAACTCCTGGGTTCAGTTAAAATGCAAGACAGGCCAAAGGGCCTGTCTGTTGGATGTTATTAATACGGGGCTTTACAGGCATCTGCAAGGCTCTTTAAGGCCTCAGAAAGGGTAAAAACCTCATTTTTATCGGACCCAAGGCGTCGAACAGCAACTGTTTTAGCTTCTGCTTCCTTTGCCCCTACAACAAAAAGGGCGGGCACTTTAGCAAGGGAGTGGTCACGGACCTTGTAATTAATCTTTTCGTTTCGAATATCAAGCTCAGCCCGCAAGCCCATCATTGTTAACTGTTTGTACACATCATGGGCATAATCATTCGCTTCTGATGTAACGGTTGCAACAGCAATTTGAACTGGCGCAAGCCACAAAGGCAGCCGACCTGCGTAATTTTCCAGCATGACACCTATAAAACGCTCCAGCGACCCGAAAATAGCGCGGTGAAGCATGACGGGGCGATATTTTTGCCCATCTTCGCCAATATAATTTGCATCAAGCCTTTCTGGCAAAACAAAATCCAGTTGCAATGTACCCAACTGCCATGACCTGCCGATTGCATCTTTTAAATGAAATTCTAATTTCGGCCCGTAAAAGGCCCCATCGCCTGCAGCAATCTCGTAAGCAATACCTGTTTTTTTCAAAGCCGCTTCAAGGCCTGTTTCAGCCTTATCCCACACCGTATCTGACCCAGCACGATTTACAGGCCGGGTTGCCAGACGAACCGTTACATCACTAAAACCCATATCCTGATAAACAGCCGTCAATAAATTACAAAAAGCGACGCTTTCGCTTTCTATCTGGTCCTCACGGCAAAAAATATGCGCGTCATCTTGAGTCATTTGTCGCACACGCATTAAGCCATGTAATGCACCATGTGCTTCATTACGGTGACAGACACCAAATTCTGCCATGCGCAAAGGCAGATCACGATAGCTTTTGATGCCTTGACGAAAAATTTGCACATGAGCTGGACAATTCATAGGCTTAAGCGCCATCAGACGTTCAAGTTTAAGCCCTTTGAAAGGGTCGGATCCCTCTTCAATATTTGGTACAACATCAGGGACAACAAACATATTCTCACGATACTTACCCCAGTGGCCTGATGCTTCCCACAATTTATTATCAATTAATTGCGGCGTTTTTACTTCCACATAACCTGAATCGCGCAGTCTTCTTCTAATATAAGATTCAAGCTGGTTATAGACAGCATAACCTTTAGGATGCCAGAAAACTGAACCTTGCGCTTCTTCTTGAAAATGAAAGAGATCCATTTCACGACCAATCTTGCGATGATCCCGCTTTTCTGCCTCTTCAATTTGGGTAATATAGGCATCGAGTTCTTTTTGATCACGCCAGGCTGTCCCATAAATACGAGTTAACATCGGACGCTTGGAATCCCCCCGCCAATAAGCACCCGCTACTTTCATAAGTTTAAAAGCTGTTCCAACATTTTTTGTCGCTGGCATATGAGGCCCGCGACATAAATCAAGCCAGACACCTTGTTTATATATTTTTATATCCTCTGAAACAGGTAGGTCTTGAATAAGCTCAACTTTAAAATCTTCACCCTGCTTTTTGAAATGCGCGATTGCTTCATCACGGCTCCAAACTTCACGAACAAAATTATCGCCCCGAGCGATAATTTCGGCCATTTTTTTCTCGATGGCTGGAAAATCATCTGTCGTAAAAGGCTTGTCACGATAGAAATCATAAAAAAAGCCGTTTTCAATATTGGGGCCAATTGTTACTTGGGTGCCAGGAAAAAGATTTTGAACCGCTTCCGCGAGAACATGAGCGCAATCATGCCTGATCAAATTTAATGCTTCAGGGTCTTCTCGCTTTATTAAGCGTATCGATACATTTTCAAAGATTGGTAACGATAAATCTGATAAGACGCCATTAAGTTCAATAGCAAGAGATGCTTTGGCAAGTGAAGGGGCGATAGATACTGCGATATCCATACCGGTTGTTCCGGCTGCATAATTCCGAATTTTACCATCTGGCAAGGTGACTATAATTTCTTGTGCGCTGTGTGCTTTAGCTTGTGACATATGTGTTTCCTTTATTTCGCAGGCAAAGTGTAGCCTTGAACACCAAAAAGTTCAATAATATTGGCTATTTCTTTTCCCACGCGCCCGATTCTGACTGCTGCCAATATGCAAGATTATAGTTTAGGCTTTTCAGTTCAGACCACAATAACCGTGCTTCTTGCGTTTGTGCCTGAGACCGGCCATCAAAAAGAATGCAAACCAATTCAAATCCAATAAGATCAGCCTCAGCAACTGGCCCCAGGCTGATCATGACAGCGGCGCCATTAGGATTCTCGGACTGACAGGTCAAATAAATGGGCTGAGATTCGGCGTAACCGCTATCTTTAGTACCGTGAGGCAAAAATGAATGTTCATCATAACTCCATAAAACTTTATCCAGCCGATCACATTCTGATTGTGCTTGTGTTCTGACAACAATCTTCTTTCCAGATGCGAGTGCTTTGAGCAACAGGTCAGGTAAGGCCTGTTCAGATGATTTTTTTGTCAAATGATAAAAGCGAATCTCAGACATCTGTATCAGGCGGATATAAATGTTTATGACCTTTATAATCGTCAATCATATAAATATCTTTTTCAATTTCATCAACATAACCAAGATCAATTGGCATTTTACCAAACCCGCCCGGAAGATCGATCACATAAGTAGGCCAAGCAATACCTGAAAGACGCCCACGTAATGCCCGCATCAACATCACACCCTCATTGAGCGAGACACGAAAATGACTTGTACCTGTCGCTAAATCCGGATGATGCAAATAATAAGGCTTAATACCAATAGCAACCAGCTTGCGCAACAGTCCTTCTAAAATTTCAGGAGTATCATTAACGCCTTTCAAAATAACGCTTTGTGAAAGCAAAACAATGCCTGCCTTGCGTAAATTTTGAAAAGCAACGCAGGCCTGCGGCGTCAATTCATCAGCATGATTAACATGTACAACAAGATAAACAATTTTATCAAAAGACCCTAATTCAGTGCAATAATCAGGTGAGAACAAAGAAGGGTCTACCACCGGTAAGCGTGTGTGAATCCGTAAGATCTGTACATGATCGTTTGCAAATATATTATCTATAATTTGATGTAGCTTTTTAATTGGCATCACAAGCGGATCGCCACCTGATAAAATAACTTCAAGAATATTTTTCTGCACGCGTATATAATCCAGACCTCGATCAATATCTTGCTTTGATAAGCTTTCAGATGCTTTGCCTACTTTATCTTTGCGAAAACAAAAACGGCAATAAACCGCACATGCAGATGTAATTTTAAACAAAACACGATCGGGATAACGGTGCACAATGCCTTTTACGGGCGTATGGGCATCATCGCCAATAGGATCTGTACGTTCCTGGGGGGTTGTGCAAAGTTCACGAATATCCGGAATATATTGCTTAGCAACAGGCCCATGCGAACCAGATTGATGGATTTGATCTGCTACATAAGCTGTAATACCTGTAGCATAACGCTGCCCAACTTTTTGCAAGTCCTGCTGGTCCTGTTCTAACAAGCCAGAATCATCGAACTGGATGATCGTTCTGATACGTTTTAAAGTATTCATTGGCAGATTTATAAAGGATCAGATAGAAAATTACTATAAGAAACCCTTGCTTTTTAAGTGTTAATTTTCTGTTCTAGCGCTTTCACAGCCTTAAAAAAATCAGCCTTTGTGTCATCAACATAGGGATTATCGCGCTGGATGGTACGAAACAGTTCATCGCTGTCATACTTTATAAGCTCAACCATATCATTTAAAAGTGTAAATGTTCGGGTTGTCAATTTTATATCAGGCACTTTCATACTGGTAAAAACCTTACCAATCATGTGGGTTAATCCTTGTACATAGGCCATTTCAGAATCATGCTGTTCTGGGGTGGTGCGATGTACATTTAAGCCCAGTTTTTCAGAAAGAAATGCTTCAACACACTGAGTGTGTTTACTGCGAACATCACAAAGGGCAATATTAAAGCCGTGAATTCCAAATTTACCACTTTGTGGCCCAAATAGTGGATGCAGGCTAATAATATCTACCGCTTCAGGTAAATTTTTAAGCATAATCTGAACGGGTCCACACTTCACAGAACATACCTCAACAATAATCTGCCCTGGATGTGCTTTTGGTGCAATTTTCTTAATCGTCTCTTCCAGGTGTTTTACTGGAACAGACGGCACCAGAATATCGCACGCACAAACATCATCAAAGCTGGCTACACGCACATTATAAGCTTGGTCAATATCAGTAAGATCACGCGCATTGTCAAAAACTGATACGTCAAAATAAGGCGTGAGATGCTTGAGCATAAATTCTCCAAACGCGCCCACACCAATAATACCAAGTGTTCTAGGTTTTTTACGCATTAAGCTTCATAGCCCTTCACAAATTGATCAAGCAGGCGAACGCCAAACCCCGATGCGCCTTTGGGAACGGTTGGTTTACCTGCCTTAATCCAGGCTGTGCCCGCAATATCAAGATGCGCCCAGGGTACCTTGGGGTCTAGAAATTTTTCAATAAAATGTGCACCAAGGGAAGAACCGGCGTCGCGTCCATTGCCCAGATTTTTAACATCTGTGATCGTACCGTCCATTTGTTTAGCAAACGCATCATCAAGAGGCATACGCCACAATTTTTCACCTGTGACAGAGGATGCTTTTTCAAGCTCCCTCCATAATTTTTCATTATTAACAAAAGTACCGCAATATTCATGACCCAGCGCAACAATAATAGCCCCTGTTAACGTTGCCAGATCAACAATAAGGCTAGGTTTATAGACTTTTTGGAGATAACACATGCAGTCTGCCAGAACCAACCGACCTTCTGCATCCGTGTTGAGAACCTCAATCGTTTTGCCATTCATGGCTGTAATAATGTCAGCGGGTCTGTAGGCGCGATCAGAAGGCATATTTTCAACAAGCCCGATAACACCAACAGCATGAACAGGGGCCTTGCGATAAGCTAATGTCATGAACAAACCCACAACGGCCGCAGATCCAGCCATATCCATTTTCATTTCTTCCATGCCGGCCGAAGGCTTAATGCTGATACCCCCCGTATCAAAGGTAACGCCTTTACCAACAAAGCCGAGCGGGCCTTGTTGAGTTTTCTTTTTCCCCTTTTTACTTGAAGATTTTAGTCCGTTCCATTCAAGCACCACAAGGCGAGCAGGTTTATCAGACCCCTGCGCTACAGCCAAAAGGGATCCCATACCAAGCTTGAGCATCGCTTTCTCATCAAGCACTTTCACTTGAACGCCGAGTGGCTTCAAGGCCTTCTCAACGCGTTTGGCATACGAGTCAGGATACAAAATATTAGGCGCTTCATTAACAAGATCGCGTGTAAAAACTGTTGCTTTAATAAGCCCTGAAATCGCCTCATACGCCTTTTTTGCATCCATCGGCTTTAAAGTTGAAAGACTGATATTTATACTATGTGCTTTTGCATTAGGGTTTTTATATTTATCAAAGCTGTAACCACCCAGCTGCATACCTGCTGCTATATGGGCTGCACATAATTGTGCGTTTATTTTGCCGTATATTTCCTCATCAAGTACGATATGCGCATCATTTATTTTATGAACCCTTAAACAAGCGCACAGACCCGCCCCAATTGCTTCAGCCTCAAGTAAGCTCAAATCACTTTCTTTGCCTGATCCTAACAATATAACACGGTCAATCCCGCGACCCTTAGGTATGGTGACAGTCAGTGTTTCACCAATTTTACCTGTAAAAGAGTCTGAAAGCCTTATTGCTTGCGTCAGAAGACCATAGACATGATCATCCACTCCCTGACCTACTTTTTCAGAAAGCTGCCTTGAGTTTGAAACAAGTAAAGCAAGCGTGCCTTTAGGGGCTTTTGGGTAGGGTTTAAATGAAAAATTGATCGTCATACGCTACATCCTCAGGTTTCTAAGCTTTCTTGCCCCATCTGACCCGGTCAGTTAAACTCTGTCAATGTTTTGGCCCCCAACCTTTGATAATTATCTTTTACGTGCGGTAGCCCTTGCAAGCACTCTTGTCATCCTGACGCTTGCCGGAGTGATGATGCTGACCCAATCCTTACGATTCTTAGAGCTGATCATTGAATCGGGCGCATCATCCTTATCGTTTTTAAGCCTGACATTCCTTGCGCTGCCCCGTTTATTTGAAATTATTTTTCCTATTGGATTATCAGCCGCCCTTTTATTTATTTATAACCGCATGATCATTGATAGTGAAATGGCTGTGGCACAGGCCGCTGGCTGGTCCCCCGCCCAGCTTGCCCGCCCGGGGCTCCTTGTTGCCACAATCTTATCTGTGTTGCTTTTTGTAGTTGCAAACTGGCTTGCACCTTTATCACTCACACATATGCAAGTATTGCGCACAACGATTAAAGCTCAGTATTCCTCACTTTTATTTCGCGAAGGCGTTTTTAATACAGTCGGCCCTGATGTGACTGTTTATGTTGGGGAACGGGGTAATAAAGGAAGCCTGAAGGGTGTTCTTTTTTATGATCAACGTCCCGAAAACCCTAGACCTGTTACAATTTTAGCGCGTTCGGGCGTGATTATTTCAACCAACGAAGGCAATCAAGTTGTCGTCTATGATGGATCACGCCAAACCTTTAATGAAGAAACGGGCGTTCTCGATCGCCTGCACTTTGACCGCTACACGCTTGATCTGCCTGATTCAGGACCGATCAGGCAACGCTTTAGAGAGCCTGAAGAACGCACACTGACAGAACTTTTCCAAACAAATTTCAGCAAGCTTGAAAATGATCGTATGCGTCGTGACTTTAATGCAGAAATTCACAGACGCTTTGTTTCAGCCCTGCTGCCTTTATCCTTTGCTTGCATTGCTTTGTGCCCTCTTTTATTAGGCGCCTATTCAAGACGTGGACAAGCTAGAAAATCACTTTTTGCGATGGGTGTTATCATTATTCTTCAAGGGCTTTACCTGGCTGCTTTTACAATGGCACAGCGGGGCCTCGTAGGAATTTTGTTGATGTATTTTCTTGCCCTTACACCGATCATATTTGGCTTTCTGACATTAAGAAATAACGCATTATTTTTTTGGCTAAAACGATGAAGCTGACATCAACTTTATTTTTCTATCTGGCCCGCATATATGCATCGCATCTTATTCTTATGTTGATCGGGCTTTTATCCGTGATTTATCTTTTTGATACAATCGAGCTGGTTCGGCGTGCCAGCAAAATTGGTGAAACCCCTTTTTCAACCCTGCTGGGCATGGCTTTTCTCAATACTCCTAAAATGGCCCAAATTATTGCCCCTTTTGCCATCTTATTTGCTGCGCTTCTTACATTCTGGACTTTGGCCAGAAGATCAGAACTTGTGATCGCTCGGGCATCAGGGTTATCTGCATGGCAATTTTTATATCCTGTTATTTCGGTGGCTTTTTTAGCAGGTATCGCTATGACAGCGCTTGTTAATCCTTTAAGCGCAATATTCGCACAAAAATTTCAGCACATGGAGGATGAGATTTTGAGTCGAGAACGACACCTTGTAAAACTTTTTGATGGTGGGCTCTGGTTGCGTCAGGAAATAGACAATAGCTACTTTGTGCTGCATGCAGAAAAAGTGAAGCTTCCGGAATGGCGACTGACAAATGTCATGGTTTTAAAGTTTGATCATGATGATATTTTTAAGGGGCGGATTGATGCGAGCGCCGCAAGAATTGATAACGGTGCATGGATTTTTGAAAATGCAATTGTGAATAACCTTTTAGAACCCGCACAATCCAAGCCAGATTTACGCCTGCCCACGACTTTAACGCGATCGGAAATTGAGGAGAGTTTTTCTGATCCTGAAATGATATCATTCTGGAAAATGATGAATTTTGCTAAAACCCTTGAAGCAACAGGATTTGATGCCACCAGGCTCCGTATTTATTTTATGAGTTTACTCGCAACCCCCTTTCTTTTTATGGCAATGGTTTTAATGGCAGCGACTGTCGGGCTTAAGCATGGCAGGATGAGGCGTTCGGTTGAATTGCTGGTTGCGGGTATTTTAACGGGCTTTATTGTTTTCTTTTTATCAAATTTCCTCCAAGCACTTGGCTCATCTCAACAAATTCCTGGCTTTCTGGCCGCCTGGACCCCGGCCCTTTTGGGTCTCTTAATAAGCTTTGCCATTTTGCTGCACCAAGAAGATGGATAACAGTGATTTTTTTGCAACATGGATATGCCTACACTTTCTGAAATATTGAAAAACACAGCTTGAGCCTTGACGAACAAGCTTTTTTTCAGCATTTTGAGATGGAGAGTATCTGTGACTTTTTAAACACAAAAAAGTCCCCAGCCATTCATTAATTTATAACCAAACCATGTTTTACTAGGCATTAGGCCTTGTCATTCTGGGGAGGTTTTTACGGGCCTAACAGCCTTACAATAATTTTATGACCACGAGGTTCCTTTAAATGTTTTCACGCTCTATTTTTTTAAGTTTCATGGCTGGGTTAGCTGCCGTCACTTTCACTGCCCTTCCTGTTCAAGCACAAGAAGCGGGGGAAATTTCGGATCCCTTTGAAAGCTACAATCGTGTGATGTTTAAATTTAACACAGCTCTCGATGATTATATACTCGCACCAATCGCTAAGGGTTACAGATACGCTGTTCCTAAGCCTGTTCGCACAGGCGTTCACAACGTTCTAACGCAGCTGAATACACCCATCACACTTGGTAACCAGCTTTTGCAAGGTGATGCTAACGGGTTTGCCCGGACAGCAACGCGCTTTACAATCAACACTTTCGTAGGACTTGGTGGTATCATTGATGTTGCTGGTTCACACGGCCTGAAAGACCAGCCTGAAGATTTTGGCCAGACACTAGCTGTCTGGGGTGTTGGTAACGGCCCTTATATTGTCCCCCCACTTTTCCAACCCGGATCTTTACGTGATCAAGTTGGCTATCTGGTTGATGGCTATGCGGATCCTGTCCGTCTTTACCTTTCAAACACTGATCAGGAAGAATGGTATTACGCACGTTTTGCCATTGCTACAATTGATGATCGTGAGAATTTGTTAGATGCTTTGGCTGATCTTCGTAAAAACTCAATTGATTATTATGCTGCTATCCGCTCGGTTACCACGCAACGTCGCGCGGCTTTAATTGCCGATAACGATGTTGAAGATAACGGGACCGACATCCCAGATTATGACACAGCGGGAAACAACTAAACTAATATTGATTTACACTAGACGTATGAAATTGATTGCGCTACATCATTCACAGAACAAAAAAGGACACAGCTCTGACATTGTGTCCTTTTTTTATTAATATTTTGAGGTTTAAAAATGACATCTTTCAAATCCCGTAATCTACTTCTTCTTGGCACAGCAATAGCGAGCCTTTTGACTATTGAAGCAAACGCTTCCGAAAATTATATCAACACAGCTTCAAAGACTCTGAACTTGATTCCTATTTCAGCTGAAGCAGGAGTGCAGGTTAACAATTCGATTGGTCAAGGGGCGTTACTCTATGTTCAAAGGGTTGCAGATCGCGGGATTGGAATTATTGCATCTCCTGGTATGACAGAAGCTCAAAGACGCGCGTCTTTCGCCACCTTGCTCGATAACTCTTTTGATATGGATACGATTGGGCGCTTTGCTTTAGGTGTGCATTGGCGCAATGCAACTCCGGCTCAAAAAGCTGAGTATTTAAAGCTTTTTCGTCAGATGATTATTGCTGTCTATTCAAACAGATTTAATGATTATGACGGTCAGTCCTTGATCGCAAAATCTTTTCGTATGGGCTCAGCGACAGATACAATTGTAAATTCTTTACTTAAGCAAAAAGACGGATCACCTGATGTGCTGGTAGACTGGCGTGTACGCTATAAAAACGGCAGCTATAAGATTGTTGATGTGATTGTTGAGGGCGTGAGTATGTCGGTTACACAAAGATCCGATTTTTCATCTGTTATCCAGCAAGGCGGCGGCAATATTGACGCGCTTTTAGACACCTTGCGGCAATCACGCTAGTTTTTTATTCCTCATCAAAACTAAAAAAATGGCCAGCAATGAGTTGTCTGGCCATTTTTTTATGCCTTACGGGTTCTCGCTCAAGGAAAAGCTTATCCTCGTCCACCTCTGCCAACGGCTTGTGAAATTTTACTTAAATTACCAGCAACCTGCTGGTTGATAACGCCTGAACCAATTGTAGCATATTGCGTTAACTGGCCAGCAGCCTGATCCCCGAACTGATCCGCAAAGGCTGTTACGTTTGATCCCATCCAACGCAGGATTGACTGTGGCACCTGATCGATCATTTTAAAAGATGATGTGCCGATCATATACACAATAATGGCATATAAAATCGTAAAGAACAGCTGATCGATCGGCCCGCGTATTGTTGCAACTAATCCCGTATCTGTAGACCGCCCTGAAAGGTTTGCGATGACCAGATCAAACACATCATTCAAAACCGCAACCATAGCAGCGAAAATAAGAATACTGGCAAGCAAGCCAAATACCGTCAGGATAGGGCGCAGGAAAATCTCAAATATCAGGTAATAGCCACCTAATGCGGCTTGCCCAGGCAGACCATCTCCATCAATCCGGATGTGGGCTAAAGCCCAAAGCGGCGCACCGACCATGGCTTCAAAAATTGTTTTGATCCATGAGCCTACGGCAAAAAAGAAATAGATAAACGGCAAAAACGGCACCACATAATACAAAATAAACCCGGCCGTAAGTAAAATACCTGAAAGTGTAAAGGCAAAGCTTGCCAGTGTGCTGGCAATTGAAGATAACCCGTTTGGTAAAACAATCGATACCGCTGTTAAAGCCACACCAGCGCCAATATTTCTAATAGTTGCATCGATCATGCCTTTACCAAGTGCGGAAAGCTGTGCAAGCGGATGGACACCCGCATTATCCGGATCACGCATCTGGAACAAGGCATCTGTTCCAAAAACACCATTAATCACATCAAGAAAAACGTTTCCAGTTGCAGTCTGCGCTGCACCATCAAGCCCTGTCGCAACACTGGAAAATGTTTTGTAGGCTTCTGAATAAGCTACGCCCATCGCGGCATCAATGTCAGGATCTGGTGTTTCCAGCCTGCCGCTACCTGCTGCTGTCTGCACATCATATTGGTCAGGGCCATCAACAGATTGGTCATTTTTCTTGCGTGTATTATAAACAATTTCCATCGTGGTCGGAAGATTTGTCACATTTGGTAAAGACCACGCTGCACCTAAAATAGCGCCGTTCATTTCAGCAATTAAATTATAAAAGATACCCGCACCAGCCCAGCCCCGCGCTTGTAAGGCTGGCGGCACACCTTTATTTGCAGCTCTTTCTGCTGCAACGCCTTGTTTGATAATATTATCAATCTTAGTTTTGTAATTAGCAATTACCGTTTGAATACCGCTATAGTCTTCAACCCCACAGGCAAGATGTGTAGGAAAATAATTTTGCCCCCCTATTTTTAGAACTGACCCCACCACAGGATTCTTCCATTCAACAAAACAAACAGCAAGATTTCGGATTGCTCCGTCATTCCACATTTCATCAAGTAACGCATAATATTGATCACGGATGACGGTTGCGCCTGGGTGGTTACCTTCACCAACAGCTATAGGTACCGTAAGCCTGCCGCATACTGGTAAGACGGACCCTTTTTCAGATTTATATTGATTTGGATCCAATACACCGTAGCTAATCTCAATCGGGGTGGAATAGCTTGGCCCGTTACCATCTCCATAATATGTGTAAGCAGCTGCAGCGCTGCCTGTTGCAAGCTGCCCAACAGCTGGACTAGCCGAGCTTGATGTTTTGACGAGATAAGGTTTGACTTCGTATGGTCCACTTTGATTTGGATTAATACGTGGATCATCAAAAATCTGCCACTGAATTTGGCACATTTTTGCCAAAACCATAAATTGGACCAGATTTGCAATTTTAGGGGACGATGGCTTAGCCACCATCTCGTTACTATTAAAGTAGGTGTTATTCAATGTCTGGTTAAACTGCAGCCAGCCATTGGTTGCCATGCCTGAACCCAATTTGGCAGAATACAGCACGATATACTGAGCAGCATTTAAGCCTGTTCCAATCGGTATCAGCAAGCCAAAGGCCACCACAATACGGATAGGCGCCCATAATGAATTAAATCGTTTACCAAAAGGCGTTCCGGTTTGGGCTGTTTCGGCTACAATTGCAAAAACATAATACATCAAAATAATGACGCCAACCACAAGCAAAGCGATGGAATAGAATTGAAACAAAGCATGCAATGCCAGGTGAAATGGCCATGGAAAAGAAGCAGAAGGTAAAATAATCTGCTCGCCATCTTGTAGTTTTGAATCAAGGCCCAAACAGCTATTGGTGGTGACGCACGAATTAAACAGGTTCGGAACACCAAACACACGGTCAAGCAGCATAAAAGCAATATCTTGCTGTGGATTGGGGGTAACAAAAGAAACGCTGGCCAAAGCTTGCGGGAAAAACATTGCGACCATCAAAGAAAAAATCTGAAGGCATAGCAAAATCATACCCGCAATGATGGTAAAGAAAATAATGATCTGATCTATATTTTCACGCTTAAAAACAAGGTGGTTTGCCGCTTCCGAAATAACATTCATCGTGCCAAAGCGGCCAACATTCGTGCCGAGCGTATAAGGATGCCCTTGTGGTAAAAGACGAACACCGCGGTAAACAAGCGCCATAAAGAATGCAAAATGGGCAAAACCTGTCCCAAACAGGTCTTTCAGACGCGGCAAAATGCGGGGCAGGGTCATGTACTTAACCACATCGCCCGTGGTAATGCTTGAGGCCGGCCCTGAATTATTGACTGGTTTCACACCTACACCCTTTAATATCCATAGAACTGGGTTATTTTATTACTTCGTATTTTAGCCAATTCACCCTCTATCATACCATGTTGCATAACACCTTTGCCAGTTTTTTGCCCCATTATTGTCCTCCTGCAGGGGGGGGCGTTCCGGACCGGGGCCGGAAAAGCCCGCCAAGACTGCGCCCAAAACTGCCCGCCACGTCATCAAGCCCTGCTGATTCCGGTGCAATATTTGAAGAGACCGGGATTTTTCCTGTCACGAGCCTTGATGAAACGGCATAAACACCGGCAACGCCCCTATCACCAATCAAAAGTTCTCCCGAACCAAGGTTATCGGCAATGTTTTTAACATCCATATCCATCCAGCGGAAGATAGCAGCCGGCATCAGATCAATCATTTTAAAAGAAGAAATACCGATCATATAAACAAGAACGACATACAAAACTGTAAAAACAAATTGATCTAAAGCACCGCGATACGAAGCAACGCTTGTGACTGAAAAATTACCGTTCGAGTCTTTGCTTGAAAAACCAGTAATGTTAGAAGTCACCAAATCAAAAATACTATTAAGTGTAACCACCAAAGCTGAGAAAATTGTAATCGCCGCCAGCAACCCGAAAATTGTCATGATGGGTCGTAATAGAACTTCTAAAAGTTGCCCGTAGCCCGTTGTTGCGGGGTCTCCCATAAGCCCTTCGCCATCAATGCGCAGATGCGCCAACGCCCAGACAGGAACACACACAATCGCTTCAAATACAATAACTGTCCACTTCATTAAGGCAAAAAAGAAATACATAAAGGGTAGAAAAGGAATAACGTAAAACATAAAGAATCCAGCCGCGAGCCCAATAGATGCAATCGAAAAAAGAAAGCTTGATAAAACGCCACTCGAGAAAACAGATTTATCTCCCATACCTTTTATAAAGTTCTCGCCAAACACAAGCGCGCCACCACCCATTAAAAATAAAATTGTGTGATCGATAAGACTACGCCCAAGCGCAACAATCTGAGCAAAGGGATGCACATCTGAATTGTTTCGGATACTAAATAAGCCTTGCAACCCGAATATTGATGTAATCCCATCAAGAATAATATTTCCTGTTTCATCATTCGGAGGCGCTTTTGTAATCATCTGATCCCACGATAAAGACAAGGCTGAGGCAATAGACGCTTCAGGTGGGCTTGCAAAATTTATCAGCCCCCCACTATTAAGCTGCAACTTATAGGGGTTATCAACATCTGTTTTTGTTCCATCTGTTGCGCGGTGAACACCTTGTATATCTTGCATAATTTGCGGAAAAGAAACCGGCTCAGGAATATTAGCAATTGAGCTTAAAAAAGATCCGTTCTTCTCAGCAATCTTATTAAACCATATACCAGCGCCTGCCCAACCGAGCTTCGCTACTTTTGGATCTACAACAAACTCTCCGCTTGAAACCAAAGCATTTCTTGCAGCTGTCACAACGGCCTGAAAAGTACTTTGCCAGTTAGCCTTAAAGGCTGTAAACACCGCGCCATCTGGCACAAGCGGATTAGAACCCCAATTAGGCACAGCGCCCGATACTGTCGCGGGATTCGTTTTATCAGATAAATCATAAGCGTAGTACAGAGCTTTACCCAATGCTTGCAACTGAGGCGAATCCCACATTCGTAAAATTGTTCTGTAATAATAATCATAAACAATATCTGACCCTAACTGGTTTGCATTGCCAGATCTTATAACAAGTTCACCACATACAGGGGGAAGCCTGCCGCTAAACCGGATATACCGCGCAGGCCTTTGTGAATCATAAAAACCAAACCGTATAAGAACATCATTATTGTCATAGAAATTTAATGCGCTGGCATAACTTGTTGATGACATTGTTTGATTACGAACATCGCGCACCAGATAAGGCTGTATGTCTTTATTATACTGTTCTTTATAACCTGCACGACAAGTCTGCGCGATCACCATAAAACGCAGAACATTTGAAATATCTTTAATTTCTGGCTTAGCAACCATTTCTCTTGATTGAAGATCAAGGGCATTGGCAAGGCCTGTATTAAAAACTTTCCATCCGTTTGATGCAAGGCCGCTTCCCCAATTAGCAATGTGGAGCGTAATGTGCTGCCCAAGGTTAAGGCCGTAATTAATTGGCAATAAAAGTGCGATACATAAAACAAGCCTTAGAGGTGCGTAAATATTATCAAAACGCTTACCAAATGGTGTGCCTGTCTGGGCGGTTTCTCCCATCAAGGCAAAAAAGTAATAAACCAAAATAAATAGACCCACGATCAACATTGCATTTGAATAAAACGCCAGAAGCCCATGAAAAGCTGTTTGAAAAGGTGTTGGGAAAGAAGCAGGATCCGGCGTTCCTTTAGGCCACATTGTTTTGCAATCAACCCCTGTTGAAACACAAGATTCAAATATACCTGGTATCCCAAATACACGATCCAGCGTTACAAGCGCTAAATCAAAATCAGGTGAAGGGGAAGAAAACATGCTCGTAAAGCTAACCGCATTTGCTGTAGCAATGCTGAGCATTCCAAACATAATAAGAAATTGAACGGCTAGAATGACAAAAATTGTTAACAGTAAGAAGAAGATAATTTTCTGATCAATATTTGCAAAGCCTGGGCGCAGATTTTTGGCTGCCTCAACCATCACCTGACGAATACTAAAACGTCCTGCATTTGCCGGATTTAAATAAGGATGCAATGGAGATAACAAACCAAACTGGCCAAGAATAACCGCCATATGTATAGCTAAAAACGGAAACCCAAAACCAAGGTTTCGTAATCGCGGTATAATCCCGGGCAATAACGAGTATTTTAAAGCAGCTTTTACAGAACCGGCAGGAAGATGAAAATTCATTTTCTATACCTTTGCTGCAATTGCTGAATATGGCCCGCAAGTCTGGATACTGCCTCAGGGGATAAAAGTTGTGAGGCTTCTGCTAACAATTCTTCAATCTGATCTTGAGATGCGTTTTCAGATTTAATCGCTTCTTCAATTTTATTTGCTTTGTCTGACAAAGCTGTTCCCTGAACATTCGGGGCCATACGCTCAAGAATGTCGCTTAAAGGGGCTCTGTTGAAAACAGCTTCAATTGAATCTCGCCCAGATGTTTCGCCCGGCCCATATCCTGAAAGGGGCCCACCCGGTTTTGTTGCGGCATAAATACCGCCAGCAGTACCCGCGATACCTAAAAGACCAAGCGCAGCACTGCCTGCACTACCCGTTTTTGATAAAGAACCCCCTGAAAGTGCATTAAGCCCCTGCCCAACTGCACCACCAAAGCCCTTACCTACACCTGTTAAGATGCCGCCAATTCTTTGCGTACCAGCACCAACGCCTAAAGTGGAATATTTTATCAGTTCTTGTTCATTAAATTCATCTTTTGCAAGGACTGCGAAGCTTTGTAGACTTCCGCCAAACCAGCGATAAATAGTTTTCGGGAAGAAATCGATTAACTTAAAACTTGAAATTGCAATCAGATAAACAAGCACGACATAAATAATTGTGAAGAAAAATTGATCTATTGGGCCGCGTATTGACTCCACAGATGTCCATTCAATAACACCGGCCCCTGTCTTTTTTGTATCCTGAAAGCCTGTGAGATTGGTTGTAACAAGATCAAAAATATCATTGAGAACAAATACCAACGCAGAAAAAATAAGAAGCGAACTTATTAGTCCAAAAACAATTAAAGCTGGCCTGAGGAAAATATCAAATATAAGCAGATAACCCTGACGCGCTCCTTGGGCTGGAAGACCCGGCCCATCAATACGCAAATGCGCAAGCGCCCATAAAGGAACCCCAACCATCGCTTCAAAAATTGACTTCACCCACGTTCCTGCCGCAAAAAAAACAAACATAAACGGCATAAATGGAATGATATAAAATAAAACAACACCTGCCGTAAGGCCAACCAGCGCAAACGAAACAAACATACCCGCAAAGGCATCAATAATCCTGCCATAACGCTTATCTGCTAAAATACTCACAAGACCACCAGCAGCAGCTGCACCTGTGGCGATCATCATGTGACGTATTCCTTTTTCAATCATAGATTTCCCAAGGCCTATTAAGGATACCATGGGATGAAGATGTCCATTTTCACGCATGTCATAAAGCGCTTGAAGACCAAATAATGACGACATGAAATCTAGAAAAATATTGCCTTGCGGTTCATTATTTTCAACCGCGCCGCTATTATACCAATATGTATAAGAAGCATTAAGCGTTCTTGCGATCCCAAGATTTGGATCCGAGAGACCTTCTTTATTGATCGTAATCGGTTTATCACCGCCCGCTTGAGGGTTATATCTGTTCACACCAATAACGGATGGATTGGCTTTTGAAAGCTGAGACGACACTTCTTCCATCACCATCGGATAGGATATTGGATACGCAATATTAAATTGCGCTGAAATGATGGGGCCGTTCACTTCTGCCAGCCGATTATACCACACCCCAGAACCTGCCCAACCCAGATCACGAATGCTTTTAACAATATCAAGTGGGTTATTCGCGCCATAGGCTGCAACAATCGAAGGCAAGGCACCCGCAAAAAATGCTTCAAGTTCTGTCACAAGGGTGTTTGCGTAACCAGCATTAAGCGCAGGTTTGGGCGTCCGGTTTGTACCAGGATAGTTATTGCTGATCATATTATCAGCGTAAGATCCAAAACTGGTTGTTGTTGCAAGTCCTACAATGAGACCAAGAATACCAGCTTGCAATTTAACCACCACAAGATTACTTGTTGCGTTAAACGGCACGGCAATCTCACCGCACAAAGGCCTGATGCCATGTTGATATTTTTTGCCGTATTTAGCAATATCTTGATCACCAAAAATAAAGCGCGGGTCTGTTTTACGTGGGGCTTGCCTTACTCCATTTGCATCTTTGTTTTGAATGAAATCACTTAGTTCCTGAGATGGGTTTGTTGTTGTAATCGTTGTCGCTGATTTTTCATCAACAAGGAAAACGCCTGTATTATAACCAAGTTCGCGGCGGTAAAGGATGTTACACGTACCTGCTGTGTGCAAAAATTCTAAAATGTTAGGAATACCTTGCGGTTGTGGTGTAATGATCAAGTCTTCAGGCTTATATCCAAGCGGTGTTGCATCTGACGCTCCTAAAGACCCTTTAATTGAATCATTATATTTCAGCCATAAATTTGTACCAAAACTTGAACCAAATTTTGCTGCATAAAGTGTAATATATTGCCCACTATTCAGCCCATTTGATAAAGGAATTAGAAGCCCAATTGCCATCACAAGCCTCAGCGGTGCCCATCTAACTCCGATTGTCAACGTACTTTATCATCTGCAACTCGTTGTGCGTTCCCTGTTTGAACGAGTAATTCACCTCGTCCATGATCTTGAGCATCAGGAACACGCCCAACCCGCCTTTTTTACCCTGCCGCAC
>CAZYMI010000007.1:0-85944 GCA_964648505.1 uncultured Pseudobdellovibrionaceae bacterium
TCCCTACAAACATCTGGTTCATCAGACCTTGCTGCGCTCACAAGCACAAGCTGTGTATAGCACTGAAAATATCGGCCATTTTGGCCTTGGTTTACAGTCTTATGCGCACTTTACATCGCCCATCAGGCGTTATGCAGATCTTCTGGTACACAGGGCCCTTGTAAAAGCTTATGGGCTAGGACAAAACGGCCTTCGCGATGAAGACCAAGTGCGCCTTGATGAAATGGCCGCTCATATTTCGGCGACTGAACGCGCTTCAATTGAAGCAGAAAGAAACGCTACAGACAGATTTTGCGCTGCTTATCTTTCATCAAAAATTGGTGTTCCCTTTTTTGGCCGCATATCAGGCGTTACGCGTTTTGGTTTATTTGTAACGCTCAATGATTCTTGCGCAGATGGTTTGGTGCCAATCCGCACAATGCCGCAAGATTTTTATGTGCATGATGAAAAAGCGCACGCGCTTGTAGGTAGACGTACAGGCAGAATTTACAGGCTGGGCGCACAGGTGCGCGTTGTTGTCACCGATGCGGATGCCATTTCAGGATCCACCACGTTCGAACTCATGGGGGATGAAGGGGCCGATTTAGAAGGTGGTAAATTTAAGCCTTCTGCCCAAAAAGAACGGTTCGATGAAAGGAGCCGGCGGCCCGACAAACACCGAGAAAGCCGTCATAAGAGTAAAAAAGGCCGGAAATTCAAGGATTTCAGCCGCTAGCCCCCGGTTTTACTTGACAGTGCGCCCAAAATCCGTAATCTCACGCAAGTTTTCAAGAAAGAGGCACCCGCCATGGCAAAAAAAGGCGCTATTGTTAAAGTTCGTTTGGTTTCAACTGCTGGAACCGGATCAACCTATTACACGCAAAAAAATCCAAAAAACACCACGGAAAAACTGAAGTTCCGTAAATATGACCCGCGCGCTAAAAATCCTGAGACGGGTAAGAATGGCATGCATGTTGATTTTGAAGAAAAGAAAATGCCCCCTTCAAAAAAGAACTAATTATTCTTGAAATAAAGAACAAAATAAAACCTGCCTTCGGGCGGGTTTTTTTATTCAACCGCCATCCTGATATCAGCTTTAAATTCATCAGGATCAAGCTTGCCAACACCTTCAAAGACCACCTGATTACGCCCACCATGTTTGGCTGCATACAAAGCTTCATCTGCACGCTTCATAACATCTTCAACAGAATGTACTGACGAATCAACCAGAGTACCCCCTATCGATGTTGAAATTGAAAGATCACCCGTTGCTGTGGCGCATTTGATCGGCTTATCGCACACAGAACGTCGCAAGCGTTCTGATATAAGCATCGCCATATCGTTTGAAACATCGGGCAGCACCACAACAAATTCTTCACCACCCAGACGCGCAACAAGGTCAAAGGGGCGTAAGCAGTCTTTGATACGAAAGGCAAAGGCTTTAAGAACTTCGTCTCCCACGCTATGACCGTGTGTATCATTAACAGACTTAAAATGATCAATATCAAGCATTAAAACGCCCATATTTTTACGACTGACTTCATTTTTCTGCAACATTTTTGCCATGTGCACATCAAAATAACGGCGGTTATAAAGCCCGGTTAAAGGATCAGTCAGCGCCATTGAAATAGAAATTTCGAAATTACTTCTCAGCCGTTCTTGGAAACGCTTGCGACGCAGCTGCGTTCTAACACGGGCCAGCAATTCATTACGATCAATCGGGCGTAAGATATAATCATGGGCGCCCATCTCAAGGCCCTGCGCAACGCGTTGAAGCTCATCTTCAATACCGATCATAACAATTGGGATTGAACGCGTTCTTTCATTGGATTTTAAATGCGAACACAAACGAAGCCCGTCTTCTTTAGCTAGATTAAGCGAGACAATAATCAGATCTAAGTTCTGCTGCTTTGCAAGCTCGATCGCTTCAAGGCCGGTTGCCACATCAAAAACTGTATCTTCATCGCGCCGTAATGTGTCCTTAATTTTATCAACTTCAAAAGCCTGATCGTCTACCACAAGAACAAAAGCATTGTTAACTGGCTCTGTCATCACATTGGGCTTATCGTCATTTACGCCAAGCTGCAAAGCGGTACGTTCACGGGTGCGCCATTCATCAACTGTCATTTTCAAACGCACAAGCGACCTGACCCGTGCCATGAGCGCAATATCATTCAAAGGCTTAGAAAGAAAATCATCTGCACCCGATTCCAAACCTCGCACACGATCCTGCGCATCTGTCAGCGCTGTGACCATAATGACAGGGATATGAGCTGTATCCGGATTTGATTTGATTCGTTTGCAAACTTCAAACCCATCCATTCCTGGCATCATCACATCAAGCAAAACGATATCGGGGCTGTCAGCAATTACCTTTTTTAAGGCTTCTTCGCCGTTAGATGCAGTAACAACATCGTAATATTCACTTGCCAATTTTGCTTCAAGCAATTTAACGTTTGGTAAAATATCATCAACGACCAGAATACGAGCAGACATGTTTGTGTTCTCTTCTTTTTTAAAACGCTGCGGAAACTTTAAGATCTGTCTTTAGGTGCTTTTGCACAACCTCAAGAAACTTTGTTACAGAAATGGGTTTAGAGATATAATCTTCACATCCACCATCACGGATCTTTTGTTCATCGCCCTTCATGGCAAAAGCAGTAACAGCAATAACCGGTATGAATTGCAGTTCGGGGTCATCTTTAAGCCACCGCGTTACTTCAAGACCCGATATTTCTGGAAGCTGAATGTCCATCAAAATTAAATCGGGCTTATGTTCGCGCGCAAGCTTCAAAACATCATGACCTGACCGCGCCTGAAATGTTTGTACGCCGTGCGCTTCAAGTAAATCATGAAACAATTTCATGTTCAGTTCATTATCTTCAACAATCAGGATTTTCTTTTTCATGATACAACTAATGGCTTTTAAGGACTTTTTCTGGTTTACCGCATTCATCAGCAGCAACAGATTCAATCGCAGTTATTTTCTGGCGCACAGCAAAATCATCATATTCAATCTGCATGTCTGAGATAATACCGTTATTATGCAGCGTCATCGTCATCTCGTAATCCGATTTTTCTTCCTGCGCATTTTCGGGGAAGAATGCCATGCGTACTTTCCATGAGGGTGTATTTAAAAGATTATCATCCAGTGAGGCCGCTTTCTGAAAATTACCGCTGGCTTTAATTTCCCGCCCGATAAAAGCATTAACGCTGACAGGGCCTTCATCGTCGCTTCCATCAAACACGGTGGCGGTGAAAAATTTTTTACCGCTTTTTGCTGCATCTAACAGCGCTAGTGTATGCATCATCGGCAGATAAGTGCCTGGTTCCAACGTGAATTTTAAATCGGGCGGATCTCTGAAAACTACTTCACCTGCTTTTGTGCCGTTGATATCTTGATCTAACTTTGCTTTACCACGCAGTTCTTGAAACAGCTCTCCGTCTCGTCTGCGGCGAGATGAAAAATCAAAAGTTTTTCCATCGAAGGATTCGTATGTTGTGAAATCAGATGCAATCTGCATAGGCGGCGCATCAGCATATTCATACGACAAGCTGAAGCGATGATCTGTGATCCACGCGTCGCAAGAAGGCTTCCACTGATAATACATCTGGCCACCAATATTAAGAACCTGTGACCCATTATGAACAGATACCAGCTTAATATCATACAACGCCTTATGCGGGACCAGCCCCCGATCACGCGCAGGATCAAGCGGGGCAGCATAAGACGGTGCCGGACACATAAGGACAGCACTTAGTACAGCGGCGAACAAGACGCGAGGCGTCGCAAACATGAAAACCGAACCGGAGTGAGTTTTTTTCATTATATCGGAAAATATTGCCCTTGGGAAATGGGTGGCATAGGGCTCACCCGGGCAATTCCTGCCTTAAGACCCGCAGCCCTTAAGATTCAGTATATTGGTCTAAGCTATTGATAATATTCGATTTTATTTTCCAGACGGTTTGGCATCATATTCGCAAATCATTTTTCCAAAGGCCTTAAGGCTTTCTTTAAAGGATCGGGTTCAATGGCGACAACACACATAATGTCTGAGCGTATTCATACAACCGTGCAGGCTTTGCACGATAAATTGGAACGCCTGAATGAAGAACGCCATGCCACAGAAAAAGAAACATGGTGGCGCACCACAAGCGCAACGATTGCTTTACTCAAGCATGCTCAGTTCAGAATGGATCATGCAGAAAAAACAATTCGCACACTTGAAAAACGAGTGAAAGATTTAGAATCAATTTCAACCCACGACGAGCTAACAGGTCTGTTAAACAGGCGTGGTTTTAATGAAGCTTTATCAGGCGAAGTTGATCGTACCAAAAGGCACCTCTCTCAAGGTGGGGTTTTGGTTATTATTGATCTGGATGATTTTAAAAGCATTAATGATACATTCGGGCACAGCGCTGGTGATGCTTGTTTACGACTGGTTGGTAAAACGCTTTTGCAAGATATTCGCGCGATGGATGCCGCAGGCCGAATGGGCGGCGATGAATTCATCGTTCTTCTGGCTGATGCTGACGCACAGTGCGCCGTTGATCGCGCCCAAAAATTAGGCAGCAGGCTTAACAATATCTCTTTCATGCATGACGGTTTTGAAATTGCCATTAACGCCAGCGTTGGTCTACGCGCTTACGGCCCGAACGATAACGTAACACGCATTATCGCAGATGCTGATGCCAGCATGTACACAAACAAAAAAGGAAAGAGAAACAACAATACTCAACACCGAACCATAAGCGAGAGATCTGCGCTGATATAGTCTTTTCCAAGCACAGGCAGATCATGGTTCAGTTTACGCCGCCATCCTTCCCCGAACCCCTATGATGGCGTGCGTTTCACCAAGCTCCGGTTACGGCTCCGAACCCCGTAACCGGAGCTTTTTTATTTTACGATCACCATCTTCGGCGACACAAAAAATTAAGATGAGGTCACAGAGATTGTTTGTCTCCCAGATTTTTCAGGGACACTATAAAACCATTGGCTTTACAAAGTGGCAATTTAGAACTGTGAGGTTTTATAATGTCCTCAAGCTCTTTTTTCGTCTTTCCTTAAAAATAAAAGGACCTGCGCGCAGGGTTTTGCCTTTTACAGTCTGGCGGACTTCGCGGGCTTTTTACGTCCGCGCGGTGTGTTGCAACATCACTCAATCAATATAGGATATTATTCCTAGTGTGTCAAGAAAAATTGTGAAACCCTTTTGGGAGGACAGGAAGGCTACGCTTTTCCTGTCCCCAATTCTTATTTAAGCCGCGTTCACTTTTGGTTTGGGCAGATCAAGCTTGATGTGCAAATCTTTCAACTGGTTTGCATCCACAACTGAAGGTGCATTCATCATCTGATCTTCAAATGCGCCATTCATCACGAACGCATAAACTTCACGCAAGTTTGGTTCATCTGCAAGCAGCATAACCAAACGGTCAATACCGTACGCAAGGCCACCATGCGGCGGTGCGCCATAACCCATAGCAGATAACATGCCGCCAAATTTTGCTTCCAAAACGTCTTTGGAATAACCCGCAACCGCAAATACTTTTTCCATGATCTCTGGCTTATGGTTGCGGATTGCGCCAGACGCAATTTCATAGCCGTTACACACACAATCATACTGATTGGCTTGAATGGTCAGAGGATCTTGTGTGTTTAACGCCTCAAGCCCGCCTTTGGGCATTGAAAACGGGTTGTGTGCAAAATCGATTTTCTTGGCTTTTTCATCATATTCATACATTGGGAAATCGACGATCCAGCAGAATTTGTAAGTGTCTTTTTCGCGCAGTTCCATTTCATCACAAATACGGTCACGCGCTTTGCCTGCAAATTTGGCAGCGGCTACAGGCTGATCACACACAAAAAATACGGCGTCACCATCTTGTGCAGCAATTATTGTTTTCAGCTCGGCAAGTGCGGGGACTGGAATAAACTTCGCAATTGGGCCTTTGCCTTCGCCATTTTCAAATACGATATAACCTAAACCAGCGGCACCTTCGCCCCGTGCCCAATCATTTAATTTATCAAAGAAGCTGCGTGGGCGATCACCCACTTTTGGTGCACGAATAGCACGCACAACGCCGCCTTTTGCAACAATTTCTTTGAACGCACGGAACTCAACATCATCGCGTTTGAAAATGGGCGTAATATCGGCAATCACAAGTGGGTTGCGCAAATCAGGTTTATCGGAGCCGTATTTTAACATCGCATCATTGTAAGAAATATGCTGCCAAGGCGCAGGTGTGACCGAACGCTTGGTGCCTGTATAACCTGCAAATTCATCAAACATGCCTTGTACAACAGGTTCGATTGTGGCGAAAACATCTGCTTGTTCAACAAACGACATTTCAACATCCAACTGATAAAACTCAGCCAAACGATCCGCGCGGCCATCTTCATCACGAAAGCATGGCGCAATTTGAAAATAACGATCAAAGCCCGACATCATAAGCAGCTGTTTAAATTGTTGCGGCGCTTGGGGTAACGCATAAAATTTACCCGCATGAATGCGTGATGGCACGAGAAAATCCCGCGCACCTTCAGGTGAACTTGCGGTGAGAATTGGTGTTTGAAATTCTTGAAAGCCTTGGCCCCACATACGCTTGCGGATTGATGCAATCACGTCATTCCGCAGGCGAATATTTTTATGCATTTTCTCGCGACGTAAATCAAGGAAGCGATAACGCAAGCGCAAATCTTCACCCGCACCATCTTCTTCTGACACAGTAAAAGGCAGCACACCCGCTTCTGATTGCATGGTGGCCTCGGTCACCCGCACTTCAATTTCGCCAGTGGAGAGTTTTGAATTCTTCGTTTCACCTGGGCGTTCGGTCACCTTACCAATTAGTGTCACAACGCTTTCTGGTCGCCATTTTGAAGCCGCTTCTAAAATTGGGCTGTCTTGGTCAATTACGCATTGGGTGAGGCCATGCGTATCACGCAAGTCAATAAACAGCACGCCGCCATGATCCCGCTTTTTATGGACCCAGCCTGACAAAGTTACGGTTGAGCCAATATCTGTGGCGCGAAGCGCGGCGCAGTTGTGGGTGCGGTACTGGTTTTTCATTGCATATCCTTTAAAATTTCTGGGATTATAACGGTTTGATCTTGGAAATCCAGCCATTTTCAGCCATATAAGACCCATGAAAATAATCACACTTCAAGCCGATTTGGACACATTTACGGCCGACCTTCAAAAAGCCTCTCTCGTATTCCTTGATACGGAATTTATGCGCGAACGCACCTATTATTCAAAGCTCTGTTTGCTGCAAGCCAAGCTCAGAGGCCAAGAAGCTGTTGCCATTGACCCGCTTGCCGAAAATCTGTCTTTAAACGACTTGCTTCAGGCTTTATTGCGCCCTGATTTGCTTAAGGTGTTTCATGCCGGGCGTCAGGATCTGGAAATTTTTTACAATCTTACAAACACACTGCCGCGCCCGATTTTTGATACCCAGATCGCTGCCAGTTTTTGTGGCTATCAGGATCAGATTGGCTTTGAAGCAATCGTAGCCGCCACAACCAACAAGCGTGTCGATAAATCATCGCAATTCACCGACTGGGCCCGACGCCCCTTAAGCGAAAAACAAATTGCCTATGCGCTTGATGATGTTATTTTGCTTGAACAGGTTTATACAAAAATTTCTGCCGATCTCCAAAAACGAAACAGGCAAGACTGGGTACAAAGTGAATTTGACTATCTGCTAAACGAACAGCTTTATCAAAACGACCCGATGCTGATCTGGCAGCGCATCAAAATTAAACGTGATGACCCGCGAACACTTGCTATCTTACAAGAACTTTGTGCCTGGCGTGAGATACTGGCCGTAAAACGCGATGTTCCCCGTGGCCGCATTGTAAAAGATGAAACACTTGCTGAACTGGCCTTACAAAGACCAAAAAATAAGGCTGACTTAACCCATATTCGCTTGATGGACGATTCCGCAAAAGGTAAATATGCAGATGATATTCTGGCTGCAATCAAGCTTGGTATGGAAAAGCCTGATACTGCGTGTCCGGTTAAAAGCCGCCGTGCGCCTTTAACCAATCAGCACACGCCAGCCCTTGAAATGCTAAAGCTACTTTTAAAAATAAATGCCGCAGAAACTGATTTACAACCACGTCTTCTGGCAAGCCCTGATGATCTTGAGAACTTTGTTTTATCTGGCAATCATCCGGCGCAAGGCTATAAAAAATCTTTATTCTGGGATGACGCAATTGCGCTTATGAACGGCAACTTAAGTCTTTCACTCAAAGCAGGTATTATTCAAAAAATCAGAGGTTGATATGATACATGACGTCTATCTAAACCATCTGCTGTATGGATTTAAAGCTGGCGTTCAGGCAGCACAACCTGAATTTTCTATAGGTCGCTACATACCCGAAAAACCCAAAGGAAAGACGATTGTTATTGGTGCGGGCAAAGCATCGGCTATGATGGCCAAACACTTCGAAGAACACTGGCACGGTGAACTAACCGGGCTCGTACTTACACGCTACGGTCACAAAGTTAAAACACGAATGATCGATATTATCGAAGCCGCGCACCCCATACCAGACCAACAAGGTTTAGAAGGATCACGCAGAATTTTAGATCTTCTGGCGCAATCAGGCCCAGATGATTTAGTAATCGCACTGATATCAGGTGGCGGGTCTGCACTTTTAAGCCTGCCTGTTAAAGGAGTCACACTGACAGATGCACAGCTTCTAACCACTAGCTTACTAAAATCTGGCGCCTCTATTCATGAAATTAATATCGTGCGCAAACATTTAACCCAAACGCTAGGTGGTAAACTTGCTGAGGCCGCCTATCCTGCAAAGCTTGTTACCCTTGCAATCTCAGATGTTACAGGTGATGACCCGACTGTTATCGCATCCGGCGCTACGGTGCCAGACCCCTCCACACTCGCCGATGCACGCGCTGTAATTGCTGAGTATGGTATTCCCATCTCAAACGAAATACGGACTGCGCTTGATCATCCTGAAAATGAAACACCTAAAGCTGATAACCCAGTTTTTACAGGCACATCTTATCATTTAATTGCAGCCCCTCAAATCAGTTTACAGGCTGCTTATGATTCTTTTTGTGAACATGGATTCTCAGCCCATATTCTTTCGAATGCTTTTGAAGGCGACACAAATTCTGCGGCTGCATTTCATGCAGCTTTGGTTCAGCAAATAATAAAGCACGACCAGCCCTTCAAAAAACCTTGTGTTCTTATATCAGGCGGAGAGACAACCGTGACCGTCAAAGGGGCGGGCGAAGGGGGGCCCAACACTCAATTTATGCTAGCTCTTGCAATAAAGCTTAACGGACAGTCAGGCGTTTACGCCCTTGCTTGCGACACTGATGGCATTGACGGTGTTAAAGATAATGCCGGAGCTATAATAACGCCCGGTACCCTGGCACAGGCAAAAAAACAGGGGTTAGATCCACAAACCTATTTAAACAACAATGATTCATACGGCTTTTTTAAAGCCGTTAATGGTCTTGTCATGACAGGCCCGACACACACCAATGTGAATGATTTACGCCTTATCCTTATTTTATAAAGTTATTTCATTCGTCCAAATCTTTTTTGGACAACCCGAATTAAATCTTCAAACGCCCCCGCCAAAGCACTTAAATGCCCCTATTGATTGTTTTTTACATTTATCCACTCAAATATTGAAACAAAATTACTTAATTTAATTATGTAAATAATAAATTTGTTTATATCTTGCTTCGAATAAAAAAATTGCTTGCTTTATATTCATAAAAAAATCTACAAGCAATAAACAGTAAGCCCACGCCTAAAGGTGATTCTTGGAACCAGCTTTGACGTCTGACTTAACGACTATACCTCCTCCTTCGTTACAACCTGTTTTTCAGGATAAAGCTACTGGGTTTAATCATGGACCCAACCCCTTAGAGGAAATGTGCTTTCTGATCAGAACAGATGCACAGCACGCCACAAAATCTATCCGCGCCAAACTAATTGCAGAAGCAGGCCTGACCGATTGGGACGCCCGAAAGCTTCTAAAAGCAGCCTATACAAAATGGTCGCGAGCCGTTTCAGAAGCTTTAATCGATTGTACAGATTATAAATTATTTGGTATTGAAACCCCCTCTGATGTGCGTGTTCACCTTCATAAAGCATCACATCTTGCTGACCATACAGTTGATAACGCAAAAGAACTTGTCAGGCAGAGTGGTGAGAATCCTGATTTTTGCCTTTATGTCTCTCTTGATGAAATGGTGCATGTTCGAGATAACCCATCGGGCGAAATTGCTTTTTCTAGATTATTCAGCACTGACGGGTGGGAAGAACTTGATTATGTTGCACGCCCCGGTCATGACCCGCTGCCAACCCAGCTCAACACAATCAAAGAACAACTAAAAGCGATGAAAATCAATGGTCACAAAGTACCCATTGTTTTACTAGAAGATAACGTGCGCCGCGCTAAAATGATAAACTGGATTATTGATAAAATGAATGATGCCGGGATTTTTGAATATGGCGAACTTATCGGTGTATCAACAGGATTTTGTAGTGCTTGTGATCGCGAAAAATCCAAAGTTGTTCATAATGGAAAATCTGTTCCGATTGTAGCTGTACATGATTATTCTGAAAAAGTTGTGGATGTAAAAACAATTCGTGACCTTATGTTTGATGGTTTGGTTGTTTCGTCTGGTGGCGAACACACGCGCTTGCCTGCACTTTTTATGAATGTTGGCAAAATATTTAAAATTGAGCCTTCACGCCTTACGGAATTTACTCTAAGGGTCGCCAATTCTAATATTCAATTCTGTGAAGATATTTTCCAAGCCACAGGAAGAAGACTGAGATTAGACTGGCTGGAAGGTGGAACTGCAATATCAGAAGTGACAGGGATTGACCTGAAAACGGATTTTTCAGATGTAATGAAGCATTTCTTTACAGCAAGGTTTGAAAGACCCTTTGTCCCGACTTCTGCCTTGACACCCGGTTAATATGGCTATGATCATTGATTGTGACACAGGGCGCGATGATACGTTGTGCCTATGGCTTACATCTTCACTTGGTCATAGTCTGACAGCTGCCGCCACATCGTATGGCAACACAATTCTTGAAGACACCACACGAAATACCGCTGATGTTCTAAATTTCTCTGATCAGAAAGCAGTGAAAATATTCCCTGTTGCTCAAGGGCCATCCGCCCCGCACACGCTGACAGATAAAATTGTTTCTCCGCGACAGGCCAAAAGCGGAAACGGGCTGTGTAATGTCACTTTTCCTCACCCAGAAAATATTGATATTCATCCCGATTTAAGCGTTCGCAAATCAACTTTTCTGAATTTTCTGAATTCTTTGAAAACCATTGATTATCACATCATCGGACCCGCAACGAATTTTTATCATCTTTACACATCACTTGGTTTGCAGATGAAATCTCATATCTCGTCCGTTACAATGCTGGGCGGAAAAATGGGGCCCATGTGGGACCGCGACCCAGTCCCTGATTTTAATATTGCTTGCGATCCTTTAGCTGTATCAGAATTACTGGGATGCGGCATTGATACTTATATTCTACCCATTAATGAAACATGGGATGTATGTCTGCATCAAGATCGCATAGCGGCCCTGAACCCCATTTCAAAAATCGCCCATAAAGCAAAGGAAATTATGCTGGCTTATTGCCACAATTTTTCTCCTGATGGCATTTTTCGTTTCCATGACCCTTGTATTTTATTTGCTCAGTCTGATCTGTTAGTTCACGAGCCCGCTTGCCTTGAAATAATAAGCGACCAAAACCATCTTCATTTTGGTCAGCTCATAAAAAGCTCGGGTCAAAAAAAACATACGCTTTTGCACATTCCAGATGACAATAAAAAGAAGATCATCGATATTATTCTTACAAATCTAGGGTTTGTTTAGCGCTTCATATCCAGCAAACCCTGAATCAGCGGAATTGTAACCGCGCGCTGTTCTGCCATAGCTTTACTATCAATTGCAGCAACAAGATCTCTGGCTGCGGTAAAAGAACGATCCATACGCGTAACCAGATATGAAATAACATTGGGGCTTATTTTAATTTGTCGATCATAAAATAATTTAACCAGTAACCCCTTAAGCAAAACATCGTCGGGTGGATTAATTTCAACAGCTGTACTCGCCCGCATTCTTGATGCCAGATCAGGCAAAGTGAAAGATAGCGCGCTCGGTGACTTTTCACTGATAATAAGAATGGCCTTATTATTCTCTCGCACTGAATTATAAAGATGAAAAAGCTGTTCTTCTTGATGACGCAAAATTATATCTTCTAAATTATCAACAACAACATGCGTTGGATTCTTATCATAAGACAACATATTAAAATCTTGAACATCGCTGATGTCGCAGGCCTGTGTTCGGGCCTGCCAAACGGCTGCCAGATGTGTTTTTCCTGATGCTTTTGGCCCAAACAAAACTAGTGCGTGCATAGGCCAGGCAGGCCAGGCATCTATAAACTTAACAGCCATATGATTTGAAGGGGCCACAAGAAAATCTTCCCGGCCCAAAGAGGGTCGCACAGGCAGGTCAAACGGAATCTGCGCAACGCGTTGCATTATCCTTGACCCTGTTCTTTCTTGTAAAAAGAACTCTCGCGATAGCGTTCAATTGCAAAACCGATCAGAACACTTAAAATGGCAGCAATGGGTATTGCTAAAAACATACCCACAATCCCATAAAGCGTTCCGCCTGAAAGCAATGCAAAAATAACCCAAAGCGGGTGAAGCCCAACAGAATCCCCCACAAGTTTAGGAGCTACGAAATTTCCTTCAATAAATTGACCGACAAAGAAAATAGCTGCAATTGTTGCCACATACGTCATGTCAGAACTTTGAAACCATGCAATGCCCAAAGATAAAACCAGACCGATTGTCGAGCCCACATAAGGAATAATAGAAAGAATACCTGTCATGATACCAATTAAAAAACCAGAATTAAGACCGGCGAGTGTCAGCACAATTGCATAAACAAAACCCAGTAAAGCGCATAAGGCAATCTGGCCGCGGATAAACCCGGAAATTTTGGAATCCATCTTAAGCAGAAGACCTTCAACCGTATTGCGTGATGATGGAGGAATAAGGTCTTTTACCCAACCTACAATTCGTGGCCAGTCTTTCATCAAAAAATAAGACGCAATAGGAATTAAAAGGGCTGTCATAATCGCCCCTATTGCTGCCAGACTATTGCTTGCAATATTTGCAGCAAACCCTGCGCCAAAAGATAGAGCTTGCGAAAGATATTTTTCTGCGTATCCCATCCAATCAATCGGAACAACGCTGCCAAAAATCTGGTGTACCCTTTCAATATAAGGCTGAACAGCTGTTTCAACCATTGTGCATATACCGGGCAGCGCCTGAGCAAGTTGAGTTGCTTCACGTATCATCATCGGAATGGTGATAATCATCACAATTGTCAGGAGAGAGAAAAACACAAACAATATCAACAAAGCCGCAAGCCTTCTTGATAACCGAAGTTGAACAAGCCTATTCATCAGCGGATTTAAAAGATACGCAATCGCAATCCCAATAACAAAGGGTGTCAGAACAGGTTTAAACAGCCACAATAAAACAAAAAAGATAACCGCTATAAAAACCCAGAACGCATAAACAGCTTTAAATGTCATCATCAGGCCCTAACGCAAAAATCGCAAAGTTGAATTGCTTTTACGAATAGTAAGAGTCTGGCGCATTCCTTGGACAGAGGTACCAGAAGGGTCAACCATAAAACCTGCGTTTTCCAGACCCTTTTGAAACGCAAACATATCACCTTGATACTGGGCATCCAATATTGCGCTTGCAGACGATAAAGATGCAATACGAAGGCCCGACACGCCTTTTATACGTGCAAGGGTTTTTCTGGATTCCTGCCATTCAGCAAGCGTCTTAAACCCAACCACAACGCGAAACATCTGAGCCGCCTGCGCTGCCTGGTTTTGAAGATGCGCGGTATATTCAATGGTTAAGGAAGAAGGTGCTGAAGCAACAGGCTTTGCAGCAGATGCGCTTGTTGCAATTCCCTTCGCCAACTCTCGCCGTGTGATTTGTGCGGCACGATCAAGCTGATTTTCAAGTGTCCCTGCCTGCACAGGAAGCGCCGAGGAAGAAGACGCAGGAACAGATAATGTCATCAAGTATCCTGGCTTCATACCTGACGCATCGTAAAGCCTGATGGATGCACCGCCAGCGCCTTGTTCTAAAATAGCAATCACAATCGCATTTGCATTATAACGCTTTTTCATTCCCTCCAAAGATGCCCCATCAAGCGTTAGCGGGTCGCGGTCAGCAATATCTTGTAAGTCAGAAAGATCACCGATCGGAACAACCGGCTGCAAACGCGCAGAAGGGTCTGGGTCCAAACGTGACCAAGATGCAATCCATGGATTATCTTGCCACAATTTTACGCCCCGTCCCTGATCAAAATATGGCAACACCAAAATAGAACCTGATGTCACTTGCTTTGTTGCTGAAAGGTTGTCTTCATCATTTGATTGTTTAACAGACACTACTTCGTTTTGTTCTGTTGCAACAGAATTAGAAGCAGAATCTGTATCCTTGTTTTCCAGTGAAACAGGGTTATCTTGCGCAATGGCAGGCTTTTGTGCTGCATCAAGAGGGGCAAGAGCACCAAAATAACGACGCACTTTTTGCGGGGAAAACCGGATCAGATATGTACCGAGATAACGTGTGTCTGATAATCTTTCATTCGTGACTTCAAAATCTAAAACCATCGGCGATATAACAGAAAGCCCGGGGCGCTTATAAGAAGCCAAACGATCTTGCGTTAAAACTTGCTTTGCAAGCTGATCGAATCCTTTTTGTTGTGCGCGCTTAAATGCCTTGGCGCGCGCCGCAACCGCACTGTCTGCAATCACATCCACTTTTACATCTTGGACAATAAAAGGGTTTGAAGGCGCAGGTGCAAGGGGCTGTGCTGGCTGTGCAGATTGTGAGGGAATCGGCTGAGCCGCAGGGGCAGGCGATGCGCCATCAGCCGCTTGTGCCCAGCAAATGCCGCTTGTAAACGCAGCTTGCATAACGCTTGCACAAGCGCACAATAAGATTACAAAAAAATAATGCTGAACACGCATGTGTAAAAACCCTTGAAATTCAAACCCAGTGAAGGCTTTATACCCTTGTTTCAACCTCAATCTCAAGAACAAGGGTCAAGATGACAGCAAATGATGCTTATAAACGCGCAGGGGTCGATATAGATGCAGGCAACCGGCTTGTGGATGCCATCAAATCGCCCGCGCAGGCCACCAGCAGGCCAGGCGTTTTAGGGGGTCTTGGTGGCTTTGGCGCTCTCTTTGACCTAAAAGCCGCAGGCTTCAAGGACCCTATTTTGGTTTCAACAACCGATGGTGTGGGTACAAAACTGAAAATCGCAATTGATTCGGGCTTACATGACGGCATAGGGCAGGATCTGGTTGCCATGTGTGTCAATGATTTGATCGTGCAAGGCGCTCAGCCTTTGTTTTTCCTTGATTATTTTGCAACAGGTGCCCTTGATGTTGCAATCGCAACCAAGGTCATTGAGGGGATCGCCAAGGCCTGCGGTTCTGTCGGTTGCGCCCTTGTAGGCGGGGAAACAGCAGAAATGCCCGGCATGTATGCCCATGGGGATTATGATCTGGCCGGATTTGCTGTAGGCGCCGCAGAACGTGATAGAATTATCACAGGGGCCAATGTGTGCGCAGGAGACCTTGTATTAGGCCTTGCGTCAGATGGCATTCACTCCAATGGATTTTCCCTTGTTAGACATATTATAGACGGATCAAAAACAGATCTTTCTGCACCCTGCCCTTTTGATCCACAAAAATCGATGGCGCAGGTTTTGATGAAACCGACAAAACTATATGTAAATCAAATTATTTCTGCACTCAAAAATAATATTCCTCTTAAAGCGCTCTCACATATCACGGGCGGGGGATTACTTGAAAATATTCCGCGCACTCTGCCCAAGGGCCTTGGCGTTAGGCTTGATGCAAAAAAAATTCCTGTGCAGCCAGTTTTTAAATGGCTTCAGAAAACCGGCGGGGTTGATCCGGTTTCGATGGCACGCACTTTCAATTGCGGAATTGGTATGATTATCATCATCAGCGCTGATGAAAAAGAACGGTTTATGACTCATCTTCAAAAAATGGATCAGCACGTATCCTTGCTTGGTATGGTTGAGAATAGCGTCAGCGAGCATCGGGTTATTCTTGAAGGTTGGGATAAAATATGGACCTAAAATTACGAGCCGGGATTTTAATATCTGGCCGTGGCAGTAACCTTCAAGCTTTAATTGATGCCTCAAAAAAGCCTGATTTTCCAGTCGAAATCGCCTGTGTAATCTCAAACAAAGCCGATGCGTATGGGCTTGAACGCGCCCAAAATGCATCGATACCAACAGCTGTTATCTCTCATCTTTCTTATAATGATAAAATACAATTTGAAGAGGCATTAACACAAAAACTGCAAGAATTACGTGTGGATCTGATTTGCCTTGCAGGTTTCATGCGCATACTGACCTCCTATTTTATTTCACAATGGGAAGGACGCATTTTGAATATCCATCCCTCTCTTTTACCAAAATACAAAGGGCTTGATACCCATGCACGCGCCCTTCTGGCCAAGGATAAGCATGCAGGATGCAGTGTACACCTTGTAACAGAAGGTTTGGATGACGGACCGGTTTTACTGCAAAGATCTGTGCCAATTTACGAACAAGACACCCCCAGCACGCTTGCCGCCCGCGTCCTGGAAGCTGAGCACATCGCCTACCCCGAAGCCTTGAAAATCATGGCCGACCGCTTGATCGGTCGTTGATATCGGACGCTGCCAAGGTTAGACTTTTAATGAGATCAAACCGTTAGGCCAAAAAGGATTTTATACGATGGCAAGCGCACCACAAAACACCTCAATCGATCCCGATGATTTAAACCGTGCCCGCAACAATTGGTCAAACTTTATAAAAGCGAGCGAATATGCCGTTGTCGGTATCATCACTACACTTGTTATTCTAGGTGCTCTTTTTATCGAATGGTAAAAACCACTTCCTAACCTTCTCAGCAACAAAGGCTTTTATGCACATCGTGCACACCATAAAAACAAGATCTGCCAGAACCCTTGTCTGGCTCATCTTGTTTATGTTCTGCGCGCAGCCTTTTTTGGCGCATGCTGAAAACATACAGCCTCTTGTCCTAAACGAAAAAACGAGCACCGTTTTTATATCGCCTTTTTCTGGTATCATTCCTGATATCGACAAAAAATTAGGCTATGCCAACGCCGTTGAAAAACATTCAAGTGGAAAAGCATTAAGCGCTTTGGGCGATGACCGGATTATTTTAGGTTCCTCTGCAAAGGCATACTGGATCATTACGCGCGTTCGCAATCAAAGCAGTTCGGCAAACTGGGTTATTGATTTTGGTACCCGCCTGGATGGCCGAACCGCCCCATACAAAGCCATGTTTATCTATGACCACACCAATAAGAAAACATTATTAAATGGCTTGCCTGATACAAAAAAGGGGCTACCCCCAAAAGCTGTACCTAATATTGCCATCCCCCTGACCATTGCGCCCGCAACAGATTCGATCATTGTTTTTTACGTTGAACCTAACGACAGCCTTGCTTCGTTTTCAACATTTACAGCAAGTATAAAATCAGCTGATAGCTTTAACAAAGAACGATTCAAATCTTTTAATATCGAAGCCATGTTCACCGGCATTCTCATTGGCTCTGCTGTATTGCTTTTTATTCTGGCGCTTATTCATCAATCTATTTCCTTTGGACTGATAAGCGTATTCTGTTTGATGTGTTATGTACTTTTCAGCTTTGTTTCAAACTGGATCATTCCAAAAGATGACGGCAGTATAAAATACTTCTTTGCTTTAATCGCGCTTTCAGGGTTAGTTGCAGCCGGATCTGGTTACAAAGATTCCGAAGACAGCCAAAGAACTTTTTTTAACCTGGCTTATTTCAGCTTGCTGCTTGCCATTATATTTGCGGCCTGCCTAAGCTGGTATCTGCCTTCAGGTGGTTTAAAGTCATTTATGGCCCACGCCAGCTTATGGGTTGGAACCGTACTTGCCGGAATATGCGCTTTTATCAATACAAACAAGGAAGAGCCTCATTTATGGCTGCGTGGCTTAGGCTGGCTGCTTCTGGCTTTTGGCCTATTGCTATCGGGTATTTCTGTTTTTGGCGGGCAAAATTATCTGTTTCTTTTAAACGCACCCTATATCTGCACACTTATTTTAATTGCAACTATTCTTGCGAGCCTCAATTTAAAAAAATCAGGACTTGATAGCGAGATTCACCTGAGCAATTCAAGTTTAAACCTTCCCTCTGCTGCAGAAGTTTTACAACAAGTTCGTGCAGCCGGCGATTATCATCAACTTTTAAAAGTTGTCGAACATGAACGGCAGCAACTATCAGAAGCGCGTATTCGAGAACAAGAACGTTCTGATGAAATGCGCCGCGCCAAAGAACAGGCTGACGAAGCCAATCGTGCGAAATCAGCTTTTCTGGCTGTGATCTCTCATGAAATTCGTACCCCTATGACGGGGATTATGGGCATGGTTCGGCTTTTATTTGATACGCAGCTGACAAAAAATCAAAGCGACTATGTCATGACAATTCAGGATTCGGGTAAAGCTATGATGTCGCTTTTAAACGATATTCTTGATTTTGAAAAAATAGAAAGTGGCAAGCTTCAGCTTGAACGGGTTGATTTTGACTTGCCTCGCCTGATCTCTGGAATTATCACATTAATGTCAGGGCATGCCTCTGAAAAAAATATTTATTTAAAATCTGAAATTGATGCGAATACGCCTTCTTACCTTGTTGGTGACCCCACCCGATTGCGCCAGATTTTATTAAACCTGACAAGCAACGCTATTAAATTTACACAAAAAGGCGGGGTAACAATTAAGGTCAACACACTGCAATCTGATTCAGAAACTAATCGCAAAGGATCGGGCACACTGATTTACTTCGCCGTACAAGATACGGGCATTGGTATTCCCCCTGTTGGACAAAAAAATATCTTTACTCCATTTTCGCAGGCAGATGCCAGCGTTACCAGAAAATTTGGTGGCACAGGGCTTGGTCTTGCTATTTGTAAACGGCTTGTTGAAGCCATGGGGTCAACCATTAACATTCAAAGCCGTGAAGGACAGGGAACGACCCTTTTCTTTTCCATCCCCATGGAAATCGGGCGCGTCGAGAATGTAGATCTACAAGGGTATGAACCTGCTACCCAAGCCCAAAGCCAGGCTTTGCCGCAACCGATGGAAAGCGGGCCGCTTTCTATTCTTATTGTTGATGACAACACGGTAAACCAAAAAGTTATTGGCGGATTTTTAGATAAAGGCCGTCATAAATGGGTGGCCGCAGGCAGCGGGGAACAAGCGCTTGAAATATTACAGCAAAAAAGTTTTGATGCTATTTTCATGGATATTCAGCTTACAGGGCTCAATGGGCTTGAAACAACGCAGCTTATTCGTAAATTTCCTGACCTGATTACTGCGGCCACACCTGTAATCGGGCTATCTGGTAATGTTAGCGATGATGATGTGCGCACCTGCTATGAGTCAGGTATGAATGATTTTCTGGCAAAGCCAATTATACCTGAACAGTTCACAACCATGCTCGGTAAAATTCAGGCCCGCAGTTTTGCTAACCCTGTTCATCTAGAAAGAACATCTGTGAATATAGCGACGCAGCAAAGCGTTGATTTCTCAAAAAACATGCCTGCAACCCCTTTTGCTATTGAAGAGCAAGTTATGGTCATAAAAAAAGCAGCCCCTGTTGCGTCTGTTTCAACACAAGAAACCATTCTAAGCATTGAATCAGACCTGAGATGGGATGATGATACGGTATCAGACCGCCCTGCTATTATGCGCATGAACGATATGAATAAGGTACAGGAAATTTCTGCAAAATTAGATCAACCTGTAACCTCACTTGGATTAAGTGATGAAAACTATTCGTCTGATCTTGCTGTTGATGACGAAGAAGGCGATCACGAAATAAAACTTATTCAACCTGTCAGTGGTTCGCCTTTTGATGATGTGATGCTGAGTTCTTTACGCGAAGCGATGGGCCGGGATAAAATAATTGATTTGCTGCATAGCTTCTTTGAAAAAGCAGAAGAAATTATAACTGCAATCAACAATGCTGCAGCACGCCTTGATATGAAAGAAGTTTCATCCCGCGCCCATGAACTCAAAGGCATGGCGGGGAATTTTGGCTTTTGGGCGACATCGCGCGCCTGCAAAGACATTGAAGACCTGCTGAAAATCAACGATAACAGCAAGGCATTACAGCGCATTAAAGATGTGCAACAAGCCTACAACACAGGCAAGGGTATTTGCCTTGCCTGGCTTGCAGGACAGAGTTAGAAATTAACCGACAATTTCAGATCCAGAAAAGAAATACGCTATTTCAAGCGCTGCATTCTCTAGCGAATCAGACCCATGAACAGAATTTTCACCCACGCTTAAAGCAAAATCCTTGCGGATCGTGCCCGCATCTGCATTGGCAGGATTTGTTGCGCCCATAATTTCACGATTTAATAAGACTGCATTTTCACCCTCAAGCACCTGTACAACCACAGGGCCAGAACACATGAATTCACACAGCTCTCCATAAAAAGGGCGCTCTTTGTGAACTTCATAAAATTTCTGCGCTTGTGTCATTGTCATGTGAATGCGCTTTTGCGCGACAATTCTTAAGCCTTTTTCTTCGAAACGGGCATTAATAGCGCCCGTCAGATTACGACGTGTTGCGTCAGGTTTCAAAATTGAAAATGTACGTTGAATGGCCATAATTTATACCTCAAAGCTTATTGTGATTAGGCGGATGGGTTATAGGGCCTTGCCGTTCATCCCGCAAGGGCCTTTTCAATGGCTGTAACAGCATCGTTTGCAGCCGATCCATTAGGACCACCAGCCTGCGCCATATCTGACCTGCCACCGCCACCTTGCCCACCAAGGGCAAGTGCACCGACCTTCACAAGGTCAACCGCGCTGATTTTTGCTGTCAAATCATCAGTTACGCCCACTACCAAGGATGCTTTTCCTTCTGTAACCGCGACTGCTGCAATGATACCGGAACCCATTTTTAGCTTCAGATCGTCAACCATAGGCTTTAAATCCTTGGCTGGAAAATCGAGCAGCACGCGTGAGGTAAATTTCATACCGCGAATAGTCTTAATTTCGCTTGCGCCTGCATCACCACCCCCTGCGGCCATCTGCCGACGCAATGACGTCAGTTCTGTTTCAAGCTTCTTACGATCATCTAATAACGCCTGAACACGGGCCACAACATCATCGGGCGATGATTTTAAGATGTGCGCCGTTTGCGCCAACTTATTTTCCTGTTCACACAAATAATCAAGTGCCGTGCGCCCTGTTAACGCTTCAACGCGCCTAACCCCAGCTGATACCGCACTTTCGCTGATAATACGGATCAATCCTATATCACCCGTGCGGTTAACATGGGTGCCCCCACAAAGTTCCACTGAAAAAGGTTTGTTCTGGCCTTTTGGCTGCGAACCCATAAATACAACGCGTACTTCATCGCCATATTTTTCACCAAACAAAGCCATTGCACCCGTCGAACGGGCATCATCAATCGCCATCACTTTTGTCGCAACCGGCGTATTGGCCTGAATTTCTGCGTTTACAATGGCTTCAACATCATGCAACTGATCTGCCGAAAGCGGATGAGGCTGCGAGATGTCAAAACGTAACCGTTCATCAGAAACAAGTGAGCCTTTTTGCGCAATATGCGTACCCACTTTCTGGCGCAGTGCTTCATGAAGCAAGTGGGTGGCTGAGTGATTTGCCCGAATAGCCTGACGACGACCCGTATCAATCTGCATTTCAAGAAAATCTCCTACCATTAAAGAACCACTTTCAAGCGTTCCAAGATGCGCCCAAAGTTTGCCGAGTTTCTTTTGCGTTTCTGTGATACGAATAATAGATTTTACACCCTTCATCACACCGCTATCACCAACCTGCCCCCCTGATTCAGCGTAAAAAGGGGTCTGGTTTGTGATAACCAAAACCGTATCCCCAGCATTTACTTTCTGAACTTCGGCGCCATCTTTAATCATGGCGAGCACCTGCCCTTCAGCGCTATCTTGCACATAGCCCAGAAATTCAGTCGGCCCCAGACGATCGAGAATTTCAAACCATACTTTATCGGTTGCCGCCTCACCTGATCCAGCCCAGGCTTTGCGCGATTCTGCTTTCTGCCTGTTCATTGCGGTGGTAAAACCATCCAGATCTACTTCAATATTTTTCGCTTTCAGTGCATCTTGAGTTAAATCAAGCGGGAAGCCATATGTATCATAAAGTTTAAAGGCAACATCACCCGATAATTTTCCACCCTTGCCAATTTTTTCTTCTTCCTCGCCCAATAATTTCAAACCATTATCCAATGTACGCTTAAAGCGTGTTTCTTCATTTTTCAATGTTTCAACAATCATTGACTCAGCGCGCTTTAATTCTGGATACGCTTCTCCCATCATCGAAAGTAATGTTGGTACCAAGCGAAACATCAAAGGGTCTTTTGCACCAAGTAAATGGGCATGCCGCATACCACGTCTCATAATTCTGCGTAAAACATATCCCCGCCCTTCGTTCGAGGGCATAACGCCATCCGCAAGCATAAAAGACGCTGCCCGCAAGTGATCTGCAATCACACGATGTGAAGGTGCCTGCGCCCCATCCGGGGAGACGCCTGTTATATCAGCCGAATGATCGATGATACTGCGTAAAAGATCGATACCGTAATTTGATGTTTTGCCTTGCATCAACGCAGCTGTGCGTTCAAGCCCCATTCCTGTGTCAATCGAAGGTTTGGGCAATGGTTTACGGTTATACCCGCCTTTGCCATCTGGTTCTTGTTCATACTGCATGAATACCAGATTCCAAAATTCAAGAAAACGATCACCATCTTGATCCGCGCTTCCCGGGGGGCCGCCTTGCAACGTCTCACCCTGATCGAAGAAAATTTCAGAACATGGCCCACATGGCCCCGTATCACCCATCATCCAGAAATTATCATTTGTATCAATTCGAATGATCTTATGGTCTGAGAAGCCTGCCACTTTTTTCCAGATACCCGCCGCTTCCTCATCCGAGGAATGTACGGTTACAAGCAGTTTATCTTTTGACATGGAAAAGTTTTTTGATACGAGTTCCCAGGCAAACGCAATAGCATCTTCCTTAAAATAATCCCCGAATGAAAAGTTACCTAACATTTCAAAAAAAGTATGATGCCGGGCCGTGTAACCAACATTATCAAGGTCATTATGTTTTCCGCCCGCCCGTATACATTTTTGCGCAGTGGTTGCCCGCTTATAGGGGCGTGTTTCTGCGCCCGTAAAAACGTTTTTAAACTGCACCATGCCCGAATTGGCAAACATTAAGGTCGGATCATTCTGCGGGACAAGCGGCGAACTTTCCACAACCGTGTGTCCCTTGGTATTAAAGTACCCTAAAAATTCCGAACGGATGTCGTTAACCGTTTTCATTGAGAAACCCTGTCGCTTATGATTAAGTAATAAAGATTAATGCAAAAAAGGTAAAAAACCAAGTCATGCAAAAGCACCCGCACCTTCCTGACCTTATTCAACTAGCCCACTTTATGGCTGACCAGTCGCGAGATATTATCCGCCGTTATTTCAGACAAAGCTTTCAAGCTCAGACAAAGCCCGATCATACCCCCGTCACAGAAGCCGATTTAGCCATTGAAACACGTTTGCGGGAAATTTTATCCGATCAAAGACCTGACGACGGCATTTTAGGAGAAGAATTTGAACACATCAAATCACGGTCTGGACTCACCTGGGTGATTGACCCGATTGACGGGACGAAATCTTTTACCATTGGCCGCCCCAGTTTTGGTACCTTAATCGGCTTATGTGAAGGTGAAACACCTGTTCTTGGTATAATAGATCAGGCCATTACACAAGAACGATGGATCGGGGTACAAGGCGTGCAGACAAGCTTGAACGGGAAACCCGTTTATGTTCGCGATTGCCCAAACTTGATAAATGCACGGGTTGGAATAAGCGTACCTGATATTATTGGTCTTGAAGCTTACCGAAAAATAAAATCAAATTGTTACAGCATACATTATAACGGCGATTGTTATTTTTACGGTCTTCTTGCCTGCGGATTTATGGATGCAGTGATAGAAGATGATTTAAAACCTTTTGATTTTATTGCGCTGGCCCCTGTTGTAAAAGGCGCAGGCGGCATCATCACAGATTGGGATGGAAAACAAGTGACACTCACATCAGGCCCGCGCATACTTGCCTCAGGGGATGAAAAAGCCCATCACACTCTAATGAGTTTGCTTGCCTCAAAGTAATATATATCTTCCCGCTTATACCCTTGGCCACCTGCACTGGGCATAATATGAGGTTCAAAAGTAAAAGGGCCAAGATCTGAAAGTTTTATATCGCAATCTTTTTCAAGATATCGACGTGCATTAAGCGTTTTTTCAACCGTGTGTCCCAAATTGCCCCGAAAATCAGCGTTCTGAAAACCTGATTGCGAAATAAAATCGGTTATTTTTTCCCACAAATGATGGGTCGACATATCAAGGGTTGCCACTTTCACAAGAAGATCATGAATAGCATTAAGCGTATGAATAGCTTTTTCGTGTGCTGTACCTTCTTGAGGGTTGAATGAAGCTTTACCGTTTGTAACAAAAATAGAACGCGCGTAATCACCCCACGCTTCTTCCACCACCGGCGACAAATCAATTGTAATCAAATCGCCTTCTTGAACTTCAATTGCAGAAGACTGGTAATGACGACCAGATGTTGACAGGCCTGTACGTTCACCCACCAGCACAAGCGCGGCAACGTCATAATACCAATAGCTTTGCGCCCCCATTTGATCCATCAGGCGACGGGCCTCTTGAGCGATCTGCGCTTCAGTCATCCCCAGCTTAATGAAGGTAACAATATCATCCATTGCTTTTGTTGCAATATTTTGCGCTTTACGGATGGTTGGAATATTATTTTGATTTGTCATGCATGTTACCGCGCGTTTTTTGGCGCAAAAGAGAAAGACGAAAAGGCCTGAAGCATCGGACGATAGACTGGTTTGTTACCTGACGCAACAAGGTCAAGCGTTCTGTTACTTTTATCAAAGCGAACATTGTATATCCAGTAATTTGCCATGACACGTTCCACGAAGGCGCGTGTTTCACCGGCGGGAATGCTTTCAATAAATAATAATGGATCGTTAAGATCTGCGAGTTCGCGTTTCCATTTCAGCAGATTTCCAGGACCTGCATTATAAGCAATCGCCATTGAAAAAAGATCCTGAGAAACAACAGGCATATTCAAAAGCTGTGAGATATATTTTTGCCCAAGCGCCACATTATTTTTAGGGTTAAGAATATGAGCGTCAGATGACGTGGCGCTGGCGTTAATAAATTTTGCTGTCTGCGGCATCAATTGCATTAAACCAAGTGCGCCTTGGTTGCTCTCAGCCCCTGTTTTAAAACGTGATTCCTGCCGAATAATCGCATGCATCAAAGATAAATCATTCACCTGACCTTGTTGCGGCAACCATGCCAGCATTGGATAAAGACCAGCATCGCTAATTTGATTTTTGCTTTCCCTTATAGTTGAGGCATAGTGCAAGCTGGTGCCTGCAAGATCCTCGTTTAAAGCATACGCATAAATTGCTTGTCCCATTTTGCCATGAGGCAACACGTTGATCGAACGCAGTAAACGATCTGCCTGGGAATAACGCCCGCGCTCTACCAGATCAAAAACGCGTCTGGCATCAGGGTGCGACAAAATCAATTTACGTTCAACCGCACCAAACTTTGGCTTTGACCAATCATAAGATGGTGTAATGCCTAAGGCCCTTGCTGCCACAATTCCGTAGAATGTATATTTATGCTTGGATGCTTCCCGCAAATATCTGATCGCAAGGGCGGGGCTTTTTGTATATGTCGCAGCCCGCGATGCCCAATAGGCACCGGCTGCCCGGGTCCAGCCATCTGCATGAGGGGAAGAAGATACAAGTTCAAAATAAGGCAAGGCATCATCAATATCCCCAGAACGCCATAAAGATAATCCGGCGATCCAGGCGGCAAACGGCACCTTCACCCCCGAACGATTAGCGCTGGCTTTGGCCAGGTGCACGGCCTCGTTTAAGGCCCCTTCGTAATAAAAGGCCGCGGCGATGCGTGAGCGAATCAAATCATATTCATAAGGCTTTAAAGCCTTGGAAAGTTTGTCCTGGTTTAAGATCCTTAACGCGGAACGAATCCGACCTTCGCTGATTTCAGCTTTTACAGCTTCCCATATATTTCCATAAACTTTTGAAGTGGGTATAGCTTCGCGACGGTCTGGAGAGGTCGATTCCAGCACCTGCCCTGGTTCCACATATCCGGAAAGATGATTTTTCTCCGGCGACGGACCCTTAAACGGCCATAATGTTCCGATACTCATTCCTGCAGCGTTCGCAAGAACAAGATCGCTTCGGGGCTTCTCCGGTGGCGCAGGGGGAACATTGAGCGGGTTTGCTCGCAATTCCTGAACCTGGACAAAAGTCAGTGCCACCAGCAGCGAGACAAGAGTCAAGCTGAGAACCCTGGTTTTGCTCGTCGTCATAGCGGGGAGATACTTAGCGCAGTGCAGCGCAAAAGTCCAATTTTATATTTAAGATGGAGATAGTATTGAATAATATCAACTAGTTAGGTTGCTTCTTAAAAGCTCTTTCAAGGCCAGAAGGTCAGCCCAAGCCTCAGCTTTTTTAGCGGGCAGGCGCAACAAGTTCGATGGGGCATGGGTTACCAAAACAGGAATATCACGACTATTTTCACACGTATATGAATGAACACGGGATCTGAGTTTTTGAATCCCATCGGGTGTTGCAAGCAATGTTTTTGTAACAGCCGCACCCGTCAGCAACAGAATCTGAGGTTGAACCAACGCAATATGCCGTCTGACAAAAGGGGTGCTGATATCTATTTCAGCCTGAGTTGGCGTTCTGTTACCCGGCGGCCGCCAATTCAAAATTGAAGTGACATAGCAGCTTTCCTGATCTGTCTGACCTTTTAAGCCCAAACCAATAAAGGAAAGCGCTTTCTCGAAAAGCTGGCCTGCTGGCCCTGCAAAAGATCTGCCTGTTCGATCTTCATCCGCATCGGGCGCATCACCAATAATCATGACGCAAGCATTTGGGTTTCCATCTGCAAACACCATATTTGCTGCTGTTTTTTTGGCATCGATACCTTCAAATTTCTTTATAGTGTCTTTTAAACCAGCCAATGACTGGGCCGCTTGGGCTTGGGCTTGGGCTTCTTGTCGCAAAGCCTGTGAACCTGAAATTGACACAATTTGCTGGGGAGATGAACCCGACTTCTGGGTTGTTTTTAAAACGGACAAGCCGGAATCTTCATCTGCCAGTACCTTCTTGGTATCCTGCCTTTGGGGGCTGGGCGCCTTAAAACTCATATGATTTTGGGGGCTGTCTTCTAAAACGCAGTCAACACCAACATCACGGTGCCACATCAAGGCAGAAATAGATGATAATTTACTCATACATCTTATCTACCGCACAACCTATACCCTGTCAGCCCTGAAAGTGGCATAAATACTGATTGAGACTAGGCAGCGCCTTAAGTTTAGACTACTTTTAAAACATGCCATCCCCCCCCGCAAACAGCTTAACCTAAGACAATCTGGGAATGTTCTGTTTTTGATCCTGATTGCGGTCGCGCTTTTCGCGGCACTGTCTTATGCAGTATCAAATTCAAACCGCGTCGGCGGCAGTGCCACCGAAACTGAAATGGCGGCAGCGTTTGACGAAATTATGAGTGTTGTGGCAGGCCACCGTGCCGCCGTGCAACGCATGATCGCCAATGGCGTTGATACCAATGACGGCATTGGCGCAACCTATCCATTAGTTGGTTGGGGCGCATCAAATAGCGCCGGCTACCCATTCGATAATGTTAAATGCCCCAGTGCAGGTACAAATCACACTTGCAAAATTTATCATCCTCAAGGCGGTGGTTTGACCTATTTTAATTTTCCCAAATTGCACCCGACGCTGGTTGCTTTGCCAAATAACTGGACATCAAACGCGATAACAAAAGGCTGGTGGTCTGACAGCACGGGCACCTACCAACAAGGTGGAACAGCAGCTTTTGATTACCTTTATAATATCAGAATTACACGGCCATTTTGCGATTACATTAATAAACGGCTGGGAAATCCAGCGGTTGATAGCCACTCAGGTTCTGGCTCAGCTTCAAATCCAAGTGCTATTGGCTTTACGTATCAACTTGGAGGTACAGGGCTGTCTGACAGCGCTTCTGGACTAGCGGGCGCTAACGCGGCCCTTCATCTTCGTGATAGGGATATGGGCTGCTGGCATTCTCAAGCTGATGGTGGCACCTATATCTTCACCGCGCTAATTTTACTGCGCTAAAGATTAAAACTCCGATTTTTGGGATCGTTTTTTAGTTTCTAACATTGTGATAGAATATTTGATCTAAAGTGAAAGCTTGTTCTATGTCAAATCCTCTCCGTCCTGACCGTGAAATTCTGCCTTACGATATTGTGATCATCGGCGGCGGCCCTGCAGGCTTATCATGTGCCATCAAAATCAAGCAACTTTGTGCAATCACTGAAAAACATCTTTCAGTTTGCGTGCTTGAAAAGGGATCGGAAATTGGCGCGCATTCATTATCGGGCGCCGTGTTCGAAACCCGCGCGCTTGACGAACTTATCCCTGACTGGAAAGACAAAGACGCACCGCTTGATACACCCGCCGGTGAAGACAGATTTTTATGGCTTACAAAAATCATGTCTTTTCGGTTGCCCACGCCGCCGCAAATGAAAAACCACGGCAACTATATTATTTCGCTCGGGCTTCTGACACGCTGGCTTGCACAACAAGCTGAAGCGCTGGGCGTTGAAATTTATCCGGGTTTTGCAGCGGCTGAAATTTTATACAATACTGACGGGTCTGTAAAAGGTGTAGCTACAGGTGATCTGGGGGTCAACAAAGCGGGAGAGAAAACTGACACTTTTACACCCGGCGTTGAAATTCATGCGCAGCAAGTTGTTTTTGCAGAAGGATGCCACGGATCACTGACCAAGCAGCTTATTCAAAAATTTGATTTGCGCAAAAATGCAAGCCCGCAAACTTATGGCCTGGGCGTAAAAGAATTATGGGAGATTGACCCCGCCTTGCACAAACAAGGATCTATTACGCACACAATCGGTTGGCCTGTTGACGGGAAAACTTATGGCGGTTCGTGGCTTTATCACTTAAAGGGAAATCTTGTTTCAGTAGGGTTTGTCATTGGCCTTGATTATTCCAATCCTTACCTTTCTCCTTTTGAAGAAATGCAGCGCTTTAAAACGCACCCTGCAATTGCGCCTTTGTTTAAAAATGGACGACGTATTTCTTATGGGGCGCGGGCGCTTGTGGAAGGCGGCTTGCAATCATTGCCGAAATTGACCATGCCGGGCGCTTTATTAGTTGGTGATACAGCAGGCTTTTTGAATGTTGCCAAAATAAAGGGCAACCACACGGCCATGAAATCAGGCATGCTTGCTGCAGAAGCCTTATTCACCTTATTCAACACAAACGAAGCCGCAGGCAAGGAATGTTTTGAATACCAGCGTTTATTTGAAAAAAGCTGGATTTACAAAGAGCTTTATAAAGTACGCAATATTCGACCCGGCTTTAGGTGGGGCAGATTACTGGGGCTTATTCATGCTGCTTTTCAAACAGCTGGCGGCTGGATGATCCCTTATACTCTAAAAAATCATGCCGATCATAAAAGCCTAACCCTTGCTAAAGACAGCGTACAAATCAGCTACCCAAAACCTGATGGTACCTTAACTTTTGACAGGCTTTCGAGTGTTTATTTATCAAATACCAACCACGAAGAAGACCAGCCCTGTCATTTACAGTTAAAAGACCCCTTAATTCCCATTCAAAAAAACCTGCCAGACTACGCTGAACCCGCTCAACGCTACTGCCCGGCAGGCGTTTATGAAATTATAGTAGGCGCAGATGGGGTTCAAAAATTTCAGATCAATGCACAAAACTGTGTTCACTGCAAAACATGTGATATCAAAGATCCGGCACAAAATATCAACTGGGCTACCCCGCAAGGCGGCGGTGGCCCCACTTACCAGATGATGTAACCATGAACAAAAAAAACCTTCTGACCTATGGCCTACTGACACTTGCTGCTGGCGCGTATTTTGGCACGCTGATGGTCGAACGCGCCCTTGATAATAAGATTGGAAAATCGCTTTCTGCACCCGGCTTTGGTGAATTTCTGATCGATCCAGGAAAAACGTTCGATAATATTCCTGTTCCTGCCTATCAGGCGCAAACAACAGCAGGAAAATATCTTTCAGCAATATTTGCGCAAAATTTATCTGACTGGAATAACGCATTCATTTTCTTTGACAGCGTTTTAAAAGACCAGCCAGAAAACAACGAACTTAAACAACGTGTCATGATGCTCGCACTGGGCGCAGGGCAATTTGATCGTGCGGGTCAACTGGCCCGCGAACTTTATAAAAAAGATCCTGGGCAACCCATCGTGTCCGTGATGCTTACCTTAGAAAATATACGCCAAAATAATTTTGAAAAGGCGCAAGACTCTTTAAAATCAATTCCCGGGACTGGTATAGGCGCTTTAATTAAACCGTTCTTGCAGGCCTGGATTTCAGCCGCCGGTAAAAAAGTCGTTGATACTTCTATTTTAATGCAAACAGGATCTTATTATCACGCCTTTCTGGTTTCAGACTATCTGGGTAAGGGTGCCGAGTTTGTCACAACTCATCAAAAAGAGCTTGATCGGATAGAGCCTTACGATCTGGAACGTATTGCTGATATTTTATCCGCCCATAGCAATTTCAAAGAAGCTGAGAAATTATACCAGCTTTCTGCTGCCTCACATGACGGCAATGATCGTTTAAAACGCAAACTTGATTCTCTTAAAATTGGTCAAATAAAAAAAGATGATCTGATTGCCCTGCCCGTCACATCACCAGCCGAAGGCATGGCGGAAGCTTTATATGATATTGCTGTGATACTGGTACGTGAAGGGTCTGATGAAACGGGCCATATTTTTGCGCGGCTGGCATTGTCGCTTGCCCCGCAAAAAACATCTGCAAAAGTTTTGCTTGCTGTCATTGCCACAAAAGGCGGCAGACTTGATGATGCGATTGATTTATACAAAACCATTCCAGCCAACGACGTTGATTATATTGAAGCGCAGCAGCGCATTGCTTCGTTATTAGAACAAAGTGACAGATCAACAGAAGCATTAAAAGTTCTACAGGCTGTGATAACAAAAAGCGATGACATTGAAACCCTGATCTCGCTGGGTGATTTATACCGTCATCAAGAAAATTACAAAGAAGCACTTGATGCCTATAATAAAGCCTTTGCCAAACTCAACAACAAAATACCCGCTGAACACTGGGAACTTCTTTATGCACGCGGCATTGCACTTGAACGGTTAAAACGCTGGCCTGAAGCAGAAAAGGACTTTCAAGCCGCACTTGCATACCAACCTGATCACCCTTATGTACTGAACTATCTTGCTTATACCTGGGTGGATCAGGGTGTAAATATCGATCAATCGCTTGAAATGTTAAAACGTGCTGTTCGCCTGAAACCTGATGATGGTTTTATTACCGACTCTTTGGGTTGGGCTTATTATCGCGCCGGAAAATTTACAGAAGCTACTGAATATCTTGAACTGGCAATTGCCCTTGTACCCTATGATGCAACAATCAACGATCATCTGGGGGATGCGTACTGGCAGGTTGGCCGTAAACGTGAAGCTGAATTTCAATGGAAACGCGCTTTAAATGCTAAGAATATTGAGCCGGAAATAAAGTTAGCCATTGAAGAAAAACTGGCAAATGGCCTTACAACTCATCTGGCCTCAACAAAAAGTGATGCCCCTAAAACACCGTGATACAAGCTGTTGCACCAGCAAAAATAAATCTTTCGCTTCACATTACTGGCAAGCGTGCTGATGGTTACCACACGCTTCAATCTATTGTTACATTTTCAGATTTTGGTGATGAAATAACGCTTAGCCCCTCTAAGCTTGGGCCCGCTATAACACTTGAAGGGCCTTTTTCTTCTGGCTTAAGCAGCTCAGATAACCTTGCGCTCAAAGCTTTGCATCTTATCTGCGCGGCACTCAAAATTAACCCTCAGTTTCATATTCATCTTGTAAAAAAAATTCCGTATGGTGCGGGCCTTGGTGGTGGATCTGCAGATGCCGCTTGTATTATAAAGCTTGTCTTAAAATACACAAAAATGGAATTGCCTGCGCAGCAACTTAATGACCTTTTATTGTCTTTAGGCGCAGATGTCCCCATATGTTACTACGGCAAGACCGCTTTTATGCAAGGCATCGGGGAACAAATCTCCGCTCTTAAAATGCCTGAATTTTTTGCCGTTCTGGCCTGCCCGCCTATTCACTGTGTAACCAAAGATTTATTTAGGCAGATCTACCCCCCTTATACACAAACAATGCCCTGTCCATCTGCCGTCTCTTTAGAAGCCTTAACTGAATTAAATAATGATTTTACAGTACCAGCCATAGCCCTTCATCCGGAATTGGCCTTGGTACAAAAAGCGCTTGAAAAAACCGAGCATGTAAAACTGATCAGGCTCAGTGGCAGCGGTGCCTGCTGGTTTGGCCTTTATGCCAGAAAACCCGAAGCTTTACGTGCGGCCCAAACCCTTTCAAATGCTGAAAAAAGCTGGTTTATACAGCCCGTTTGCCTGAACGCCAGTCTTTGATATATAGTGCCGCGCCATGGATATGAACTTTAAAATTGCCGCCTTTTACCGCTTCACACCGCAAGCCGATATTCCTGCGCTTGCTGATGCGCTACGCGTGCGTTTTCAAGATCTTGGTGTTATGGGCACAGTCTTGCTGGCCCCTGAAGGGGTGAATGGTACAATCGCGGCACCCCCTGCACAACTTGATCAAGCGGTGCAGATACTCATCACACTTACCGGTATTATTGAAGAGGAAATAAAATATTCTCACTCTGAAACTAAACCTTTTTTACGATTAAAAATTCGTCCCAAAAAAGAAATCATCACCTTTAAACAACCCCAAGCTGACCCTTCAAAGCTTTCCGGTACTTATGTGGAACCTGAAAACTGGAACAATATTATTACAGACCCTGATGTTACAGTTTTAGATACGCGTAATATCTATGAAACAAAAATAGGTATCTTTGAAAAAGCGATTGACCCGAAAATTGAAACCTTCACTGAATTTGCAGCCTTCGTACGGCGCGAACTTGACCCAACACGACACAAAAAAATTGCCATGTTCTGCACCGGCGGGATCAGATGTGAAAAAGCATCTGCTTTTATGCGCGCTGAAGGCTTTCCTGAAGTTTATCATCTTAAAGGTGGTATTTTAAAATATCTTGAAACCGTTCCTGCCCAAGACAGCTTATGGCATGGTGAATGTTACGTTTTTGATCGCCGTATGGGTGTGCAGCATGGCCTTGAAGTGGGTAAGCATGCAATGTGTTATGCCTGCGGGTACCCTGTAACCCCAGACGATATTGCGCATTCGCATTTTGAAAAAGGCGTATCGTGCAGCAACTGCATAGACACAACATCACCGGAAGATAAGGCGCGTTTCCGTATGCGCCAAAAACAAATTGATGCTGGTACTATTGCGGCTTAAGCAACCCTTCGATGGTGCGGTCGACAAAGCTTCGATTATCTTCCAACTTTTTACGCTGCACAGGGTCAAGCAAGGCATAAGTTTCCTGATACCATTTTGATCCCGGAAAATTATAACCTAAAACAGCCGCAACACGGGTTGCTTCTTCACGAAGACCTAAAGAAAGATAGGATTCGACCAGCCTGTGTAAAGCTTCAGGTGTGTGGGTTGTGGTCTGATATGATCTGACAACCGTACGAAACCGATTGATTGCCGCGTTATATTCACCCCGTGTTAAATAATAACGGCCAATTTCCATTTCCTGACCCGCAAGATGATCTTGCGTCAGATCACGCTTGAGCGTTGCATCGCGCTTATAGGTGCTTTCAGGAAATCTTTTAATCAGCGTATCAAATGACTCAAGTGCTTTTGCTGTCATTTCCTGATCACGCGACACATCTGATATTTGTTCATAATAGGATAGACCTATCAAATACAAAGCGTAGTCAATCCGCACATGCCCCGGGTGCAGTTCCATAAACCGTTCAAGGGTTAAAACTGCCTCATCATAACGGCCCGCCTCATAGTAAGCATAACCTGCCATAATCTGAGCCTGATTAGACCATTTTGAATACGGGTGCTCACGTTCAAGATCTTCAAAAAGTTTTGCGGCCTCAGCATATTTTTTTTCGTCCAGCGCATCGGCGGCCTCGTTATACATTTCTTCAACGGGGCGGGTATCTGTTTTAATAATATCATCCCCTTCTTTTTTATCAGCGCTGCAAGCAGACAAAAAAAGGATCGATACAAAAATAATATAAAAAGGGAATAAACGGAATTTCATAAGCTGAAGAATAGCGGTTTTGTTAAGCTTGGTCTACAAGTTCCCACGCGCCTTCTGTTTCAAACAATTTCCGCAAAGCGGCATTGTTCATGGCATGGCCCGCCTTAAAGCCCTCATAAGCACCTAAAATAGGCGCACCAGCAAGATACATATCGCCCACAGCATCTAACGTTTTATGGCGTACAAATTCATTTTCGAACCGCAAGCCTTCAACATTCATAATTTTATCTGCATCAAGAACGATTGCGTTATCGAGCGATCCCCCCAGAGCAAGACCATTCTTGCGCATAAATTCGACTTCATGGGCAAAGCCAAATGTACGCGCTTCCGCCACATCATGCCTGAAGTTTCCATTCATCATCGTTGTTTGAAAAGTCTGATGGCCGATTTTTGGATGAACAAAATTAATTTCAAAAGAAAAACTGCTTTCATCTGAGGGCTTCAATTCAACAACTTTGTCATCCTCTTCAATGCGAATAGTTTTTAAGATACGAATTACGCGTCGCTTTTGGTTTTGAGGAACAACCCCTACCTTATCAATCGCCTTCACAAAAGGATCGGAACTGCCATCAAGAATAGGTACTTCAGGCCCGTTGATATCAAGACGGGCATTATCAATACCGCACCCGTGCAAGGCTGCCATGATATGCTCAATCGTGCTAACAGAAACGCCTTCTGTATTGGAGATAATTGTACAAAGTTTTGTATCGATAACACGGTCCCACATCGCTGGAATAATATTATTTTTTTCGGTCACATCGATACGGACAAAAACAATACCCGAACCCACAGGTGCAGGATGAATCGTGATACCGACGGGCTTGCCTGAATGAAGGCCAACCCCTTCAAGAATTACCGAATTTGCAAGCGTTTGCTGAAACATGATTTTTTATATTCAAGGGCTATAGAGATTAAATTATCAATTGAATCATTTTATCGCTGATCTGTGCAAATGCACAATTCACGCTTTGTCTCGGTTTGTAACAGCAATTTATATAAGAAAAACAAACAGTTATTTTCGTTTCTCTTAAGGCAAAAACACCTTTAAATTACAGGTTTCTTGTATCTATAATATAGTTATGGTAATAAAAAATCATGAATATTAGTATTTTTAATCTTTTTCCAGACGATACGGCTTTACTTGCAAGCGGCTCCACAAGCGAGGTGTACGCCGATTCATCGCATGTCTGGAAACTTTATGAAGCACAAGCTTGGGATGAAGAATCGCCTGGTAAAAGAAGCTACGCAACAGAAGTTCTTATTCTTCGCTTACTCAAGGAACATGCTTTGGGCTTGCTGCCTTTTCCTGAATTACTTTCACATGGGGAAGTTTTGGAAACAGAAGAACATTCGCACTATATTTATATGACACGCTGTTTGGGCGATCCTATGAATGATGCTTTAACTGAAAAACATGCGCATGCTATCGGGCGTATGATTGGCGTCTTTCATGGCCTTAGCGCACAATTCCCAAAACAAGAGTTAAGAAACATTCCCATCAACGCTTCGTTGGGTTTAAAGTTGCTTAATCAATCAACATTGCCGGGCGCACTTCTGGGAAAAATTGAAAACCTTGTTTCAAGATCTGGCTTTAATGCCCAAGATCTTGTTCTTACCCATGGTGATATTTATCCAGCAAATATAATTTACACAGATCATTCCATTACTGGCCTTATTGATTTTGGCGAGTGCGGCTTTAATGTACGTGAAACAGACTTTTTATATTTTTGGGATTTTTATGGACCGCAATCGCCTGTTTTTCTTGAAATTGCTGATGGGTATTTTCAACAAACAGGGCGAGCCTTATCGAATGACCGCCTGAAAGCAGCTTATGCCCTAAATGGTTTGCTTGAAGTTGAAACTCTGATCAAAGCGGGTTACTACGACTATCATATTCAAGACAAAATTGATGATTTGTGCCAAAGGCTCAAAATCCTTATTTCCAAGTCGGCTCGACAATACAACCCCTCACCCAAACCTAAGCTTGGTTAGAAGAAAAGGCCTGTGTTCAGTTTGATCAGCTGGCCTGCCTGCGTAAGAAAGCTGGGATATCCAGCTCAGATTCACCTGAAGCTGGTTTAGAAGGCTGATCCAGATTAAGCTTATCTTGCTGCGGGCGCACAGGTGGTTGAACCTGCTGCGGCCTTTCAGAAACAAGAGGCTGATCTTTTTGTGACGCTTGAAAAGAATCCACGCCATCATCTTCACGGTGCAAAAATCCACCCGTCAATCTTTCAAACAACGATGGCGATTTTACTTTACGTGCCGTTGCGTGGGATTGCGCATAATTTTGTGTCTGCGGCGCATCGTAAACATGTTGTGTACGCTGTTGAGCAGGCTGCACTTCAGCAAAACTTGCGGGTGAATTTTGGATATGATTTTGTTGCGCCGCTGCAGTAAAAATTTGCGGCGCCTGAACAACACGCTGAGGTTGCTGTTGAACAGGCTGTGTCAGCGGCAAGTTCATTTCAAATAAATGAGATGTTGCGCCGATTTCTTCAACCGGCACTTCAACTGGCTTAGGGGGAATAAATGTATCCTGAAAACGTGCAGCTTTAGGCTTTTCTGCAACTGGCTGAGCGACTTGCACCTCTGGGGTAAAGCTTGGCACGCGTGCTGGAGCAGCAGGGGCATAGCTTTGGGCAAATGTGGAATATGTGCGCGGTGTTGCTGGCTTTGCAACAGGTGCTTGAATTTCACGCGCCCGCGATTCAGCCGGTGCCCATCCGCTTGTAGACACCGGTTTCGACTTTTTTTCAGTTTGCCCATCGATACCCGTTGCAAGAACCGTAACACGCATCAAACCTTCAAGGCCCTCATCAAAAGTAGATCCAAAAATAATATTCGCGTTCTGGTCCACTTCATCACGGATACGGTTACATGCTTCGTCTACTTCAAATAAAGTCATGTCATAACCGCCGGTAACATTAATAATAACGCCACGAGCCCCCTTCATCGACACATCATCAAGAAGCGGATTATTAATCGCAGACTCAGCTGCCTGCATGGCACGCTTATCGCCCGTAGCCTCACCCGTACCCATCATTGCTTTACCCATTTCAGTCATCGCTGATCTGATATCGGCAAAATCAAGATTAATTAACCCGGGCATGACCATCAGGTCGGTCACACCCCGAACGCCGGACTGCAAAACAGAATCGGCCATACGGAACGCTTCGGCAAAGGTCGTTTTTTCATTAGCAACCCGAAATAAATTCTGGTTTGGAATAACAATCAGCGTATCAACATATTGCTGCAGTTCGGCAATACCCTCTTCGGCCATTTTCATACGCATTGTGCCTTCAAAATGGAAAGGCTTTGTCACAACCCCAACAGTAAGAAGGCCGCGTTCACGCGCTGCGCGCGCGATAACAGGGGCTGCGCCTGTGCCTGTTCCGCCACCCATGCCTGCTGTAATAAAAGCCATATTCGCCCCATCAAGAAAAGCAATGACATCATCAATGCTTTCTTCCGCAGCCGCTTGGCCTACCTGAGGTTTAGCCCCTGCACCAAGGCCACCTGTTACTTGCGTACCAAGCTGCAGTTTTTTTGTTGCGCGCGAATTGCTCAGCGCTTGGGAGTCTGTGTTGCAAACAACAAAATCAACCCCTTCAAGGCCCGAGGCAATCATGTTGTTAACCGCATTTCCACCAGCGCCGCCAACACCGACCACTGTAATTTTTGGTGACATTTTTTTAACCTCTGGTTGTTGCATACGAATATTAATCATTTTTTATGCCTCCTCATCCCCGAAAGCGATTTTATAAAATAGTGGCCGAACTGGCCGTGAATTTTTTGAACCGTTCTTATTTTTTGAATGATCTGAAACCCTTGGAATCCTTGGGTATAAACCGACTCACTTCTGCTATTCTGACCCCCCAGATTCAGCGTGTCAAACAGTGTTTCCACAGAAATCTGTGGAAAAGTGTATAATTATACTCACAGCCCTGTGAACAAGGCTAAAAAACGCAAACCCTACCAGTTTTCTTTAAGCCAGCGTTTAACGCGATCAAATACGCTTCCCTGCTCAACTTGTGAAACAACCTCGCCGGGCATCTCATCAGACCGCTGGGTGACATAGGTTAAAAGACCTGCTGTTGTAGAAAAAGCGGGGCCTGAAACAGCTTCAGCAAGCCCATCAAGCCGGATTGGGCGCCCAAGTCGCACCTGTTTATCCATGACAAGCTGGGCAAGATCACGCAGACCAGGTAATTGCGATGCGCCCCCTGTTAACACCACGCGACGTCCGGCCAAAGCGCCGACACCGCTATCTTGCAATCTTGCGCGCAACATTTCAAAAATTTCTTCAACACGCGGCTGAATAATACCCACCAGCAAAGAACGCGGCACATGATTGGGCATCTGCTGATCTAACTCACCCAAAGGCGGCACATCAATCAACTCGGAATCATCGCTCGATGTTGCCATGGCGCTTCCGTATAAATTTTTCAGCCGTTCTGCTGCATGAAGCGATGTGGTAAGGCCTTGTGCAATATCAGATGTTACGTGCTGGCCGCCAACAGGAACCGCGCTTGTATAAATCATCTGCTTTCCGCGAAACACTGCAAGTGATGTAACACCGCCACCCATATCAATAACAGTACACCCTAAATCCATTTCATCATCCACAAGGGAAGCAAGCCCCGCCGCATAAGGGGAAGAACACAACGCAGTCACATCCAGATACGCACGATCAATACATGTTGCCAAATTTTTCAGTGCCGACAAATCACCTGAAACAATGTGCGTGCCCACCTGTAAATTCTGACCATACATACCTTGAGGATCTTGAACGCCTTCATGCCCATCAATCATATAATGAGTTGGAATGGTGTGAATTAATTCGTGGGCAGGGGAAATAACGCTGTCTTGCGCTTTTACAAGAGCGCGCCTTACGTCATTTTCTGTGACCTCATGCCCAAGAACCTGAACATCAACTTGCATCGACCGGGAAAGTGTATGCACGCCCGGCACATTAACAATCACCTCGCGCAAGGGATATCCGCGCATAATTTCAACGGCCATATGTTCTGCTGCATGAACGGCTGAACGAATAGCGTTTTCTGCCGCAACCAGATCAATAATAGTGCCCGATTTTATTCCTGCTGACGCCTGATGACCAATACCAACAACTTCGATCTTCCCCGCGTCATCAACAGTACGGCCAATAAAACAGGCGATTTTACTGCTGCCTATATCGAGCGCCGCTATCACTGATCCGCGTGCAGGGGGCTTACCCTTCATCACATATCTCCGGCTGCAGGTGAAGAATGCGCCCGCGTTGACGTTAATTCCCTCAGGCTACTTTCCAACTTTTCTTCACGCGCGCGTACAACAATACGGGATTGTTCCCGTAGATCAATTGTCTGCAAGGCTGTGTCCATCAGGCCGTCTTTTTTATGCGCATCAACAAGGCGGGATAAAGCAAGGGCTGTATCTTCTTCAGGCAGACGCACAATTGTGCCGCACTTCAAAAGCAAATCCCACCGCCGGTCACCGACCCAGCTTGCAGATTCAAGCCTTTGCTTAATATCCGGCTGAGCAGATAAAAGCGTTATCAGATCAGATGCTTTTTGAGGTGCATTTGTGCCCGTTAAAATCAAAAAATTCTGATACTCTGCAAGATTAGCTTCAGATAAAAGCGTGCCATCTTCGGCAATCAGTCCAAGTTTTCCATCACGCGACCACAAGGCAAAAGGTTTGCGTTCTTCAAGGCTGATATAAATAGTATCCGGAAGCCGTCTTTCCACACGCGCTGCGCGCACCCAAGGCACTGTTTGCAACATGGCTTGAACGGTCGATGGATCAAACGCAAAAATTGGATCATCTTTTTCCATGTTTACAAGGGCTTTGATCAGATCTGCATCAACATGATTGCGCCCTTCAACAAAAATATTCTTCACTTTAAACCCGGCTGACCCCAAGGCTACAACCGTTTCCGCCCGGCCCCATTCCCGGGCCTGGTCTACAAAGCCAGACAGCCAAAGCCACGCGCCTGCCCATAAAATGAGCGCGCCAATCCCTGCCCGCTTGGCATAGCGGATCAGGCGGGATTTTAAGCCGTCTTCCGGATGGCGTCCGGCGCGGCGGATAAAGCTTGAACGTCGCATGGTTTGGACTTTAGTTTCGCGGTTTCTACAAGGTGTCTGCACAAGCCAGAAAAGCTCATGCCGTTATAAATAACCTGTGACGGGCCGATTGATTCGGCCGTCAGCCCAGGTTGTGTGTTAATTTCAAGGAAAACAAGGCCGTCTGCGCCCTTGCTGTCATCAAAACGGAAATCGCAACGCGCAAGTCCCGAACACCCCAACACATTATAGACGCGCTGCGCATAATCAAGGGCTGTATCGTAAACGCCTTGAGCAATTTGTGCGGGCATAACAAGTTCGGTACGGTTATCTTTATACTTGGCTTCATAATCAAAAAAGCGGGTGTGAGATATAATTTCTGTAACTGCCTGCGCTTTACCATCAAGCACCGCGACTGTCAGTTCACGCCCGGGGATATATTGCTCTATCAAAACCTCATCACCAAAGGTCCATGTTGATACATCCAAAGGGAGCTGGTTTTCGTTATCCATGATAATGCGCACGCCAACGCTTGACCCCTCATTGGTAGGCTTTACAACATAAGGCGGCGGCATAACATGGCCTGCCAGAACTTGGCTTTTTGTTGCCACTTTTCCAGCAGCCACGCGAACACCTACAGAATGCGCCAACACTTTTGCAATTGGTTTATCCATCCCCACAGCAGACGCTAAAACGCCAGAATGAGTATAAGGAATTTCAAGCATTTCAAGAACGGCTTGTATCACACCATCTTCACCGCCCTGCCCATGCAGATTATTAAAAACGGCATCTGGCTTCGGGGTTAATTGCGCGATCAATAACGGTAGGTCATGCGTGACATCAATCACTTTGACATTATATCCAGCTTCTATCAGCGCCTCTTCAACTTTACGGCCCTTGGTTAAAGATACCTCGCGTTCTGCAGACCACCCACCAAGTAGTAACGCTACATTTTTTCTCATTGCAAACTTCCTTTTGTATATGAAATAGTTTCACCGCCCTTAAATTCCCCCAGCCGCTTAATTTCCCAACGCAGACTAATACCAAATTTTTCAAATACACGACGCCGAATATCTTCCCCAAGCTTTTCAAGTTCAAAAGCGGATGCGCTACCATTATTGATCATAAAATTACAATGTAAATCCGACATCATCGCATCACCAATCTTATAACCACGACCGCCCACCTGATCAATCAATTGCCATGTTCTGGTTTCAGGTGGTAAGGAAGCCACTATCAGTTCTTGTGCAGACGGATTAGCAAAAGTGGACCCGCCTGTACGCGCCCGAATAGGCTGGGTTGCCGCCCGTTTTTCACGAATCTCAGCGATTTTTGCTTCAATTTTTTCACGATTAGATTCTATGCCTTGAAAAATCGCCCCAGTAAAAATCAGATCATCAGGCATCTCGATATGCCTGTAACTCATACCCAAAGCTGATACAGGTAAGCGGTGCATAAACCCTGACCGATCGATTGCTTCAGCTTCAACTAAAATATTTTTTACTTCTGTGCCATAAGCCCCAGCATTCATTCGCAAGCCCCCGCCTACGGTACCCGGCACGCCTGATAAAAATTCTAATCCGCCAATATTCCATTGGGCCGCCTGTTCTGCCACATTTAAATCCAGGCAAGCAGCCCCTGCAAATATCCGATGATCTTCCTCTGCTTCGATAACATTAAAATCACGACCAAGCCTGATTACAACACCTTGTATTCCCCCGTCTCGTACAATCACATTTGACATGACACCCAAAACGGTGATCGGAACATCTGACGGGCACGCCCCCAAAAAAGCAGAAAGATCTGCACGATCGGCAGGCTTGAACAATATTTCTGCGCGTCCACCTGTTCGAAACCAGCCTACTTCACCAAGCGCAGCGTTTTCTGTGTAACGCCCACGCACTGGGGGCAATTGTTGAATGTTCAAAGCAGGATCAGCCATGCACACCCGCTTTCTTTGATGAAACAAAAAGCGTATCAAGTTGCGCTGGAAGAGCCTGCGCCCAAGATGTGATATTCCCTGCGCCCAAACAAATAACAAAATCATCTGGCTGGATAAGGCTGATCAACAGTCGTGGTAAATCATTTGCATGTTCAAGCGCATAGACATTTTTATGGCCATGCCTTTTAAGGCCTTCACAAAAAGTATTTTTATTAACCCCTTCAATCGGCGCTTCACCTGCGGCATAAACATCAGCAATAATGACCGCATCCGCATCATGAAGGCATGAACAAAATTCTTCAAACAAAGATGCTAAACGTGTATAGCGATGCGGCTGCACAACTGCAATCATTTTACCCTTTGTCCCCGAAAGTGCCTGGCGCCCCGCTTTTAAGACTGCCGTAATTTCAACGGGATGATGCCCATAATCATCAATAATGGTAACGCCGTAACTTACACCTGTGCGTGTAAAGCGACGCTTCACACCCTGAAAACTTGATAAAGCCTGCTTCATCAGCGCAGCCGGCACATTTTTTTTGCGTGCAATCGCTAACGCGACCAATGCATTTTGCACATTATGCTGACCCATCATCGGTAAAAATAAATCGCGCACAGTTTCTTCTTGGTCCCCTGTCACACTGGAAGAAAACACCACATCAAAACTTGAACCATCTTTACCTGAACGAATATTAAAGCCCTTTACATCCGCCTGTGCATTAAACCCATAGGTAACAATACGTCTGTCGCTTATCTGCGCTACAAGGGACTGAACTTCGCTGTGATCTGTGCACAAAACAGCGAAACCATAAAAAGGAATGTTTTCAACAAACGTTCTAAATGCATGACGAATTTCATCAAAGTTAGCGTAATGATCCATATGTTCTGGATCAATATTTGTCACAACAGCAATAGTCGCAGGCAAACGCGTGAAAGACCCGTCGCTTTCATCTGCTTCAACCACCATCAAATTAGATTTACCAAGCCGCGTATTAGTACCATACGCATGAACAATACCTCCATTAATAACAGTTGGATCAAGCCCACCTACTTCAAGCATATGCCCAACCAGCGACGTTGTGGTTGTTTTGCCATGTGTACCCGCAACAGCAATAGCGCTTCGCATGCGCATTAATTCCGCAAGCATATCTGCACGTTTGATAACTGGAATATTCTTTGCCCGGGCTGCATCAACTTCTGCATTGCCCGCTTTAATTGCAGTAGATGTGACAACAACATAAGGAAGTTCACCAGAAGGCGATTGAATATTCTCCGCCGCATGCCCAACAATGGCACGAATATTTTTTTTATTCAGTCGCTCAATATTATAGCCATCTGCAGCGTCAGATCCTTGAACATGATAACCCAGATCATGTAACACTTCGGCAATGCCGCTCATGCCAATGCCGCCAATGCCAACAAAGTGTATAAAACCGATATCTTGGGCTTGTGAAAACATCTTAAAACTCTTTTGTTTTTATTCTAACGTTATTCGTCTTGAATCTGCCAGTTTTTAGCAATCGACATGACGAGATTCCCAAGTTTACGCGCAGCATCGGGTCGTCCGCAACTACGTGCTTTTTCAGCTGCTCTAAACAGAGTTTCAGGATTTTGTAGTAAAACCTCAAGCCGGTTGGCCAAAGCCTCTGGGGTAAAGCCATCTTCTGTCATCACCCAGGCCCCACCTGCATCAGAAACGACATCTGCGTTAACCTTTTGCTGCTGATCGGTATGATGGGGATAAGGCACAAAAATAGCCGGACGGCCTGCTGTTGTCACCTCGGCCACTGTGCTTGCCCCAGACCGGCCAATCAGGAGATGACACGCTGCCAGTTCAGACGGTATGTCTTCAAAAAAATGTTGTAAGCGGGCTTTAACACTTAACTTCTCATAAAAAGCCTGAGTGTCCGGAAGATCTTCAAGACGAACCTGTTGAACAACATCAAGCCGCAGCCGATCTTCAATTCTAAGTCTTGAAATCGCTTCAGGTACAATCAACGAGAAAATCCGCGCGCCCAGTGAACCGCCAAGAATCAAAAGATGAATCTTTCCATCTTGTATAAGCGGCGGGTACGGTTGGGAAAACAATGAAACAATGGCGGGGCGGACCGGATTACCTGTAATGGTTGTTTTTGATTGAAACCGATCGGGAATATTCTTCAATAAAGGCAAGGACAAAGCGATTGCACGAGCTTTTTCAGCAAGCATCTGGTTTGCCTTACCCATCTGGCCATTTTGTTCATGGAGGAGTGTTGGAATACTCATTTTCTGTGCCGCATAAACAGCCGGAAAAGAAGGATACCCCCCAAAACCAACAACCACACAAGGCTTAAGCGATCTTAAAAGTAAGAACGCTTTTACAATGCCGAGTGAAAGTGCAGTTAGATCTTTTATTTTAGCAATTAACCCCGCACGCAGCGTGCCTGATGGCAATATATGAAAGATCACTTCAGGAATATAGTTTTGGTAATGCGCAGCGCGTGTGTCTGTAACAATCTGTACATCAAAACCGCGTGATTTTAAATCTTGTGCCAAAGCGACTGCTGGAAACATATGCCCACCTGTGCCCCCGGCAGATAAAACAATCAAATCTTTTTTTACGACCATAGCTTTATTCCACTGCCCGATTGTGAAAGCCCCAGCTTTGCTATACCACCTCTGATTTGGCGTTTGGTTAAAGCTAAAACCATGCCCATTGTAACGGCAATAGACAATGTTGATGACCCGCCGTAACTGATGAAGGGTAATGTCATGCCCTTCGTTGGCAACAAATTAACCGCAGAGCCCATGTGAACAAAAGCTTGTAGCCCAAAATTAATAATCAACCCTGCAACAGCAAGGACTGTAAAAATATCATTTGAATCCATTAGTCGATTAAAAATACGCAAAATAATATAAGCATAAAGACCGATCAAAGGCAGAACAAAAATTAACCCTAGCTCTTCACCTGCAACAGAAAAAATAAAATCGGCATGTGCATCTGGAATTTTAAGTTTAACTTCGCCCTGCCCTGCCCCTGTGCCCATAAAACCACCATTTTTAAAAGCTTCTAGTGATTTTTCGATTTGATAGTTATCGCCGCTAGAAGGATCAATAAATCTATCAATCCTGCTTTGAACATGGCCCAGTAAGTGATAAGCGGCAAAAACAGAAATAACACCGAATATAAAAAACAAAAGAAAATACCGAAATGGTAGCCCTGCAAGAAATACCTGGCCCGCAAACATACAAGATACAATAACGGTCATGCCAAAATCAGGTTGCAGCAATAAAAGAGCAACAACAATAAAGAAAATACCTGCCGAAAGAATATTACCCGGAAAACCAGGTTGTTCTTTCTGGCGCGCAAAAAGCCAGGCAACAAAAACAGCGAATGCCGGCTTAATAAATTCACTTGGCTGCAGTGAAAATCCTGGTAAATGAATCCAGCGTTGGGCACCCTTAATCTCTGTGCCGACAAACAACACAACAACCATAAGCGTGATGCCCACGCCAAGCATAACGCTTGCCAACCGCCATATTTTTTGTGGGGTCAGCATGGATATCCAGATCATCAGCATAATTGCAACACTCATCACAACAAGATGGCGAATAACAAAGTGATAATGATCCACCCCAATACGTACAGCAACGGATGGACTTGCTGCTGTCACCAGCACAATCCCATAAATAATTAAACCTGAAAGCGCTGCAAGCAAGCTGCGGTCAACTGTCCACCACCACTGGCCTATAATCGATTGATCTGTACGAGAAAAAATTTTCATAGGGCCATAACCTCTGAGATAAAAACATCCCCACGATGCTCATAGGACTTAAACTGGTCAAAAGAAGCACAAGCTGGCGAAAGTAGAACAATAGCCCCTTTTTCCTGATCGTTTACAGTATCATTGTGCGCGTCTATATGCGCGCTCGCAAGCGCAACTTCTAAAATACCTGATATTTCATATGAACAGTTATTTTTTTCAAGCCAATTTGCAAAATCTTCTGCAGCCTCGCCAATGACATATGCTTTTTTTACATGTGATAACAACCCTTCAAGGCCATTAAGCCCGCCCTCTTTTGGTTTGCCGCCTACAATCCAATAAATATTGCGATAGGTTTTAAGAGCTTTTTCAGTGGCATCGGCATTGGTTGCCTTGCTATCATTAATATAAGCAACGTTTCCGATCGTTCGAACTAAAAACTGCCTATGTGGTAAACCCGGATAAGTCTGAAGGCCTGTAATAATTGAGTCTTTATCTAAACCCAGCGTGCGGCAAGCAAGATAAGCCGCCATAACATTTTGCCAATTATGAAGACCCTTTAATGTCGACAGTGTTTCAAGATCAAGAATAGCTTTGCCATGCTCAAACAAATTCGAAGCCTGAATTGAAAGGCCTGACTGTTCATCACGAATAACTGAAAATGGAATTATTCGGCGCGGGCCTTCTTGCAAACGATTAAATAAATTTTTTGTATGCTCATCATCAACGCCAATAATTCCTGTGCCCTGCCCTTCTAAAAGACGCGCTTTGATTGAGATATAGTTTTCAAGTGTGCCGTGACGATCCAGATGATCTGGCGTGATATTCAAAAATATGCTGATATCAGGACGGAAGCTTGGGCATAAATCAATCTGATATGATGACATTTCAATCACCAGAATTGTTTGCCCCGCTTTCGTTGTAATACCTAAAACGGGTTCGCCAATATTACCACATGCTATCGCTTGCAATCCTGCTTGATTTAAAATATGCGCAATCAGAGCAGTGGTAGTTGATTTACCGTTTGTACCAGTAATCCCTACGGTTCTGATGTTATTTTTTTCTTTTATTGCGCGACTGAGGATCTCAATATCACTTATAATCTGAAGCTGATATTTTTTTGCATTTAAAACAACCGGATGAGGGGCCGGATGCGTGAGTGGCACACCAGGTGAAAGCATCAACGCAGAAATGCCTGACAAATCATTCTCTATCAAATCATATAGAACAAACCCTTGCTTTGATGCCTGTGTACGACGTTGTGCATCATCATCCCACAAAACCACAGGAATATTTGCTGCTTTAAAAGCCTGCGCTGCCGCAAGGCCCGATCGCGCCAGGCCAAAAATCGCAACAGCCTTTCCTAAAAAAAAAGGCTTAAGTGGCGAAAGATCTATCATCGCAGCTTCAACGTGGCTAAACCAACCAGCGCTAGAACAACTGAAATAATCCAGAATCTAATCACAACGGTTGACTCAGGCCATCCCAACTTCTCAAAATGATGGTGCAAAGGTGCCATCTTAAAAAAACGCTTACCTGTCATTTTGAAATAAAGAACCTGAATAATCACAGAAAAAGTCTCAGCAACAAAAAGACCACCGACAATTGCAAGAACCAATTCATGCTTCGTAATCAAAGCAACCGCACCTAAAACGCCGCCTAAAGATAAGGATCCTGTATCCCCCATAAAAACACTTGCTGGCGGAGCGTTATACCATAAAAACCCCATCGCACCGCCAACAAGCGCGCCACATAAAATTGCCATTTCACCTGTGCCGGGTACATGAGCAATCTGCAAATAGTTTGAAAACACAACGTTACCCACCAGATAAGCAATTAAGCCAAAGCAAGCAGCAACAATTGCAACAGGAACGGCCGCAAGGCCATCGAGACCATCGGTTAAATTTACCGCATTTGATGCGCCAATCATCACCAGAATAGCCCATAGAGGAAACAAAAAAGAAAGATGAATATAAGTGTCTTTCATAAACGGAATTGCAACACCCGTTGATATATTATCAGGAGCAGCCAGAATAATTGCGATTGTTGCTAATCCTGAAACAATTGTCATTTTAATAATCTTCATTTTTCCTGACATGCCTTTTGTATTTCGTTTTGTCAGCTTTAAATAATCATCTTCAAACCCAATTGCGCCAAAACCAACCATCACAAACAATGCAATCCAGATATAAGGATTAGCTAGATTGGCCCACAGTAGGGTACTGAAAACAACCGAAATTAAAATCATGAGGCCGCCCATTGTTGGCGTGCCTGCTTTTGCAAAATGAGACTCGGGCCCATCTGCACGTATAGGCTGCCCTTCTTTTTGTTTCAACTTCAACCATTTAATCAGACGCGGACCTATAACCCAACAAATAATAAGCGCTGTCAGCGTTGCGGCACCTGCGCGAAAAGTTATATAGCGAAACAAGTTAAATAAAATAAAGTCATCTGCAAAAGGGGTTAATAAATTATATAACATCTTACCCCTCTACCCATTTGCCCGTGCTTTAGAATCAAATTTTTTAGGCAAAGCACGTAACGCTTCTACAACCAGATCCATTTTAGCCCCTCGTGAGCCTTTTATCATCACAACATCACCAGGCACTAAAACATCTGGGACGATTTCTGCAAGCTCTGCGCTTGTATCTTTATGAACACCACGCTGGTTTGCAGGAAGCGCATCAAAAAGATTTTTCATGAGCGTACCCGTTGTATAAACTAAATCAATATTTGCAGCTTTTATGGGTAAAGCCAGATCCGCGTGCATCCGCGCTGCGTTTTCGCCCAATTCCAGCATATCGCCCAAAATAGCAATACGCCGCCCGCCTCGACCGGGATCGATAAGAGCAACGACCCTAAAGGCAGCCCGCATCGCTGTTGGGTTTGCGTTATAGCTCTCATCGATCAGCGTCACAGGATTACTAGAATCACCGATATTTAAAAGCTCTCTTTTACCGCGCCCTGCCAAAGGTTCAATAGCTTCAAGAGATTTTGCAGCTTTTTGAACATCCCTCCCAAGCGTCTTTACTGCCAATAAAACAGCCAAGGCGTTCATCGCCAAATGCCGGCCTGCGTGCTTCAAAGTAAAACAAATCTCTTCTCCCATAACCAGAGCTTTAACCCGCGTGCCGTTTGCTGCCTCCAGACACTCAATCATTCTTGCATCTGAATCTTGATGCTCACCAAAGGTGAGAACATTTACTCCCCTTGCATTGACATGCGACATCACCCGATCATATTGTTCCATGTCGTGATGAATGATTGCAACGCCATGATCGCTTAATCCATTAAAAATTTCAGCTTTAGCATCTGCAACGCCTGTTATGCCATCTGAAAAATTTTCTATATGTACGGCAGCTACAGTTGTAATAATTGCTATATCTGGCTTAACCATTTCTGCAAGAGGCGTTATTTCATGCGCGTGATTCATGCCAATTTCATACACGCCATAATCGCATCCAGGATCCATCAAAGAAAGGGTGAGCGGAACACCCCAGTGATTATTATAGCTTTTTTGTGACCAATGCGTTTGCCCTTGATCTGAAAGGGCGCGACTGAGCATTTCCTTTGTACCCGTTTTGCCAACCGATCCCGTGATTGCAATAATTTTTGCAGATGTTCTAGCCCGCGCAGACTGCCCTAGAAGCTCAAGTGCTTCCAATGTGTTTTGAACAATGAGCAACGGAGCATCTTGTGATAATCCTTTAGGTGTATGAGAAACAATTGCTGCTGCTGCCCCTAATTCAAGCGCTTGCGCTACATAATCATGACCATCGCCCTGATCTCCCTTTAACGCGACAAATAAATCACCTTTCTTTAAGGTGCGCGTATCAATTGAAACACCTGTTGCAGACCATCTTCCTTGAAGTTTTCCGGCTGTAATCTTTTCTGCTTCATCTGAGTGCCACAAAATTGTCATGCCGGATTCTCCTTTAAATTATTGATTGCCCGCTGTGCTTCCTGCACATCATCGAAAGGGTATGTAACGCCTTGAATAGTTTGCCCTTGTTCATGCCCTTTACCGGCAATAACCACGACATCGCCCCGCCTTGCCATTACTACAGCCTTTGTAATAGCTTCACTGCGCGACGTGCTTTCAAAAGCATTTGGGCATTCTTGCAAAATAGCCTGACGAATGATCTGCGGATCTTCTGATCTGGGATTATCATCTGTGATAATTGTGACATCTGCATATTTATGACTGATTGCGCCCATTTGCGGCCGCTTCCCCGGATCACGATCACCGCCACAGCCAAACACACAGATTAAACGACCTTGCGTATGCGGCCGTAAATCCAACAGTAAATGTTCAAGCGCATCAGGAGTATGTGCATAGTCAACATAAATGCCTACGCCATCAGGATGACCAGATATATATTGTACACGGCCAGGGGGCGCACGAAGCTTTTCAACAAAAGAGATAACCTGATCGCGCTGCCCTGCTGTAAGGGTTAAATCAGATAAAACGATACCAAGCGCAAGTAAAACATTATATATCTGCACCGAACCAACAACAGGAAAATGCAGATCATATTTTTTTCCAAAAACCTTAAGCATCACATACTGCCCATCTGGAACAGATGTTCTTGCCATCAGCTGTATGTCCTCACCTTTTATTCCTGTGGTCAGCACGCGAATTCCCTGATCATCCAGTATCGCTTTAAGCTTTTGACCATATTGATCATCAAGGTGGATGACTGCAGCCCCTTCTGGGCTTAAGAGATCGAAAAACAATCGCGACTTGGCTTTAAAATAAGCATCCATCGTCACATGATAATCAAGATGGTCGCGCGTCAAGTTTGTAAACGCAGCCGCCTTTATTTTTGTGCCATCAAGACGATATTGATCAAGCCCGTGGCTTGACGCTTCCATTGCCACATGAGTGATTTTTTGATCCGAAAGATCAGCAAGGGTTTGGTATAATGTAACCGGATCTGGAGTCGTCATCGCCCCTTCACGAGTGATGGTACCCGATATACCAACCGTTCCAATACTCACAGCCCGAAAACCCAGCGCCTGCCAAAATTGCTGCACATAAGTTACGGTTGAAGTTTTACCATTTGTTCCAGTAACTGCTGCAATATATTCGGGTTGATTTTTGTAATAAGCTGCTGCTGTAAGGGCAAAGTCACGCCTTGGATTCTCACTTTCAATCCATTCCACATCAACTTCTGGCTTTATTGTGCCAACAGGCGCGAGAATAACAGAAGCACCATTTTTTATGGCTTCTTGAATGTAATGACGCCCATCAAGTTTTGTGCCCGGTAATGCCGCAAACAGCATGCCTATTTTTACCTGACGGCTATCGCTGGTAATCCCCGATATAGCCCTTGATAAAGTCATTGAGACATCCCCATTGCAACAGGCATCACTTTTACAGGGGTCTCAGGCGTTTCTGCTGCGGGTGGTTTATAGCCCGCGAGATATTTTTTTAAAGGCTCTGAAGGATCTTCAATTGTTGTATCAGGCTTTATCGATAAAATCTGCGTCATTGCAGAAATTGTTCGCCCTATAGCTGGCGCAGCTACCCAACCACCTGTGGCATAGCCATAGCTGTCTTTCGTGCCTTTAGGCTCGTCGATCATAATAAACACAACATATTCCGGATCATTCATCGGAAATGCGCCGACAAAGGATGATATTAAAGCGTTGGTGTTATATTTTCGGCCTTGTGGTTTTTCAGCAGTACCTGTTTTTCCACCCACATAAAAACCTTTTACATCTGCTTTTTGTCCCGTTCCCTCTGTAACAACCAAACGCATCAATTCACGCATTTTTTTTGAGGTGTCTGACGATAAGACTCTTTCTGACCTTGATATTCCTTTTTTTTCATCTTCTGTTTCGTCTGACAAAACAAAAGTAGGCTTAACCCGCAAACCATCATGCACAATTGTTGCCGTTGCTGACATAAGCTGCAATGGTGTCACTGCGATACCATGCCCGTAAGAAACGGTAAGCGTGCTGATATCCTTCCAAGGATGGGGGACAAGCGGCGATCCTGTTTCATTAATCTCTGTATCTAAGGGGGTTAATAATCCGAGTGCTTTATAAAACTTTCTTAAATTTTCTGTTCCTACGTCTTGGGCGATATGTGCTGTACCAATATTTGATGAATGCATAAAAATTTCAGGCACTGTCATGACACGATTTTCAGGGTGATAATCAGAAATTGTAAAACGCCCTACACGTATCGGCTTTCTGGCGTCATAAGTTTTCGCCATTGTCGATCCGAGCGTATCAAACAAAGAAGCCGTAGAAAAAATTTTAAATGTTGATCCAAGCTCGTAAACACCCAATGAAAATTTATTAAATTTCTGATCAACCGCAGCAACCGATGGATCATGAGGATCAAAGTCTGGTAAAGACACTGCTGCCAGAACTTCGCCATTCTTAGCGTTCATGATCACGCCAGCTGCACCGCGGGCTGAAAAATGATCTATTTGATTTTGCATTTCACGACGCATCACATGTTGAAGACGGATATCCAGCGAAAGGCGCAATGGTTTGTCAGCACTGTTTTTTAATAAGGAATCAAAGCTTTGCTCTATTCCTGATAGCCCTCGTCCATCAACATTGGTATAGCCAACAAGATGGGATGCTAAAGGACCTTGTGGATATATACGGCGCTGCTCATCTTCAAAAGAAAGGCCAGGCTGCCCCAGCTCAAGAACTTTTGCCTGTTCTTCAGGGGTGATATTGCGACGAATCCAGACAAAACGTGACTTGGTCTGAAGTTTTTTTAAAACCTCCCCATATTTTTGATCTGGAAAAATACGAGTAATACCTTTTGCAGTTTCTTCTGGCTCAAGAACAAGCAAAGGGTCTGCATAAAGCGACGCTGTTTTAAGCGATGTGGCAAGTAAAACTCCATTGCGGTCAACAATATCGCCCCGATGAAGTTTTTCAGGCTGCGCTTGTTGCTTAGCATCAAGCTCTGCAATCTGTTGATTACCGTAAGCTTTCAGTTCACCTTGTAGAATTGTCAGATCAAAAACACGAATGCAGACAACCAGATAAAACAAAATAAACACAGCTGATATTAAAACAATTCGTCCACGCGCCTGATCAAGCGCTGCGCCACGTACTCCTTCAATTCGGAAAGATGTACTGATGTGACGCTGTATATAACGCATTACTGGCCACCTGTGCTTAACGAAACTGGTGTTGATGCTGACTGAGGCTGAATGATGACCTTAGTCACAGGCGATTCTTCAAGCGGGGCAGAGACAGGAATATCAACAAGCTTGGTGGGATCGTCTACACGGGCTTCGGGGGGTTGTGCGACCAGCCCGAGTTTTTCGCGTGCAAGCTTTTCAAGCCTGTCGGGTCGGTTTAAATAATCCCATTCTGCTTTTAAGACCCTAATTTCTTCATGCTTACTTTCCATCTGGGCTTCAAGCGTTTTAAGTTCGCGTTCTGAAGATTGTACATTTTGAGAGGTTAAAAACAGCGCAGCGCCCGAAAGACCGGCAAGTATTAAACCAAGAATAGCTGGAAACCCGGGCACCTTCATGCTGCAAGCCTTTCAGCGATACGCATTTTCGCAGATCTTGCACGCGAGTTATGAAAGAGTTCTTCTGCGCCTGCTGTTTTCGGTGATGACGTGATAATTTTTAATTTTGCCTTAGACGCAATAATTTCTGGTGCATACCGGGATACAGAAGCGCTTTTTCCACTCATCTGCGCAAAAAATGTTTTAACAATACGATCTTCAAGGGAATGGAATGAAACAATCACAATACGTCCGCCTGCTCGCAGCACATCAACCGCCTGATGAAGAACTTCTTTCAATTCTTCAAGTTCTTGATTAACAGCAATCCGCAATGCTTGAAAAGTTCGTGTTGCAGGATCCGATAAATCTTTACGAGATACACGAACAACAGATCGCACAATCTGCGCCAGATCCTCTGTGCTTGTAAATAATTTTTCCTGGCGTCTTGAGACGATCGCGCGGGCAATCGCTCTCGATTTTCTTTCTTCACCAAAGGTGTAGAAAATAGTTGCCAGATCTTCTTCTGAATCTTGATTAACAATGTCGGCTGCTGTACGGCCTTGTGTTGTATCCATTCGCATATCAAGCGGGCCATTAAAACGAAACGAGAAACCCCGTTCAGGCTGATCGATCTGAGGGGACGAAACACCCAGATCCATAACGATACCATCAATTGCCGATACACCCATCGCTTCCAATTGATTTTGCAAAGCGCTAAAAGGCGCGTGCACAAGTGTAAGGCGACCTTTTGCTTCCCGTACCAGTGCCTGACCATTTTCAATTGCGTTTATGTCTCGATCAAATGCAATAATTTTAGCATTCGCGCTCACAAGCATTTTTGCGCTGTATCCGCCGCCGCCGAAAGTAGCGTCCACATAAATACCATCTGCCTGCATTTTTAATGCTTCAACAGCTTCATCACGCATCACAGAAATATGGTGAAAAGTTTTTGACGATTGTTTTTCAATCATGACTCACCGCCTGTTTTTAAGGCGGGGATCGTCAATCCTTTTTTACGAATATTACTTTGCGCTTCGGCCCTTCGTGCTTCAAGCGCTTTAGGATGCCAAATCTGAAATTTGCGCCCAAGCCCAACAAACGCCACTTCATCTTTTAAATTGGCATGAACCATTAACACTTCTGGTAAAACGATCCGGCCGTCTTGATCGAAAGATAAAGCAACAGAATCGCCAAAGATTGCTGTGGCAAGATCATCCTGGCTTTCCGAGAATAAATCAAAATGATCCAGCCGCTTGGAAAGCTCAGACATCGTCGCCCAGTCAAACCCTTCAAGAGCTGGCAGCGTAGACGACCTAAACAGCACCACACCTTGAAAATCCTGTCCCACAAGGCCTGCACGAAAAGAAGCCGGAACCGATACTCGGCCTTTCTTATCGAGCTTATTAAGGGTTGTGGATAAAAATAATGCCATGATATATGGGCTAAATCCCTGTAAGATGCTGATCTGATTGTTTTTTTATTTTGATTGTACCAGAACGCGATGAAAACGTCATGGATATATATGGGATAACATGGGATTTTATGGTCCGTCAATGTAATCACATGGTCTAAACACCTAAAAACTCATATATTTAGGGGGATAATTGTGTTTAAAATCTGTGGATAAAATGTTATTAACATAATAATTTATTTGATAATTTAGTACTCCATGATTTTCTGCTATAAATCTGATCTTGCCATAAACAAGTCAAAAGAGAGCCCTAGAAGATAGACTATGCAAAAACTTATAGAAGCGACCTCACCTGTTAATGATGCTGTTTTAACCATGATCGCGCATCTGCCAACGCCGAGCTTAAGCCACGTTATAGCACCTGATTTTTTTGCAAAACTAACCGATGCTGATTTTATGCGTATCGCCGTTTTATTGGCACACAAAGGATATGAAGAAGGTGGCTGCCCGATAGGTGGCGTTATTATCAACAACGTCACGCGAATAATTGTTGGCAAGGGACACAATACACTTGTGCAGGAAAACCATCCTTATAATCATGGGGAAACTTCTGCGATCCGCGATGCAGGGCGATATGATTTTTCAAAAACAACAATTTTTACAACACTGAGCCCCTGCGATGTTTGCGCTACGCTGATTTATATGCGGCAATTTTCACGCGTTGTTGTTGGCGATACCACAAACGCATCAGGTAATGAGGAACTGCTGCGCGCCAAAGGCGTCACCGTTGATATTTTAGAAGATGAAAAAGGAATAACGCTTTATAGAACGTATCGGACCCTGAGACCAGAATTGGATCTTGAGGACTGGAAAGGCCTTGCGGCTGTAAGTTAATACAATTTTTCTACAAAAAGAAAATTAGTATTTTATGCCTTTAACCAAGATTTTCTAAAGAAACAATGATTAAACTCTTAAGCCGCTTTTGATTGAAGGCGCTTTCTAAGCTTGCCCCAAAACGAATTATCGTCCTGCTGCATTTGGCCTTGCTGCTGTGTATTTTGATTTTGCGATTGTTGACGCAAACGCTTCATACGTTCCTCAAATTGTGACTTACGTTCTGCTTCACGTTTATCACGTTCGCGTATTTGTTCGCGTAATTCATCGGTTTGCTTTTGCTGATATTGGGACGTTATCAAAACCTGGGATGCTTGACGCTGCCACTGTTCACGCTGCGCTTTTGCATCATCAAGCTGCTCTCTCGTCATATGAAGTTGATCTTCAAGTGCCCTCACCCGCATTTTCAGGCGTTCTGTTTCCAGCATAGCGGCTGCTTTCTCAAGTTCTGCCTTAATCATACCTTCTGTATCTTGCGCCTTTTCTGCTTTCAAGCCGTAAACCCGCTCAAGCTCCGAAACATCAATGAGGCGCTTTCCGGCCTCATCTACTTCAAAAGATAACTTTCCTGAATCCATCGAACGTTGGATGGTTGATTTGGACTTGCCTGTCAGTTCTGTAGCCCGTTGAACGCCGACTTTTGACATGCTTACACCCTTAAAGCAAAAAACAGATTGATATGGATAATTAGATTTAGCACATCGCGCTTAAAATGCGCAACATTTGTGAAAAAACTATCCCCAGAAAGCCTTAAAAGGTAAAAAACGACGCCTTTTATGGGGCGCAATTGAGACGCTTCATTTCTGAAACCGCTCGGGAGAGAACCGCAGATGACCCTTTCGGGAAGTCTTTACCCACTTGGGCAAAAGCCACGCAGGCCTCTTTGTTCTTATTAAGACCTGCTAATGACAAACCTAACTTTAATAAATTATCAGCTGCTTTTGGCCCTTTTGGTGCCGCTTTATAGCCTTCAGCAAAAATCCGAGAGGACTGGGCGTAATCCTTGCGGGCAAAATAGGTTTCGCCGAGCCAGTATTTTGCATTAGGGGCAAGAGTGTGCTTTGGAAAACGTTCCAAAAAGTTCTGAAAGCACTGTTGAGCGGCCACATAGTTCCCGCCTTTAAGCGCAGTAAATGATTCATCATAAACGGCCGATGGGTCATTCGATACACCCGCCAGTATTTCAGCTGCTGTTTTATTTTGAATTTCACCCAAACTTTGAACGCTGGGCGATTGCAACGGCGCCGGCGCTAAAGAATCCACTGGCGTATTGATTGGACCTGTTGGCGAAGGCTGGGGCGGGATTTGGATTTGTTGTTCTTGGGATGGATCAGCTGAAGATTCTTGTATGCCAGAAGATACACCAGATGACGCAGCATCATTAGAAGCTTTGCTTTCAAGCATGTTCAACCGAAGCTGAAGATCACTCATCTGTTTTTCGTAGGCTGCCTTCATTTGATTAAGTTCAAATTGCTGGCGTTCAACCTGACCAACCAAATCCCGCAAATCATTCTGCAAACGTGCATTATCATCAAGAACAGGATCAGGAACTACAGCTTGATAAGGTGAATTGGCCTGAGGTAAATCAGCTTGAGGTGTATCGCCAAGCGGCGCTGCTTCAAATGTAGGCGCCGCACCAAGATCAACAGGCGCGCTTTGCGCAGATGCCTCAGGCGTGCAATAAAACATAAGCGCTAAAATACCAACGGCGCCCAGCATAACAAAGGGGCGCCGTGATAAAGTTGTAGTTTGAAAAAGCAAGATCAAGCTCTTAATTAACTGTTGTTACGCCACGACGGTTTTGAGCGAATGATGTGTCATCCGCACCAACAACAGCAGGGCGTTCTTTACCATAGGAAATTGTTGACAGGCGGCTGCCATCAACGCCAACAGAGGCCAAGTAGCTGCGAATAGTATTTGCACGACGCTCACCAAGGGCAAGGTTGTATTCACGCGTTCCACGTTCATCGGCATGGCCTTCAACTGTAACGGACACGTTTGGATAACGCTTGAGCCATTCTGCTTGCAGATCAAGTGTACGGCGTGCTTCAGGAGAAAGATCTGTGCGGTCATAACCAAAAAATACGCGGTCACCAACATTTACAGCTAGATCTTGCTGAGAACCTGGAACAACGTTACCTGCACCATCAAGCCCTGCACCGTTACCGACTTCTGTCCCTGCCAATGGGCCTGATCCAGCAAAATTGGTATTTTCATCACCTGCGCCTTTATCCTTGGATGAACAGGCGACAAATGTAAGGGCAACAGCTGCGATCAGAAGTGTACGGAAAAACATGGAAGGGGACTCCTTGGGGTCAGTCTTTGAAAGTGTTTCTAGTGTTCTATAAACGGTCACATACATTAAAAAACATACTGCCGAATCGTTATAATTCATAGTCCTTTGCGCCCCCTACGGCAAGGGGACCTTCAACAAAATTTTACATGATAAACTGGCGTATATGCGCGATCAGTCCACGCGCCTCAGCCCGATCACGGGCATCTGGTGCTTTTGTGACATAATCCTCCAGAGCCTCTAAGGCTACAAGGTAACGTTCAATCCGGGCGTTAATAATACCTACTTCATATAAAAACCTGTGTTCAGCAGGGTCAATACGCCGAAGGGCACACAAAGTATCGAGTGCGCCTTGATAATCCTCAGCTTCAATCTGCCGTAACTTAATGTTGTTTTGAAGTCTTACTAAAATATCACGGTTTGTGGCTTGTGCATAATATGCCACTGATAACTCAGCCCGTGGCCCCAAAGCCGCCTTCAAATAGTGACGTAAATCAGGAGCCTCAAGAATTTTCCCAAAATGGAAAGGGTCAAACAAAACGCGCTTACCCTCTTGCTCAAGACGAACAATAAAATGCCCGGGAAAATTAATACCTGATATATCCCAGCCTTGAGCCTGTCCGGCGTGGATGTATAAGATCGCAAGCGTAATCGGCAGGCCCCTGCGCCTATCAATCACCCGCGTCAGATCAGCATTTTCCAAAGCATTGTATGTGTCTTCATCGCCCTTATAGCCTTCTTGATCTGCGATAATATGTTTGAGCGCAGCCAGCCTTGTCAGTACATCATCGCTTGCTCCGCCCTCAAGAAGTAACCTGAACCGATCCGAAACATCGCGTGCTATTTTTTGCAGATGGTGATGATAACGCTGTGTATTAACTTCAGGCCGGGTTAGCTTGGAGAGCAGTAACGCAGATTCCGCAAGATTGATCGCGCTGTCTTCAACTTCTCCAATTCGGTCTAGCGCCTCAAGTAAAGCCATTCTAGTTATTCAGCGGAACCGCCTCTACTTTATCGGGGCCCGGTGCGGTTGTTACTGTTGCGCTACCGGGATTTCCTGTATTGCCTGCTGGTAACCCAAGGCTTTCAGGGGGCAGACTAGCACCTGATTTAGGGATATTCCCCGGAATATTTGGCAGCTGCGCCTGCTGAGGCACAATAACTTCACCAGCTCGCTTCACATACGACACCACATTGGTAACGTTGGGGATAGATCTTGCAACGTCAATCACATGTTCTTGTTCTTCTTGATAACGCGCAACACCCATCAAATAGACTGTGCCTTGAACGGTATCAATTGAATAGTTGATCGACTGAACATCACGGTCCAGAATTAATTTAGTGCGCAACTGGGTGGATATCCAGGCATCGCGCGCGTATCCTTGAAAACCATCGCTTTCAGCAACACGAATTTCATTAATCACCTGCTTAACCCCTTTTGCCTGCCAAACAAGGCGTATTGCTTCCACCCTTGATTGCGGCTTTTGCACAACGCCTGTCACAAGCACGCGGCCTTGATCGACAGTTAAGTTTAGTTTGCGAAACGTATCAACATCGTACTTAAACCACAGATCATTAATTTGCGCTTCAATCTGGAAATCGGTCATCGCGCTAGAAATACCACCTTCTTTTGCAGCCGCAATACCCGTTGACGCTGCAGCACCCGATGCAAGACCAACAGGTGTACAAGCAGAAAAACCTAAAGACGCAACAAGTAATGAAAGTAAAAGCAACCGGTTCATGATCCACCTTCAAAAGAATGTGATTTAAAAAATACTCTGTGAATTATGCGCTTGTCATTTGCACATTGTCTAGATGATGAATGGAAAAAGGCGGTATATAAGCAATCACATCAAAGCGCGAAGTCTTTTCCTGCGATTGCCTGTCATTTTGAAGATATATTTGTGCGGCTCGTCTAATTCTGGTCTGGGACTGTGGCGTGAGCGCTTCAAGGGCCCTTTCCAGGCAATCGCGCTGCTTAACTTCAACAAACACCAAAATATTACCACGCTGGGCTACAATATCAATTTCACCGCAAGGAGTTTTATAACGCCGCGCTAAAATACAATATCCTTTAAAGCGCAAAAACCATGCCGCCAGCATCTCGGCTTTAAGGCCTTTATCATAAGTTGTGCGCTTCATGCCTTTCCCTATCATTCTCTTGTTATACTCAGCGCTTTGGAATACACAATTTTTCGCGATATGCCCGTTTGCGCAGCTACTTGGGCAACCGCTTCTTTTAAAGACATTTTTTTCATCATATCTTTAAGTAACGCCTCAAGATCAATATCTATGCCCTGGCCCCCTGCGCCTTCAATCACAATTACAATTTCACCTTTAGGGTCACCCTTTGCGGTATAATAAGATACCAGTTCTTCAAGGTCTCCTGTTTTTGTTTCCTCAAACATTTTTGTAATTTCACGAACCACGGAGGCTTTGCGATTACCTAAAACAGACAAAGCGTCTTTCAGTGATGCCACAAGGCGAGGCGCCGTTTCATAAGCTACAAGGGTGGCTGAAATATCCTGAACCTCATGCCAGAAACTTCTTCGTGCCGCTGCTTTAGGTGGCGTGAACCCTAAAAATATAAATCTATCACTGGGCAAGGCGGAAAGCTGTAAAGCGGATAATACGGCATTAGCACCGGGTGCTGTTGTTACCTGAATACCATTCGCGCGGGCGGCGCGTACAAGTTTAAAACCGGGGTCGGAGATCAGCGGCATTCCCGCATCTGAAACTAACGCAAGCGCTTTGCCGCTTTTAAGTAATGCTATGATTTTCTCCGGATACTGATCGCCTGTGTGGTCATTAAAAATCATCATTGGTTTTTTTATGTCATAAAAGCTTAAAAGGCGTCCTGTGACCCTTGTATCCTCACATAAAATCTTGTCGCAGGACTTTAGAATGCTGATTGCCCTTAAGGTCATATCCGCAAGATTACCAATAGGCGTTGCCACCAAATACAGGCCGGGTGACAATCTTTCTTCTTTTGCGCTAAGGTCATTCATTATTACTGATCTGACCCGAGGTTGAGATGCGCCGCAAGTCCCCCCTGCTTCTTTTTATTACATGTGCTTTGTTATCATTATCGGGTTGCACCACGTCATCCGGCGGCTGGGGTATGCCTAGCGAACATTCTATATCCGACAATACTGAATCATCAAACAGCACAGCCATGTCTGCGCCCCCTGCCCTGCAAACACAAAGCCCGGCCCTTCGTCTGGCCGTTCTTGTTCCTTTGTCTGGGCCATCTGCCCCCCTTGGGGATGGGCTTTTAAACGCCGCCCAACTGGCACTTGTAGATTTAAAAGCAACGCGCGTTGAACTTGTTCCTATCGATACAGGTACATCACCAGCCCAAGCTGCAAGCGCTGTTCAAGAAGCGCAAAAAGAACAAGTGAGCGCTATTATAGGTCCCGTTTTTGCAGACACAACAAAATCTGTTGCTGCCGCTTTATCGGGGTCCAGTCTTCCGGCTGTCAGTTTTTCAACCGATTCGTCTGCGGCCGGTAGTTCTGTTTTTGTCATGGGTATTTTACCTGAACTTCAGGCTGCTCAGATCGTTGATTTTGCGGCGTCTCGCGGCGTAAGAAATTATGCCATTCTTGCAGGAAATGATGAATATGGTCGCCTGGTCAGCGCTGCTTTTACACAGCGCGCGCGCCTTCGAGGCCTCACTGTTACTCAAGTTATACGCTTGCCGCAAAATCCCGCTGAACTTGAAAAAACTGTTGTTGATTTTGCAACAGGTCCACGCCCAGTTGATGCCGTATTCCTGCCGCTTGCACCATCAGCAGCGCGAGTCGTTTCTGATCTATTGGCAAAATCTGGCATGACACCCGATAAAGTACGCAGGCTGGGCACCGGCTTGTGGGAAGATACAGATCTGGCAAAAGCACCATCGCTTCAAGGCGCATGGTTTGCAGCCCCGGATCCGGCAAGCCGCGCACGGTTTGAAAATAAATATGCACAAGCCTATGGCGTTACCCCCCCACGCATTGCTTCTCTTGGTTATGATGCAACGGCTTTGATGATTGCTGCCTCAAGGTCGGGGCTATCAGAAGGGCATGTAGCGCGAGCGTCTTTATTAAATCCAAACGGATTCTTAGGCACAGACGGCATTTTTCGTTTCAGGTCTAATGGTACGGTTGACCGCGCCCTTGCTGTTTTAGAACTCTCAAATGGGCGATTAAATATTATTGCACCTGCATCGCGTTCTTTCCTTAAACCCGATGGTTGATCCAGACCTTTATAACAATTGAGAGCTATTTAAAAATTGAAACATTGATCGTGTCGCACGTTATATAAAACATCTATAAGTTTATAAATTCATTATATTTAATTATGTTAAATATAAAAACACAGATTTTTCTCGAAAATTTCTACGCATGGCTCTATATCAAGATTACAAAGTAGGCGTGTTATGCTTTTAACAATCCGCTTAAACAAAAAAAATAAGGATGTCCGTTTATGACCATGCCAATTGCAGATGTAATTCCACTGAAAACCGGCCTTGCTGAAATGTTAAAAGGCGGGGTGATTATGGATGTGGTTACTGTCGATCAGGCTAAAATCGCTGAAGATGCGGGCGCTGTTGCTGTGATGGCACTTGAACGCGTGCCGTCAGAAATTCGTCAGGCAGGTGGCGTTGCTCGTATGAGCCCGCCTGAGCTTGTTGAAAGCATCATGAATGCGGTCTCTATTCCGGTTATGGCCAAGTGCCGTATTGGCCATTTTGCAGAAGCGCAAATTCTGGAAGCGATCGGCGTCGATTATATCGATGAGTCAGAAGTACTGACGCCTGCCGACGAAGATTACCACATTTATAAACACGCTTTTCGAGTACCTTTTGTTTGTGGAGCAAAAAATCTAGGTGAAGCTTTGCGCCGTATTGGTGAAGGCGCCGCTCTGATGCGCACAAAAGGTGAGCCCGGTACTGGCAATATTGTTGAAGCCGTGCGCCACCTGCGCGATATCAATCAGCATATTCGTCGTATCAAGCAGTTGGATGATAGCGAGCTTATGACAGAAGCAAAAAATATGGGCGCCCCCTTTGAACTGGTTAAAATGGTACGTGAACTTGGCCATCTGCCTGTGCCAAATTTTGCTGCAGGGGGCATCGCAACGCCTGCAGATGCAGCGTTATGCATGCAGCTTGGTGCACAAACTGTCTTTGTAGGCTCGGGGATTTTCAAAAGTGAAAACCCTGCACAATTTGGTAAGGCCATAGTAAAAGCAACAGCGCATTACAATGACCCAAAGATGGTTCTTGAAGCATCGCGCAATATGGGCGGGCAGGCCATGCGGGGCATTGATATTGCCGATATTGAACAACCCATGCGGATGGCCAATCGCGGATGGTAAAACGCATTGGCGTTCTAGCGCTTCAGGGTTGTGTTGACCCTCATCGTGCTCATATTGAAGCTCTTGGCGCAGAATTTCTGCCCGTTAAAACCGCAGATCATATCAAAACGATTGATGCCCTGATTTTACCCGGCGGGGAAAGCACGACCATGCTAAAACTGATTGAAACATTTGACCTATGGGATGTACTGCTGGACAGTTTTAAAACAAAACCTGTTTGGGGCATTTGTGCAGGGTCTATTTTGCTTGCGCAGAAAGTTGAAAATCCATCCCAAAAATCATTCGGTATTTTGCCTATATCGGTCCGGCGCAACGCCTATGGCCGCCAGCTTGAAAGCCACTATGCCAAAATCAATGATTATACCGTTAGCTTTATTCGCGCGCCAATCATTGAAAAAACAGCTGATGATGTGGCTATTCTAGCGCACCATGAAAACCGGGCAGTCTGGGTACGTCATGGCCAAAATTTTGCCAGCACTTTTCATCCAGAACTAACGCAAAACTTCCCTTCACCTATGCATCAAAGTTTTTACGCTGTGCTGTCGTAAAAACTTATTCTTCGCCCGCAGCAGGCACAACAACATCAACACGACCTGTTTTTAAAAGATCTAAAATATCACGCGATGGCAAGCCATCAGGGGTCAGGCCAATTTTAGTCTGATAAGCGCGAATAGCGTTTGCCAACTCATCGGTCATCCGCCCATCTGCCGGTCCACTAAATAGATCAATCGATGCAAGGCCGCTTTGAAGCTGCGTAATCAAATGCTCATTATCAGCCAGCCCCCCTGAAGATAATTCTTGATCTTGCGGTGTCTGGGCAAGCGCAGGCAATTTTAAATCGCTACGCTGATTTTTTACTTCGGTAAAGATTTTCTCAATATCTGTTTGTGATAAGCCTTCTGATGATTGCAGACGCGCTAATGCTTCTTTCCCTTGGGGAGATCCGCGATCTGATGCCAGCTTGAACCAGAATGCCGAAAGCGGCAGTTCTTTTTTACCAAGCACAGCATTTTCATAGATTAGACCCAAATTATAAGCAGCATCTGCAACACCAGCGACAGCTGCCCGTTCAAAATACCCTGCCGCACGAACAGGGTTATATGATGATCCTGTGCCTTCCAGATACGATATACCAAGATTATAAAGTGCTTCAGGATGCCCTTTTGATGCTGCTGCCTGATACCACAAGGTGGCTTGCGGTAAGTTTTTATCCATGCCCAAACCCTGATGGAACATCACACCTAAATTGTAACGCGCTGCTGCCACATTGTTTAATCCAGCTTCTCTAAACCAGAAGGCTGCTTTTTGGGTATTGGCTGCAACGTTATCCTGGCCAACGGCATACACAGAAGCCAGATCGCTCTGGGCTTGGGCATCACCCGCAAAAGCTTTTTTCTCAACTGCGCGCAATGTCTTTGGTAAAGTTGTATCTGGCTGTGCGCGTTCACGAATTTGTTGCGGATCTTTTGTTTCTTCCAAAATTGCTATTGCTTTTTGTTCATCTTCTAACGCCAGTTTTTTTTCTGCGTCTATCTGACCTTGAAGGCTTAGCTTTATAGATGCCTGCGTAGAATCTTGCTCTGGCGTGGCTTGCACTTGCGTTTTCTCAACAACAACTTGTGACAATAAATTATTTGATGGTTTTGACTTAAACATCACGGCCAGACCATACCCACCAGCCAGGCCAAAAGCAGCTAGTACCATTAATGAAACAGCGGAACGTAATAAAGACGGCCCCTCCGAACTTTCATTAAACCCTTGTCCTGCAGGCATCGATTGATCAGGCGTAAGCGGCGGCGGAGAAAATCCGTGCTGAGAATCCCACGCATTAATTTGAGGTTGATTCATCGCACGGGCTACCGTCTGATCGGTTAAAAGTACCAACGCTTTTGCGCGCAAAGCATCTTGTGTTTCTTCAATAATATTTTCCATGCGCTCAATTTTACGAAGCAATCGGCCTTTATCTTGATTGAAACGATCAAAACGTCGATCCATTTTTGATACTGCCGCAATAGCTTCTTCAGCACGTTTTAAAACTGAATCGGACATACCCTCCTGATCCATTAAACGCTTTTCAAGCGATGTTTTTAAGGTGCGGTATTCTTCCAGTTCCCGCGAGGATAGATTTTGTGAGTTTTCAAGTTTTTCCTGACGCTCCATCATTTCTTCTGTCATTTTATCGCGATGAACAAGTTTATGTTCAAGTGACAAATATGCTTTTTCGCTTGAGTGGGTTTTATCCTCCATCTCATTAAGAATTTTGCGATATTCATCAAGTTCACGCCATAAAAGTTCGCGCTCGCTTTCAGAACGCTTCAGGCGGTCATTGACCTCTTCAAGAAGCTTGATCAGCTCGGATCCTTTTGGCTCATTATTCTGACCCGAAGATGCGCTAGCAGAAATATTCGATGCGAGAACCGACATGGGCCGTTTACTCCTAAAACGTTTACAGATTATATGGTGTGAGAGGACATTAGCGTTTTCAATAACCCCTGCCAAGGATTTTATTGTTAATATTTGGATCGATTAGCCAGCCCGGCAAAAAAGCTCAGTTTTGTGGCTTTTTGTTTGAAAATCAGGCTTTTGTAGGGCTTGCGTCAAATACAAAACTTGATTAGGGTTCACGCCTTGCTCAAGCGGTCTTTTGCGATTGTTTGAGATTTTTGAAGGCTTAATGGGGCGTCGCCAAGCGGTAAGGCAGCGGTTTTTGGTACCGCCATTCGTTGGTTCGAATCCAGCCGCCCCAGCCATTTAGTCACCTGTTTGACACGCGGTGAGAGAATACCCTCGAAAAGCCCCATATTCCGCGCCCTTTTGGGCCATACCCATTCCCGTCACGCGCTGAGAATCTGGATTTCGGGGCTGGAATACCCGTTTCTCTCAGTTGTGAAATTTTCTGCGTGGCAACCATCTTTTAAAAGCGGTAGCTTTAATAACCTCGAAAAGCATTTTTAACTATTTTCGCCGGCTATTTGGGTGATTTTAGGGATATTGGCTGCTATGGCAAAAAATCAAAGTTTTATAATTTTCGTGACACTGGTCATAGTTCTGCTGGGCTTAGTCTGGCTTCATACGGGAAGTCTTATGCCTCCGACAGGCCCTGATTCAATCTGGTTTCACGCCGGATTGTTAACACTCCTCGTGGGTCGCTTTATTGTCGAATATCGCTTCCCTAAACCGAATGATGTTTTTGTGAACTGTGTAGTAGTCTTTGCTTCCACATCGACGCTTTCTAGCCCCCCTAATGAAGTATGGTGGGAATTAGTCAGATGGGGCGCTCTCGCGTGTGCAATTTCAGCTCTTATATTAGCTTGGGATCCCGGCGAAGAAGCGAAGCGTCAAAAAAGTAGATGGAGAATGATCCTCTATCATATTGTTACAAGGCTTGGCCGAGCAGAAGTTATCTTTTCGATCGTATTTATTTTGGCCTTGGTGAGCTATTTTGATTTTGACAAGATGGAAACCAAGGTCTTTGCAATAACATGGGGCATATTCCTTTTAATATCTCATCTAGATGTAAAAAAACTTATTGAGAATTCTCTTCCTACCAAACATAAGGGGAGAAAAGTCATTGCTGTTGCGCACTCTTTTCTTGCTCCATCGATTGTTTTTTGTAGACGGCTAGGATCGGAAAAAATTCAGACTCATGAGCTGGTTGGATTTTGCCAATCTTTCAATAACGATTGTCACTCTTTTGGAATGATTATAGGAGAAAGATCTTCTGCAACTGAGACAAGGCTGGTCGTATCTTTGTTAACATCTAATATAGCTGACGCTGGACTAAACGATCGTTCTTTTCTTGTCACAGCCAGTGAAGAAGATCAGCAAGCTATAGAAGAAAAAGTAAGCCGGGAACAATTAAACACAGTAAGAAAAACCATAGGGACAGTCGCGGAAGGTACAAATATAAGTCAGGTAAAAGTAGAAATTTTTGGAAGGCCTGAAATAAGAGCAGGATCATTGCTTTGCGTGCAATCTTCCGGACAGCCAGTGTTTTATCAAGTTTTTAATGGTCTTATTGAAGAAGAAGACACTTTGCGAGATAGCAAGCGCGCTTTTGTCGAAGGAGAAGCTGAACAAATAGGAAAATGGGATTCGACTCGAGGTGGTTTTGATACCCATGACTGGGTACCTAGTGAGAGAAGTCCTGTTCATATTGTAGACACAACTGATGCAGCGCCACAGTACACTCTAAAAACAACTGAAATTAGTATCGGGGCTATTCCAAATTCTAATTATCCCGTAAATGTGGATATGAACGATATTGTGCTGTATCACACTGCTATACTAGGGGTTACAGGCAGTGGAAAATCCTATCTGACATTCAGTTTAATTGAAGAGGCTGCGGGCAAAGGTATTAAAGTAGTTTGCCTGGACCCAACTGGAGACTACCAGCGCTATTTAAATGGAGCTGTAATTTTAAAAAGCTCTGCTGCAGTGAAGGCATTTCTAGAATCTACTGAACACAATATTGGTATCATTGAGACGGCATCGAATGCTCAGAATCCCATTAACCAAGCGCATACGACTGCACAAGCATGTCTTGACTGGTGCAAACAAAATAGAACAGATGCAGATGTATTAGATCCCAAACCAAAAATTCTGGTTGTCCTTGAAGAGGCCCACTTACTTATTCCTGAGTGGAACTTTAATCCAAATCAAAATTTGCAAAGTCAGGTAAACATGACTTCGCAGATTGTCTTACAGGCCAGAAAATATGGTTTAGGATTTCTTGTTGTTTCGCAGCGCACAGCAAATGTTACAAAAAGTGTCTTAAATCAATGCAACACCATAATTTCTTTTCAAGCATTTGATGAAACCGGCTTTGGATTTCTCGAGAATTACATGGGGAAATTCCATGTTAAATCCTTGCCAAATCTTCAGACACGCCATGGGCTTCTAGTTGGAAAAGCATCAAAATCTAGGCGTCCAGTAATGGTACGATTTTTTGATCAGAATCGTGTTCTGCGTACAGAGCCCGCACCAGAAATGGAAATACCTGCGCAGAATTAAATTTCAATGCTGAACGATTTAAAAGCGCACTGTCCTACATAGCCCTCTGAAAATATATCTCTTTTTGTACCAACCTCTGTCATGGCCAATCTTCGCCAATCTTTCGCTTTTCGATTGTTGATGTAGCATGCGGCATTCCATATCCGATGTGAGCAGCAACGCGAGGGAGCCTTATTACAGCAGTAAGATATGTATTGTGCGTTGGAGGTCCATCATATGTGGGAATTTGGTAGAAGCGTGTAACAGTCAGCAATACGCCCTCGCCGGTGCTTTCCATCTTCACGCCTTCGCCCGTCGGCTTGTAGTGGATGTGCTCCATTTTTTGCTGCCGCAAATATTCATCAGTGAGCGCGGTCGCCAACATATCATAGGTTGGCCAGATCGTTGGCCAAGGCTTTTTCAAAAGTAATTTTTCAGAGATTAAGCCGGAATAGACGCCTTCTGATAATATGTAGCTATCAGGGAGGTCGGGTGAAAGCTCCTCAAGTTCTTGGCGGCGCTGATCGATAGGCGCGGTAGGTGCCAACACGATATAGAGGGCTTGCCGCAGATTACTTATGGGCGCAGTCGCATCTGCGAGCAAAGCTGCTTTCGACTTATAGCCTAAATAAGCCGCCACAAGCTCGTGCGCATGCGAAGGCTTTAGTTTAATGCCGTAATTATCATTAGCAAAGGCACGCAGAGAATCTGCGCAAATTTTAGTGATGTCGTGCTGTTTCATAGCAATCTCCATTTCGTTGCGCTGGATTTGCGGTTGCCGAGAAAGTTTAAGGACAACCATGCCAGCTGTTGAAATGAATTGCTGTTTGGTGGTCGGTAGTACGTAGTCCTTGCGTTTCAGCCTTTCACAACTGGGGCGCTCGATTCCTACGAAGAGCGTACGATAAAAAATCAGGTTTTTCAAGTTAAAGGCACTTCAAAGGTTCGAAAAATGCACTGGCCCACATAACCTTCTGAAAATCTTTCCCGTTTCGCGATATCGCGCAGCGTCATGCCGCTAAAATGTTCGTCACGCCAGATGAACCCTTGGACGAGCTTTTTAAGTTCATTGGAGGGTAGATCAAAAATATCTTTTTGCTGTTTTTCTGGTGCTATTACTAGCGCGCCTTTTTTAGCGCGCCGAGTGGTGTACGAGACGAGTAAAGCTCCGATATCAACGGTAGAATTAATTTTTACTTTGGCAGCATTGGATAAAAGAGAGAATAAACCATCGGTCTTGATCTTAATTTCTAACTTATCAGTCTGAACTGTGACTTGCTCAATGCATGCCCTTACAAACTGATCCATTGAAACCGCAGCCTGGATATCAGCTATCTTCTGTATGGCTTCAACTTCATCATTCATATCAATGCCTAAAAGCGAAGAAATTTTCTCTCGATCGCTTAAATGGGCCCGAATTGCACCCTCCACAGCGCTTTCGATTTCATGAGCCGGGAGACGCCCTAATAATCCATCTGGATGATCCCGCATCTGAATTAAATTCTGGCTGATATAATAGCGGTAGTGTTTCTTACCCTTGGCAGTATACCCAGGCGTATAAGGAATTCCTTGCGCATCAAATAACAGGCCTTTGAGGAGGTTTACCTCTCTAGAAATTTTCTGCCCTTTATAAACAGATGCCTGTTTCTGCAATTTTTGTTGAACTGCAGCCCATAAATCAATCGGAATAATACCGTCATGTTGCCCATCGTAAGTTTTATTCTTGTGACGGATCTGGCCGATATAAATTGGATTCGATAGCAAAGCATACAGCGCGCCTCGGGAAAATGGCTTTCCGCCCACCTTCCTGCCGTCTTTATAAGTTAAGATTTTGCTGAATATGCCATCTCGATCCAGCTCCTGTTTCAAATGGATCACATTACCGAGAGTCAAATATCGCTCAAAAATGTAATTTATTGTTTTCGTTTCTGATTTATTTGGTACAAGTTGTCGATACTGAATGTCATATCCCAATGGCGGATTACCGCCCATCCACATCCCTTTTTTCTTGCTGGCAGCAATCTTGTCGCGCACCCGCTCACCGATGACCTCACGTTCAAACTGAGCGAAGGACAGCAAAACATTTAGAGTTAAACGCCCCATGGAAGTAGTGGTATTAAAAGATTGCGTGATGCTGACGAAAGTCACGCCATGCTGGTCAAAGACTTCAACCAGCTTTGAAAAATCCATCAATGCACGCGTCAAACGATCAATTTTATAAACAACAACGATATGAACTTTTCCGGCCTTGATATCATCCATCAGGCGTTTCAGCGCCGGTCTATCCAGAGTGCCACCGGAGAATCCGCCATCATCATAAGCGTCAGGCACGGGAACCCAGCCTTCAGCTTTCTGGCTAGCGATATACGACAGGCATGCCTCGCGCTGAGCATCCAAAGTATTAAAATCTTGCTCCAAACCTTCTTCCGTAGATTTGCGAGTGTAGACCGCGCAATATTTTATTGGAGGTTTCATGCCGCGACCTCTTTCTTCTTGAGGCCGAAAAATACCCACCCATTCCAACGTGTGCCTGTAATTTCAAAGGCGACCTGCGAAAGGCTATTGTAGGTTTTGCCCTTGTATTCATATCCTGCATTCTGAACTAGTACGCTGTACCGTTTTCCATTCCAATTTCGCACTAACCTGGTGCCGGGCTTCAAGGCTGGTACATTTTCATCAAAATAATTGGGATTGCGTTTATATGATTTTATAAACTGCTCAAGCCTCTGGCGCTGTTCAGAAGTGAACGTGCCTGTCTCTTGTTCAAACATTTTATATTCTAAACTCTTAAGCAGCATCGTTCGCCCAATGCGGGAATGCGGCTGCCGGCCCCAGGTGTGGGCCCACATTTGTCGTAGTTCATTTAATGGCAGTTTTTCAAGGTTTTCTGGCATATATGGCTCCTTTTCATGAGTCCATACACGCTTCCTTAGGGCAGGAAGTCCAGTCAAATACCATCAGGGAGGGGCATCCGCTAATGTGGTAGTCTCATTTAGAAATGCGCTCAGCAATATCTTTAATTTCGGTTGTATAGGCACTGGCAATATTTAGCCACGCCTCCATGCCAAGACAAAATTTTATCGTTTCGTCGAGCGCTTTAGACTGAGTACCCATATAATCCTCTAGCTTCCCACTCTTCAGGATAAAGATATTGTCGGCATATAACGCTTCGATTTGATTCTGAATGGTAGGTACAGCAGCTTTGATAACTCGCACAACATCTTTGCTGTCTAATTTATAGTGGCTTCTTACATGTTCCACTAAGGGACGCCACCGTAAGAATTGCGGAATAGTTAAAAAATTATCATCTGCAATCAAAGCCTCATAATGCCGTTTTAAAATACCTTTCTGCGCTATGTCCATTTTGTCGAAATTACTTTGGCGCAGAGTGTCTTCAGTAGAACTTTTCTGAATAGCAGGTATTATCGGGGATGTTGCCCCACTGTTAACTAAGGTGAAGACGTTATCAAAGTCGCCAATGTAGTAGGATTCCAGTCCAAACTCAGAAAAAAATGTCTTCCATTTTTCCCAATTTCCTTTGCCCCCGATATCAAGAATTGCTATTTCTTGTGTTAACTCTGGTTTCAAGTGTTGAAATACGGAACGGAAAAAATATCGGTCACTATCGCCTTCTACCAGCACTACTTTTCTAGCAAAAAATGCGTAGGTTGAACGGGTAACCGCTTTCAGACCATGCTTCTGCATTAAACTCTTCTTGAGATGTATCACTAAGACCGGGACTAATTCCTCGAGTGGCGCTTATTTCCTTTTGTACATCAAATATAGATTGCTTTATCAGTTCACTCAGATTTTCACCATTTGATAAAAGCGGTGCTGCAATTCCATCTGGGAACCAAGAAATAATATTTTCTTGTAGGTGAGCCTTAGTAGAAATCAGAATAGGAACAATACGTTTATGATGACTGCCAGCATGAAAATTCTTAAGGTCTAAGGAATAATCTAAGGCCTGATCGCTTTGAAAGCGTTCATAGGTTTTAGCGCCTGCTTTATATTCGAGAACAAAAACTATTCCCCCAATTAATAGCAGTACATCGGCGCGTTTTCCCATACGTGGAATTGAAAATTCAAAGAATATTTCACCAAATTCAAAGCCGGCCAGCTGATCTTTGAGATTTTTTATTTGCGCAAGCCATGCATTTTTCTGAGATATGTCCAGCGCGAAGTGATGGTTTCGCGCAAGTTCTCCGAGAACCCTTTCAGGATCTTCGCTTAAGAATTCACCGATACTGCTTTGATAATAAGCTCTCTTCATACATGGCCACTTTAGCATGAAAAGAGGCGAAATCTTTCTCTTTCTGCCGGCTAACCTGCTCATTCAGCACCATAAATGGCAGAATTAAGTTGAACAGTGAGTTACGAATGGTAATGTGACGGTGGATCTGCACTTTGGCAGGTCCGGGGCTTTGTAACCCCTAGTGATCGGTGACGTGTCCGTCATCACGTCGCCCCTCGGCCTTACGGCCGGGAGGCGACGGCGCATGTCCAAGCCTTCGGGCTAAAGGTCGTCGCGGTCGTATCACTACGGCTTACAAACTCCCGGCCACCAAGGAGCAATCCTTGGTGGCTTTTACTTAGGGAGATAGCGACATGAAAGCTCTTATTTTTTCTTCAGTGATTTTATTGGCCGGATGCAGTGGCGGCGGTGTGCACACGGTTTTGGAAACTACACCGGGCTCCGCCTTGCCTGCGGGTATTGCGGTGTGCAATCAACGCGATTCAATAGGGCGCTGTTCAGAATGGTCAAGCCGCAGTGATCAATGCGTCAATCCTAAAGGCATGAATGAAACCAATCCGGTCATCCCCTGCAGCTCGATCAAGGCGAGGTAGATCCGATGAAGAAAAAAGCAACTGATAGAGATTCTTTACTTTTCAAGGATGTACCTTCGATCTACCTCCCAAGGGAGCGTATCAGAGAAAATAAAATTAAAGAAAAACTGATCGGGTTTCTTGTAACTTGCGTTCTTATAGTTTTTGTAATTTTCATGATAGGTATTTTTGCCAGCACCTCTATGGATATCCCCAAGCCACGTGATCAGGATCAAAGAGCCGTCAGCGAGAGCGATGCTAATGTCATGAGCATAACTTTGTGTGAAATGCGCGCCCGAGAGACACTCAAGGCACCGCGCTCTGCAAAATTTCCATGGGTTAAGAAAGCGTCATTTGATGGAAATCTGGCAATCCTGAATTCATATGTCGATGCTCAGAACAGTTTTGGAGCTATGATCAGAACAAATTACATTTGTACGCTCAGGTACAAAGGCGGCGCGCCGATTGATCCTGAAAGCTGGGACATTGAAGAATTCATGATATTGGAATAGAAAAAGGCCCGCCGTTATTTGGCGGGCCTTCTGGTTCGGCCTACATAGGCCAAATATTGCTTAGGTTTTTCAGCAGGTAGATCAGGTTCTTGGTGGCCGCACTCTTACCCTTCATCGATTCATTCATCAATTGCTGAATGAAAGCCTCCTTTTTGGTCATCTCAACCTTCTCACCGCCCATGGTAAGCGTGACCTTTTCGTTGAGAATCTCCTCTACGAGGATATGCAGCACCTTGTTGGGTGGCCGGCCTTTGGGATTACCCGATTTACCTTTTTTGAACTGGGTGTGCTTCGGCGGGCTGCCATATCCCACCGAAGGCTTATCCGGGTCAAACGGTGGCTGGTTAGACTGCGACATAAGGGTCCTCCGCGCCGCCTGCGGCAAAGAACTCCATGCGCTCCTTGAACGTCATACCTGAGCGCTCATGCACGGCAGACTTACCACTCACACGTTCCCAGCGCCGGATTGCAACATCCACATAACCGGGCTCGTACTCAATGGCACGCGCCATGCGGCCCGTGCGTTCAGCTGCAATCAGGATCGTGCCGCTGCCTGCAAAGGGATCAAGAATGATCCCATTACGGTGAGAACAATCACGGATTGCGTCTGCAATTAAACTCACAGGCTTGACCGTGGGGTGCATGGAAAGCTGCTTGTAGCCTTTACCCGAGAAGGTATTCACACCTGGGTAGCTCCAGATATTACTTCGGTAGCGGCCATACTGGCCGAGCTCGAAGTTGTTAATGTGCGGCGCCTCACCGTGCTTGAAGGCAAAGATCAGCTCATGCTGGGAGCGGTAGAATGTGCCCATACCGGCATTATCCTTGCCCCAGACACAGAGCTGGCGCAGCTTTCCGAAGACCTGTTCACCGGCATCCAGCATCTCGCGCATGTGGCGCCAGTCCATGAAGCAAAAAACGATCGCTCCTTCCTGGCAGTTGAGTGCGATATTAGCGCAGGACGTAGCCAGGAAGTCTGTGAATTCACCGCGGCTCATTTCGCCGCTGGCCATCGCAAACTCCTTGTGCTTGGTTTTACCGCTACCGCATACATGCTTGTCGATCTTCACGTTATACGGCGGGTCGGTCACGCACATCTGCGCCAACTCTCCGTCTTTCATGATCGCGGCATAGGAGGATTCCTTTAGAGCATCCCCGCACACGATCCTGTGCCGATCAAGCTTCCAAACATCCCCGAATTGCGTGACAATCTTTTCTTCTTCACCAACATCCTGCGGCTGGAGGTCCTCTTTATCGGGCCCCTCAGGTTCTGCCGCGCCGTCGATCATGATATCGATCTCCGCCGTCGTTAAACCCGTGGTCTCGATCTCGAATTCTTCCTCTAACAGGATTTCGACCTCATGAAGCAGGAGCTCCTTATCCCATGTCGACATGCTGGCAAGCTTGTTGTCCGAGAGCATGAAAGCGCGCTGTTCGGTCTTGCTCCAGCCTGTAACCATAATGGTTGGCACTTCAGGCATAACCAGGCGCTTGGCCACCTCCCAGCGACCATGACCCGCAAGGATCACACCTTCTTCGTTGATGATAATAGGCACCAGGAAACCCAGTCTTTGAATTGAGGCCATCAAAGCCACGATCTGTTTTTCGCTGTGGATTCTGGGATTACCCTCCCATGCCTTGAGATCTCCTGGCTTGCGCAGGGCGATCTGTAGGTTTTCAGGAATTTTGATAGCCTCAAGGCTGCCATTTTTCTTCGTCGCGTTCTTCTTACTCATGATTTTCCTCCACGGCTCTCGTTCATCATTTTATAGGCTTCTGCCAAAGCCCATTTGTCGCCAAGGCTCATTGGCGGAATCATAAATGCGCAGATGTTCCAAACCAGGGTTCGGCGAGCTCTGCGAAGCACATCACTTCCACCAATTACGGCGTTCTGTTCATCAATCAGAACAGAAGATGCCAAACCGTGAATTACGATGAAGCGCTGCATGTAAAGAATCCGGCCTCTTGCCGGCGAGCGCTTATGAGGGGAAAGCGGTTTGAAATCATCAAACTGCCGTACAACTGCTGTCGGGAAAATTTCCCGCCAGCCTTGACGCGCGTACCGGCATTGTCTTTTTTTAGGTGGAAAAGTAACCACATTGTCAGGGGTAAACATCTTCGGCCTCCTTAAGGGCAAAACAAAAGGGATCCCGCGCTTCACAACGAAGCGCGCGGTTTAAGTTTTGATTTTTGAGGAGGTTTCTTTTGAGATCTGCGCCCGTACTTTTAAACGGATCCGTCTGCTATAAAACCGATGTTTTTCTGAGAGTTACCTGCGATCGCGTGTCACAATGGACGAATGTGTCGAGGCCAACAACCAATAATACAACAAGAATGATAAAGGACAAAGAGTTTTTTTAGGTTGGCGCGTCAAATGTAAATTCTAGGAGGCATTTCTATACTTAGGAACGATCAATTTCCAAAGTTTTTAAAAAATAAAAATATCAACGGCAGCCAAATAAGGGATGTCGTAAGAATACCCTTTATGGATTGATAACCGATCCACACCCAGAATATTTTTTTGCTTTTGCTTGAAACAAGATGCGTTCTTAACGTCGCCAGATTCAAAAATCAAACCCCCATCATGAGTTTAATAATATAGCTCATTGCAGTAACCGTAAGCAGCCCACCAAACCAGAGCACGGCAAACCACAGCCACTGCTTGGTGCGCGGATTTTTAATATGTATGTTCATCGCTCACTTTTCCTCGGAAGATGTAATAGCAATAACCCGTATAGCCGAGAATGATTGGGAGCATTATGACCGTGCCCACCAGCATCAATGAAAGCGATGTCGGCGCAGCCGCCGCAGCCCAGATACTCACATCGTAGGGAACAGCCCAGGGCCAAAGGCTGACGGCCAATCCGATAAAACCCATCAAAAAAATGAGCAGACTTGCAATAAAGGGAAGAATCTCTTTGCTCTTAGAAAGCCCGTAGATCAGAAGTCCAAATAGCCCTGCTGTAATTACCGGCACCGGCAGGAGCCAGTAAAACAACGGGCCAAACCAGCGCGTATGCACGTCATTCTCCAGGAATGGGACCCAAAGGCTTATCAGTCCCATAAAAATGGCCACGAATAGTAAAATATATCGCGCGCATTTTTTCGCCCAGTCATGCGTTTCGCCTTCGGTCTTCATGATAAGCCATGTCGATCCAAGGAGAATATAGCCGCAGACAACACCCAGACCCGTTGTGATGGAAAAAGCAGAGAGCCAGTCAAAAGGATGGCCGCCAAAACTCCTGTCTTCTACGGCGATGCCCTGGACGATTCCGCCGAGGATAATTCCTTGCATTAAAGCCGCGCCCAGAGATCCCAAATGAAACGAATAATCCCAAAGTCGCTTGGAGCGATTGGATTTAAATCTGAATTCAAAAGCAACACCCCGAAAAATGAGACATAGGAGCATCGTAATAACGGGGATATACATCGCAGGCATTATTATCGCGTATGCTAAAGGAAACGCCGCGAATAATCCGCCTCCGCCTAGAACCAGCCATGTTTCATTACCATCCCAGAAAGGTGCGATCGAATTCATCATCTTGTCACGGCTCTTGTCAGATGGCGCGAAAGGAAAAAGAATTCCTACTCCGAGATCAAATCCGTCCAACAGCACATAGAGCAAAACGGCTGTGCCAATAATACCGGCCCATATGAGAGGAAGATCTATGAAGGATTCAAATGTGAACATGATTTATGCTCCCTTCTCTGTAGGATCTTTAAACGGCGTTGCAATCTGACTGTGTTCCTCAAATCCTTCTGCTTGTGTGTCAATGCCCTTGCCGATCAGCTTAAGAATATAATAAGTAGCTGTGCCGAAAAGTACGGTGTAGACCACGATAAAAGCGGCGAGTGAGAGCGCAACATGCGCCCCGATCACAGGCGAAACAGACTCTGAAGTTCGTATAACGCCATAGACCGTATAAGGCTGGCGGCCGACCTCAGTAACAAACCATCCTGCCAGCAATGCAATAAATCCTGTAGGCGTAAGCGCCATACACCAAAGCTGAAACGGACGGCTGTCAAACAATCTTTTCCGGAAATGAAGGATAACTGCCATTATTCCGGTCAGAATCATCGCCATGCCGATCGCGACCATTACCCGGAAAGACCAGAATACAATTGCAACAGGCGGCCGCTCTTCGGGTGGCCATTCCTTTAACCCCTTTATCTCGCCGCCCCAATCATGCGTAAGGATATAGCTTGCAACACCTGGCAGGCCAAGCGTGTAGCGCATGGTTTCAGCGGCCTCGTCGGGCCATCCGAACAACAATAGAGGGATAGATGTGCCCGACTCATATAGACCTTCCATAGCTGCAACTTTTGCCGGCTGATGTTTCAGTGTATTCAGGCCGTGAAGATCGCCGGCAACGAGTTGCAGGGGCGAGACAAATATAGCCATGATCATCGCCATGCCGAACATGATACGTGCGTGGGGAATGAAGCGCTTGTTCCAGAGATACCATGCGCTAACCCCGCCGACTGTGAAGGCCGTTGCCAGATAGGCCGCCAGGACCATATGCACCAGACGATAAGGAAAAGAAGGGTTGAATATAATCTCAATCCAGTTCGTTGGCTGCAGAATTCCATTAGCATCGATCTCAAAACCCTGCGGCGTTTGCATCCAACTGTTTGCGGCCAAAATCCAGAAAGATGAAATTAACGTCCCGACAGCAACTGCAACAGTTGAGAAAAAATGCATGCGGTCGCTCACCCGGCTCCAGCCAAACAACATCACACCCAGAAAGGAGGCTTCAAGGAAAAAGGCTGTCAAGACTTCGTAACCCAATAAAGGTCCGATCACGTTACCGACACGGTCCGAAAATACGGACCAGTTGGTGCCGAACTGGTAGGACATGACGACGCCTGACACGACCCCAATCCCGAAACACACCGCAAAAATCTTGATCCAAAATTTATAGATCTCTTTATAGATAATATTTCCGGTTTTCAGCCAGCGCCATTCAACGATGGCAAGCCAGCTCGCAAGACCGATCGTAAATGCAGGAAAAACAATATGAAAAGATATGGTAAACGCAAATTGTATGCGTGCGAGTAATACGGGATCAAAATCGAGCATAAAAGCCTCCGGTCATCACCAATTGGCTATTTATAGAACTCCACGAAGAAAGATACCAGACCTAATGGCTTAATATGATGCGGGATGAGTGGCTCTATGACGCCGTTTTTTCCATTTTCTAATATATGAAGCTCGTCATTGCCAATTGTGTATTCAAGTTTTCCTTCCTGCACCTGGATCAAGCCCCAAACATTTTCTTTAGTAGTGTGATCCTTTAACAAGCTCTTCGGCACAGTCTCCTGCGTAAAAATAGCAGTGCGGCTGTAGGACTGGGCATTCTCGGGAAGTGTTTTCATTTCGTCCATCCTCTAAATTAAGTTCTGGAAGTTGCCATGCAGCGTTATGCAGATCTTTTTAAAAATGAAAATATCAAAGTCACTGTCGCAAAAGCGGCGGCGAACCAAAGGCTGGCAAGACCTATTGCAGCATAACTGAACGAACCCAATATGGCCCCTATAATCAATGCCGTCCACAAACCTAGAAACGGAAGGCAATCCTTGATTGGTTTACCAAGTAACGCATCTGCAAGTTTTTGCCCAAACTTCACAACCGTTCCGGTCATATAGGTTACGCCAATTGACACTTGCCCATCTCTGACAAAAACATTGTTTTCAGCACCCATTGCTACGACCATGCAAACAATTGCCGCAGTTGTTAAATTTAGTCCAGAGAACAAGGCTGCCATCACAAGAAGGAAAATCACAAAACTTAGTACTGCAACAATACGCTTGTTCGGAAAGAAATGAGAAATAAGCGCCCCCAACATAACGCCGATAATAAATAATGTTATCAGCGCCAGTGGAATGACTGCGAACGGCGCATGCTCAGTTACTCCTACGGCAAAGCGGGTTGAATTCCCGCTCATGAATGAAATGAAAAATCCGCCGAGCTTGAGAAAGCCGAGAGCATCGGTAAACCCTGCGAGTCCCGCAAGATTCATTGCCAATATAAGAGCGTTTCTGTCCTCGGTAATCATGACAATATTTTCATTCTTGTTTGAGTATCGAAAAATGTCCGGTCCTTAACAGTATCGGCAAGCGTATACTTATTGATTGTTGCAATAAAGGACTGTCCGGCTTCATGAAGATAATGCTTGAGCTGACATGAATTCGTCATGCGGCAGGTATTGGTTTTATTATCAAAACATTCTACGATTTTCATAGGCTCTAATTGTTTGACCAGATCTCCGAGCCTAATATTTTTTGCATCGCGTGCAAGGCGTATACCGCCCCCTTTGCCTTTGCTGCTTTGGATATAATCCAGCTGCGCTAACTTATGAACGACTTTCACCAAATGATTGCGTGAAATTCCGTAATGTTCAGAAATTTCTTTGACGCTGGAAGTCCTGTCTGGATGCGCTGCCAAATACATCAAGCTGCGCAATGCATAATCTGTAAACAAAGTTAATTGCATATCGAAATCCTGAAATTGTTTGACATTCATACCTGAATTCTTAATATGTGTCAAAAATACATATCAGGAGAAATGCCATGCTTAGCGAACAAACTATTGCCATTGTAAAATCAACCTCTCCCGTGTTGGAACAGCATGGTGAAGCACTTACGAAACACTTCTATAAGCGCATGTTTTCTCATAATCCTGAAGTTACGCCCTTGTTCAATCCAGCGAACCAGTTTGCGGGGTCTCAACAACGCGCATTAGCCGCCGCGATTTGCGCCTATGCTGCCAACATCGACAATCTAGAAGTTCTGGGCGGCGCTGTTGAATTGATTGCTCAAAAGCACGCATCCTTGCGGATTAAGCCGGAGCATTATCCAATTGTCGGAGAAAACCTTCTTGCTTCTATCCGTGAAGTTTTAGGGGCAGCTGCAACGGATGAAATTATCAATGCGTGGGGCGAAGCTTATGGATTCCTGGCTGATATTCTCATTGGACGTGAAGCGCAGATTTACAAAGAACAAGTCGAAGCACCAGGCGGCTGGGAAGAATTTAAATCTTTCCGCGTCACTCGCAAGGAAAAAGAAAGCGACATCATCTCGTCCTTTTATCTTGTGCCAGCTGATGGCGGGACATTACCTGAATTTAAGCCAGGCCAGTATATTACCGTGCGTGTCCCCAGCCCTTGCGGTCACACGACGATGCGCAATTACAGCCTGTCCGATAAACCGGGGCAGGATTATTTCCGCATCAGCGTCAAGCAAGAGACAGGCCCGAAGGCCGATACGCCGAAAGGTTACGTATCCAATCTTCTCCATGACTCTGTCGAAGTCGGATCGACTATTGAAATTGCACCGCCTTGCGGCGAATTTTTCCTAGATGTAACCGAAAAGCATGAGCGTCCGTTGGTATTGCTCGCAGGTGGCATCGGCATCACGCCCGTATACAGCATCCTCAAAGCCGCGCTCGAAGCCATGCCGGAGCGAAAAATTGTCCTACTGCACGGCAGTTTGCACGAAGGTGTGCAGCCATTCCGCAAAGAAATTGAGCAGCTTGCTGCAAAGCATTCCAATTTAAAAACACATTTCCGTTACAGTGAGACACCGCGTAATGGCATAACCAGAAATGCAGATGATACAGGTATGATTGATGCAGCGCTCATTGAGCGGCTTGTGCCTGAAAAAGATGCGGATTATTACTTCTGCGGTCCCAAACCCTTCATGGTGAATATGTACCACCAGTTACTGGAGTGGGGAATTCCCGCTTCACAGGTTCATTTTGAATTCTTTGGGCCGAAACAGGAGCTGGAGCGCAAAGCTGCGTAGTTGAAATGGCAAAAAAGCCAACCATTTACACAATTGGTCATTCAACACATCCACTTGAAGAATTTATTTCAATTCTGAAAAGTCAGGATATTGAATTTCTGGTGGATGTTCGCACTATTCCGCGCTCCCGTACTAATCCGCAATTTAACAAAGACAGTTTTCCGGACCCGCTGGGAAAAGAAAGCATTTCTTACAGGCATATCGCCGAACTGGGTGGGTTGCGATCGAAGCGTAAAGAGAAAGGTGAATCGCCTAACACTTTCTGGGAAAATAAATCATTTCGGAATTATGCCGATTACGCCATGACAGAAAATTTCCGAAAAGGGCTAGAGGAGCTTAAGGAGATCGCCGCGCAAACAAGATGCGCGATCATGTGTGCCGAAGCTGTCTGGTGGCGCTGCCACAGACGTATAATTGCAGATTACTTAATTGCCGATGGATATCCCGTTTTTCACATTATGGGAGTTGGGAAAATAGAAGCCGCTACAATGACAAAAGGCGCGGCGATCACGGACCGAGGTCAAATTGTGTATAAATAATTGTGCATTAAACAGGCGATATTAGCGGTGAATTTCCTCAGGGTTAGGCCCCGTCGTAGTTGGTTCAGGCACCGCACCACCTTCATTTTCCCAGCGGGATAGAGCCAGCAACCGCATACGCTGCTTTTTAATGTCGCTTTCCGAGAGTTTGCCTGGCACGGTTTCCGTCAGTAACTTATCAAGATCCAGACGTTTACTGTGCATTTGAAGTTGGCCTTTAGCATCCACCGGCCAAAGCTTGCGCGGCTTATCCCAATAAAGTTCAACGCCGTTATTGTCAGGGTCACGTAGATAAATGGCTTCACTTACGCCGTGATCTGCTGCCCCATCAATTTCGATGCTCGCTGCTTTCACACAGCGCAGCGCATCAGCTAACGAAGCTCGCGTCGGATAAAGGATGGCTGTGTGATACAGTCCGGTGCTCCCAGGCGGTGGCGGGGAGCCGCCTTTGCTCTCCCAGGTATTCAGGCCAATATGATGATGATAATCTCCAGCGGCAATAAAGACCGCGCTGTCACCATAGCGCTGGGTAATGTGAAAGCCGAGAACATCGCAATAAAAAGCGAGAGCACGTTCAATATCGGCGACCTTCAGATGCACATGCCCGATTCGTACGCCGTCATCGATCGGGTTTTGTTTCGCGGAGGGTTGTGTCATCAGTTCACCTCTATTGATGTGCTTTAACCCAAGCCACATATTTACCCATCCAGCCTTGAAGGAAATCTTTACTGGCTGGACCGATATTTCCATCCTTATCAAACAGGTCTTCTTTCGCTTGCAGGAAAATTTCAGGCTGACCGAGAGTTGGCATATCTAGATAGGCAGTTATGTTCCGCAAATGCTGTTGGGCGAGAGCCGTTCCGATAGCGCCTACTGAAACCCCCAGTACACCCGCTGGCTTTCCTGCCCACACGCTTTGCCCGTAAGGCCGCGAAGCATGATCGATAGCATTTTTAAGAACGCCGGGGATAGAGCGGTTGTATTCGGGCGTGACAAACAAAACGCCCTGCGATGCTGCTATTTCACTTTTCAAGCGCTTGACGGAAGACGCCTGATTGCCGTCTTCATCCTGATTATAAAGAGGTAGATCGCCGATATCTGCAGTTTGAAAAGAAAATTCAGTCGGTGCCATTTTTGCCAAAGCGTTGGCCAGCTTACGATTAAACGAGTCTTTGCGAAGGGAGCCGACGATAACGGCTATTTTATATTTTGCCACGACAATAATCCTTTTTATAGAGAATAGCCGCAACTATACGGCTATTAAGCCTCTATGAACAGGAACAAATATTTGGAACTATAACCCTCTTCCTAGGTTCTATCTTGCGGGACCAGATTCAGAATATTTGACCGGACAAGCTCCCATGATAGATGGCGGACTGGTTTATAGGTAAGCCAACATAGACTATTTGCGATCCTTGACAAATCAGCGTAGAAGCCTAATCTTATTCTCATGGGAACAAACAAATTCCATCTTTGCGTGCTGTGCAGCAGCATTTTTCCAGGTCAGCTTATCGCAGGCCTTTAACCCCTGTTCGCGTCTTTAAGAACCGGACACGGGGCCTTCTCAAAAATATCATCGATTTTGCGGAAATATTTTCCGCCTTCATAGTAAGGATTTAAAAGCATGTTGCATGTATACCCCACGCCTAAACCTGAAATTCGTATAACGGAAAATGATAGACGCACTTTACAAAGTCTCGCGTTCGGCGCGCTTTCAGTACCAGAAGTTGCAGATGAACTCCTCAATGAATTGGATCGCGCTAAGACCATCTCTAAGGATGAGGCCGAAAAATATATCGGCCTTGGTTCAAAGGCTACCTTCACTACTTCCTCTGGCGATAAAAAAACTGTGAGGCTTGTCATGCCGGCTGATGCAGACATATCACAAAATAAAATTTCAATTCTCACTCCTGTCGGCGTTGCTCTACTGGGTCTTTCGGAAGGTCAATCTATTGACTGGGAAGCAAGAAACGGAAGGATCGGAACCCTTACGGTATTAAAACTGCATGAGGCGAGCGAAAATGCATCTTGAATGAAAGCCTGTGCTGCTATGGGGCGTTATAAGATGACATATTTAACACTTGTGGCCTTCAATAAGAAAGTTGCAATCGGCTACTTCTCATTCCCTGTTTCCGGTTATTACCATTTGAAACGGTAATACCGCAAATGGTTGATACTACTGGCATCTAAGTGTGCTGGTCATAGCATAAGGGTCAAAAAGGGCCCTTTTTCGAGAAATTTTCCCTGTAAAATCCCTGAAATTCAGGGAAATCGGGGAGTCGAACTACGCTTTCCCATATGTGCACTTATCGTGCTGCTCTAAGCCCAAGAGTTGTGCGAGAGTGACTGCGCACACAGCCATTTATTGAAGCCACCCGTGTTTTGGAATCGCCCTAAATGGAAGCCCAGAGAGATGAAATCGTTTACATCCTGATCAATCAGGCGATGCCAGGCTTCATAAAAATCGGGCGCACGGGTAATCTCGAGCAACGTATTCGTAGCCTCGATACAACATCCATTCCCTTACCTTTTGAATGTTTCTTCGCAGCACGCGTTCAGAATGCTACCTTTGTTGAAAACAAGCTGCACGATGCTTTTGGTGACCACCGAATTCGCGCAAGTCGCGAATTTTTTAAATTGTCGCCTGAGCGCGCTGTTGCAGCACTTCAACTTGCTTTAATTGAAGATGTAACGCCCAAGAAAGACTTTGTTGAGAGTGATGAAGATGCTCACGCTCTAGCACAAGCACGGGAAACCAGAAGCGCATTCAATTTTGAAATGGTGAACATTAAATATGGAAGCGTTCTAACATTTTCGCGTGACCCCGCAATAACTTGCATCGTTCTCGACAATAAAAACGTTGAGTTTAGAGGGGAAAGAACAAGCCTATCTGTTGCGGCTTTAAAAGCATTAAATGAAATGGGATACCAATGGAAAAGCGTTCAAGGCCCTCAATACTGGGAATATGAAGGCGAAACCCTTGTTGAGCGCCGACAACGCATGGAAGAAGCCTAATACAACTCATACCTATGCGATCCTAAAGTATTGCTGGCCGCCATTGTTGCGCAGGCCTTGATGGTAACGTGGCCGAGCGCACAACAATTTGCGGGCTGTTTTCTTGATAGAAAGCACCAAGGGCTGCGGCCATATTATCCCGCAAATCATCCGCGTGTTTTGTGCCCACAACACTAAAGCGTGAGACGACGCTATCAATATAGTGTCTTGGTGATGCAATATAACGGACACCTTGTTTTTCAAAAGCAGCCATTTCGTGCGCTGTGGGGTAGGTGTAATAGCCACCACCAATATTTGGGCGCATATCAGGATAGGATATACCGGCCACCTGCCTTTCAACAGCGGCGGCAATCATCTGTGCGCCAAGCGGCACCATATCAAGATATGTATCAAGAACTGGCTTCTTTGCATCAAGGGGCAGTGTGCATGTGTCGATGATTGCGCCTGTATCAATGCCTGCGTCAATATCATGCAGAGTCCAGCCATAATCTTTCT
>CAZYMI010000008.1:0-83848 GCA_964648505.1 uncultured Pseudobdellovibrionaceae bacterium
TTCAAAAGATTAAAGTTCAAGGACCAAACGCATTTGACCCACGCAACGTTGAAAAAATTCGGCGCTCCCGACACATTAATCCATGAATATGAATACTGGTCTGTCGTACTGCGCCCCAAACAGACCACACTGGGCTCGCTTGTGCTGATTTCCCGCACACAAGCGCAAGCCTTTTCTGATCTGGAAGCACCTGCGTTTGCTGAATTGCAAAAGGCTGTTGCGGATACTGAAAAAACGCTCGCAACTCTTTTTTCTTATAACAAAATAAACTATCTGATGCTGATGATGGTTGACCCTCATGTTCATTTTCATGTTTTGCCGCGTTATAACGCCGAGAAGATCTTTAACGCCATCTCTTTTAAAGATCCAGCATGGCCAGGGCCACCTGATTTATCTTATGAAACAATTTTAAATGCTGAGCAAACCGAAATTCTTTTGAAACATATTCAACAAAGCTGGCCTTCATGAGCACACTTAAAGATGCGCTGCCTTTGCCTCTCTTGCAGTTCTATATTCTACGCCAAATCTTAAAACCTTTTATTTTGGCTTTTGTCATTCTCATGATGGCGCTTTCCCTTGAAAGGCTTTTAAGGCTTGTTGATCTGGTTTCAGCAGACGGCGCACCTTTATTTGCTGTGTTCAAACTGATGGCATGCCTGATGCCCCATTATTTAGGGCTCGCTTTGCCCTGGTCTTTCTTTATTGGGGCTCTTTTAACTTTCAGACAGTTGCAAGATACGGCTGAGCTTACCATTATCCAGTCTGTTGGCATATCACTTCGTATGCTGTTGCCGTCTCTCTTGTTATTTTCTGCTGCGCTTGCTGTTATTATGATCATTATGTCAGGGTTTGTTGCGCCCCATACACGATATTTATATCGCACAATTACTTATGACTTAAGTGCCTCAGGTCGAGTTTTAAACCTAAAACCAGGTGCCTTAACTGATATAGGCAACAACATCATGGTGCGCGCAGAAACCGTTCAAGAACAAGGACGGCATCTCGAAAGCGTTTTTGCAGAAGCAAAAAATAAAAATAATGATGGCCGAATTCTTCTGAGCGCAAAAACCGCTGATGTTGTGCGTAACGAAGAAACCGGACAGGTCGCCATTATTTTAAAAGACGGGAATCTTATTCGTGAACAGACAGCCCGCGTACCAGAACCTTTAGCGTTTAGTCAGTATGTTTGGCACATGCCAAGCAATCTGGATAAAAAATATGGCCCGCGCGGGCGCGATGAACGAGAGTTAACCTTAAGCGAGCTCATCAATAATGGCATACCCAAAGTTAAAAAAGACAGCACCTCCGCCCAAGACCACGCAGAATTTAATGCGCGGATTGTGCAAGCTTTTTCTTTGCCTCTTCTGACTTTATTAGCACTGCCTTTAGCGTTAATTGGTGGCGGGCGTTCAGGAAAAGCTTATGGTATTGTGATCGGGGTTATTATGCTTGTTTTATATGATAAGGTGCTGGGGCTTGGAAAAGCAGCCGCCGCAAACGAAAATGTTTCAGCCCTGATCGGGCTTTGGTTTCCATGGTTTGTGCTGGCCTGCCTAAGCTGGGGCGTCCTTGTTTGGAAAACCCCAGCCTTGCTGGCACCACTAAAAAAACAAAAACCCAAACAAATAATGCCCTGATATGGTTTTTAACCCTAATCGTGTTTTGCAACGCTATCTTTTAAAACAGTTTCTGACCCGTACGGGGCTGATGATAATTGCGCTCTCTTTCATCCTGCTCGCGTTCGATTTTCTCAGTAATATTGTAAACGTAACATCGCACACACAAAACCTGCCCGAAACAATTTTCTACTATCTTGCTTTACGCTTCCCCTCTATTTTATCGCTTGCAGTCCCTATGGGGGTTTTGCTGGCAACCATGATGACTTTAATTAAACTCGTTCATGATCAGGAAATGACGATGTTCTTCGCATCAGGCATGACCTTGTATTACGTGTCACGTATTTTGCTGAAAGGGGCTTTGCTGGTTGCAGCCTTCCACTTTCTGGTGGCTAATGTTTTAGTGCCTGTTACAGCCCCACATTTAAGCTCATGGGCTAAAAATAATTATGAAGGGCCACCCCCGGGTATTGGATCTACTTCCATCCCCGGCGAATGGATGGTTGCAGGCACCTATATTTTGAATGCAGGACAAATTAGCCCGGATCGCAAAACGTTGGAAGACGTAACCATCATTCACCGTAATCAATCCGGCTTGATGACACAATTTTATAAAGCTGAACAAGCACGCTTTGAAGAAGGCATCTGGCAGCTTTATGATGTGACACGCAAAGATTTATCAGGAACAGAAGATATCTTGCCTAAACTTTCAATTGATCTGCAGGTCAAACCTAAAAATCTTGCGATCAGCAGCAACCTCTCTGATCTTGGTATTTCAACTCTTTCTCGCCTTGCCCGTAACCAAGAAACCACCCACAGTAATTACCTCTATTCACTTTGGACCCAGCGTCGCCTCGCAGAACCGCTGGCAAGCCTAATCATGGTTCTAATTGCCATGCCGCTCGGCTTCCCCAAAGGCCGGCAAAATAATATTCTGGGTACCAGCTTTGGCGTGGTCGCTGGCGGCTTTGTCTTCTTTATCATTGAACGTTTGTTGTTCTCTATAGGGGAAACAGGCACTATTCCAACATTTCTTGCGGTCTGGAGTCCTGCGCTTTTATTTAGCATTTTAGGATTTTGGCTTTTATTGTATAAACAAGACTAACAATGGAGATGATATGATCAAAATCTCGAACTTCTGGACACAAAATTACCGGCTGGATAAAATGTCCATGAACGATTTGTGGTACGCCTATTTTACACACTACACAATTCTATCGTATCTTTTGCTAGCTTTTATCAGCGGCGTGATGATGTTTATCAACATGACAAGCCTGCTTGATGTGTTATTACCGGCCCTTGCTGCTATTATATTATATCCTTTTGCTTGGTATGGTCTGCATCGTTTTGTTTTACATGGCTCTTTTTTGTATCGCCTACCTTTTACAGCCAAGGTCTGGAAGCGTATTCATTTTGACCACCACCGCGACCCGCATGATCTTGATGTTTTATTTGGCGCTTTATACACAACTTTGCCTACTGTATGCCTTGTGACCATGCCCGTTGGCTGGTTTTTGGGCGGAGATACCGGTATGTATGCTGCTTTATGTACGGGCCTTCTGGTAACTTGTTTTTATGAATTCTGCCATTGCATTCAGCATCTAAATTATGCGCCGAAATGGAACTTCTTACAAAAAATGAAGCTCATTCATCTGCGTCATCACTTTCATGATGAGAATACAAATTTTGGCATTACAAATTTTGTTCCGGATAAAATTTTCAAAAGTTATGCCCCCAGTGTGAAAGATCGTCCGCGAAGCCCCACTGTTTTTAATTTAGGCTATACCGGTGAAGAAGTACGCCGCTATCCTTGGGTTGCACGAATGACCCCTGATATTGAGGAAGAAAAAGCAATTATTGAAGGCATCGATCGTCGCAAACCACCCCAAAGCACACAAGATAATGCGACACATCAAAAAAGCTGAAAGCGGCCAGATCTTTCGCGATTTTCTCAACGTTCCCAAGATTGTTTATCAGGGAAACCCTCATTTTATCTCTCAACTCAATCTTGAGAGACGCTTGCATTTCAGTAAGCAAAACCCCTATTTTAAACATGCACAAGCCTGCTTTTGGGTTGCTTATGATGGTCATCAACCTATAGGCCGTATAAGTGCCCAAATTGATACGCTTGCGCAAAAAAATGATGGCATCATCACAGGCCATTTTGGCTGCCTCGATTGCGTGGACAAGACTGCCTTAAATGATCTTCTACAAACAGCAGAAAATTGGCTTTCAACACATGGCGTTCAAAAAATTATCGGTCCCTTTAGTCTTTCAATTAACGACGAAAGCGGGCTTTTAGTTGATGGCTTTCAGCACCCGCCTGTTATGATGATGAACTATGCGCATGGTTGGTACGGTACAGCCCTTGAAGATATCGGATACAATAAAGCCAAAGATCTTTTGGCTTTTCGACTTGAAGCAAAAAGGCCCCTACCTTTACCTGCTCAGCGCATGGCAGAAAAAGGTTTAAATGCGCAAGGTTTAGTTGAACGCGCTCTTGATCCGAAAAATTTGATCGCTGACCTGAAAGCAATTTTGAATATTTTTAATACCGCCTGGGCCGAAAACTGGGGATTTGTAAAAATGACCCGCGATGAAATCATCTATACAGCAAAAAACATGAAACCCTTAATTATCCCCGAATTTACAAGGCTTGTTGAAATAAATGGTACGCCTGCTGCTATGATTGTTGCCTTGCCAAATCTGAATGAAGCGATTGCTGATTTTGAAGGCCGCCTTCTACCTTTTAATTGGCTTAAACTTATTTGGCGATTGAAAAAAAGTCGATTAAAAACGGGGCGCGTTTTACTTATGGGCGTTCTACCGGAATATCAAAAAACATTTTTAGGAAGCTCAATGGCAGTTTTGTTGATCGCTAATCTCAGACAAGCGATGCTGGATAAAAAATATGAAGAAGCTGAGATGTCCTGGATACTTGAAGATAATCTGCCTATTATACGCCTAATTGAAAATGTTGGTGGTCAGGCTTATAAACGTTATCGTTTATTTGAAAAGAATTTATCGTGAATGATTTTTTTACAGCCCTTGTTTTGGCAGGATCTCGTACGGAGGAGATTGACCTTGTTGCCCGCTATACAAAAAAAAGCGCGAAGGCTTATGCTGATATTAACGGCACTGCAATGATTGAACATGTCGTATCAGCACTTCAAAGCTCAGGTGCCATCAAAAATATTGTGCTGTGCTTGAAAGAAAACCCGTTTCTTGACCAAGAAGCACCTGCTTTGTACCAAGGTCTTATCAATAAAACAATGAGTCGCATCGAACCCGACAGGTCACCCGTACGCAGCTTGTTAAAAGCGATACAAAATCAAGATCTTACTTTCCCTGTTCTAATCACAACCGCCGATCATGCTTTGTTATCAGAAAAAATTATAATTCAATTTATCAACGGGTATAACCCTGATGAGTTTAATGCGGCTGTTGCACTTTTACCTTTGCGTGTTCTGGCCGCGCGTTATCCTGATATCAGGCGCACAAAACTAAACTTTAAAGATGGCGGGTTTAAAGGATGCAACCTTTTTATTTTTAAAGACCGTAGTACAGCATTAAAAATTCTAAATTTCTGGCAGAATCTTGAGGCACAACGCAAGAAGCCTTGGCGTATGGCCCACAGCTTAGGCGTAATGGCATTGGCACGTTATCTCACCAAGCAAATGAGCCTTCAGGAGGCTGTCTCGCTTATCAATTTAAAAACAAAAACAAAAATACAACCCGTTATGCTTGACCAACCGCATGCTGCGCTTGATGTAGATTCGCCTACAGATCTTGATTTTATCCGTATGATCAAAAACCTTGAAGGAAATTTCAAATCATGAATCGTTCCCTATTTAAAGTTATATTGGCAGCTGTCTTTATCCTTACATCTGCAGCTTTTGCTCAAGCTTCTGTTGTGGGGCAGAATTCTATTGAAGGCCTTTGGTTGAGCAAGAAAAAAGATCTGGTTGTAAAAATATCATCTTGTGACAAAAAACTTTGTGGATCAATTTTCTGGCTCCGCGATGATGTAGTCAAAACTGATAAAAAAGGTAAAGCTTTGTGCGGGGCACAAGTGCTCTCTGGATTCCAGCTCCTCAAAAATAAAGAAGGTCTAGTATGGGCAAACGGAACAATTTATCAGCTTGCTGAAAATAAGACATATAGTGCCCATATGAAACTTCGGGATGCACAAACCCTTGAATTAAGGGCCTATGTATTTGCACCCGCGTTTGGCAAAACAAAAATATTTACACGCACATCAAAGAAGTTTTATCAAGATTGCGCAGCGCACACCCTCAAAAAAACAATCTAAAATAATTTTTAACCCGCAACCTTGCGTGGTTTTTCGCTATCGTAGCCTGTTGCAAGAACCCAGTTCTGCACACACTCACGCGCTTTGATTAAATCGGCTGGGAAATCTGTTTCACACCATGCATCAGACGGCATTTCAACCGTATTCACCGAAAATTTTTGTGCAATCGCTCCGATCACCGATAAATAATACTGGCTTAGCGCTTCTTGTGATCGCATGGCCTGTTGCACGGCTGTGCGAAATACATCAACTCCACTACCTTTAAACATGATCATGCCGATTGATTCTGCATTGACATCAGCACGGCGTAACTTTTTTCCAATCTCAAGAAGCTTGCCTTCACTTTCAACAACTTTCATATCGTCATCATCGTAGCTTTCTTTACGAGAGATGCTGATATTAATACCATCTGTAGCTTGTTTAGATAACCGATCAATAATAACGCTTGAGAACAATGTGTCACCATTAATCAAAATAAAATCTTCATTCATCTCAGGTCCAGCAAGCCAGACACTGCCCAAATTATCAGCTACTTTAAAGAATGGATTAAAAATTGTACGCACAGGAAAATGTTGCTTTGAAATTTCTTGTTCTACTTTTTCAGCAAAAAACCCTGTCACAACAACTGCCTGTGATACACCTGCTTTTTGAAGCTGAGAAAGCTGCCAGCTTAATGCGGTATATCCCTCATAAACAGGAAGTAGGCATTTTGGCGTACTCTCAGTCATCGGCAGCAATCGGCTGCCCTGTCCGGCACTTAAAATAATAGCTTTCATAAATAGATTCTCCTGCGCAATTTTGATGCTTGATTTATGGAATGTTTAAGGGAATTGTCAAGCGTTCCTCAGGCCCTGTCTGGTAAGAATCGCTTTTTTCATCATAAAGGCGACTTATCGCACTCAAAGACTGGCCCTCAAGGGTAAAAAAGTAATAATGCCCGCCTTGTTTGAGCGATGCAGACCCCGCACCAAAAACAGGTACAGGCCCTTGTGGTCCTTCAAGATGCGTGCGCACCGCATGGTGTAAATGTCCGTGCAGTATTATTTCAGCGCCCGTGCGTTTAATGACATCACGAAAATGATGCGCATCAAGTAAAGATTTTCGCCATTTCGTTGCATGAGATTGTGGTGGGTGGTGGATCATTACAACACGAAATTCTTTATTTTTTCCTGCTTGTAGAAGTATTCTTTCAAGATTTCGGAGCTGTTGTACACCCGCCTTGCCTGTCGCCATAAAAGGTGCTGTTGCGATAGCACTTGATACGCCAATAATCTGAATGGGGCCACATTGACAGATGTCGGGAAAAACGGGCGGCATGTAAGGAACCCATGTGCGATTTATTTTTTCTTGCGCCGACTTCACATACACATCATGATTACCGGGAATCAGACTTATTTTTTCAGACAACCCTAAAGTTCCAAGCCAGTTTCGTGCCCTTTCAATTTCGCCGGGCAAAGCAATGTTAACCAAATCACCTGTGATACAAATATGATCAGGCTTAAGAGCTTTTAGGTCATTTTCAAGCGCCCGCACGACCTGAGCCAGATGCAAATTTTTGCGCTTGCAGTGCCATGACAGGTAGCCTAAAACTCTTTTATTCAAAAGCTGCCTTGCCTGCACGGTAGGCATTGGCGCAAGATGAATGTCAGAAATGTGGGCAAAGCGATACATACAGATAAGCAAATCGACCCTACGCATACTTGTCAATAAGGAGATGGTATTTTGGAACTTTCTGTACGTATTATTTCGGTCCCTACGGCTCCTGATATCTGGCATATGCGCCCAGATGAGCGCCTGGCTCGGCAGCTTTCGCAGCTAGGAATAACTTTACACCAAAAACAAAATACAACCCACCTTGTGATCTTACGTGGCGATGTGGTTTATGAAGATGCTGTTTTGAAAGCACTTATCGAAAAACCTGATACCGCACTTGTAACTGATAACCATACACCACTTGCAGTTTATACAGATATCGCAGACGCAGATTCTGCTCAGGCTTGGCTTTTTGGTGATAATAAACCTGAAAAGCTTAATCTCATAACCCCTGAAAAACTTGGTCTTTCCTATAATGAAAAACTGCGCAAACGCGCCGAAACAAAGTCTTATATTTTAACACCAGACACTGTACGAAGTGTAGAATGGGAACTTTATAAAGCATCTTATAAAGGCGTAACTGACCTTGTCACAAAATATGTATGGCCTGTACCAGCCTTTCATATCACACGTTTATGCGCACGCTATAAATTAAGTCCGAATTTTGTAACCGCAATCGGCGCTGCTTTTATGTTTTTTGCATTTGGTTTTTTCTGCAATGGGCAATACGGACTAGGATTAATCGCAGCCTGGATCATGACTTTTCTTGATACCGTTGACGGAAAACTTGCGCGCGTTACCCTGACATCATCAAAATGGGGAAATATTTTTGACCATGGTATCGATCTTATTCACCCGCCTTTTTGGTATTTAGCCTGGGGGATAGGCCTGTCCAAAACAGGATTTGACGCGCCTTGGATTGCTTTTGGAATAGGGGCAATTTTCACGACTTATATTATAGCCAGATTATGCGAGGGTTATTTTATACGTCGCTTTGGCTTTCATATCCATGTGTGGCGTAAAATTGATTCATTCTTTCGTTTGATTGTTGCAAGGCGCAACCCAAACTTAATTATATTGACCCTGTTTTGGATTTTCGGAAGACCCGATATCGGCCTTTTACTGGTTGTGATCTGGACCGTTGCGGCCGTGCCAGTACATCTTCTTCAAATTTATCAGGCTGAATTACAGCGCAAAGCCAGACCTTTAACGTCCTGGCTGAACGCATAGAAAATGCGCATTGCCCTTTTAAGTAACCCACAAAGCAGTACAAATGCCCGACTAGGGCTGGATGCACTAAGCCACTTTGCAAAATCACACGCTATTATTCACGAAATAATCAGCAATCACACAGAATGTCTTTATGCTTTAGAAAAAATTTCTAAAGACACGCCTGATCTCTTAATCATTAATGGTGGGGACGGCACTGTAGACCTTGTGATTAAGTTAATCAGGAACCGTTGTGTTTTTAAGACTGAACCTGTACTCGCACTTTTAAAAGGCGGCACGACCAATATGATTCATCAAAGCCTTGGTTTATCTGGATCGCCGTTATCTGCGCTCAAAAAAATTGTATCTTTTCTTAAAGAATCAGACAATCAGCTTGATCCGCGCCTCCTCAAAAAACAAAAACCTTTAAGCATTTTATTATCACAAAAAAATGCGGAACCGCTTTACGGTTTTTTTATAGGGACGGGCGCTATTCCACGCGCCATTCTTGAAACAAGAAAATATAAAACTCGCTATAAATTTATGCGCAGCTTAAACGAAATGCGTATTATCCTGTGCGTTCTCGCTCGGCTTTTTTTATCAAAGAATATAAAAAATGATGCTGTGCTATCCCCCTCTTTTCTTAGCCTTTCATCTGACAAAGACCATTTTTCACAGACTCATGTTTTTATGGGCATTAGCGCTTTGAGAAATCTTATTTTTGGACTTAAAACACACGCAACATACGATGATGCAGGCCTGTTTTATGTAGCTGAGGATAAAAAACTACGACATACTCAAGCACGCACCCTGTCTCTTCAAATTGATACGCCTTGGATTTTAGACGGAGAAATACATGCACCAGATACGCTTCAGATTCATCTTGATGAATCTTTAAATTTTTTTACATTAAAGAATTCGCCATGATTATTCCGCAAGCCCTGCTCGATTTGATTAAAGAAGAAACTGCGCAAGCAGTATCAGCCGATGTTGCCGCTTTATGCGATGTTTTAAAAACCAAAGGAAATATTGCCGCTATTTTATTTTATGGATCAGGGCTTTGGAAAACCGGACAAAACGATGCAATGTATGATTTTTATGTGCTTGTAGACCACACCAAAGATGTTGAAAAACGACCCTTGCAAGCCACGTTCGGGCGCTTACTGCCCCCTAATGTTTATGTACTGCAAACTAATCAAGGGGATCGCACGGTGCGCTGCAAATATGCACTTATGACACAAGATCAATTTGCGAACGCAACCTTGGGTAAAAGCCTGACCCCGCAAATCTGGGCACGCTTTGCCCAACCCTCTCGTCTTGTTTTTGTGCGCGATGCCGATACCCGCATACGCACCTTAGAATCACTGGCGCAAGCTGTCATCACATTCCACCGCAAGATTTTGCCCCTAACAGCAGATCATGCCGACACCCGAACCATCTGGCTTACAGGGCTTCATCATACTTATGGGGCTGAACTACGCGCTGAAAAACCAGAACGCACACAAGCACTTTATACTGCCAATGAAAAATCTTTTAAAATGCGTACAAGCTTTTGTTTGCCTGTTTTAAATTCTGTCCCGCGAAACGTGAAAATAAAAAAACTAGAAAATATACTCATAAAACCGTTGCTTAAACTCATCACTTTTGTACGCCTGATGAAAGCTACAACAACATTTGACGGTGCTGTGGATTACGCTTTGTGGAAAATTGAACGACAAAGCGGCGTGAAAATGCAGGCAACAGACTTTCAGCGTCGTCACCCTTTAATTGCAGCATGGCCGCTTTTATGGCGTTTGTATAAACAAGGCGGGTTTCGCTAGCGCGAAAATAAACTATACACGCGACCTTATTCTATTCCGCAGCCGCGCGTACTTCAACCCGACCGCGTGGACGCACCTGATCAAACACTTTCAAAACACGATCAAGTTGGCTGGATGTATGCGCTGCGCTGACCGAACAACGTAGCAAGCAGCGTCCTTCAGGGGCGGCAGGGGGTAAAACCATATTCACATAGACACCATTTTCCATCAAGGCGCGCCAGGTGCGAAGCCCCTCATACATATCAGGCATCATGATTCCGATGATAGGTGTTTTTTCAGCGCCCACTTCATACCCTAAAGCCTTCAAACCGTCATAAGCCTGATCTGAATTGTTCCAAAGCTTTTGGCGCAACAACTGTCCTGTGCGAATACGCTCAAGTGTTTTGCTCACAGCAATAACAACTGATGGCGGAAGAGACGCAGTAAACAAATAAGCGCGCGCTGCAAAACGCAATGTATTCAGTTCAGGATGGTTGGATACGCAAAAACCACCGATTGTGCCGGCACTTTTTGAAAATGTACCAATGATAAAATCAACCTGATCTTCAACGCCGCATTCTTCTGCCAGTCCGCGCCCGTATTCTCCCAGCACACCAAATGAATGGGCCTCATCGACCATTACATAGGCGCCGAATTTTTTAGCTGCCGTTACAATAGCCTTTAATGGAGCGCGATCACCACGCATAGAGAAGATACCTTCTGTGACCACAAGCTTGTTCGCAGCTTCCGGCAGGCGCGCGAGTCTGCGCTCAAGATCTTCTGCATCGTTATGACGAAAGTGTAAAACAGTGGCGTGGCCCAAACGGCATCCGTCATAAATGCTGGCATGACTTTCTGAATCGATGATTATATAATCATCTTTCCCCGCAATGGCTGACAAAAAGCCGACATTGGCCTGATAACCTGTTGTAAATAAAATGGCATTATCGCGTCCAAAAAATTTTGCGATCTGCTGTTCCAGATCCTGATGCGGCCCATAACTGCCATTTGCAACCCGAGAACCCGTGGTGCCTATGCCTGAATTAAGCAAGGATTCACGCGCAGCTTCTATTGCGCTTGAATCAAATGTCAGGCCCAGATAATTATTAGACCCCATCATAATGCATATTTTGCCATTAATTTCAGCTTCAGTCGGTGATGAAAATTTACCAACACGTACAGCAAGTGGGTCAATACCTGCAGCACTCACAATCTCCCCATGCAGAGATTTAATCGGATCGAATTTAGAAAAAATATTTGTCATGGATCACTTCCTGTTTTTGAGCTTACAGACCAGGTTGGTCAATTCGCTCACTTTGTAAATATCGGCTAAATCATGCAAAGGAATGGCAATATCAAATTTTTCTTCTAAAGAAAAAACCAAATCCATCACGGTCAAAGAATCAAGTTTAAGATCAGTTGTAATATCTGTGTGTTCACTCACAGCCACTTTTCCATGAGAAAGTTTATGCAATTGCGCACAGATATAATCCAGCACGTCCTGGCGAACAGGATCATTACTTGTGGTCATAGTTTTCAACTCAACGCCGGACATTAGATACCTTGAATATAAGAGAGGCCATTATGTAATGGATTTTAGGAACAGGTGTCAAACTTTCGAAATCCCAGAATATCATAACCTACCGCCCTTTTGGTACTGGGAAAGAGTATCGGATATGCCCTTTTTCAATGGAATCATAGCTTTCCAGCCTGTTTTTTCACTAAATTGGACATAATTTTCACTCACCCAGTTTGAATGGCGCAATTCCCTCACCTTGCCTTTCGAAAGAAAAACAGGCCTGCCCATGATTTTGCAGATCATGGAAACCCCCAAAGCCGCACCCGATAGTAAAGGCTTGGGCGGGGTGACATAGCATGGGCTTACACCCAAATATTCTGCAGCCACCCCTAAAATATCTTGCCACCGATGGCCTTGATTGGCCCCATCATCAATTTCAAAAACAGTTTGATTTGTTTGCCCCGCTTTAAGCCACGCCATAATAGCCTGACACAAATCATCCACATGCATAACCGACACGCGCGCATCCCTGCCCGCAGGGGTAAGCGCGACACCTAATTTTAAAAGCTTAAATAAAGGCAGCATCTGTTCGTCACCCGGCCCATAAAGTGCGGGCGGCCTGATCACATCCCACCCCATAGTGATTTGTGTGTTTAAAGATAATGCCTCTTCTGCTTTTTTTTTGCTGTGTGCATAAGCCGAAATAGACGGTATTTTTGCGGCCAGCGATGATATCAAAAGAAAACGTTTCACCCCGGCTTTTTGTGATTCTTTTACAATATTTAAAGTGCCTTGCGCATTAATAGCATCAAAATCCTGCGCAGACCGTGCCGCCACAAGCCCCCCGCAATGTATAACAGCGTCAACACCAGAAACCAGATCAGCAAGTCCGCGCCCATCTTTCAAAGATCCTTCTATAATTTGAACCTGATGAGACTGATGCGGCGCTTTTTTGTGCGAAAGTGCTTGAACAAAAACACCTTTTGAACACAAGGCTTCCAGAAGCTGTGTTCCTACAAAGCCAGATGCGCCTGTTAAAGCCACGCGCACCTATTGATACCGCTTAAGGAACAAAGTCGCCATTCATTTGCACAATGTTTGAGGGATTAAAAGCGCCTTCAAGCCATAATTGTCGGGCTTTAGCACGGCTAAGTTTTCCTGACGTTGTAAAAGGTAAACTTCTTTGCGGCACCAATTCTATACGACAATCAATACCCGTATTACGCACAACCACAGCATGAATGATTTTTTTCAAAGCTTCGCGTTCTTCGTGTCCTTGTAGACGACATTGCACCAGCATCATGGCCGCTTCTTTACCGTCTTCCAATTCAATTGCAAAAACAGCTGTATCGCGGCGGCGTAATTCTTCAACATTATTTTCTGCGTACCATTCCAGATCTTGTGGCCAGATATTGCGACCATTAATAATCATCATATCTTTTTTGCGCCCGGTGATAAAAAGTTCACCTTCCACCATATAACCCATATCACCCGTATCTAGCCACCCATCACCACCGATACAATTACGTGTTGCTTCAGGATTCCTATAATAACCGTTCATCAGGCTGTTACAGTAAATAAATACACCGCCAATATGCCTGTCATGCACAGCCTTATTTTCATCATTACGAATTTCAACCTTATACCCTGGCATAGGCCGCCCGCATGATGCAAAAGCACGCAACTTTGTGGAATCTTTTAACGGGTCGCCTTTAAAGGGTTCGGCAATTTCTTTTTCAGCCATTGCGTATTTATCAACCGCATCAGCTGTAACACCCGCGCCGGGTTTACCAAAACTAAAGGCAAGCGTTGCTTCTGCCAAACCATAACTCGGGGTTAATGATTGTGCTTTAAAGCCATAGTGGGAGAATGCTTTTGCAAAATTTGTAAAAACATCAGGCTGTATCATATCACCGCCGATGCCTGCATATCGCCAACTTGATAAGTCAAATCCTAAATCGGTTTTTCCTGCAGCGCGGCGGGTACATAAATCATACCCAAAGGTAGGGCTGAATGAAATTGTACAACGATTATTTGAAATCATTTTAAGCCATTGCAGAGGACGGCGGGCAAAAGCATCAGTGTGCAAATAATCAACAGTAAGCTGGCATGTTAAAGGGACAATCAAACACCCGATCAGACCCATGTCATGATAATAAGGAAGCCATGATGCAATGCGTTCTTTGGTTGTGAATTGAACACCATGCCGCGAAATAGAACGCGCATTATCCATCAAAGCATGCTGAGAAATTTCAATTCCCAATGGATTCCGCGTGCTACCGGATGAATACTGAATATGGCTTGGTTCGTCTTTTTGCAAAGGTTTTAATGTTGATTTTGATGCTGGCATTTTCTGCAAATCATCAGGCGTGCAGATGGTTGTAACCGGAAGCCCGTAAGCCGCATCACGCAAATGCTCAAGCACTTCTTGTGAACCAAATGCAGCGCGTGCGCCCGATGTTTCAAGCACAAGCGCCAGTTGTTTTTGATAACCCTGTCTTCCACCAAGGCCTGTCACCACCGGCAAGGGGACTGCCAAAAGACCAGCATACTGGCAGGCAAAAAACATGGCGACAAAATCAGGGTGCATATCCGCAATAATGCCGACCCGATCACCACGCGAAAGCCCCAGCCCAAGCAATCTTTGCGCAAGCATGCGTGCACGCAACCGTAAATTATCGTACGTAAAAAATGCGGTACAGCTGCCATCAGCTGCATAAAAATTCATGCCTGTGCCGGCAAGGGCTGCATAATCCAATGCTTCCGATAGATTGTCGAAATCTGCCATGCGCACATGGAAACTATCCGCCGGGCAATGACGTGGCCCATCTTCACTGGCCACATCTTCTTTGGCCATTTCCTTCCTGACCATTTGGTCGGGTTCTGCAGGTCTGGCTTGCAAAATTGAGTCGTGGGTAAAAGAGGCCATGAATTATAATTACCTGATTTTTATCTAAAGGGCGCTAAACATACTGTCATGCAAAGGCAGGGTTTCTATAATAAAATCAAGACACTGTCAAAAAACAATAATTTCAGCACAAAGTGGTATTGCTTCATTTCGTAATTTTCATAAAAAAATACAAAATGATTCGTATCACTATAGCTGTATTTTTAAATCTTTAATAAAACCTTCACAAATCACAAAAGGTTGCGCCCTGTAATAATTGCATAGCAGAAATCTTCTTGCGTTAAGAAGATAGAAAATTCCAACACTTTTTATTATTCGGCTTTAAAGCTCAAAAGATAATGGCACTTTAAAAATGATTTTCGATCAGCGCTTCGGAACGACCAATAAAGCCTGGTTTAGGCCATGCTGGCTTTACGGCCTTCCCGATTGATAGCATCATGCCAATCACATGATCTGAAGGAAGCTTGATCAAATCAGCTACCGCCTTGGCATCAAACCCGATCATTGGGCATGAATCATATCCCATAGCTTTAGCGGCCAGCATCATCGTCTGCCCGATAAATCCAACCGACCGCATTGCTTCATCACGCTGAAGCTGTTCATTCCCCTCATAAAAGGGCTTCATCCAAGGCACCAGCATATTTTGTACAGGTTCAGGCGCGTGACGCCAGTAACGGGCCGGGTTCTTTTCCCACGCTTTTAAATCAGCTGTGATCACAAACAAAAGAGATGATTCGCTTACCTGTGCCTGATCATAAGAAGCTGCCCGAATTTGCGCGCGCAATGCTGGATCCGACACCTTAACCAGACGCCAATGCTGCGCGTTAAAAGATGACGGTGCCTGCATGGCCAGATCAATCAACTCATCCTCCTCAGCTTTTGTAAAACGGTGGGCTGTGTCGTAATGCTTGACAGATCTGCGGGCGCGAATGGCATCTTGAGTATTCATGGTTGTAAATCTCCAATTGAAAAAGTGATTTTTGGTTAGGAAGCTGTCAGTGTTGAGATAACAATATCCCCTTGCAAGGCCTTATGGACCGGACATTTTTCTGCGATTTCTTTGTATTTTGCAAGTCTTGCTTCGTCTGTAACCCCTGGAAAGATTAAATGACGGGTCAAATTATAAACATTCATACTACCTTGAGCTTCTTTAACATTTGCTTTCACATTCGATTGCGTAACCTTGATCTGAAAATCACCAAGTTCAATACCTTTGTGTTTTGCGTAATAGCGCAATGTCATAGCCGTGCAGGTTGCAAGGCTTGCAGCTAAAAAATCAAAAGGTGCCAAACCGGTATCATCACCACCCATGGCAACAGGTTCATCGGCTTTCGCATGATGGTGCGCTGTTTCAACCACAAAAGACATGGGGCTAGCCCCATTTTGTGGACTGACCAATACATCGCCTTGCGCAAGATCACTCTGGGTAAGTTTCATCATAATATCTTCCTGTCTTTGTCGCTGATAAGAATCTCGTTTATGCTGGCTGTGCGCTTTGACATGCGTCCATCATCGGCAAATTCCCAATGTTCAAGCCCATATGATCTGTACCATTGTTTTGTATCATCTTGCCATTCATATTCAAACTGCACCGCAATTTTATTTTCTGAGAATATAAACAACTTTTTTTGAAGCTTGTAATCGTGTTCTTTCTTCCACTTACGGGTTAAAAAATCAATAATCGCATTATGGCCTTGAAATATCTCAGACCTGTTTCGCCATATGCAATCTGGCGTGTAGGCTTGAACAACCTGATAAGGGTCTTTTGTATTCCACAAATCTTGCGCCTTGCGCACTTTTTCTTGGGCGGTTTCCAAGTTAAAAATAAATCTCTTTTCAAAATGTGGAGTCATACATAACCTTATCAAGGCTGACGTTTTATTTTTCTGTTTAAAAAATCAACGATCAGATGTGATATTTCACTGCCGTGTGTTTCTAAGGCAAAATGGCCTGTATCCAGCATATGAATTTCTGCATCTGGAACGTCGCGCTTAAAGGCCCAGCCACCGGGTTCCACAAAAAGCTGATCGTTCTTTCCCCACACAACAAGAACGGGGGGATTATGCTCACGCAACAGTTTCTGCCATGTTGGATAAAGGGAAACATTATTCCTATAATCATAAAACAGATCCAGCTGAATGTCTGCATTTCCTGTCCGATCAAGCAGTGATTGGTCATACTGCCATCCATCAGGGGAAAGTGATGGCTTAAATTCCTCAGGAACGCCTGTTTCATATTGCCAACGCGTAAAAGAAGGATCAAGCAGCGCTCGCAAAACATCGCGTTCTTTATCAGCCCCCGTGGCCCAATAGGCTTTAATAGGATCCCAAAAGCCAGTCATGCCTTCTTCATAAGCATTACCATTTTGTGTGATAATAGAAGTAATGCGCTCCGGATGATTTTGAAACAAACGGAAACCAATGGGTGCACCATAATCAAAAACATATAAAGCGTAATGGGTGATTGAAAGCTGCATCAAAAGCTTGCCGATCAGGCTGGCAATATTATCAAAGCTATAGGTAAATGAAGCCCGATCTGGCATAGCGCTATGGCCGAAACCTGGAAAATCAGGCGCAATCACATGATAAGATTTGGAAAGTTCTGGGATAATATTTCTGAACATATGAGATGAGCTCGGGAAGCCATGCAATAATAAAAGCGTTGGCTTCTGTTTTGATCCCGCTTCGCGATAAAAAATATCAATGCCGTCAATTACTGTCTTCTGGTAGGATACAACCGAACCTTGCGTGCTTTTTAGTATATGTTGCTTATTATTCATTAAATCCTCTTGTATTTTTCTCGCCTTAAAAAAAAGGTGGGCCAAAGCTGGCCCACCCTCGAAGTAATTAAGCCGCTTTTTTGATTTGCGCTGTTGACACAACAGGAAAATCAATTGCGGTCGTAAAAATATGGTTTGCGTAATTTGTGAACATATTTTGCATTGTTACTGCAACAATTTCCACAATCTCCTGATCAGAAAACCCGGATGTACGTAAAGCTGAAACGTCAGCGTCTTTTACATGACCACGAGTTTCAACAACCTGACGACAAAATGTCAGCGCGGCCTGCGTTTTTGCATCAGCCGATTTGCCTTCCAGATTCATCGTCATTTCTGGTGATTCCAACTTGACCATCTTACCAATGGCTGTATGAGCAGAAGCGCAGTAATCACAGCCATTTGCACCGGCAACTGTTAAAGCAATTTGCTCGCGCAGACCTGCAGAAATTTTTGTTTTATTTAAAGCGCCAGAGAAATTTAAGTATGATTCAAGCACCGCAGGTGATTGAGCTAAGGTTTGGAATAAGTTCGGCACCATGCCGAGCTTACCCTTAATAGCATCAAACATAACTTGCGTTTCTGATGATGGATTTGAAACAGTTGGAATACGTTGGTTCATTGTAGGCTCCTTGGTTGTAGTTTGGTTTTTAAGAATTGTTTGACATTTAAGATTATTCCTAAATACCGCGGCCATCCTTGAAACCGCATGTCTGTGACACTTCACAGACTTATCCTGATAACGCAGGTAATCTCGTTCTAATCCTTTGTAAAATAAAGTTCAGCGTTTCAATAAAATAATTTTGCTTATCACGAACGCGTGCGATCAGCATCGCGCCTTCCGCAGCTGCCGTAATTTCTGCAGCCGCCTTTTTAGGATCAATATCGGGTACAATGGACCCATCTGTAATCCCCTGATAAAGAGCTTTTTCAAGCCCACTTTCAAAGCTTGTGAAAAATCTTTCAAGTTCAACACGCACAGCTTGCGATACCGCACGTACATCCGCAGCCAGCATGCCGCATAAGCAAAAATGTTTATCCTTGCCTGATACGGTATCGAGCAAATTAAAAACAGCGCCGATCTTCTCAGCTCCATTTAATTGACCCCCGATGATAGACGACATATAGATATCGAAACTATCTGTATAACGCCGCGCCAGCATAACGGCTAAATCATCCTTGGTTGGGAAATGATAGTGAATGCTCGATGTTTTGATGCCGATTTCTTGCGCAATATCGCGATAACTAAACGCATCAAAACCACGCAATTTTGTGAATTTTTCAGCGCTGTCGAGTATCTGTGTTTTTGTATCGTTAATCATATTGTCTACCTATTAGTAGATATATAGTTTTTGCTAAGCACCTTGTCAACATTTATATTTCAGGATTAAGTTCCTAAAATTAATCGTGTATTATGCTTTTAAGCCTACAAAAGGATCAAAACGCAAATAATCGAGCAACGAATTCAAAAGCGAACTGCCGCCAATACGAAACCGCGATGGCGTAACCGACCCTGTACCAAAATTCAGTTCCTGTAAGGTGATAAACTGTGCGCACGCCTGCACTGAAGAAATGCCGCCTGAAATTTTGATACCAATTTCTCGACTTTGCTTAGCTCGGAAATATTTAATACGGTCCATAATAACAGCTGCAGCCTCAAGGCTTGCACCGCCATTTTCATGCTTGCCTGTAGATGTCTTGATACAATCTGCACCGGCGCGAATGGCAATATCAACCGCTTTTGCTAACTTATCCGGGCAATCAAAGGCTGATGTTTCCATGATAACCTTCATGACAACACCTTGATCGCATGCTTCACGGCATGTTTGTAATAGTGGACGTGCTACATGCTCACGGCCTTGTAGAAAATCCTGATAAGGAAAAACAATATCAATCTGCCTTGCCCCTGAATCAATTGCTGACAAAACATCTTCCATCACAGTGCGGGGGGTTGCCGGTATATTTGTTTGTGTGCGGAAAGAGCCTGAAGGAAAATTAATAACCGTTGCCACAAGCGGTAATTTATCATGACGAAATGCACGCTTTGCTGCCCTTACCATATCGGGATAGACGCACACAGCTGCAACTTTATTGGCTTTTGCTGTATCGCATAAACTTAAAATATCGCAACCATCTTCCCCACCTTTTAAACTGGTCAGGTCCAAACAATCCATTGATTGCCGAGCAATCTGTTTGGTGGGCCGCGCATGCGCTGCAAAAAAAGCTTTTTTAGCTGCTTCTTTCCATCTTGGTTCATGGTGAAAGCGTTCCTTAAAAATATCATGCGCGATCATAACGTCTCCTATGCAACATGTCTGGTTGGTGTATTAAAACGATTTACATCGTTCGATACAAAAATAGCTTTTGGTACTTCTTCAAGCCTGTCATAAGCCCAGCTTGATTTTTCAACGGGCGCGAATGAAACAATCATCAGCGATAACTGATCGGAATTTTTCATACGCAACGTATTCGCCTGATCGCGAATCTGGCTTGCTAGATCAACTGCACCAGAATACCCAAGATGTTGCGCGGCAAAATCATCAAACTGGCCCAGCATAATTTTACTTTCAAGTTCTTGAAGGGTTAATCGCTTCACATCACGTATAACGGACATATAATGGTGGCCCGTTGTTGGCCCCATTTTTCCTGAAAAAGCATCTTGCGGACTGCCTTCTGCTTCACGCAATAAAAGGGGCTGTCCTGGGCTAAAGTTCTGCGTCATAGCATCTGATGCATAAATCTGTGCGGTAATCACCCTTGGCACACCTGACAAGAAAGGCGATACAAGCCCGTCAAAAAATATCGACGGCAGGCTAATAGCCGGATAGTCCTGATGGATCGATCTTGTAAAGGAAAGTGGGTATAATCCTTCAAATATCAAAAGATTGCCAAACAACTGATCTGAAAGATCAGATAAAGCCAATTTTGCACGCCTTTGTTGTTCATACAAATGGGAAAACTGTTCTTCTGGCGGCAATGCCTTTACACTTAAAGTGCCACAAGCGTAAAGCCTTCCGCTTTCCCGCCCCTCCAAAATAACATGCTGGCCACGGTTGCGAACAATTGCAAGCTTAACTTGCACTGGCACAGACGGTACCAAAACTGCTTTTGGCCCCAAGCGAAAATCATATACCGCGTGGCGCAACGCCATGTCCGATACACGCAGGATAATTGATTTTTCTTGTTCCACTTCATGTTCATGAAAATCAATCGGGGCGCCCGCTTCATTGTAATTTTTTGCCCTACGAATTTCTGGTGTGTCAGGAAGCGCTTGAGATTTCCAGGCCTGAAACCCTGCGTTCCACCTATTAAAAATACGCAAACTTTCAGGTGTCTTGGCTAGTGCTTGTGCACGCCCAATCATGAAAGAAGGTTTATTACCTTCAATATTCTGACTTTTTAGCGGGGCATTAACGCTAAATTGCTGCGCTTCCCATTCTAGTTGAGGCGCTGCTGGAATGCGCATGGTTTGCGCAGGCTCGCTTAAAGGGCCTGCTATATAATTATCTTTGATAATGCGATACCTGTCTTGCCATTCCTGCGGCAAGTTTCCCAATCTGTTCAAAGACGCAAACCGGAACAAAATGGCCTGAATTGAAAAATCAGAACTCAGCCTGTCAAACTGAATACGCCACCGTCCCGATTCAACCCCTTTTATCAAAAGCTGAGGTTGCACCACTTCCAGATCTTCAATGCGATACTGGCGGCCTCTGGGATCAATAACGCGAAAATCACGGGAAAGATTAGCAAATATAATATGCTGTGAATCAGTCATATTAAAATCAAAGTAACCGCGACCAAACGTATCTTTTTTGCGTTCTGATAAGGTTTTATAATGATCCAGGCATTCAATCAGCTTCTTTTCTCTGAAGTCGCGCGCTGTTTGAGTTGTTGGAAAAACTGGAAAGCCTTTTTTATCAAGATATCCGTCAAAAATTGCAGCATAAGGCGATTTCTTTTTTCTTAAACGCCTTATCACTCGTTTCATTAAAATATTGTATTTATCAAGCGCGGCAGCATCATCAGAATAATCAACCTGATGGGGCTGTAGCATAATTAAATGTAAGGCTTCATCTATCGCATTATTGTAGTCAAAAATATCTTTTGCTTTCAACGTTAAAAATTCTGAGGCTGAGGATATTCCACCAGCATGAGGAGTGTGGCGTCTGCGGGTTTGTCTTTGATACGCTTCAAGATAGTCGATATCACCAAAACCATTGCGAATCGCCTGTTCTTCCATATATGGATTAGCCGGCTCCGGTTTTTGTACGCGTTCCCAATTCATATCCTCAAGAGCTTGGCCGATAGAGGCGCGTATTGAAGGATGTTCAAATAAATAATTTAGGTCACTATCAATCATCTCCAAATCTAGCCTGTGCGCAGCAGGTGAAGCATAGGCGATGTCTTCAGGAATAGCCCCGCGCCACCTGTTTATTGTGGGGATGATAATAAGCTCATCGGGCGTATGACGCGATTTTTCAATATAATGGCGCCATTCATCGGGCGTCAGTTCGTGAAGCGCCTTCCCTAATACGCGGCGCGTTGATAACCCCTCATGAATCTTGATAAAAAGACCACGATTTTGCTGACCATAAATATCATCAAAGCCTAAAAAGAAATAGGGAGCAACTGACGTATCATCAGGATAGTTACTTTTTGGCAAAAAATAGACCGGACGATGATTATCTGTTGCCGCAAGTGCAGGGAGATATTTTAAAAGATAATCTTTATCCGCCTGTTGCTCATGCAGCCTTATAATATCAGGATTTACTCGCCGATGAAAAGCTTCAAGGCCATAAGAAGCCATTGAATCATAATCTGGATATTCGTGGGCCTGTGCTACATCATATTGCCGACCATCTGGCATCAAAAGCCCCGGGCCAGTCTCGCGCAAAGGATCCGCATCGCGTGTATTCGCCTCGTAAACCAGTTCAAGTTTTGCAGACTCAACTATTTCACCCGTCTCTGAGTCAGGTTTGCGACCTAAAATAAGCCTCTCATCACCTTGATTGCCAAATTTAGCTGCAGAAAGAGTTACAAAATAAGCATCTACCAGACGATTTTTCGGTCTTTGCTTTTCAGACAGCGTTGCCCGCGACGTTAAAAAGAAAATATTGCGAGGGCTTTGACCTGCACGTACAAAATTCGATCGTAAAACCGCCATATCATAAGACCTTACACGATAACCACTAATGTAAGATGTTGGGTCAACCCATTTCCATTTTGTGTCGGGGTCATCAGCGTCACAATAAAAAAGATTATCAATGTTTTCGTATAATTTGGATGTTGGGTCAGATGTTACGCGATAAGAAAACTTTTCTCGCTCAGGATGGTATCTTACAGCATCAATAATATGCCCTTGTTCATCACGCGTTGGATATAATAATACAAATTCGCCGAGATTTTTTTTTGCGTAATGAGGGCCTTTTTTACTGAATGTTTCACCTTCAATAAACTTTTCTGGAAGTTTCAAGCCCTCGATCATGAACGGCGCATCTTCAAACCGCTGCGCAATCATGCCCATCGCATGATAATGCGGCACGCTGTCTGGTGCATCCATAACATCAAGCAGGCCAGGCACAACAAGTGATGCACCAAGTGTGGGATATAAAAAATCAAGTCGTCTGACATTGATTCGTGATGTGCCAATCATGTTGCCTGCAAAATCTCCTATACAGTCACCATATTTAGCAATTTGAGAAAAAGTTGTATTTAAACCAAAAGCTTCAAAATCAAAATGATGGGAAATAATACCGCCTTTTTGAACCCGATGAAAAACATCATGAAACGGAGCTATATAACGAAGATGGTCAAATTCACGCGTCATGCAGCCTCTAAGGGTCTCAAAGATGGCAATGGCGTACCAAGTGTTGGTCGCCCTTGACGCCTGCGCCTATCAGATGGGGCGCGGTGCGATGCCGCAGGCCCTGCTTTATGAATCTTATAAGTTCCATCCGCGTTGCGGGGATTGTGCAACTCAGCCCACGGACGCGTCGCGTGTGATTTAAAAAATACTGACATCTGACCTGACGAACGTGGCATAAACCCATCAATCGGGTTTTGTGCATCTGCCCTGAAGATTGTTACATCGCGAACATCAAGTGATCCGCCATACCCACGGTCGCGCCTGCGATGCTGACGAATAAGCTTTAATGATTCGTGCAGCTGTACTTTTGGTACAAACCTGTCTTGGGGTGATGTTTTATATGTATCAATGCGGGAGAGTTTAAATAAGCGCGGCGTCTGTCCGGATGAATTAAGATTCAAAGATCTCATTAAATCTTGAAAAGCCACAAAAGTATCTACGCTTGCTATATGAATAGGTTCATGAAAATCAGCTGTAATATGAGAAGCCATCTGCGCAAGATTCTCACGGAAAGGATGGCCATGGCGATGAATAGGTCTGTCATATACCGTGATACGGCGATTGCCTGACTGTGCATGATACCGCCAGCCGCGGCGTTGCAAATCTTGAACAATTCTGTCATAGCGCGCAGGTTCTAGGTTCTGTAACTCAAATCCACGAGTAAAAGCATTCACAACAGGCATAGCACGGTTATAAGCGATCATCTGGTTTTGGAAATACTGATCATCAGCCTTTTCCGGCACACTTGGCGTTTGCAGATTAATATAAACATAGTCTTCAGCATTAATTTTATATCCGGTTGGCCTTACTGACATATTTGCATCAAGCAATGATGTGCCTTGCAGAAAACGCTGCATTGTTGACTGATATTCATCCCGCCCACCAAAGGCGCCTGTGGCAATAATCAAAAGGCTTTGCGGATCGTCACGCAACTCTTTTGCTTCGTCTGTCTCCCGGCGTAAAAACCGAATATCTGCACCATTTTCAAGTTCTGCGATTGTTTTTTCAATAAAATCAGGAACAAATTTTTTATCTGGGATCGGGCCATAATGGGGATCGACCCCGTAATTATTCATATTTGTAAGTCGTTTTTCTATATTAGAACCAACTGCTGTAATGTTTCGATGATGCGCACACGCGCTGGTAATCAAATTTTTAATATCAAGAATATTTGTGCTCAATGGGCTTGCAATAATCCCTTTATCATCAAACCAGCTAAAGACCACATCAAGCGTTTCGGCTACTTCGTCTTGTTTGGGCGTTTCACCCACTTCACTAACCGCTGTACAATCATGATAGGCAACAGTAATAGGCCTTATGCAATGATGTTCAGGGTATCCTGCCTCTATAAGCGGTTGCAAACCGCGCTTCATAAAGGCTTTTCCCTGCTCAGAAAAATCAAATCCATCACCATAAACAACCGCAGATCCTTTAAAGTGATTGTGCCCATACCAGGCCGATACGATATAAGGTGTTGTTTTTGCGGTGTGTAACGTGCCCCCTTCACAATGCTGGATGCAAAATCGTAAAACATCGTCATCATCAAGAACTTCTATGAACCCTGTTCCGATATCACTTTCAAGCATCGGCCATAAGCTACGCGGTATCTGGCGTTCTGATAGCTGACGTCTAAGGGTATGAATAAGATCAGGGGATCCGGATACAATTTTCCCTTTCATCCAACCTAATTCCGCAAGATCAATAACGCCAGCAAGGTGATCGAAATGATCGTGCGTAATTTTAATCTGCTTAATATACGGCCAGAAAATTTCAAGATTTGCGATCGCCCGATCAAAGCTGGCACCTTTTCCCCCAATAGCAATAGGTAGATCAATCAAGACACCCACAATACTCGTCTGTCCGTCAGGTTTGGTTCCGCGATGCAAGAAAAGCTGGCAAATACCGATCTGGTTGCCAAAATCATCTACTAGTTTTTCAAAAGATGTGCCATGGAAAGAACCGGCTAAAAACTCACCACCTTGATCGGTCAAAGAAGGCGCCGGGCCAAGCGGGCTTAAAAGTTTAACCAGATCAAATTCGCCGATATGAGACAAAAAATCTGGATAACGATAGTTTGAAAAATCATCGCCGGCTGACTGAACAATACCGAATAGATTCATAACATCTCGCCAGTGTTTAGCTGAAATTAGCTGGCCCATATAAGTCGGCTTGGCAATGCGGTAACCTTCCAACCCTTCAGGCGCTAATGTCATTGAAGCCACCTGAACCGCTTCTCGCCCTTCCTGATCATCAAGCCCAAGAGGTACACTTGAAATAGTAAGGCTAATATCCCCCGTTTTATCATTCATAGAAAAATCTGCACGGGCTTCATGCTCAACTTCTGTCCCGTGACTTAATGCGGGAATAGACCTGCTTCCAACATAATCTTTTCCCGGATCAACTGTATTTACGTCAAGCCCAAGTAGAGCCAAAATAATCTGCGGATCCAGATTTTCTAAAAATGGATAATCTGCTGCAGGGTTAGACGCACCAATTTGTGCTGCCGTTGCGCTGGGGTGAAAACCGCCTTCTTTTTTTAGGCCTTTTAAAATAAATTCTTCGCCCAAAAATTTTTGAAACCCAGCATTAGTTATTATTTTTAAAGTATCATCAACTGCACCTTTTCCACGGAGATGCGTGTTAATTTGCGCTTGCATATCTTGCACACGCATGACTGCTTGAACAACAAAATCATTATCAGGCGCAGGAAAAATCTGTTTGGCCTGCACCCAGATTTCTTTTGGAGTCCATACAAAACTGCCATTTTGCAGTGTTTGTGTATAAACAGACCGGAACGGTGTGATTGATCGGGACGCAAGACCAGGAATATGCCGCCAGTAGTGCGATACAACACTCAGCTCGTTTGTGTCTGGGTCAATTTCTGCTTTGCTATGCCATGCGGCGAGTGTACCTGAAACAGAATCAGTGGCTGCGCGTGCAATGTAAGCCGGGTTTTTGTGTAAATCGACATGCTGAGTATACAAGCCAAGCCGTTTAAGTAGATCCGGCAGTGTCCAACCAAGTTGATAATCCCTGACACTTAACGGATTCATGCTTTACCCCAAATTCTCATAAGCAAGAACACCGGGTCGTCTAACACGCCTTGCTGTTTTTTTTAAAGCACCTTGAACATTGTTCCAGCTGTTTCTGTAGGTATCAGGCAGATCAACCAAATCTTTTTCTTCAAAAACAATCATTCCCACATCTTCGATCATGCGTCTGATACGCAATATTTTTTGACGCAACACCAAGTGCTTATCATGCTGGCCTAGTGCATGCGTGCCATAAACACCTGTTAAATTAGCAAAATCTGTAATCTGCTCTTGATGGGTAAGGCCTGTTTTTTGATCTTTAATGCGCGTTACATTCATATGGCCTGGATTATCAACCAGATCAAAAAGATGGATAAGACGCGCTGTTGAAACAAGCGTTTCACGGTGAAGCGCTTTAACGTTCAGGTCACTTTCAATCCGATCAAGCAGATCTGGCAACACATCAAAAACGGATGCTGGCGAAAACTGCCCGTCTTGCAGTTGCCTGAGCACAACAAAACCTGCCTGATCGCCATGCGACGGCCTTTCAATAAGGCCCATCTGTATCATGAATGCCCGCAAAGTCAGGGCGATATCATCGCTATCATACTGCCAACCCCGTGGAATAACTGCGCCACTTGCGTGACGATCAAGAATTTCTGTGGCCGCTAAAAGTTTGGCCTGAGACGTGAGTGATCGTTCGCCATCCCGGGCGTTAAATTCGGGATAACGTGCGAGTATCTGTGTCAAATAATCAACTGTATGTGTGCCATAAATCGCACTGTATCCGGCTTTTATAATATCCTGATTTGACAACAGAGCTGATACAATGCTTTCCCGCTGGGCACGCCTGCGTTCAATCACACTTTTAGCGTAAAGGGCCCCATCAACCGATTGCACTTCCTTGATAAAATCAAAACCACGTTCAGCAGCAAAATCTTTTGCGTTCTCCCCCCCTTTGATTGCTGCAATCAAAAACAAGGCGCGGGGCGCCTGTACAGGTAACCGCGCCGATTCGAAAGTGGAAAGGATATAATTTAAACTTCCCTGTTCGCGCTCAGATGTATTTAAATCATCAAAAGTATGATCCTCAAAGATTCTTGCCCGTGGTGCAAAATAGGGCTGAGTTGAATGACGTCGCATATCCGGACGCGCTAAAGGCAAAGCAGACAAACTGGCTGCACGGTTTTCAATGCCGGTTTTTGGCTTAAAAATACCTTCAAAAGAAGGATATTCAAATCCGCCTACAGGCAAATAACCTGCGATTTCTAAAATTGCCTTATGCGGATCGTATTTCGCCCCTTCAAGCGGATAGATATTTTGTTCATGGTATTTTTTTAAATCTGCATCACACGACCAATTCACCCACTGCGAAAACCGTCTGTCATTCGCCATTAAAGGCAGCATTAAGTTCTCAAGATGATCAAGGCGGCCTATATCTTCGCGGCTACGATCCGCCAGATCAGGGTGCAGTCTTGATGATCGCGTACCTTCTTTAAGCCAGCGATGATACTGAAATTCACCCGCTAAACTTGCAAGCGCCACATCATATTCAAAACCTTTTATTGCTTGATAGACAATCGCCCGCGCCCTTTCCCATGCCCGGTCAGCAAGGGCGATTTTTCGCCCCGCCACATCCACACAAAATAAAGGGTCAGACCGGGCGTCTCTTACGTCTTCAAAAAATCCCATTTGTGTTTGTGTCGCAGCTAGATCTTCGTTATTCGCCCATCTGGAATGCGCATGGTCTAACCCCGCCACCATCAAAGAAACCCGAGTAATAATGAGCGGGATATAAAATTCTTCAAACGCCCAGTCTGGCGTTGATGCCCCCAGTGTTACACCAAAATTACTGGCCTTCAGCCTTTCAACCGCTTCAGAAAAAGCAGGCGCCCATACGGCGTGGTCAGGAAAAGCATGAGCCGTGCGCTCTGCCAGATCAAGATTCTGATTGATATTGGGTAAAATAACCCGCGCCACAAGTTCACTTTTTGGCGTAATTTTAGAAAGATCCTGCGTGGTGAGAACCGGGCGCCCCTTTTTGGTCGGTGATGCCCAAGTTTTACGAATATGATCTTCCATATCCAGCGCGTAATCAACAGCCCGGATCCCAGTAGACATAGGGCCGCGTACAAAAGCAATCCGACGCATATCTTGCGTCACAGCCTCAACGCCATGAATTTTAAGTATTGATAAGGCCCGCTGCTGTTGCGAGAAAATGGATCTCGCATCAGGCTTGATTGTAAAAAATTCGGGATTGTTCGTAAAATCGAACGGGCACAACGTCCCAGCCCCAACGAGCCGATCATATCGATCGACAGGTGGAAATGCCATTTTAGTCCCAGACGCTAACGTTGCTTTCTAAATCGCGCAACTTGGTTTTGCTTCCCCTCCTTCGTAGAAAAAGAATCGCTTCAATGCAAGTGCTTTATTTTTTGCTCTGTACCTTGTTATTTACCTTTGTTTCGGATAACTTTAATCCTTCGGTCAAAATTTAAATTTCATTATTTTTAAATTTTTTTCCTTTCATTCGTTTCCCGAATCCTGCATTTTTCATTTGCCCTAACATTCAGGCTGCACAAAATTGCAGACTGCCACAAACCTAAGCCGAAATATGCATTTTTTACGCATCGTTATTTCTGATACCCATCTGGGTAAAAAAGTTTCAGCTGCTGAATATCTTCTTGAGTTTTTAACCTGCGTTCATCGCGGTGAAATCAGTACAAATGAAATCATTCTTAATGGAGACATTATTGATGGTTGGAAGCTGGCAAGCAAAAAACGTAAACCTTTATTCGAACTTCATGCACGGGTCCTTGATGCTTTGTGGGCTATTGAAGCGCAAGGTGTCAAAATCTCCTACATTCTGGGGAACCACGATGAAGATTTGCGAAAACAAAAATGGACCAATCGTCCTTTCACGCTTTCGGCTCAGGGCACATTACCGCCTGTCGCACTCCATTTCCGCAAGGCGGTTAAATTTGAAGATCCCCAAGGGCGCAAAACGCTTGTTTTACATGGCGATCAGTTCGATAAGGTTTTCTCACAAAAAGAAACTGGTAAAATGCTTTCTCATATTGGTGATCGTGCTTACGATGCCAGCGTGTCTTTAAACCGCGCCTTTCTAAAGCTTGCACGCACACTAAGACATGATGCGCATTTCTCACTTTCCGCTTACATAAAAAAACGGACCAAGTCAGCTCTTGGAATTATAGAACGCTTTGAACAGGCTGTCACCGCAGATGCCTTATCACAACGCTTTCAAGTGGTTGTGTGCGGTCATATTCACCATGCAGAAATTCGAAACTTTGTCAGCGATAAAGGCCGTAAAGTTCAGTACGTGAATAGCGGGGACTGGGTGGAAAGTTGCGCGTGTGTTGCCCAAACCGCGGATGGGGAATGGCAGATTTTACCTTGGTTTGAAGAAAGGCTAAAACGCAAACTAGACCGCTTGCCAACACAAGATGACCCGAACCCCTTTGCCGCTTACAGGCCTTATACCATAGAGTTTCTGGAACGGTTACGCACGATATGGCCAGGCCGTGACGCCCAAAACCTTACCCAGGAGTATCGTCGCGTTACACGTAAAATTGAAAAAGATGAAATGAGTGATAGAAAGAGAACAGATCTTTTACATCGTCGCGCTGCACTAGAAGCGCAGCTCAAAGTTGCCTGACCTTTTGACAAATTGTGCTCAAAGAAAAGGGTTGTGGCGTGGGGGAAACGCGCACAACCCTGAAAAGCAAACCCAATCCTAAGGTTTTAGGCTGCTAATAATTTCCAGTTCGGCCTGATAAAATGGCATGTATAACCGCCAGGGTTCTTTTGCAGATAATCTTGATGATAATCTTCTGCTTCAAAAAATGTTGAGGCCTTTGTTACTTCTGTTACAACCTTGGCAGGCCATACTTTTGAAGCATCAATTTCAGCAATGACTTTTTCAGCCATGGCCCGTTGATCTTCGCTGGTATAAAAAATTGCCGAGCGGTATTGAGAACCACGGTCGTTTCCCTGTCTGTCACGAGTTGTCGGGTCATGAATCTGAAAGAAAAACAGTAAAATATTGCGATAACTGATTCTCTGCGGATCAAATGTGATTTCTAACGATTCAGCGTGGCCTGTGCCTCCTGATTTCATATCGTTATATGTTGGCGCACTAGTTTTGCCGCCTGTATAACCCGCGCGGGTTGTGATAATGCCAGGTACCTTGCGCAGCAATTCCTGCATACCCCAAAAACAGCCACCTGCTAAAATTGCTTTTTCCAAGTTTTCTCTTTCCATGTGTTATCTCCTTCAAAAGGGCTGATAATAACCGCCCTTACATTAAGACTACGCCCCAAGAATGTATTTGGTTACATTTAAAAAAAGCGCAGCCATCTGAATATAATCGTCTGTAAGAACCCCACAAACAGGCATAAAGCGAGTAATTCCCAGAACGCATTTGGATTCATGTTTCCTGGAATACCACCAATATTGGCCCCCATCAGCCCTGTTAAAAAAGTTAGCGGCAAAAAGATCGAAGACATAATGGAAATAAAGTAAATTCCTCGGTTGCTTTTTTGCGATGTCGTGTTTTCAACCTCACTAGTTAAAATCATGGCGCGTGCATGCAAAAGCGCTAGATCCTCATCCATCCTTATTAACCGATCTTGTTCTTCTGCCAGAAGTCTGCGGTGCTTAATATCAATCCATGGTTTTTCTTCAGATTTTAAATGATTCAAAACGTCTTTCTGTGGTGCCAGATAACGCCGCAATGTTAGAGTTGACCGTTTCAGATCATTCACATTTTGCATCCCATTTACACATTTATCGTTACGTAACGTATCTTCTATTTTATCAAGCGCTTCATGCTGCTGAGATACAAAATTTTCGATATGGTCAAACATATGTGTAACAATAAATAATAAAAATTCAGAAGTATTTTTAGGCCCCTGACCCTTATCCAAACTCTCTGCAATTTGCCGTACTGTCATGACTGAATTTTTTTCAACTGAAATTACGCGATGATCGTCAATAAACATGCGCAGCGAAACCATATCCTCCGGATTCTTATGCGGGTTCATATTAATACCGCGTAAAATCATGAAAATGCCGTTTTGCACTTCAATGCAGCGCGGGCGCGTTTCATCAGCTAGAAGGGCTGCAATAACAATATCATCCACACAAGAAATATGGTCACGCAGAAAAACAGTTGTGTCGGGATCAGTGGCATCCAAATGCACCCAGCTCAGGCGCAAATCGCAAAATGCGCTTTTTGCCTCAGGAATCGGTAACGGGGTTGATCCACCCTTACCATCTAAAAGCTTTGAAAATTTTACGATTTTCTCAAAATTCATATCGATGGCCCTTTATCTAAGGTAATTATGCGCAGCCGCAGCAAGAATATCGGAAACATATTCCGCGTCTTCTGTCTTGCTGAGCATGTGCCCTGCACCGGGAAGCGATATAAAGCTTTTTGGATGATTGGCATGTTCATATATATCGCGGGCATTTTCTGCTTCAACCAGCTCATCTTTCGGATCATGAAAAATCATCAGTTGCGCTTTTAGTTTTTGAAGCGATTTTTTCATGTCGTGGAGCTTTAACTGATCCACAAATTCTTTGGTAATCGTAAACTCACGGCCAGCAAGGGTCACGTTAGCAACGCCGCAAGTATTTAATGTATCTGCAACAGATTCAAAAAAATGGCCGGCATGGACAGGTTCAAATGGCGATCCAATAGTTGCGACAATTTTAACACTTGATACTTCGTGCGCTGTTGCCAGAACAGCCGTGCCGCCAAGTGAATGGCCAAACATGATTTGCGGTGACGCTGCATGCTCAGTCAAATAAGAAACTGCACTTCTAATGTCATCCAGATTGGCAGAAAAATGACTGTCTTCAAAATCACCTTCGCTTGCACCAAGGCCCGTAAAATCAAAGCGAAACACACCAATGCCGCGGGCCACAAGCGCCTTGCTAATTCTGTGCATGGCAGGAATATCTTTTGAACAGGTAAAACAGTGCGCTGCAAGCGCGTAAGCCGACGGGGTGGTATCGGGCAGATCAAACCGTGCCGAAAGTGTATTGCCTTGTTTATTCTTAAAATTAATTTGTTCGCTTTTCATCTGCCTTGTTCCTTGAAAGTTTTTAAGAAAAAAGGGATCAAGTGTGACCTGATCCCTTCCTTAATTTTTTGCGTGGCAAAAAGATTAACCTTTTACGCCGCCTGCGAGTTTATCGCATACGCCAGCTGGAAGGTGCAGCCATGAATTTGGATCAGCATCTTTTGTCGACTGTCCAGAGCAAGAATTGCTTCCATCTTTTGATGCGCAGTCATTTTTACCAGCTTTGGCAACGCCATAGCATTTTTCTTTATCTTTGGAAGCTTCTTTGTGGTCACAACCATTTCCTTCTTTACCACAGCCATTTGCTTCTGTTGCTGCTTTATCTGCAGCAGATGCAATACCGTAAGTACCTGCTGTTAAAAGTACTGCAAGAAGGGCTGCGCCAATTACTCTTTTGTTCATTGTGTCGATCTCCGTTTTCTTCGTGTCTGTTATGTTGAGTGTAAACTTACCGAACATTTGTTCAGTTCCTCACAATAAGACGAAAGAGATTGATAGATCAAGCTGGCATTTCTAATGCGTTTTCAATCAGGTCTTGCGCTTGGCGATGGCTTATCTGTGCAGCATTATTATTCTTTGTAACAATCCATGAAATATAAGCACCCATCATCAGCATTGTGATTTGCTCTGCCACCATCTTAGGCTGCAAAAGACCGGAATCACGCGCAAAACCTTCTAGTTTTTCTGCAATAAATTGATAATGCTGTTCACATATTCTTCTTTCGGTACTAAAACGGTCCGTAAATTCAGTGGCCGCATTCAAAAAAGGGCAGCCATAAAAATCAGGTCTTTCAAAATTTTCCTGCATGGTTTGAAACATTATCAAAAGACGATCTTTATTGGTTAAACCTTCTTTACCCCATAATTCAAGATAAGCTTTGCGATGAGTCTGGCTGGCATAGAGCAAGGCCGCTTCTACAATTGCCGATTTATTAGGAAAGTGATGATAAAGGGATGATTTTGAAACGCCCGCCAGCCTTGAGAGTGCATCAAGACTTGTGGCGCGATATCCATTTTCATAAAAAATTTTGCAAGCTTTTTCCAAAATACGTTCGCGTGTTGAATGCATAACTTCTCTTTCCTGTTTTTGTTATTTTCTTTCGCATTCTTTAGGGTCTCAGCTATCAATCATACAGGCTTTTTAAAATTGACCTCAAGCGAATTATTCTTATAGATAGACCAACTGGTTAGTCGGGTTCTTTCATTACAAGCCCAGACATTCATGGTAATTAATGTTTATAAGATTGAACCCTTATGAATGCCGCTTAAAATTAAAGGCTGCTTCTATATATAATGTGTAACAAAAAAACTAGATCTGCATGACCCATCAAAAACCATGTTTGCATACCATTCCCAAGCTTGGCTTTGGCTTAGGGTTACGTGCACCTCATCTAAGCTATATTTTTGATCACAAGCCCGCGATCGACTGGTTTGAAATTATCTCTGAAAATTACATGGACACAGATGGTAAGCCCAAGCGTAACCTTGAGCGCATCAAGGAAATGTATCCGCTTGTGATGCATGGCGTATCACTGTCGATTGGTACAGTCGACCCGATGAATTCGGAATACCTAGCAAAATTAAAAAAGCTTGCACACTGGGTGAAGCCCGCTTGGATATCGGACCACTTATGCTGGACAGGTGTTGCGCATCAAAACACCCATGATCTTTTGCCTGTTCCTTACACTCAAGAAGCGCTTGATCACATTATCAAAAGAATAAAAAACGTGCAGGACTATCTGGAAAGACCTTTGATCCTGGAAAATCCATCGACCTATCTGGAATTCAAAAGCTCCGAGATTGCCGAAGAAGATTTTATTGCTCAAATGGCGCAAGAATCAGGCTGCGGGCTTTTACTGGATATCAATAATATTTATGTCAGCTGCTACAATCATCGTAAAGACCCAAAGGCGTATATTGATGCTTTGCCGCTTGATCGCGTATATCAGATTCATCTGGCAGGTCATACCAACAAAGGCACTCATATTGTTGACACACATGACGGGCCTGTAATCGACGAAGTGTGGCAGCTCTATAAATATGCCATCAGCAAATCAGGCTTGATCAACACCATGATTGAATGGGATGATCATATCCCGCCTTTCGATGTCGTAAATGACGAGTTGACCAAAGCCCGAGAAGCTGTTAAAACATGCCACGATATTAAAAGCCTTCCCAACTTCAAGGTAGATATGCCGCCCTACCGCGCCAATGCTGTTACCCCTTTAACACAAGAACAAATGCGGATGAAAGATGCGATTATAAAAGGGCCTGCCATAAACGCACACCCTGAAGACTGGATCCGTTATAAACCAGAATTCACTCAACAAGATCAGCTGAATGTCTATGTGAGTGGTTACCGTCAAAGGCTGTTTGATGTGACCGCTTCAGACTTTCCAGTTCTGCGCACTTATCTGGGAGATGACAGGCTGGATTATATTTTGCGTGATTTTGTTAATCATGTGCCGTCTTCTTCATTTGATGCAGCTAAGTATCCAGCCCAATTCCCTGCCTTTTTAAGGCAGCATCCACAAAGCGATGATATCGCCTTTGAAATTTCCTTACTGGAAAATGCGGTGGCCCAACTCTATCACGGGCCTGAAACACCTGCGCTTGAAGCAAACCACCTGAGATCTCTAAGCCCCGAAGAATTGATGGACGCAACCTTATCTTTACGCACAAGTCTTGAGCTTTTTTCTTTTAACCACCAGATCAATGATTTTTATAGTGCTGTCATCAATCAAAAAACGCTTGCTGTGCCTGTACAAGAAAAAAGTTTTCTAGCCGTTTTCAGACACGATGATATTTTATGGCGACTTGAAATCGAGCAAGACGAATATGCCCTTTTATGTGACCTTAGGGCCGGCAAAAAAATAGGGGATGCCCTTGACGCGCTGACACAAAAAAAACCAGATTACGAAGATTTTCTTGAAAAGAATTTTCCAAATTGGTTTGCAAGATGGATTGCAAATGGACTTTTAACTTACGCACCGCACTCTTTTAAAACACAAGAAAGGCTTTCAGCATGACACCTCAACCTTTTGCCCAAAAAATCAATAATGCTTTGTGTGGATTCCCCAACTTTATAGCAAGCAAACTTCTTCCTTTCATGGAAAAACTTTCATTTATTCCCCTGTTTGGTTTGCGCTTATGGATTGCAAATATTTTTTGGAAATCGGGCCTGACAAAAATAGCAGATTGGGAAACAACCATTTCTTTATTTGAAGAGGAATATAAAGTACCCTTTATCTCGACTGAACTTGCTGCGTACCTTGCAACAGGCGTTGAGCTGGGTGCACCCATTTTGCTTCTGATTGGCCTCGGTTCTCGTTTTAGCGCTGCTGCTTTACTGGTGGTTACCCTTATTATTGAATGCACATATATGAGCTTCGAAATTCATAAAATCTGGGCGCTTGTGTCACTGATTATAATTTTTCAGGGTCCGGGAGTTTTTTCTGTTGACTATCTGATCCGTAAATTTTTTAAAACCGCCAACAAAATGTAAAGATAAAAAGGTATTCATATGGCCACCCGCTTAAGCTACCGGCACCATTATATTCTGTCGGATATCATCAAGTTTGTTGGTAACACACTGCGCTTGTCTGAAATTACAATCGGGCCTATCAGTGAATTGCTACGACGCATCACATTGGCGCAAGTGTTTTTTGTATCAGGTATGTTGAAGTTATCGGATTGGAATAATGCTTTATACTTATCAACCCATGAATATCCGGTAAGTTGGTTGGACCCCGTTGCCGCGGCTTATATGGGCGCAGCAATAGAAATGATTTGTCCCATACTGCTAATATTGGGCTTTATGACTCGGTTTGCAGCCTTTGCCCTTTTAGCGCTGACTGTTGTTATTCAACTGTCTTATCAGGCAACAAACGCGCAAGTGTTCTGGATCATCATATTAGGCTGGTGGATTGTATCAGGCGCAGGCCGTATATCGATTGATTTTCTGCTTCAAGACCTCAAAGAAGCCGCACTGCCTTTTGTACGGACGATCGGAAAGTTCTTTGCCTTCCTCTCGGGGGTTATCGCGCCTTTCTATGCTTTATTTATACGGGTGTGGATTGCTGCTGTTTTATTTGTTGCAGGCCATTCAGCCATGGGGATGGATAGTTTAAGCATTGCCTCTTATCTACATGTACTGGAATATAAACCAAGTGAATCTGTTTTACGTATGGTTCATGGCGGCATGTCGATTTCCCCTTTTGTTATTTTTACAACTGGCATAGGGGCTGTTTGTATCGCTGCAGGTTTTGGAACGCGCATATTCTCTCTGATTGCCTTGTTTACTCTTTTATTTGCTACTCAGCACGTCGATGCAACAGCTGCACAAAAAACTGAATTTATTTACTGGATTGTTCTGACCAGTATTTTGTTTTTTAATGGCCCAGGAAAATATTCTCTTGATCATATTATTCGCAAAAAACTAAGCGCTTATTTTCCTCAGCTGCAAGGCGAACTGCCGCCGGGCACCGATTCCCTGCCGCATGTTGTTATTGTAGGGGCAGGGTTTGGTGGGCTTGCCACCGCAAAAGCACTGCGCACCACCGGATGCCGTGTAACGCTTGTGGATAAGCATAATTATCATCTGTTTCAGCCTTTGCTGTATCAGATTGCAACATGTTCTTTATCGCCTGCTGATATTGCGGTCCCGATTAGAAGTTTGTTTCAAGACCAAAAAAACATACGCGTTATCATGAACGAAGTTGAAGGAATTGATAAAGCAAACAAACACATTGCTTTTACAGACAAAACAGCTCTTGCTTATGATTATCTGGTGCTGGCAACGGGTGCGCAGCACAGCTATTTTGGTAAGGATGAATGGTCTGCTTTTGCACCAGGCATGAAAAAGATTGAAGATGCCCTTGATGTGCGCGCAAAAATTCTTACCGCCTTTGAACTTGCTGAAAACACCGATGACCCTGCCTTACGCGAAGCACTGATGACCTTTGTGATCGTCGGTGGCGGGCCAACAGGCGTGGAACTTGCAGGCGCACTGGCCGAACTTGCTTATCACGGCATGCGCGATGAATTCCGCCGCATTAACCCCAAAGATGCAAAAATCCATCTGGTGGAAGGAAGCCCGCGCTTGCTTGCTGTTATGCCGGAATCGTTGTCAGCTTATACACAGCGTTCCCTTGAAAAGCTTGGCGTTAAAGTTGCAACAAACGCACGCGTGGAACTTATTGATGCCGATGGCGTTGTTGTAGCGGGAAAGCGCATTACATCAAAAAGCGTATTCTGGGCTGCAGGTGTGCAAGCATCACCAGCAGCAAAATGGCTTGGTGCAGAAGCTGACCGCGCTGGCCGCCTAAAAGTATTACCTGATTTAAGCGTGCCGAATTGCGAGAATGTTTTCGCGGTTGGCGATACGGTCTCGGCTGATGTCTGGAATGGTAAACCTATGCCCGGCCTCGCCCCTGCCGCTAAACAAAGTGGTGCGTTTGTTGCGACACAAATTCGCAATCATATTGAAGGGCGTCCTTTGGAAAAAGCTTTTGCCTATAAACATTATGGCAGCCTTGCAACAATTGGCCGAAAATCTGCCGTGGCTGATTTTGGTGCCTTTAAAATGTTTGGCCCGCTAGCCTGGTGGTTCTGGGGGGCTGTGCATGTCATGTTCTTAACCAATACACGAAGCAGAGCTTCAGTTGCTATCCAGTGGTTCTGGGCTTATTTAACCTTCAAAAGATCAACCCGCCTTATTACCAACACAGCAAAAGGACTTGCAAAATGACCAAAGGAAAAACAGCGATTATCACCGGATCCACAAGCGGCATCGGCCACGGCATCGCCAAAGGCTTTGCGCAAGCCGGCATCAATGTTGTTATCAACGGCTTTGGCAAACCGGAGGATATTGAAACTGTGCGCAAGGAAATGGAATCGTTTGGTGTTAAGGCCGTCTATAACCCGGCTGATATGACCAAACCGGATGAGATTGCCGCCATGGTCAACGATACAGCGCAAGAATTTGGCAGTGTCGATATTGTCGTCAACAATGCCGGTATTCAAAATGTGCAGCCTGTTGAAGATTTCCCTATCGATAAATGGGATAAAATTATCGCGATCAACATGTCATCGGCTTTTCATGTCGTGCGCGCTGCTATTCCACACATGAAAAAGCAGGGCTGGGGGCGTATCATTAATATTGCATCCGCCCATGGCCTTGTTGCATCGCCTTTTAAAAGCGCCTATGTAACCGCTAAGCATGGCGTTGTTGGCTTTACAAAAACCGTTGCGCTTGAACTTGCACAAAACCACATCACTTCAAATGCAATCTGCCCAGGCTATGTCTGGACACCTCTTGTCGAAGGGCAAGTGAAAGATACCGCCAAAGCCCGTAACATGAGCGAAAAAGACGTGATTAATAATGTTCTGCTCGCCGCACAATGGACCAAAAAATTTGTCACTGTCGAACAGCTTGCAGGGGTTGCGCTGTTCTTATGTTCAGATGCCGCTGAAAATATCACTGGCGTTTCACTTCCTGTTGACGGCGGATGGACAGCAGCATGAAAATAGCAGATATTTTACAACTACCTTCTATGCCGCTTGCGTCCCCCAGCTACCCAAGGGGGCCCTATCGTTTTGTTAATCGTGAATATTTTATCATCACTTACGAGTCTGATCCCGATGCCATTCGGGCGCAATTGCCAGAACCTTTGGAACCCGATGGGTCTAATACAGTTTTATATGAATTTATTGGCATGCCCGATTCATCTGGTTTTGGTAATTATACTGAAAGCGGTACGGTTATTCCTTGTACGTTTAATGGGAAGAAAGTGAACTTCACTTCACAAATGTACCTTGATGATGAACCCCCTATATCGGGCGGTCGCGAAATTTGGGGATTTCCAAAAAAATATGCCAAGCCAAAATTATTCACCCGTGAAGATACTTTAACAGGAACGCTTGACTATGCCGGTGAACGCGTGGCGTTCGGTACCATGCGGTATAAGCAGGAAAACCTGACCTATGATTTAGGCGGCGAACAAGTGTGCACAAGTTGTACGGATTCTTTGTTGCATAAAATGGCAAAAACGCAAGTCAACTTAAAACTTATTCCAGATGTAGACGGCACACCCGCAATTGCCCAGCTTGTTGGTTATAATTTAACCGATATTTCAATTAAAGGGGCATGGTCTGGCCCTGCGCGTCTTCACCTGATCCCACATGTTAATGCACCTGTGGCCGACTTACCAATTAAAAAAGTAATCGGCGGCATGCACTTTATTGCTGATCTTACTTTGCCATTTGGCTACGTGCTTCATGACTATTTAAAGAAAAAATAAATCTTATCTCTATCCTGCAGAAAGCGGCTATATCATGACCAAAACAGCGTCCAAAGAAAAAGCCTTACCAGCGACAAAAAAAATAAATGTCGCTCTACAAGGGGGTGGTGCGCACGGCGCCTTTACTTGGGGGGTTATTGATAAAATTATTGAAGATGGCCGCCTTGAAATAGATGGCTTGTGTGGTACCAGCGCAGGCGCGATGAATGCAGTTGTGTATGGCTATGGTAAAATGATTGGCGGCACCGAACATGCACGGCAATTACTACATGATTTTTGGCAAGATATTTCAAAAGCTGGCCAAACATTTGGATCTATAAGCACAAATCCGCTGCATCATTTCTTTGGTGGGCGCATGCAAGAAGAGATGACCTTTGCTGCCCTAGAAACCATGACCCGTATCTGGTCGCCTTATCAGCTGAATCCTCTTAATTATAATCCGCTGCGTCAGGTGCTTGAAAAGCATGTTGATTTTGGCCGTATAAAAGCATGTAACTGTACCAATATGTTTGTATGTGCAACAAGCGCACGCACAGGCAAACCAAAGATTTTTAAGAATGGGGAACTGACAGCAGATGCTGTTTTAGCATCCGCCTGCCTGCCTTTTATGTTTCAGGCCGTTGAAATTGATGGTGAAGCCTATTGGGATGGTGGCTATATCGGCAACCCTGCTTTGTACCCCATGATTTATGGTACTGGCACGCAAGACATTCTTATCGTGCACATCAACCCAATAGAACGAAATGAAATACCAAAAGATGCTTACAGCATCATGAATCGCGTCAATGAAGTTACTTTTAATTCATCTTTGATTAAAGAAATGCGTGCCATTGCTTTTGTTCAAAAAATTATTGATGAAGGCTGGTTGAAAGATGAATATAAAAGCAAGCTACGCCGCATCAATATGCATGCAATTCGTACTGAAGAAGCGTTAAAAGAACTTAGCATCGCTAGCAAATTTAGCACCAGCTGGGACTTTTTAACCGACTTGCGCGATCTGGGCCGCGCCCGCGCGCAATTATGGCTTGATGAAAACTTTGAACATGTTGGAAATAAATCAACAATCGATATTCATGAAACCTATCTATAATGAAAAAGTCTGCTCAAAATAGTGCGATTATTTTTTGCGCCATTGGCCTTGCCCTTGCATCTGTTCATACTTACACAAACTGGCTGACTACGGGTGCGCATGCCGCACCGCAGCGTGAACGTTGTTATGGCGTTGCCCGCGCAGGCGGCAATGATTGCGCAACAAGGGAACATTCTTGTGCAGGACTTTCTAAATCAGATGGGCAGGCGCAGGAATGGCTGATGGTCCCTAAAGGGGTGTGCCATAAATTAGCCCTTCATAATCCTGGCGATACGTGATGCTTGTTCCACAAAGGATTCAGCGCGATTTTGAACAGTTACAATTTCGTAGTGAAATTATTGTCGCAAGCCTTCAGATCGCTGTTATCCTTTTTCTGTTAGTCTTATACTACATCGCTCCTAAGGGCTTTGCGCCTGACAGCCCTGTCCTTTCTGCGCCCCTTGGCTTATCGCTGTTTTTGGTGCTTGTATGCGTCAGGTTTTGGTTTGCCTACACAAACCAGCTCAATCGCCTGTTTCTGGCATTTTCGGTTATAGCAGAAATGTCGATATTGCTTTTCACTATTTGGACATACCATTTGCAGTATGAAACTTTTTCAACAATCAATTTAAAAAATCCACATGTAAATTTTGTTTTTGTTCTCATTGCCCTTCGTGCACTGCGTTTTGAACCTATATGGGTTGTGCTATCTGGCATAACGGCTTGCTTGGGTTGGCTTTTTATTGTGTGGCATGCCCTTGAAACAACATCCATGGATATCGTGACATGGGATTACGTGACATATGCGTCAAGTCGCAGCCTTAACCCAGCGGCTGAATTTATAAAAATTTTAGCTATTTTGATGGTCACAGCTATTACCGCCCTTGTGCTTAAACGCGCGCGCGAAACTCTTTTTATTGCTGTTTCTCAGACGCAGCATGCGCGTGATTTGTCACGCTTTTTTGATAGCTCAGTTGCGACAAAAATTACAAGCGCAGTTGATGACGCAAAATCAGGCTTTGGTGAAGTCAGACAAGCCGGTATTTTATTTTGTGACTTGCGGTCTTTTAGCATTTCATCTGAACATTTATCAGCCCCTGATCTGATTGCACTTCTCAACTCCTATCATGGGCTTGTGGTGCCCCTTATTCAAAAAAATAATGGTTCTATCGATAAATATATGGGGGATGGTATTTTGGCGAGCTTTGGCGCGGTTAATCCTTCACAAAATTATGCCGCTGATCTTTTACGTGCGATTGAAGATATTCTGAATGCAGAAGAAATCTGGCAAAACCAGAGACAAGATCAAGGGAAGCTAGCACCTAAAATTGGGCTTGGCGCAAGCGTTGGCAAAGTGGTGTTTGGTATTATCGGCAATGAAGAACGGCTTGAATATACCGTAATTGGCGAAACAGTGAATATTGCTGCAAAACTTGAAAAGCATAATAAGGCAGTGAAATCTCGCGCGATTGTAACATCTGATGCAGTTGAAAAAGCACTTGAGCAGGGCTTTAAACCAAATGTGAGTCATAAAAAGATTGAATCCGTTCTGGTTGAAGGCCTGTCACACAAAATAGATCTTGAGATTATTGAATAAGTTTAAAAAAAACTCTGCGGGTCGATATCAATTTTCAAATCAAGTCCTGATGGTATCTTTATATTTTCAAGCCATCTTTGAATTTCTTTTTGCAAAGGAGCTTGTTTTTCAGCCTGAACCAGAAGTCTGTAACGATATTTGTTACGAATTTTATAAAGCGGCGCTTCAGCCGGGCCAAGGGTACGGAAGCCATCTTTCATCGGTGCTGTTTTGGCAATCAGCCGTGCAAAATCGAGCGTGCTTCCTTCATGCGCACCTTCAACAATAATACCGGCGAGCCTGCCATAAGGGGGCATAGACGCACGATCGCGTTCACCCGCTTCTATTTCAAGAAAACGGTCCCGATCACCCGCTTCAAGCGCCTTAATCACTTTGCTTTCAGGCATAAAGCTTTGTAAATATACACGACCCGGCCTGTCTTCGCGGCCCGCGCGGCCCGCTACTTGATAAAGCAGTTGAAAGGTACGCTCTGAAGCGCGCAAATCTCCGCCCGATAACCCAAGGTCAGCATCAATAACCCCCACCAAAGTAAGCTTTGGAAAATGGTGGCCCTTGGCAATAATCTGTGTGCCTATAATAATATCAACTTTGTGGTTGCGAATATCATCAAGAACATCACGCAGATGTTTTTGCGTTTCAATGATATCGCTTGTCAGGACACATATCTTTGCATCAGGAAAAAATTCATGCGCTTCTTCACGAATTCTTTCAACCCCAGGGCCACAGGCAGCAAAGCTTGCTTGTGCCTGGCAATGCGGGCAGGCAAGCGGCTGCGAAATACTATACCCACAATGATGACAATGTAGCTTTCCTGTGCGGCGGTGATCAACAAGCCAGCTTGTACAGCGTGGGCAATTCATGCGATGGCCACAATTTCGACATAAGGTTAGCGGCGCATAGCCGCGCCGGTTTAAAAACAACAGACATTGTTCACCTTTTTCCAAAGTAGCTGTTATTTCGCGCAACAATGTCGGGGCAATAAATTTCTGACGATCAGGTTTATCAATCCGCATATCAATTGTGTGTATATCTGGCAACCTTGCGCCGCCATAACGATCGGGCAGTTTTAAATGACGATATTTTCCGGTCCAGGCGTTCACCATGGTTTCAAGTGAAGGCGTGGCTGAAACCAGAATAATGGGCGCGGATACAAATTTGGCACGCACCACCGCCATATCGCGTGCATGATACATGACCCCTTCTTCTTGTTTGTACGCCCCGTCATGTTCTTCATCAACAACAATAACGCCTAAGGCCTGAAATGGTAAAAATAAAGCTGACCTTGCGCCGACAACAACTTTTGTTTCTCCTCGTGCAACACCAAGCCACGTCGATTTACGCTGAGAGTCCGATAAATCAGAATGCCACAAGGCGGGCGCACAACCAAAGCGGCTTTGAAACCGATCCAAAAACGCATTAGATAGTGCAATTTCAGGCAATAAAATAAGAGCCTGTTTTCCGGCTTCAACGGCTTTGGCGACAGCTTCAAAATACACTTCAGTTTTACCTGCGCCTGTTACGCCATCGAGTAAAAAAACTTCAAATGCTTTTTTTGTAACACTCTCACACAGCTCAGCAGCAGCACTGGTTTGATGATGAGTAAGCTGAACACGCTGGGTATTTAAATCCGGATGTGTACAAGGCGGGGTGCGCACCATATCAACCGCTACAACCAGCCCTGCTTTCACCAGTGTTTTTAAAACATTTGCGCTTACACCCGCGCGGGCTGATAAATCGCGGGCCCGGTACGTACGCCCATCTTTAAGTATCTCCATTATTTTTTGTCGTGTGGGGGGAAGAGAAATTGTGCTGGGAACAGAATTTGCAATTTTATATCCGATAACAGGTTTATCAATTTTAAAAAGGCCCGAAGCGGCAAGACCGAGCTTTAAAACATTACCCCGAATCGCTAAACTATACTGCGCAACCCAGTCCAAAAATTTCAATTCATTCAAAGGCAAACAAGGTATATCGTGCCGTGCAATAATAAATTTCAGCTTTGAGAGAGGGGCATCGCCTGTCTGATCATGCCACACAACCCCGTCTATCTGCCTTTTTCCTAAAGGAATCCGAACAAAATCCCCGGACTTTAAATCCATCCCTTGTGGCACGGCATAATCATATGTTTTATCAACAGGATATGGCACAAGAACGCTCACCCGCCCATCTGCTGCGGTTGGCCGTGGGTTTTTTGGTTCGTCTTGCAAAAAAAGATCCATACCATTAGGGTTAGCACGAAATTAGCCTAAGGAAAAACACATGAAATTTTTTGTTGATACAGCCGATATTAACGATATTCGCGACATGGCCTCCACAGGCTTGCTTGATGGGGTGACCACAAACCCATCTTTGATTATGAAAGCAGGTAAACCGTTTATACCGCTGATCGAGGAAATATGCGCAATCGTCAAAGGTCCGGTATCAGCAGAAGTTGCTGCAACTGATTACGAAACAATGATCCGTGAGGGTAAAAAACTTGCTGCTATCGCCGACAATGTTGCTGTTAAAGTGCCTCTCACGCAGGCGGGGCTAAAAGTCTGCAAAGAATTATCCGATGCAGGCACCATGGTGAACGTAACATTATGTTTTTCCGCAGGCCAAGCCATTCTTGCTGCAAAAGCAGGTGCAAGTTTTATATCGCCTTTTATCGGCAGGCTTGATGATATTTCAACCGATGGCATGGATCTGATTGCTGATATTGTACAAATTTACGCGAACTATCCTGATTTTCATACCGAAGTACTGGCTGCTTCCATCCGTCATCCTATGCATATTGTTGAAAGTGCAAGATTAGGCGCCGACGTGGTCACCTGCCCGCCTGACGTTATCAAAAAACTTTACGCTCACCCGCTTACTGAAAAAGGGCTTGAAGCCTTTGTTGCAGACTGGAAAAAAACCGGCCAGACCATTCTTTAAAACACCAGCTGCAAGCAAAAAAAGCCGTTAAAAAACACGCTAAAAATTAATTTTTTGAGCATGTTTTAAAATTTTAAGAAAATATGATTTTTTTCTTGCCATAACAATAAAATTGTCTTATGTCCTATATTATGAACATTAGATCCTTTTTTAAAGCACTGGCGACCCCTTGGAAAATATACGTGGAAAACACGATTTATCCGGGCTATTTGTCACCCCCCAGCGCCGTCATGACCGAACTTAAAAAACAAGGTTACAAATTTGAGATCATACCTCCGGTGTCTTGCGCGTCTATAGTTTTATTTTCTGTTATAGATCCGGAAGGAATTGAAGTGCGTTTCAGTGGCGCCCCAAACTGGGAACAAAGACTGGAAAAATATAAGCAAGATTTTGATGCCGTTTTAAAAACGTTAGAAGAAAATAAAATAGCTGCAACTCCAAAACGCAAAGGCGACGGTCATTATTTTGATTTTATTCCGCCTCATGGCTAACGCCATAATTTTTAAAGAAAGATCCTAATGTTAAGCAGTTTAAGCTTAGGCCATAAAGTAAGACACACCTTTAATTGCGCTCGACTTTCATTAAATACTTTTTTCCTGGATCAGATTGCATCAAACCCAGGACCACTCATTCGCAAGGCCTTGGAAGATCAAGGTTATCACTTCAAAATGGTAACTCTTGTCACCCCTTCAACCCATAAGGTTCTTACCTCTTATTGGCAAATTACCAATCCTCAGGGTCAGATCATTCCTACATTTGCGCATAATAATCCTTTATGGAACGCGTATAAATTAGACTATCTTGCCGCAAAAGCTGTGCTAAAATCTGAAGATGGACAAAAACCAACCCCCCGCAACCGCTAAACTGACCGATCAGGATATTCTGGCTTTTTTAAAAGATGATCCAGATTTTTTGAACCGGCATCCTCAGACCCTTGAAGCATTACTACCTGCTAAAACAGGGCCAGATAGAGGGGTCGTTAATTTTCAATCTTATCTGGTTGAACGCTTGCGGGCAGATAAAGCACAAGCCCTAGAGACGACCCGTGCCATTGTTGAAACCGCGCGCACCAACATGAATAATCAAGGACGCATGCATCGCGCGGTCTTACGGCTGCTGGAAGCGGAAACACTGCCGCACTTTATTGATATTCTAACGCAAGACCTAACCGTAAATTTAGATGTTGATATCACCGTTCTGGTTGTTGAAGCCGATAGCAACCGTATTCCAAACCTGACCCTTAACGGCATTCGCCTTGTGCCTGAAGGCACCATTGCCAAATGGATGGAAGGTAAATCTGTTTTACTGCAATCGGATATTTCAGGCATAGAAGCTATTTATGGTGGTGGGGCAACGCTTGTGGGTTCGCAGGCTTTGGCACGTGTGGATATATCACTTGATACGCCACCAGCCTTGATTGCCTTTGGATCGCGTGATCCCAAAGCTTTTGAAGCTGGGCAAGGTACCGAACTGATTGTTTTTCTGGCCCGTGTTGTCGAACGCTTGTTCCGGCGGTGGCTTGGCCCCGCATGAGCGCGCCTTTACCCATTGCGCCTGACCTTGCTGACCAGCTTATTCGTTGGGAAAAGTGGCTCAGGGTAGAGAAAAATCTTTCGCGCCATACATTGCGCGCTTACCAAAGTGATGTGCAGAATTTTCTCGTTTTTTTATCCTCCCATCAAGGTCAGGCGCTTTCGCTTGATACGCTTTCTTCTGCCGCACTTTCTGATTTTCGCTCCTGGATCTCAAAACGTGCCCTATCGGGTGCAATCGCTGCCTCGCGTGCACGAAACTTGTCAGGTGTGCAGAATTTTCTGCGGTATCTAGACCGTCAGGGCATCGTTCATAATCCGTATATACAATCTATTCGCAGGCCCAAGCTGCCGCGTAAATTACCGCGCCCATTGCCAGAAGATCAAGCTTTGTCTCTGGCCCGCTATGAGGGTGAAAAAGATTGGGTTTCTTTGCGCGATCGCGCTTTATTTGCACTACTTTATGGTTGCGGGTTACGTATTGAAGAAGCTTTGACGCTTTGCTTGAAAGATGTGCCCTCGCATGATGTTCTGCGCGTCACCGGCAAAGGACGCAAGCAGCGAGAAGTCCCTATTTTACCAGAAATAAAAGCAGCCCTTGATGCTTATTTAAAAGCTTGCCCTTTTCACACCCATGATGATTCTTTTGTTTTTTTAGGGATACAGGGGAAAAAACTCAACCAAGGCATGGCGCAAAAAGCAATGCGCGCTTTACGGGCAACCCTTGGCCTTCAAGGCAACGCTACGCCGCACGCCTTGCGTCATAGCTTTGCAACGCATCTTCTATCAAATGGGGCCAATTTGCGAGAAATTCAAGATTTATTGGGTCATGCATCCTTATCAACAACCCAACGTTACACAGATGTAACCACAGATGAACTAATGGCGGCGTATAACAAAGCGCACCCAAGACAAATAAAACCCTAATGCACCCTTCGGGGTACGCGATAAAGTCTGGGCGTATTCAGCTTGGCAATCATTCTTTTATATGTGTTCTGCAATTCAAAGATAGCATCTTTTGTTTCAAGGCTCTGGCCTGAAACTTCACGATACAAAAAACCAATATAACCACCAAGGGATTGTCTTTGCCATGCTTTGGGCCGCCCGCTATTGCCCGCCTTATTTAAAGGCGCAGGCTCTGCGCGCGGAACGAAAACATCTGCGTCACAATTTTGTAAATTCATGCGATCATAAAAAGCGACAGCTGTATCGCGACCTTCTAGACAAATGGCAGAAGCAAATATCTGGCCCTGAGGATCAAGTATATTTACAATCGCATTTTTGCGCCCAAAACGATCGACTTGTTTGATAGAACGTGATATTAAATGCGCGGCTTCCCCTCTCTCAAGGCCTTGCACAAGCGGATAGGCGGCATGCTCAATTAAAGATAATTTATCTGATGGATTGGGCACAGCTTTCAAAAGACGCTGCATCGTCATATGACCTTGATATCTATCGCCTGTTGAAAAAATGGCCTGAAGTATTTTAGCCGCAACATCTGGATTTTTTGCAATATTTTCGTTTGAATAATAAAACGCGCTTGCTCTCAGAAAATCACGCACTTCATTTTTACGCGCAGAATTTTTTGCCATTATACTGAGGATTTCAATGGCTGATTCATCATAACCTGCCTCAAAAGCACGCATAGCCAGATCATAAGAATCTTTGGTCAAATAAAAATTTTGTGGAGCCTGCCTAAAAGCTTCGGTTAGAATGATTTTGCTTTTGGGCAAACCCCATCCCTCAACAGTCAGGGTAGAACGATCACGTTCTTCATAAACATAGCTTGGCCAATCGTAAATAAACGGGCGGCTGATGGCTAAATGCGCCGCGCTAAAAAGTCGGCTCAATGTTTGTCCAAAGCTCGAAAGACTTTGGGGCATTTGCACAGCCTGTGTATGGGAGGTAATTGACATGCGCTTCTCCGGTGGCCATTAGTGTAGCAAAAATAAACGCAATATGTCAAATTAAATAATTTGAAACTAGTTTTTTTGTAACACAGCATAAAATGTGTGTGCCCCGTAATCATCTTTAACGCACAACATATCGACACCAACGCACGAAGAACATGTCAAAGGTGTGATACTTAAAGGATCAATAAATAGGCCAAAAGTACTATTCCCAGCTTCAATTGTCGGGATCACATCTGATCCTGTTAATTTTAAATTCAGTTTTTTGCAAATTTCAGGATGAATTTCTAGAAAGATCATCATCAACTCAGGCTCAAATGTGCCAATATCATTGATGGTGTTATTGATAAAATATATCCCTGCAGTGGGGCTCGCATTTTTTGCAAGCAGTTCATCCCATATTTTAAGAACGGGCAAAGCGCCCCCTCCAGGATGAAAAACTTTTTTGTCAAACGGGGCGGTTTCAAAGCTAGCTTCACCGGGTTTGGTAAAATCAAGCTGTGCACTTGTATTACCATCAAAAACCATTTGCTGAACAACCGCTTGTGCATTGCGCACATAATCAAGAACGCCTGATGCGGCAAGCGTTGCCTTATCATCAGACCCAAAAGTGCCTCCAACACGGCCACTTGATGTCACAGCAAAGCTTAAAGCTGCCAGCAGAGCGACAGCAATCAAGATGATCCATAAAACCGATCCGCGTGCGTTGTTCATAAATCCATTATATATGAATTGGCCGACCAGCAACAGCTAAGGCCGCTTCTTTAACTGTTTCATTTAAAGTTGGGTGCGCATGGCAGGTGCGTGCCAAATCTTCTGCCGATCCGCCATATTCCATGACCAGACACGCTTCATGAATAAGTGTACCCGCTTCCGGGCCTAAAATATGTGCACCAAGAAGCTTATCAGTTGTGGCTTCTGCTAAAATTTTAACAAAACCTTCTGTTGCCCCCATAGCGCGGGCACGGCCATTGGCCATGAAGGGGAATTTACCAACTTTATAAGCCACGCCTTCAGCTTTTAATTGTTCTTCAGTTTTACCAACGCTTGCAATTTCCGGCCAGGTATAAACAACGCCAGGCACTAAATTATAATCCAGATGCCCGCTTTGGCCTGAAAGCATTTCAGCTAACACAACGCCTTCTTCTTCGGCCTTGTGGGCCAGCATAGGCCCTGCAATCACATCGCCAATAGCATAAATACCAGGGATATTGGATTGAAAATGATGATCCACTATAACGCGGCCGCGTTCATCTGTTTGAACACCTGCTTTATCAAGCCCCAGCGAACCCGTATAGGCCTTGCGCCCAACAGCCACAAGAACAATATCGGCTTTTAATGTTTCTGCTTTTCCACCAGCAGCAGGCTCAACAGAAAGTGTGACACCTTTATTGTCTGCCACGCAGCTTGTAACTTTTGAAGATAATTTAAAGGTCATGCCTTGCTTGGTCAAAATTTTCTGCATGTCTTTAGCCGCATCTGTATCCATACCCGGTAAAATCCGGTCAAGATATTCAACAATCGTGACTTCTGCGCCCAGACGCTTCCATACGCACCCCATTTCAAGACCGATCACGCCGCCACCAATAACAACAAGGGTTTTAGGCACTGATGAAAGTTCGAGCGCACCCGTTGATGACACAATCTTTTTTTCATCAATGGTAATGCCGGGCAAGCTGGATACATCTGATCCGGTTGCAATGACAATATGCTTTGCCGTGTATATTTTATCTGCAATCTGAAGCTGGCCGGGCTGGATAAATGATGCTTCGCCTTTCAGCCATTCTACTTTATTTTTGCGGAATAAAAATTCAATGCCTTTTGTGTTGGCATCAACCACGCTGGTTTTATGCGCCATCATTGCTTTCAGATCGAGCGACATTTTATCAATCTTAACGCCCATGGCTGCAAAAGAATGCTGCGCTTCATAATATTTTTCAGACGCCTGAAGCAATGCCTTTGATGGTATGCAGCCAATATTCAAACACGTACCGCCAAGTGTGTCGCGCTTTTCAACACACGCCACTTTCATGCCCAGCTGAGCCGCCCGTATCGCACACACATAGCCGCCCGGGCCTGCCCCAATTACGATGAGATCAAAATTTGTATCTGACATTGAAAACCTTACGGGTTACTTTACGGGTTGAAAAGAAAAACAGGCTTTGTGTAGGCTAAAAACCTGCCCTTTAAACCTGCATGGAATCCCTCAAAAAGCAAGGGTCTGGCTTAAATCTTGACTGTATTATGAATAATATTGTATAAACGGGCATGATCACGAGCACAAATATTCAAGACCTCAAAAATCCCTTTGTTGATTTTGTGAGTATTCCAGACTTTCTGTCCCCTGACAGCAAGGATTTTTTACGTGAAGCCACCAAAGGCCGGCTGCCCGAGCTTTACAGATATATCGAATTCGAAGAGGGCGCTTTAAAAAGTCTGTTCAATATTTTAGTGAAAAAAGAACATGATAAAATTAGTTATGACTGCGTTGACTTGCCGCGCAATGATGTTCTCGATCTCGAAGCACATGACGTTGCGCGTTATAACAAATTTGTACGCGAAGCCTTTACAAGCTGTATTCAAATTAGAGAAGCCCTTCAAACATCTCATGTCGAATGTGATTTGTTAATTACACAGCCCACCAGCTATGACTGGCATATAGATGGCGAAAAAAATGCCGATGATTATGTTGGCACAGAAGCTATAATTGGGCGCCCTGCTATTTTTATCCCGCAAACATCTCCTTTTGCAAGCGCTATGAATGGCCAGAAGGTAAAGCGTAACCATGCAGATTTTTTCCGCTCTGCCGCTGAAGGCGCATTATCCATGTGGCGCGGAGGACATCAGGAAAATCCTTTGATCCATTCAAGCCCGCCTGAATGGGTTGACCCAAATTATCGTCTGCTGTTAAGCGTACGCGCCTACCATCTGCGCTAATATGCGCGCATCATTAACCAGCCGCTGCTGTAAAGCCATCTGCACCATCAAAGCTAAAAAGCGCATCAAACTTCACAGGCACAAGCCCTTTCTCAACAAGGTGATTTTGCAGAGCAATAAAACGCTTGGCATCAAGATCACCTTTCAGGCGCAAACACCACAAATCATTCGTCGTTGACCCCACTTGTGCATGAGGCCATATTTTCGCACCCCGATTACTAATCAGCTGCAAGCTCATTCCGTGAGGTAAACCTTCAGTGACTGCTTTGGCAATCGCATCCGTTGTCTGGCCGTGCACTTCAATATTAATGTCTGCGCCGATCCATTTTTTTTGAGCATGCACGGCTGCGCGTACAGGTGGACATTGTAAACGGCCTTGCCCATCCGGATAATTGACGCTTGCGAGCAAAACTGGTTTTTCACCCATGCGTTCAATAACGGCCTTACAAAATTCATTCGTGCCGACGCGTTTTTTGGATAGGCCTTCTTTATAAATATCGCCTGTATGAACACCGTCTTCAATTGTTTTAAGCCACGCATTATGAACTTGTGTCGCGGCATGTCCTTGGCCTATATGGGTTAGCATCATCACAGAGGCTAGTAAAAGCCCTGATGGATTGGCAATACCTTTACCTGTAATATCAGGGGCTGTGCCATGCATAGCTTCAAACATAGCGCCCTGTTCACCAATATTAGATGAAATACCAAGACCAACTGACCCCGCAACTTCTGCCGCAATATCTGAAATAATATCACCATACAAATTTTCAGTCACAATCACGTCATAATCACTCGGGCGTGATGCCACGCGCGCGGCACCGATATCAATGATCATACGATCTTTAATAATATCAGGATATTCGGCGCCAATTTCTTCAAACACTTTATAAAACAAACCGTCAGCCATTTTCATGATGTTATCTTTGACCATGCAGGTCACTTTTTTGCGTCCGTTCTTACGTGCATATTCGAATGCATAACGACTGATCCGTTCACAGCCAGGGCGTGAGATTAATTTTAAAGCCTGCACGCAATCTTGAGTTAAGCGATGCTCAATACCTGCATATAAATCCTCCTCATTCTCACGCACGATGACGATATCCATCTTATCCTGAAGACCATCAATATAAGGGGCGAAAGACTGGCAGGGGCGCACATTGGCGTATAAACTCATACCCTTGCGAATTGTTACATTCACCGATTTATACCCACCACCCATTGGTGTGAAAATGGGCCCTTTTAATAACACTTGCGTCCGGTTAAGACTTTCCCACGATTTGGCTTCAATGCCTGTTGACCCGCCACGTTCATAAACTTTCTGGCCTACTTCAATTTCCTCGCACGCAAGTTGTGCGCCGCCTGCTTCCAGAATTTGTAAGGTTGCATCCATAATTTCAGGGCCTATACCGTCCCCTTTGGCAATCGTGATCGGTGTTTTTTGTGTCATTTGATCTTCTCCGGATTAGTAAGATACGCATTAAGCCTTAATAAAGTGTAAGTCGGCTTTTGGGGCCTTTTTTGCAGCATATGATAAAATAAACGCCCCATAACACGCCGATAGGATCGATCCTATTAAAACACCAAGACGAACTTCTGCTTGAAGGGTGATATCTGTAAACGCCAATGTGCCGATAAATAGTGACATCGTAAAACCAATACCACACAAAATTGCTGCACCATACATTTGCAACCATGTGCAACCAGGCGGCTTAGATGATATGCCTAATTTTACGGCACCCGTAACAAACGCTAATATTCCAATTTGTTTACCAAAAAATAAGCCGCAAGCAATACCAAGCACAACCGGATCAAGCAAATTATGCAGGCTCATACCTGCAAAAGGCACACCCGCATTAGCAAAACCAAATAAGGGCAAAATAGCAAAAGCAACCCACGGGTGAATAGCATGTTCCAAAAACTCACCGGGCTTATAATGAGGATCTTTCTTGCATGAAGATGGAATACAAAACGCAACAAGAACGCCTGCAATGGTTGCATGCACACCTGATTTTAAAACAGCTGCCCATACAATAAGGCCAATTAGAATATAAGGCGATAATTTTGTGACCCCCCGTTTATTCAAGATAACGAGAATACCAAGGCCAAGCGCAGCAATCATCAGCGCAATCGCTTTAATATTGCTGGCATAAAATACCGCGATAATGACAATCGCCCCTAAATCATCAATAACAGCCACAGCGGTTACAAAAACTTTTAAAGCAAAGGGTATGCGTGATCCTAAAAGAGACATCACGCCCAAAGTAAACGCAATATCTGTTGCAGATGGAATGGCCCATCCCGCATGGGTTTCCGGCGTTTGCATGTTAAAGAAAAAATAAATCACAGCCGGCACAATCATACCGCCTAAAGCTGCAATAAAAGGCAAAATAGCGCGGTCCCGACTTGAAAGTTCACCGCTTGTAAATTCACGTTTAATTTCCAAGCCTACTAGAAAAAAGAAAATCGCCATTAATCCATCATTGATCCAATGCAAGACAGATTTGCTTAATCCGTACACCATGCCTGAATGCGCATCGGTAAAACCGAGCGTAAAATTTAGCCCGTGTAATATGTGGTCATAAAGGGCTGCAAAAGGGGAATTGGCCAGCATAATCGCAAAAGCAGACGCTAAAACCAGAATAATGCCACCTGCCGCCTGTAATTTGAAAAACCCTTTAAGTACATCAATCAAAGGTAAAGATGAACGATTAAACGATTTTTCTGTATCCGGGATCAAAGCCATATATTTTCTGAGTATTTCTAAAATTAGTTGCTGGTTGATTGCTGGAAATTACTATAAAGTATTTACATCTTTTTCCAAAGCCTGTTCTTGAAAATTATCAATGCTCCATCAGCCAATCACTCGGAATAGTTTTTTATCAATCGGCTTCGCCATACTGGCGTTTTTTTTATTCTCACTTGGTGACGCAATTTCAAAAACGCTCGGGCAGTCTTATTCTATTAATGCGATTTTAATGATGAATGGATTAACTGGTATCATATGCTGTGGGGGGTATATTTTATATAAGCACGGCTTGAAAGGGTTTATCACCCCTAACCTCAAGCAAAATCTGATGCGTATGGTGATCATCGCTATGATGTCTCACACAGCGGTCACCTCTTTTAAATATATTCCGCTCACAGAATTTTATGGCATTGTTTTTGTGGGCCCGCTTGTTGTGGTAGCCTTATCACATTTTGTGCTAGGCGAAAAAGTTGGAAAGCACCGATTAGGGGCAACGCTTGCAGGATTTTTAGGCGTGATGGTTATTATTGGTCCCCAGTATAATAATCTTGGTCTTGGTGGGTTGCTGGCACTTGCCACTGTATTAATGGGTTCATTGAATGTGATTGTCACGCGCACAATGCGACACCGCGACCCTATTATGCTGGCTTCTTTTTTTCCAGGGTTGGGAATTTTTATAACTTCCGCCCCCTTTGTTTTCATCTTTAATGACTCGTTGCCGTCTTTAACCGATCTGCCTTTGTTTGAAGCTTACGCACTTTCCATGATGACGGCGCAAATTGCCATCACCTATGCCATTACGCGTGCGCATGTTGTTGCGACAATCAGCCCTTATATTTACACTCAGTTTATCTGGGGTGCTTTGTTTGGTTATCTGTTTTTTGATGACCTGCCTGGAACATGGACCCTTGTGGGTGCACCGCTTGTCATTATTTCAGGCATCTATGTAGCTTACCGTGAATGGATTGCTTATAAAGGCCGTATCGAGCAGCTGGACTATTAAGCTAAAGTCAAAACTCATAAGGTAAAAGGGGCTGTCTTAGATAACTGAAATTATCTACAAATTATTAGGATGAGCTCTGACATCTCCCTTATGTCGAATATAGGGAACCGGTACCGGGACAGCCGTATTAAGATCTGACATATGGCGTTCCGCTAGAAAAGCAGGATTATGATTTTCTCCTTCAGCCAACGTTGGAATAAAAGGAAAGTACGGAGATCCGTTTTTACCATGACGAGGTGGCTCTCCCCAGGTTGTTTTCTTAACTTCAATTCCATGCCCCCTGGGTATAAAACACTTTTTCCAACGATCGATTGTTGTAGAAGCATTGAAAATACCTGCATCAATAACAGCCGTTGTGTTGTCAGGAAAATCAACGGTAACAGCGACATGAAATTTCCACCTCATCACCTTTTTCGGATCGGATCGGGAAGGTAAGCGTTTAAGATCAGGTTTGTAAATATGGGCTTCAAAACAATGATGCTTTGGCACTTTATTTAAAAAATGTTCTCGGGTTAAAGCCCATATTTTACCAATTTTAATATCTCTCTTTGTTTCTGGATAAGCGGCCATAAGATGCAAGCCAATCAACTCTGCGCGCGCGGCACATCCTGTTCTAGGTTCTGTCCAATTTAGGTCGGGAAGATTTCGGCCAGCGTGAAAAAACGCTGTTGCAATTTCAATAAATTCTGGCTTATGTACTTTAGTGGAAGACATATAAAAAACTAATTTTTTATTTCATCGCAATAAATTCATACTTTCTTATATTATAGATTTCAACAATTTTTTCTTTTTACGGGTTATATCTGGGTTGCATTTCTTTCATGGCTGAGGGGGTGGCTTTATCGCGGTCTGCACCTGCTTTGTTTTTTAACAGCACGCTTTTTTCCTCGCTGCGCTTATACACATAAATTCCAAGAACAGATAACCCCACCGTCCAGATCGTGCCAAGCGATGACAAAGCATCAACAACCACGCTTGCCTGACTGGTTTTAAAAATAATAACATAGGCTACTGCAAACATTTGCGCTGCCCATGTTAAAGCCATCAAATACCCAAATGTAGGCCGCATGCGCCTGACATACAAATCCGATGATGCCACTTCAGCACGCAAAGATGTATTGATTTGTTCCAGTGCCGTCTTGTTTTCAAGGCTTTCTAATTCAGCAAGTTTTTCAAGATGCCGGTTCATTTCAGATGCCTGTTCAGGCGATATTGCACCCGTTGTCAATGCATCAAGCACAGAGCCAATAGCCGCGGATGCGCCTTGTGATATCGGATTATTGATTTTTGAAAAAACTGTGCGCAGCCCTTCTAAAATAACAGGGATGCCGACTTTGGCTATAACAGGCGCTACGCTCATGATAAGGCATCCTCTTCTTCAACAATCCGGTAAAATATATGCGCCCCTATTCTTGCACAAGGATCACGACGTGATGCCCATGCCGGGTTAATCTGCTGTGTGTGATAATGCGTAGCGCCTTGTGTAATATCTTGAAGCTGCCCACGTAAAGCAGAATTTGCGATATCAAGTGCCAAAGCAAAGACGGGGTTATCTTCTGTCACCCCTAAAAGCTTGGTATAATTGGGATCATTTTTATTCCAGCATGAAAATTGGTATGGCTTTAAACAGACACGCAAAACATCATTGCCCCACCAATAGCCGCCAAACAGCCCCGCAACCTCAACACGGTTTAAAATAACATTGGCTACAGCGCGCATTCCTGTTTCTCCTTCTCCGCGTGCTTCGCCCCATAACGTTCTGGCCAGCACATCAAGGGTCATATCTTTTGAAAACTGGCGGGCACCCGTTTTATTTTTTTGCCCAGGTGTCATTGTTGGTATTGTCATGATTTTTCCTTTCTTGATTTTGCTGACAGCACTTCGGCCTTTACCGATGTGATATCAAGCTTTGCTTCAATGCGTAGTAAGTGTGATGTCAAACGATTTTCAAGTTCTCTCACCGATGATGTTTGCGCATAATTTCGTGCCATATCAACGCGTAGAGCGCTCAGGGCATCGCGTTGTTTTTGCAAACTCAGTTCCAGATCTTGTCGTGTTTTAATCATAAATCCGAATAGGCCCGTCATTACGGGGATCTCAATCACGGTAATCCACCAGATCAGATCATGCATTGTGGTTGCAGGCTCCATGTGTACTCTCCTTAAATTTTAAAATCGGTTATTGCGCGGCTTGGCTGCATCCCTTTGCGCCAAATAGGCCCACCAGCAATGCGCCCGCCCGATAAACGAACAGGTTCCAGACTAATAGCGCCTGCAACAGCATCCAGCCCATCATCAGATGTGTTGGCGCCTGGCCGCCAATCTTGCATCTCATTAAAAAAACGGCTGGAAAAAACAGTTTCATGCGCATGTAAAATTCTGCCCGCAAGCGGCGCATCAAAAGCTTCAAGAATGCGGATATCTTTTGCCTTACGACTTGAAACTTCAAGAACAGAAGCTGGAACACGCAACGCCATCAGTTCACGCCGTAAAATTGCGGGCAAAAAACGTCCAATACCATTTATTTCAATGGCAACCGATGGCAGATAAAGCGCTTTGATTAAGCTTGCAACAATTTTACACTGCTGGGTCGCTTCATCTTCGGGGCTGGCTTTAGTGGTTTTGATATATTCAACCTTGTGCAGGTATATTTGCCCATTTTTATCTGTAAATGCGGCTGCAAAAACACTACCATCACCTTGCGTAGATCCAAACGCAGGGTCCCACCATGATGATCCTGATACAAGTTCGCGATCACCCAGATACAACGATCCCAGCTCTTTTGCCATTTCAAGTGTGTGGCTGTATCGCTGCAATGACTGCCATTCAAGACGACCTTGCGTAATATTCACAGGTTCAAGCATCATCTGTGAACGGAAGCGGTTAGGGCCTGTGTGAATTTTTAAACGCTCAATATCCTCATTTGAAAAACGTTCTGGCCAGCTTGATACACCATGCTGATTATGAATAGGAATCTTCAGTGTTTTAAAGCTCCGCAAAAATGGCGCACTATCTGGAAGTTCTGCGCGCTGCTTGGTCGTATATATCGTATCAAAACTATGTGGCGTACCTACATAAAGCTGCGTGCCACCGCTTGCAAGTACATAGTCTATTTCCATTAGCTTTGCCCGTAACTCTTCACGCTTATCGGCACTATCAGCTGTATTGGGCACTTCCACATCATCACAAATAACAATATCTGCGCGTGATCCAGTAAAATTTGCATTTAAACCACGCGCCAGCATGGATGGGTCACGTAATTCAAGTTCACGTTTGATTGTGAATCTGTCAGTGCCCCATTGGTCCGGCGCATCGGGTTTTAAATGCGGTGTCAAGGTATGACGTTCAATAATGCGCTTCACATTACGCACCATTTTTCGTGCCAAAAGCATATCAGCAGCAATCACCATGATGCGTAATTCAGGCTTGATATATAAAAGCCAGGCACAGAACAAACCTACAATTGTTGACTTGCCTGCGCTACGAAAAGCCATCAGTAATAATCGTGTTTCTGTTTTTGTATAACGCGCTTCAAGCCAGCGGGCGATTTTAAGATGCAAGCCTGGTGTTGATTGCCTTTGTTGCTGGTTCCACATCACAACAAAAAGTGGAAATGATATGCTTTCCGTCATGCGCCATACATCCCTTCTTCATCTTCACTGCCATCATCTTGATCGCAATCTGGGCTGTTATAGTTTTTCAGTTCAAATTCTGCTTGATTAATCATCGCTTTTAGTTCAGCGCATTTGTCAGCTTCTATCACTGTTTCATCAGGCAGTTCAGCCCAACGTGCCAGTTTTAAAAGCAGTTCCACATGAGCAATAGCGACTTTGCAGGCTGTGTGATGTGCTGAAAATCCTTTGGCATCATCAGGTACATCACCTTCCATGAAACGTCGATAAGACCCCAATGCGCGCGCGATTGATTCCGGCAAAAAGCTGGCAACACGAGCGCGTGTCTGCGCCGTAATTGATTGTTCTGTCATATTCGCACTCTTTCTTAATTATACCGTGAAAGAATGCGCCACCGCACACCATCAGAAATAACTGTGATTGCTGAATTGTCACCATTGAGTGTGATCGCTGCGCCATTATCAAGTGTAGTGCCGCCAAGCACTGTAATATTCATCGTTTGAGTAGCGACACTTATTTTCTTGATTGTAATCGTTCGACCTATCGCATTCGTTGCCGATGGCGTAGGTAGCCTTGTTGTCATGTTACCATTATTGGTAATAACGTAAGTGTCTGCCAACATATCGATATCATATGTACCGCTTGAAAATGTAACCGTACGCATACCTCGACTGACTGCTGGTGATGAAATAACATGCCAGCTAACACCATTAGAAAAAAGCGTTACAGAATCGATACGGCTTGAAAGAATCAAATCTCGTGTTTCAATCTGCGCTCCTGCATGATCTGTGATTGTAACAGCGTTCAATGATGTGTCTGATTTTTTTACAACCATATAGCAGCCGGAAACACTGGTCGCATTTGGTAACTGAAAGGTAACCGCACCTGCCGCCGCAGACACCAGATGCAAGCTATAGGCAGCATTCGCTACAACGATACCTGATAAAGCATAGTTCTGTGGCGTGTAGCGCATTGTTTGGGCTGTCAGGTCACTGATATTCGTACGCAATAATTTATTTTTATCAACCGCGCCTGCATTACGTGCTGTATATTGGCCTGATGACAAATCATCAATAACTGTGCCCGCACCCAAGGCTTGCAAATCTTCAATAACAGTATTAAGCGAACCACTTTCCAACCTGATATGGGCTGCGCTTGCATGTGCATTAACCCGCACCCCTTCAAGCCGTGTTCCTGAAACACCACTTGCAATTCTAATACATGCGGTGGAAGGGGTTGTTATATCCGCGCTTATTCGTGAAAAGCAGTTTTGTTCAATACCTGATTGAACAAAAATTGCGTTTCCAGTAACAGCCTGCCCTTGCGGATCAAGACAGATATTTTCAAAATTATTTCGTGATGGTGCAAGCCCGGCACCAGATGTCACCAATTTAATTCCATCACCAGTGAATTTTTGGATTGCAATGCCTGTAAAATGATTTGATTGGCATGGTCGTAAGCTATTGGTAAAACCATCAAGTTCGATGCCGCTTATACATTGATCAATGATTATATTACTTAATGTATTATTGGTACAAGCCCCTTCGCGACCATAAAGTTTAAACGCAAGTTGTGCTTGTTCAATTTTTACATTATCAATCTTTGTATTGCCTGCAACAACTTCAAAAACAGTAAAATTACTTGCCAGCGCGCGAATGACAGATGATGCGCCAACCCCTGTTAAAGCTTGCCCCGCTTGCAGTGTAATCGTACCCGATATCAGGTAAACACCTTTTGGTACAAATACATATCCATGCGCTGCAAGTGCCGCATTAAAAGCATTTGTATCATCTGCAAGACCATTACCAACAGCTCCGAAATCTTTTACTGAAACAGCGTCATTTGCACGGCTGTTAATGGTGCGTGCTGACCCTCCTGATACCGTCACATTAACAGCAGGCGGTGGCGTTATATCATTCACTGGATACGCAACAGGATTACCAGCAGAATCAAAACCAAGTGCATGATTAGCACGCTCTGAGAGCAATGGTAAGGTTGTGATCGGGGGAAGGTTTTCGCTGTCTGAAAAACGTAAAACGGCGCTATTTTCATTTTCAAGCTGCTGTAACCCTGCGACTAAATAATCAAGTTCTGTATTAATAACATTGGCAGAAAAATCTCCGCCCTCTAAAAAATCAGTGGTCCGCTGAATTTTAAGCTGACGTTTCAAACTGACAACCTGCCCTGATGCCGGAGCAATTGTAAAAACAACATTCCCCCCTTCTGTCTGGCCTGCACCCGTTATAGTGTATCCGCTATTTTGTAATGTGCCGTCAATGTAAACCTTTAAATCATCTATCGTAAAAATTGGAAAAGAATACGAAAAAATATTCTGAGTTCCATTCGCAAGAAAACGAATAACAGGTGTTACATCTGGAATTTGTATATGTGTTGTCATGATATATCCTCTTTATGGTTAGCCAAATAAAATACGGTCAATTCGATTTCTTTCCGACAATCTGCTTTGTTCAAGCAGGTCTAGTCGGCTATTGTTGCCAGCCCGCGCATCAAGCGCACGGCTGCGCATCTGATCAAGTTTTTCACGTTGTTTTTTTTCTTCATCTGATTCCTCAAAAAGGCCAAGTAAAACAGCTTCGGCTGATCCATCAGCGCCTGACACGCCTTGTGCACCAAATTGTGCTTTCTGTCTGGAAACAGCGCGCCTTAAAGCTTTTTGACGTTCTATTTCCGCCTGGTCTGATGCAAATGCCTGCTGTTCACGCTGCGCATTTGCTGTCTGACGCGCTTGTTCTTGCTGTAATTTTGCTGCTTTTAAAGAAGCTGAATTATCCCGTACAAGGTTGATTGTTGAGAATACTGTATCAAGTCCAGATACAAGCGTTGCCGCTTTTCCTAAAGCAGGAAGAGCGGCTGTAAATGTCGGTAAGGCTGCCATTTTCAGTTCACTTTCATTTCGGTGTTAACGGATAAAATTGTAAGCGGTAAAGGGCTGCTGCCTGCTATGCGCCACAATGGCGCTGTCATGTCATGCTGCCAGCCCAGTGCGCGCACACGAACATCACCGCTATAAGGGTTAGGCTCAGCATCTAAAATACCTGCACCTAAATTGCGCAAAGGTACATCACGCGCGCCTTGTCCTAGATCGACACTAAAAGCTGGAGTGTCTTTCAACCTGAAAGTCGCCTCCACTAACCTTGTCGCACGCGCGCTTCCAGCTGCTGATAATATTGAAGGGGGAAGCGGCTCTATCAGGTGCGTATAAGGCAAGCCCACCTGAACAGAAAGCGCCGCACTATTAAGGGTTATCTGGCCATCTTGAACAGTTTGTTCTAACTGGGGCACACCATCGGCACGGATTGTAGCAACAAGCCCTTCCAAGTGCCCAAGACCAGACCAAATTTTTTGCGGCGTTGTAGCTTCCCCAGATAAACCTGCATCACAAAAAATATCTTTACTAAACTGTTCAAGAAAAAAACTATTGTTCCTATAGCACACGACATATACATCACGACCCACAACAGCAATCGAATGCACATGACCTTGTGTTTCATGTAAGGTCCAGGCAATAACCTGTTCTGACCTGTAAATAGTAACCGTGGCGAACTTTCCATCCGCACGCACCAGATACAAAAGTCTATTTTGCGGATCATAATCCTGGTCGATCGGGTTTTCAGCAATTTCCGGCGATAACAACGCCAGATCGGTTGATTGATAGGCCTGTTCAAGATCCGTATAAAGAAATTCACGTACCGCAGAACCTGTTCTGGCGATATAAAGGGTTGCACCATCCACATCAAGGGGGCGGATATTACGGTCCGTGCGCGAGCCAATACGTGTCTGCCGTTTAATTTGTACATTCGCAGGGGTTAAAGGATCGCCTGTGACCATCCACTCTGCGCCCGATGTAAAGACCTGCAGATGTCGTCCAGAAAAAACATTGCGGATCGCATTAACCTGATCTGACAGAATTGAAAATTCAATTGCCTGATCATCAAGCCCCGTTCCCAAATCAAAATTAAACAGATCGCCACTTTGTGAAAACCAAAGTCTGTTTGGTAAATCACGGCTGCCGCCAATGACCAGTCGGTCTTGATGAAAAACAGCCGACACAGGATAACCACGCACCGCGGAAAATGCCTGTTCTGCCCAATCTGTTAAAGCTGTAACGCCTGCAAGCGTTTCAATGACTGTTGCAGAAAGATTTGTTTGATTGATATATCCTGTTACCAATATTTCCTTACCGCCTAGCTTTAAGCGTGTATTGACATACGCACTGGTAAAAACTGCAGCCGATGCGGTCAGTGTTATAGACCCTGTGGTAGCAGATGGTGTCAGCGTTACAGAAGCGGGCGCATATTTAAAAAATGGTTCGCGGGCTATGCCGTTCACAATAGCCCATTGCCAATCTGACACCGCCCAAATGTCGCCCGTTTGGCGCGTGATACGCTTTGGCGGAACATCAGGATGAACAACAAGTAAAGTATCTGCGCTTTGGGTCCAGTTGATCTGATCAATCTGTGACTCTGTCCATGGGGTGGATAATGTGGCAATAAAAACGCCGTCGGCAAATATATCTGTGCGCAAATGCTGAACAGCCAACACATAAACCTGATCTGAGTTAAACTCAAACGCAACCAACCTTGCGCGTGAAGGAAGTGTTGCAAGATAAAATGTGCCGTAACGTCTGGATACGCCACCTGTCGGTGCAATAAATAAGTTTCGTAACTTCAACGCACCGTTTTCGTATGCTCTTAAATCGCCACGGCCTAAAATACTGGATGATACTTCGCCTGCCGTAAAATTGGTTTTGGTTTCAAGAATTTTTGTCATGATTACCCGCGCGCGTTAATCAAAGAAAAGTCATTAATGCGATTTGGTGTATCTTGCTGCGCGTCGACCTGACGGGCTTTAGCAAATTCAGCTTCGGCTAATTTATACAACGCCTCAGCACGCTGCGTATTTTCTGTGATCGGTATACAAAACTCTGCCGACAATTTAGCAATAATGGCAGCATCAAAATATGGGGGGAAATCTTCTTCAGCGGGGGCGAATAAATATGTCAGCGTTACATCTTCTGCGTTTGTTTCAAGCTTGCCTTTGGCAATGCGGTAATTGAGCCCGCGTGACTGTGTACCTGAACCCGCAGACAAAGCCCGTAAAAATCCCGTTGGTAACTGATAGGCATAAGCATAATCTGTTTGGGGGCCTTCTGCTAATCTTGCGAGCGTCGCAGATGTTGTTGCAAACCCCCAGCCATATTGGGAAAGCAAAGCATCGCGTATAGAAGGAAATAACGCGCCCGCTATCCCCGCTTCAACGGATCCATCAGAAAATGATGTAATAGGGTTAGCGCCAAGCTTAATTAAAGCGCGCGCGCATAGTGCAATCGCAGATAAAGCCATTGTTCGTTCTCCTGATAATATTAAAAAAAGGGGGGATGGCAGCACGGCCGCGCCGCCATCCCGGGTCATGAGCCTGTGTTTAATCGCGCTATAGGGTATTACGCGTACACAGTGATGCTGACGACCGAACCCGTATTGCCTGTTACGATATAAAATTTAGTGCTTGGAACACCGTCTGTATCGATATTGACAATAACCAGATCATTGACACGAAGCATATCAGCCGCAGCATTAAAATATCCTGCTGTGATAACGCTTGAATCAAAGGTTGTGTAATGCCACAGCGTGAAATTATTGGCATATGCCAAAACGCTAAGGTCTTTAGATAAAAAGGCCATAATAATATCTCCTGATTTAAGTTGGATTAGTCTGGGGTTTCGTCACAATTGATAACAACAACGCCCGACCCATCGATAAGGGCTGCGCCTTGGCTCATCATATTGTTGACAAAGTGCGCCGCGCGATCACCATGCCAGGTGATATCTGTTTGCACATCAGAGCCGGATGCATGGCCGACAGCTGTTTTGTGAAACCAGTAGCATGATCTGATATCATTGACGTCTTTCGGCAAACCTGAATACGGCATCCAGATTGTACCCAGCCATTTTTTGGCCTGCCCGCCTTTATAAGGTAGTTCATCTTGGCCAACATAGTCTGCATTAACAAATTCACTGAGTTTCAAAAGCTGTGACCATTGCTTCCAGCCAACAACAGCGAATCTTTGGCCATCATCAGGTACTTCTGCTGCGCCCAGACGCTCAAAACCATCCAGAATCTTATCCAGCGTAATACCAATATTGGCATCTGGAATAACCTGAGAGGTTGCTGTTGCAAGGGCGTTCACAATCAGATCATCTGTTTTGCGGCCAATCGCATAAGCACCAGCATTGGCAATAACAAGCCGTTCATCATGATTAATTTTAAGCTCCTGAGGTTTATCAACCCAGTCACCAGCAAAATAATCTTGCAGCACACATTCCACGGCTGTGTGTGCAATATTCATCACCGGCACCATACCGTGTGTTGATTTGGTTGAAGCGGTACCACGGCCAACGCGCTGGAAGACAACCGTTGAACCTTTGACGTTATTAATGTTGCGAACACTTGAGCGCAAACGTGATCCAAGCCTTTGATAGGCTTCGTGCACATCGCGTTCGAACTGCTTTGTAAAAGAGGTTTCGATACTGACAGACATTGTTGTCACTTTCATAAGTTAGAGGGTTTAAAAGCTGCGGTGTGACAAGGCATGAAGGGTTAACGGCAGGTTTTCCCATGCCGGCCCATAGGCCTGTCGGTCAGAAGGGGGCGCGCCAAGCGCGTTATCCGCTTTAAAGTAACCGCATAAAAAAACGCCCGCTTTGAACCTTTAAAGGCGCAATTCGGGCGTTGATGGTTTTAATATAAGAATTTAATCCTAAATTGTCAAGAGGTTTTTTTATCCTCGATCTTTACAGGATGATTATTGCCCCTTATTTCTTTATTATCTTGATTTAGGGGAAATTTCTTGTTATTCGTTATGACAAGAAAAGAGTATTAAAACATCGCGATACGGGGAGTATCAACAATGATGAAATTATTAGCCAAGTATCTTGGCCTTGGCACAAGCGCAACACAAGAATCGCCTCAGCATAGACGAATCCATCCGCGCCGCGGCAATGATTTGTGCGTCAGTGTGATTAATGGAAAATTATTTCCTGTTGAAAATTGGTCAATGGGGGGCATGTTGCTGGCAGGTGATGCACGACTTTTTGGGCTGAACCAGATGATTGATCTGACCTTAAAATTTCGCTTACGCGAACAAATTATTGATATCGGCCAAAAAGCACGCATTGTCCGTAAATCAGAAGATAAATTCGCTCTTGAATTTCTTGATGTTCCAGCGGCTATCAAAAACAAATTCCAGATGGTCATCGATGATCAAATGATGAATGAAATGTCAGGCGTTCCAGCCTAAACTTTATAAGCTTAAAGTCTGATTGATTTCAATTACGCACTTATAATGTTGATATAAAAAACCGCCCGAAGGCGGTTTTCATTTTCATCCATAGAGTTGTTTAAACCCGTCAGCAACCTTGGCCATGATATCTGGATTACGGTCACGCCAGTATTTTGGATCCCGCATCATTTTTTGTAAGGTCTTATCATCAACCGCATTGCTGGAGGCACCATCATCACGCATTTTTAACGCATGCCCTTCCCCTTTCATTAAGCGATATAGCGCCATCACACCATCATAAGAAGATGATAGCCCTTTAAGCACTTCTGCAGGCAAATTCTGTTTACCAAAGGCCTGAAGTTGCCGTGATACGGTGTTCCATTGCTCAAGACCACCAAATTCAGACACCAAGCGTTCCACTTCACGATCAGCCTGAAATTGGCTTGCCAACTCTACAATCAAAGGAATCAGTTTTTCTGCGGCCGCGTCATACACCGTTTGCACCTGATCGGGCGTAAAGCCTTTTTCATGCAGCCTTGCATTCAAATCAGAATCAATTTCAAACAATCCATGTGAAACATCAATATCATAAGCATCAGGTGTATCAGGACGCCCCAAGGCCTTTAAAATTTTTGTTCTGCCTTCTTCGCTATCTGGCGCATGAATCATAGATGCCATTTTTTTCTCTAATGCCAAATAGGATGATAAAAGAGCGTCAAGCCTAATTTCTTTTTTTTGTTCGTCCCAGAATTTTTCTGGAACACCATCTGGTTTTGCCGTTTGATTCTGATCAGCATTTACAGCTGTCAGCAGATTTGGTTCAGTTTGCATGGTCTTCTCCTTGAGGTTTAAAAAATAATTTTGGCAACCCCAAAGCATCTGCAAGATGCCGTGCAATTGCCGGATAGTCGATTAACGCCTGTACTTGCGGCCCGAATGATTGCGTGGCCTGCACCCATCCAAGCAAACCCTGAATATGTGTTGCACGCTGGGCGATAGCCAAAGGGGCGCGATCTTCAATTTCAATCAGACGGCTATCAAGCGGCAAATCTGGAATAGCGCCGCGCCCGCGCAAGATACTCCATAGGCGGCCAATTAAGGGCAGCAATAATTCTGATGACAATCGGCCATATGTTGCGCCTAAAAGGCGGGTCATTTCACTTGAACGTTCCAGCACTTCTGTTGCTGTCATTTTATTTCCATCAAGCGCGCTAAGCCTATCAACTAAAAGTGCATGACGAATACGCGCACGTAAATTATCAAGAACAATCTGGGAGATATCAAAGCGGCCCGGCATTTCAAGTGGTTTTAAACCCTGAGATCCAACAGCTTTTGGAATAATGGCGCCGGGCACAAGTTCAATTGTCGCAGGATTAAGTACCCCATCATCATCTGCCTGCCAGATACCTGTAACCGCAATTGATGCATTTTTTAAAATTAATTCAACAACCTTATTGGCCACTTTAACATCAGGCAACACATTCATAACAGGCGACCTGCCGTAGACTTCACCAGCACTCTTGGTCCAACGAAAAGCAATAAAAGGCGATGATGCAAGGTTCTTTTCAACCAGCAATAAAGGTCTGTCAGCACCTTCTGTTAAAATAGCAAGATAATGCGCACCGTGATGATTGGACGAAATCTGTTCAATGACTGTAAAATTTTTGTCTGCATCGCCTTTGATATCCATTTCACCAAAACGAGCGACAAGACCTTTTAAGTTTAATGTCAGAGTGCGATAAATTGTATCGATACGCCCTGTATCACTTTCTTCCAAAACAAGGGTTGAAAGTGGTATAGCACAAAAAGTAAATGCGGATAATGACCCCGGAGGTGTTTCTTCGATACTCAAACACGCTGTTCCTGCGACGACCAGATCTAGAAAACATTGATGCATTTCTGTCAAAAAATTAGAGTGATCTAAATTGTTTTGAATTGTCCGTGCTGCTTTTTCAAGAAGGACACTAAGGGCTTCTTGTGAATGAGGCTGCGCTTCAAACCCCGCACGAAAACCGAACCATGGTGCCCACGGGGGTGTGATATGCCCTAAAAGTGATGCGGCAAGCTGATCTACTGCATCTAAGGCTGTTGCATCATAAAGCTTTTCCATGCGCCTGATTGATACCACGCCTGTATCCGCCCGCTGTGGTAGGGCATAATCATAACAATCAGTCCAGAGCGGTTCCCATAGACGTCTTTTATTTTTGGCACTTTCATAGCGTGCCATCACATCATCTATAAGTTTTTTCTCATCAAGAAATTCCATTTTATTCTCCGAGTAATGTTTTACGTTGAGGGCGTTGATCATTATTTCTAAGAACACCCGAAAAACTTGTGAGCACTGTGCCCAGTCTGCTGCGTTCGCGTTCAAGCAAAGCCTGTGCACGGCGACGCGATTGTTCAGCTTCATCATTTTTTGATGAGTCTATGACAGGCGGTGGAGGCGGAGGTAGGGGCGGCAACGTAACAACTTTAGGCTGCTTTGGTATTGGCAAAACTTTTCCCATTATACCCCCCTATTTCTGGCATGGTATTTTTCTACAAAGCGATAAAGCTGATAAGGTGTTATAACGCGCACAGACCTGATGCCTAAAACGCGCTTAACCACTTCAACGCAACTAAATAAAGCCCATGGTGCTGGCTTCCGTGTATGACGCTGATAGGGCGCGGCAAGCACCTTGTGGCCTTGTTTATCAAGCCATGCCGGCAGATCATAATCATACGGAACATCATGAACGGTAATATCCATGTGCGGTGACAATGGATCAATGCTGATCCATTGTTTTCCGTTATTAAGTAAGGCGAAACAGTGACGATACCCGCGCTTTAAAAAGCGCAGCCACCATAAATCTGCATCGGGTGTGAAAACAATATAGGCTTTCATTTTTTAACTCTCCTTCAACCAGTTACGCATCATGATGATGCCTTTACGTTCAAAAACAGGGGTCAGAACATCCATCGCTTCTTGCCAAAGCCGATAGGCACGCATTTCTTTTGGTCGTCGAGAATCAGGGGGCGCAAGTCGACGACCATAATGTCGCAAAACAAGCAGATGATCGCGCAAGAGCCTGCGATTACGATGCAAACGTTCTAGTGTTGAAAAAATATCGATCGCTTCGCATGGGCGTAAAACTGAACCGGCGGCCCCTGCTGTAATCCGGGCTCCATCCTGACGCGCTGACCAGGCTTGAATAAACCAAAACCACGCTTCGGCAGCATCACGAAAAGGCACAGGCACCGCATCCTGCCCTTCAAGGACAATCGAGCTTTCAGGCCTGATTCGAGGCAAAGCAATAATTGTTGCTGTTTCCATGGTTGGGGGGTCTCCTTGGGCGTTGGGTGTCTTCATGGAATGTAATATAAGGAATAAATTCCTTGATTGTCAAGAATTATTATGATTTAATTCCTATATATAATTATCCTACTTCGTGGGATACTCTTCCTATGTTTACACACGCACAAATTTGGGCCGGCATTGACCGGCTGGCTGATAGCCTGGGCTATTCCACATCAGGTCTTGCAAAAAAAGCAGGGCTGGACCCCACAACATTTAATAAATCAAAGCGTTTTTCGTCTGACGGAAAAGAACGATGGCCTACAACTGAAAGCATCAACAAAGTGCTTCAGGTCACAGGAGCTAGCTTAAATGATCTTGCTGCTTTAATGGATGATCCGGATTCAAAAACAAAGCCAACTAAATCACGCGCTATTCCTGTTATAGGGCTATCAAATGCACAAAAAAATGATGCTTTCACAGCCGATGGCTTACCAAAAGGAAATGAATGGGATGATATTTTATTCCCCGATCATAACCTACCTAGCCAAGCAAAACTAAGTTTATTCGCACTTGAAGTATCGGGTAATAATTTTAAGCCCACTTATCGTGATGGTGATATTCTGGTGATGTCCCCCACATCACCTATACGGCGCGGTGACCGCGTTCTGGTGAAATTTAAATCCGGAGACCTTCAGCCCTTCGAAATGTTAAGGCACACAGCATCAAGAATTGAACTTAAGGATTTCTCAAAATCTCTGGCAGACCTAACCTTGAAATCAGATGATGTTTTGTGGCTAGCGCGGATTGTTTGGGCTAGCCAATGAGCTTAAAATAATTTGACTTTATTCCTATTTCTTGCCATTGTAGGCAATGGATTGGATTTTCTTGGCTGCGCGCCATGCATTAGCACGTAAACGGCTTCACACACACCTTTTAAACACGCTGCATTCAGATCATCTATACCTGCTGGCTTTACGCAATGCGTGCCTTAAACCTGCCAAGTGGGTTCCTCACCTCAAGATTGTGCCAAAGGTTTAAACCCCAAAGACTTGAAACAATCATAAAAACTCGCCATACCTGAGTTATTCAAAACGGAGAGACGATCATGGTCATGCCAAATGCAGACATTGCAAAGCAAACAGCAAAAATTTTGCTCGATACAAAATCTGTTCTTTTTAATGCAAAGCAGCCTTTCACTTTAACATCTGGAAAGGTCAGCCCTGTATATGTTGATTGCAGAAGGCCGATAGCCTTTCCGGAAGGCCGGACCTTTATGATGGATCAGGCCGCTAAATTACTTCGAGATGCCTGCGGTGTAATCGATTATGCCGCCGGTGGTGAAACTGCTGGCATTCCTTACGCCGCTATGATCGCAGAGCGCTTAAATGTTCCTATGCTTTATGTGCGCAAAAAACCCAAAGGCTTTGGCCGCATGGCGCAAATTGAAGGATGTATGGATGAAGCTGGAAAGTCTGCTGTATTAATTGAAGACCTGCAGACTGATGGTGGTTCAAAGAAAGTTTTTATCGAAGCTTTACGAAACGCGGGCGCATCCGTTCATCATTCCTTTGTTATTTTTCATTATGGCATTTTCAAATCTTCACTGGAAAACATGAAGACTTTAAATGTTGAGCTACATAATCTGACGACGTGGTGGGAAGTTTTGTCTGTTGCGCGCGATCATCATTACTTTGATCAACACACTTTAAAAGCGGTTGAGAGTTTTTTAAATGATCCTGTAAAATGGCAGAGTGATAACGCGCATCTGGCACAACCAAAAACAGGTACAGAAGGCTGATGAAAAGCCGTTTTCATTACATTGTTGCTGATACACCTGCGGCGCACGCTGCCTATACTGATTTAACGCGTGATTTTCCGAATACCGATGCCGATCAGGCAGACGCCATCATTGTTCTTGGTGGCGACGGCACGATGCTCGAAGCTTTGCACAAGCATGCCTTATCTGATGTTCCACTTTATGGTGTTAACCTTGGTACAGTTGGATTTTTGATGAATCCGCTTGAAGGGCGCAATTTAAATCAACTCATTAATCAATCGCAGAAAATTATTTTACATCCGCTCCGCATGAAAGTGTATGATCTGGATGGCAAAGTTTCAGAAGCTATTGCATTTAACGAAGTAGCGCTGTTTCGCCAAACCTATCAGTCTGCGCATATATCGATCAGTATCGATCATAACATCCGCCTTGAAGAATTGGTGTGCGACGGTGTACTTGTTTCAACCCCCGCAGGATCAACCGCGTATAACCTTTCCGCTCATGGGCCCATCGTGCCTTTAGGGCAGCCGATACTGGCTTTAACGCCTATCAGCCCTTTCCGCCCACGCAGATGGCGTGGTGCGCTTTTACCAAACAGCGCAACCATTCATTTTAACGTTCTTGATGCAAAAAAGCGGCCTGTCAGCGCAACCGCAGACTTTTCTGAATTTCGTAATATTCAGACTGTTTCTGTTTGGGAAGATCAAACCACCAGCGTGACTTTATTATTTGACCCAGGCAATGGGCTTCAAGATCGCATTTTATCTGAACAGTTTTTAGCCTAAGGGTTTGATGTGCGATAGTTTCCATGTCAAAAGGGCGGCGGCGGTACGATATGGCGTAAATTTCTGTCCCATTTTTTGGGTTTGAGAAAGATCGGGCCTTACGCGTTTGCGATGATATACCTGCATACCTTTTTGAATGGCCAGATCCCCTGCGGGCCATAAATCGGGCCGCGCCAGTGAAAACATCATAAACATCTGCGCGCTCCAAAGCCCAAAACCTTTAAGCGCGGTTATCGCCTGAAGCACATCTTCATCAGGCGCATCAGCTAGCCCTTTTAAATCCAGTTTTTTTAAATGAACAGCTTGCGCCAACCCTAAAATATATCCGGATTTCTGAGGGCTAATGCCATAGGCCCGTAAAGATTGAGGGGAAAAATCTTTTAAAACTTTTGCTTTGGTTAATTGATGATCAACCAGCCTGTTCCACATTGTGTTAGCAGCCGCCACAGATACTTGCTGCCCTAATATTATTCTAACCAGACTTTCAAAAGAAGGCTTGCTGCAAGAACGGTCAAAATCACGTAAAGACCATCCTTGAACGGAAAATACCGGATCGTTTTTTAAAAGATGCTTTAAACCGCGCTTAATGCCGGGAATATCACGCAACAATATCGATGGCATAAGATTCGATAACAGTATTGGCCAGAAGTTTCTCGCACATATCTTTAATTGTGTCTGCAGATGTGCCTTCCATCAGATCCAGTTCAATCAACTTTCCTTGCCGAACATCGCTGACGCCTGAAAAGCCTAATGTATGAAGGGTATTATGAATGGCTTTTCCTTGCGGGTCTAAAACACCATTTTTTAACATGACAGTGATGCGAGCTTTCATACTATTTCCTTTTGAATTCTGGCTTAGAAGACCAGAAAGGGTTCGGTAAATCAAGCCCGAGTGTTGGTAAGACGTCACTTAAAATTTCCTGTGCTGAAGACATGGATCGAATATTATGGCCATTTAAATGCCCGGGGAAATTTGCATCATAATCTTCGGTAAAATAATCAAACGCCCCGCGTTTTTGCCCCCCGACATTGACTGGCATATTTAATAAACGCATCGGAATATTGTTGGGAATAATGCCTAAAAACTTTGCCTGCTGAACGGCTTCAATTTCCTGCAAAGTGCCCCAGGCACCGGGCGCGCAGATAAACACATCCGCCCCAAGTACAAGTTTTACCATTCGCCATGAAATATGCGACCAGGTTCTTTTTGAATCCGTATAAACAAAATCAGGGGAACGATAAAAACGCTGCTTATCGTACTGTTCAAATAATCTGCCTGCGGTGATAAAAATTTCGGGCGTAAAAACACCCCCTGATGATTTTAACATTGCGCTTAGTTCTTGCAGCACATTCTTATGTGTTCCTACATATTCGCCCTCAATCGCTTTTGTAGGCGTACACTGAATAGTTCTTAAATGCGTATGACTATGTTTGGGATCAAAGTCATGCTGGCCAAGCTGATAGAACAGATTAGATACCCACATAAGACCTTTTTTACCACCACCTGTTTTTAAAGCTATGCCTGATTGCGCAAGACGATAGGAAATCTCAGCCAGTTCACGGCAGTTATCAACACCCAGATTACTAGCAGAACAAAAAATAGATGCTTTTATCATCCCGTGGTGAAACGCTTTACCTGACGCTGAAACACGCTCAACTTGGGGGCTTGCTTTGTGACGGGGGATAGAAAGGTCAAAAGAGAAATCGCGTACAAGATCCTGAGAACTTTCTGGCAAAGAAAAATAAGATTCCATTGTATCCCCTGAAAGAGAACCTGATGTAAAATCTTCCATCGCTGCTCTAATGCCTGAAAAACTTGGGTCTGAATGATAACCTATGATTGCTTGCGGAAACCCGATTGACTGCCGTGTCTGTTTATCCACAATTGCGGTTGCAAGAAGATAGTTACGCCGCGAACGGCTAAAAGGAAAGGCACGGTCAATCGATCTGTCAGGCATGATTAAAAAAGCGTCAGGCTCATGCAAAAGACGATCATATTTTTCCAGCCAGTTTTTTTCTGTCTTGACGCGCATTTTCTGCCTTGACCAGTACGAAGCCAAATGATCGCCAGTCCGATTATCATAGCCACCATGCGCACCGGAGATAAAACGAGGCTCATGAGGGATCCCTATAGTTTCGCTCAGGCCTTTGTTTAAAGCGGATCTAATTCGCTTTTTATGTGACCCATGGGTAGCAAAAATAGAATCAGCTGAATATTGCGTAGCAATCGTTAATTCTGACGGCTGCCCCCTAAACTGATCTGTCAGGCTATAATTGATACCTGATCTCTGGGGCACTTTAGCCATATGCATAAGGCCTGTCAGGGCAAGCGCTGCACTACTTAAAGAAGTTTTATACCCAGAAATTTCAGAAACAGTGACATCATAACCCAGGGGAATAAAATGTCTGTCTGTTGAATTTTCCTGTCTGTGACCTAATTTTTCAGCAGGCGTATAACGTATGCCATTATCGGTCTGCGCGCCGGATAATAACGTTTTCTCTCGCAGTTCTTGCATTGATGTTGCGTCAAGCAATGCCTGTAACGAGACCATGCCCAAAACAGCCCCATCAACCGCACGAAACACTCGATTATCGCGCACGGCAACTGTTTCAAGAATTTGCATTTCATCGCTTACAGGCAGTATTGTTCGGTACCCTTTTAATTCTGTGCCAGGGCTTGGCGCAAAAGGGGGTAAAGTAAAGGCAACATCCTGAAAAGCAGGGTCATTGCGAAAATTTGTAATTGAATGATTGGTAGGTCTTTCTTCATCGTAATAAAAATAATAACGATCATCTGCCAAAATCATGACATCTGAAGCTGGTATACCCAGCTTTTTTAATGTATGGGCACGATGCTCAGGTGATCTTAAAAATAACGCAATACCCCAGAGCTTTCGCATTACATTTGCAGCTGCATCAAGTCCGTCTTCTAAGGCTTCGGGAACACCAGGGAAGAACGCTTCACCTTGAGTGAGTATAACGTCATATTTTCCTTTATTCATCGTGCGTCTGGTTTCAGAAACTTTCAACGCTGATGTTGTGTGCAGCAAAATAAGAGAAGAAGGTCTTACCTTCATATGAGGCAAGTGAGGCAAGCTGACCGGATAATTTCCATCAAAAGAAAATCTATATTTTTTCTTTACATCAAAAAGATCATTCACAATATCGATATAAGAAAAATCCTGCAGTCCTAAATAATCGATAACCGGTTTCCAGAAACTGTCTTGGATGGTGCCTTGTTCTTGAACATTATTAATCATAAGAACTTGATAATTCTCAAAATTATTATGCCGCTTCTGCTTTAGTGCTGTTAATAACTGACGTAATGAAAATAAGTCGCCAACAGGCGGTATAATCATCGCTTGTGTTTCTTGAAGAATTTGATCGGATGGAATCTGCGTGCTTCTATACAAAGGATCAGCACCCGCTACCGTAACCCCAAAAGGGGAGATATGTGTCGAAATTTCTATTTGCTGATCAATCAAAGGCTGCATCAAGGTATGATAATACGTATCGCCTTTTGCCTGATGGGTTGTCATGACCAGTCGGTCGATCTGATAGGTCTGGTTTGCGTCCTCATCAGGAAATGTAAAAAGCATCTGCGGTGTTGGTGTTATTGTGCCCGCCCTAAACATGGCCGTTGTTTGCTTCAGCATAACTTTGCCAAGCGGGCTTTTGGGGTCTATCGCAGGTTTTTTGCCTTCCAGAAGATCGTCTAGAATTGCAGCCAACCCCTCCAGACGTGCTGTGAATGTGTTAAGATCTAACCGCGCACCAGCAGAGTGTTTTTTAAAAGGAAGGATAACACTTGAATCTGGAGTCAGCTTCCTTACCATGGCGCTTTACCAGCTTGCCCAATGGCAGGTTTCATTAAATAATGTGCGTCAGATCTTTTTCTCATTATTTTTTAGAGTTCAGATGTTACATGCAGGATCACTAATAAAGGTTTCTTATGCTGCTTTGCAAGAAAAATATTCATAATGCCAATAATATCCACTGAAATCGTTAAAAATCAAAGTGTTAACGGACCTTTTGCTGCCATGGAGCTGGCAGTTAATGCTTTACAAAAAAGCTCTCACTCCACCCATAAAATTGGCGCGGCCCTAATTGGGTGGGACATATCTGGGAATGAGATAATCAGCACCGCTTTTAATCACTGGCCAAAAACAATTGAAAACACAATCGGTCGCGCTACGCGGATCGGAAATTCCAGCGGTACCATTCACGCGGAGGTTGCCGCCATTTTATCCGTGCCAAAAACAGACGGCGGCATGATGTTTTTGACTGACCCACCATGCCCAAATTGTATGAAAAACATGATCGAAGCTGGTATCCGCACATTATATATCGACCATATCGGTTTTGATAAAACTTATATGATCGAGAATTCAGATCATGTTGAAGATATGTCTTTGCAAATTGCGCGGCACGCCGGCATGGGCGTTTTTAAGCTGTTTCGTAAAGAAAAGCGTATCGAAACACTTGTTGCGCAAGGACAAGATATCGATATCACAGACTATAATCCCCTGCGCGAAATTCTACTGGGGCAGGATGATGATGTTCATACACGCCTTCACCAATTTCTGAAATCATTACAGCAAACCGGATTTAAAGAGGATCGATTTGCCGCGTGTGCTGTAAAAGACGATCACCAAAAACGTTTCTTATGGCTTGCCGAACCTCATCCTGTTTTTGGTTCCTCTGCCGATATCAATAAAATAGAAAATTCAAAATACAGCTTTACCGTAGAGCCTATTACCCGCCTTTTAATGAGCGCACGCAGACTGGGCGTTATCATTGAACCTGAAAGCGTTGTAGCTTATCTTGTTCCCTCATCCCGCGAGCTTGTGAATTTTGTTGCAGCAGGGTTTCATCATATCAAAATTCATCATGCTGATAGTGGGCGCGATAAAGATGCACTTAATGCGCTTGCGCTTTTAACGTCGAGCAAAATAATCATCTCGAGTTAATTCCCACTGCACAGATTCATGTTCAAACCCGCCAGCATATTTCTTAATTTGTGATTTTATTCTACGGAATCCTTGCTTCTCCTTAATGCGGTTGGATGCTGTATTATCATCTCGTGCACCAATCAATAACCGTGCGTACCCTTGTTCTTCAAACGCATAGCGCATTATTTCATCTGCAGCTTCTTGCATGAAACCTTGTTTTTGATAAGGCACACCAAGCCAAAAGCCCCGATGTTCTTCAGCCGCGCCTTGAGCCCGCAAGTTAATTTGCCCCATGCGCACTTCGGGATTTTCTTTTGCGCGCAAGGTCCAGCAAAATTCTTCACCCAATTTCATTTTTGGCTCTACAATATCCTGCCAATGCTGTGCACAGCCATCGTCAGGGTATGGCCACGGCACAGCGGCCACCATAAACTGAATAATATTCCAATTATTAAATAAAGGCTGCAGATGCAGGTTATCATCGGCACATCTTGGCACAAGCAAAAGTCGAACTGTTTCAAGCTGCGGCGGCGGGCCTTTGAGAAGCTCCATTAAATATCGAGCAAGAGACGCTGCGGATCTTCGATTGCTTCTTTAACGCGCACTAGAAATCCGACAGCTTCACGGCCATCAATAATACGGTGATCATAAGACATAGCCACATACATCATCGGACGCGCTGCAATCGTCCCATCTTTCATGACCATTGGACGTTGCATAGTTTTATGCATACCCAAAATGGCTGATTGCGGCGGGTTGATAATAGGCGTGGACATCATGGACCCAAAAACGCCGCCATTGGTAATGGTAAAAGAGCCGCCAGTCATATCATCGATTGATAGTTTTCCATCACGGCCCTTATTGGCAAGCGCCATAATATCGCCTTCAATTTGAGCCATATTTTTCTGATCACAATCACGCACAACCGGTACAACCAGACCTTGCGGCGTTGAAACAGCAACAGAGATATCATAGTAGTTTTTATAAATAATCTCATCACCGGCAATTTCAGCATTCACAGCCGGAAATTCTTTCAGCGCATTTACAGCCGCCTTCACAAAGAACGACATGAACCCAAGTTTAATGCCGTATTTTTTTTCAAAAGCATCTTTATAGGTGTTACGCAGATCCATAATTGCGCCCATATCCACTTCATTAAAAGTCGTTAGCATGGCGGCTGTATTCTGTGCATCTTTCAAACGCTGAGCAATTCGCTGGCGCAGACGCGTCATTTTTACTTTTTCTTCACGCGGACCTGATGCGCGCGCAGGTGCAGTAAACGCTGATGGCATAGGTGCTACTGCAGGTTCTACCGCGCGACCTTCAATGATATCGCCTTTTGTAACGCGACCATCTTTACCGGTCCCTACAATAGAAGATGGATTAATATTTTGCTCTTCCATCATTTTACGCGCAGCTGGGCCAGCCTGCGGTGCAGATGATGCGGGGGCTGCTGCAACAACCGCAGCTACTACTGGCGCTGGTTTCGGATCATTCGCAGGTGGTGCAGCCGCAGCAGCTACGCCCGCTGCCACTTCACCGAGTAACGCGCCCACTTTTACGGCTGCGCCTGGTTGCGCTGTAATTTTAATCAATGTTCCTGAAGCCGGTGCGTTTACCTCCAGCGTTACTTTATCGGTTTCAAGTTCAACTAAAGGCTCATCCGCTTTCACAGCTTCGCCTTCGCGTTTGAGCCATTTTGCAACGGTCGCCTCAGATACGCTCTCGCCCAAGGTTGGAACAACGATATTTGTCATGATGATCTGCCTGTATTTAATTTTAAGATGATTAGTTCCGGCCCCTAATGTGGATGGAAAATGGCGAAAAATCAATGGATTGGCAGCGCTGAGTCAATATAATAGTCAGAATAAATCTTGTATTTTACATAGAATATAATTATAGAAACATATGACTTTAAAAACATCCCCTTCGACATCCCAAAACGGAAAGGAAGCTCAGCTTTACGGTCCGGTCTTTGACCCCATAGTCGATGGTTATTGGCAAATTGGTGAGACGCAAGATAGTGCCTTCGTGCGCTTCTCATCACGCCATCTCAGGCACCATGAAGGAGATGGAAGCATTTTTTCGTTTAGATCTTTTGCAACAGCAAGTGAATATTTCACACATCTTGTAAACGGAACACGTGCGGTTACTAAACCTAGCCTGAGGCAAGATTTTCAAAGAAGCATGGTCTATCATTGGGAAGCTGTTCGATTCATGGACGGGAGGCGAAAAATATCGCAAGTAGAGACAAAAAAAATTATAAAAGATATTTGTAAAAAATATGGGCTACCAGAACACAAGATTATTTTTGCGCCTCAACCTGATAAAAAAACTCTTGCTGAATATAGTTTTCTGAATAGACGCTTTACAATTTATATTCCGACTTTACCGGCTGTTCTTCATGAATGTGCTCACGCAATTCTTAGTCACAAAACAGGCCATCTACAGCGGCTAAATCATTCGCCGATGTTTATGTGGATTTACCTTGATCTTTTACAAAAATACCACGGCATAAGCCCCGTATTCTTTGCAAAAACAGCCAATGAAAACGGGTTGAATTTATTAGGTAACATAAACGTGCCACAAATTCTTCCGGCAGGGTTTACCCCGCCGGAATCCATGAAGCTTATTCCAAAACTTATAGCGTCAATGCCTCGCTGATCAGATTTGCCTGCTCGAGATTATGGCGCTTGAGATAGCCCGTAGCAGGAGAAGCCGCAGATAGTCGCCCAACATAACGAGGACGGTTACATTTATGTTTGGCATTCTTAAGTGTTGTTTCAATAAACGATTCAACGAAAGACCAGCCGCCCATATTCTTAGGTTCTTCCTGACACCAGACAATTTCAGCATTAGGGTAAGATGAAAGCTCTGCTGCCATAGATTTTTCCGGAAACGGATAAAACTGTTCAAGCCTGACCAACGCCACATTCTTCAACTGGCGTTTTTCACGCTCTTCAAACAGATCGTAATAAACCTTGCCGGAACAAATAATCACGCGCTTTACATCTTTTGACTTAGCACGAATATCGGCTGATCCTTCAACTAAAACACGATGAAATCTTGTCGCCCCCGTCATATCTTCAAGCTTTGAAACCGCAAGCTTATGACGAAGTAAAGATTTTGGCGTCATAATAATAAGGGGTTTTCTAAAGTCACGCTTAACTTGCCGGCGCAACGCATGAAAATAGTTCGCAGGCGTCGTAATATTGCATACTTGCCAATTATCTTCTGCACATGATTGCAAGAATCGTTCAACCCTACCTGATGAATGTTCAGGCCCCTGGCCTTCAAAGCCATGTGGCAAAAGCATAACAAGGCCCGACATACGCAGCCATTTTGTTTCAGCTGAGGAAATAAACTGATCAATAATGACCTGCGCCCCGTTCACAAAATCACCAAACTGGGCTTCCCACATAACAAGGCTAAGCGGATCAGCCAATGTATAGCCATATTCAAAGCCCAAAACGCCTGCTTCAGAAAGGGGGCTATCATAGGCTTCAAAGCTCGGCTGATTTGGCGAAATATGTTTTAAGGGAATATATTTTTCGCCATTATCTTGATTGTACAAGATACAGTGTCGCTGCGAAAACGTGCCGCGCCCTACATCTTGACCCGATAAACGAACAGGTGTGCCCTGTGAAATGAGGGAACCAAAGGCAAGTGCTTCTGCTGTGGCCCAATCAAATCCCTCGCCTTTTTCAAACATTTTTTTCTTTGCGTCAAGCTGGCGCAGAATTTTTGTATTCGCAACAAAATCGGACGGAACAGAAGTAATAACCTTACCCACTGCTTGCGCCAGATCAGACGTAATTGCGGTCTGCCCCTGCCACTGATCAGGATGCGGCGCCTGTTTTAAACCCGACCAAGCTCCTTCCAGAAAATCTGCTTTATTTGGTTTATAACTTTTTGTTGCTTCAAAGGCACTGGCTAGATAGGCATTAAAATCATCATAGATTTTTTGTGCTTCTGCATCACTGACGACACCTTGAGCAACCAGTGATTTCGCATAGAGAGCGCGCGTCGTTTCACGCGCTTCAATGGTTTTATACATGACCGGTTGGGTAAAGGCCGGTTCATCCCCTTCATTGTGGCCATAACGGCGATAGCAGACGATATCGATAACAACATCTTTCTTGAAGGTCTGGCGAAATTCAGTTGCAATTCTGGCAACATGAACAGCGGCTTCAGGATCATCACTATTCACATGGAATATAGGTGCTGCCAGCATTTTGGCAACATCCGTTGGGTATGGGCCTGAACGCCCATATTGCGGCATGGTTGTAAATCCAATCTGATTGTTAATAACGATATTAATTGTACCGCCCACCGCATAACCACGAATTTCTGACATCATTAATGTTTCAGCAACAAGCCCCTGCCCTGCAAATGCCGCATCACCATGCATAACAATGGGCATCACTTGTGTACGATCTTCATCTTTGCGCTGGGATTGCTTGGCGCGCACTTTCCCAATCACAACCGGATTCACCGCTTCAAGATGCGATGGATTAGCTGTCAGTGATAAATGCAGCATAACACCGCCATATTCTTTATCAGATGACGTACCCATATGGTATTTTACATCCCCTGACCCTTGCACATCCTCAGGGTTGGAAGATGCCCCCTGAAATTCAGAGAAGACCGCTGTAAAGGGCTTGCCAATAACATTGGTCAACACATTTAAACGCCCACGATGCGCCATGCCGAAATTGACTTCACGCACACCCGTTTTTACACCTGTTTCAAGAACCGTTTCCACAACAGGAATAAGCGTTTCGCCCCCATCAAGGCCAAATCTTTTCGTCCCCACATGCTTTGTGTGCAAAAATTGTTCGAACCCTTCAGCCGCCGTCAATCGTGCGAGTATATTTTTTTGTTCTTCTTTGTTAAGGCTAGTCCTATTACCTGAATTTTCAATTTTATGAAGCAGCCATTCGCGTTCAACCGGATCAGTCAGATGCCAAAATTCAACACCAATCGTACGGCAATATATCGATCTTAATTTCTCAAGAATCTGATTAACAGATGCTGTTTCAAAACCAAGTTGTCCACCAAGAAAAATCGGACGATCAAGATCGTTTGGGCCAAAGCCATAGTAATCTGGTTCAAGTTCTGGATGTGATTTTCGTTCCATAAGGCCAAGCGGGTCCAATGTTGCCAGCATATGCCCGCGTGCACGGAACATACGGATCATTGTACTTGCCTGAATGGAATCACGTGCGGCTAACTTTAAATCACCACCAACCGACTGATCGGTATTGGCAGCTTTACCTTGAGACTTTGAAACTTTGGCGGCATCCGTGACAATTTCAAGCGACTTACCTGCGTTTAAGCGCTGATTGGTTTTTGGGGTCCAGCTTGCGCCAACAAGATCCGAAAGCAATGCGCCATCATTATCGTTCAGTTCACGGAAAAAAGACTGCCAGCTGGGATCCACAGCCCCAGAATTCGCAAGATATTGCCTGTAAATCTGGGCGATATAGTCCGCATTTTGCGCATGAAGAAATGTGGTTTCAGGGAGGGTTTTTGTCATTTTATATACTCTCTTTTATCTTGGATTTCGTAGCATAACCGATTGGAATTAAAGCGAAAAGCGAAAAAAGCTTGTTTTTATCCTGTTTTATGTATATTAAAATGCGCCAAAGAGAGAAAAAATGACCCCTGCGCATAGAAGCCCAATCAATTTAACAAGCACAAGTAGCAATCCATTCTCTCCGAACCTGATTGATGCCGATGCGGGCTTGTCTGCTTATTTTACTAAAAAGCTAAAATATTCTTATACGTTCCAAAGACCCTCTTTTGAATATTACCGTCTAGAAACAAATTATGGCGGAACGCCACGCATTATTCATTTGGCCGAAACGCGCACTTTAACACCTTTTACGCCCCCTCATGATCCGGATGCAAATATTGTTCAAATGATTGTTGACCGCGTTCTCGATCAACGCACCAGAACAAAAGAACTTCAAGGCATCAAAAACTTTTATGATTACGAAAGCGGAAGCTTCTACTGCGCGCTGTGGGCTATTATTTCCCCTGATGAAAAAGGATTATGTTCGATTGTTTCGCCCTGCTTGCAGGAAATACAGCTGGCTAATGAAAATATTTATCCAGCTGCGGCAGCAGAAATGGCTTACAAAATAGAAAATATAATGGATCGTTTTTTTGCGACTTTTAATCCCAAGCCTATACAATACCAGTTATACCCAGACGCAAACGTGCCTATATAAATATTCAACTTACTCACTCTCATCAGGTGCAAGAATTTTTCTGATAAACTCTCCATCACCGCACGCAATAAAATCTGGATTAAGCAGGGATGGTTTGCTGATATCATAACAAAGCGAATGGCCTTCCATATCTACAACAACCC
>CAZYMI010000009.1:0-80916 GCA_964648505.1 uncultured Pseudobdellovibrionaceae bacterium
CCCTCGGCTTAGAAGGCCGATGCTCTATCCAGATGAGCTACGGGCGCATAAAACTTGGTCGGGGTGGAGAGATTCGAACTCCCGACATCCTGCTCCCAAAGCAGGCGCGCTACCAGACTGCGCTACACCCCGATTTGCATGCCCCCAAGCCTACCGGCCAGATGACGTGCGATGACCCTTATAGCGATTTGGGCTTTCCGCTTCAAGCACATTACCAAAAATCTTATAATGAACGGTATCCCCCACCTTTAACCCCAGTTTTTCAGCAGTTCCGCCTATAACTTCCAGCGTGGCGAGCACAGGCACACCTGAAGGAATATTGGTTTCATCAAGGGGGCGGGCCTTATGGTGAATCTTTACGATTCGGCCTTTCTCATCGATAAAAATCATATCGAGAGGGACCAAAGTGTCTGACATCCAAAAGCTTACACGCTGGGCACTCTCATTAACAAACAACATTCCATAATTATCAGGGAGACTTTTGCGCCCCATCAGCCCTTCGATCTGCTGTTCAGGGGTGATGGCAAGATCAATGTTAAAATCAAAAAGATCGCCTGTTGCTGTTTGTATTATCAGCGTTTCAGCTTGTGCACCTATTGGCATAAAAAACAAAGTAATCAGAACAGCGATGAGGCCATAGAAATTTCTCATGCAATAAACGCCTCGCGCATGCGGGAATAAACACCTTCTGAGGACAAAAGTTCAAGATGATTTCCGCTTTCTGAAACAATCCCATTATCAAGCACAATAATTTGATCCGCATTTTGAACAGTTGAAAGCCTGTGCGCGATGACAAGGGTTGTCCTTCCCTTCTCCAGAATTTTAAGTGATGCCTGAACAGCCTTTTCTGACTCAGAATCAAGCGCAGATGTCGCTTCATCAAGAAGCAAAATAGGCGCATCTTTTAAAATTGCACGCGCAATAGCAATGCGTTGCTTTTGCCCGCCAGATACAAGGACGCCATTTTCGCCAATCCCCGTGTTATAACCGTCAGACATGGCTGTAATAAATTCGTGTGCGGCGGCAGCCCTTGCTGCTTCTTCCACCTGTTCGTCTGTAGCATCTGGTTTGCCATAGCGAATATTATCCCGCACAGAACCATCAAACATGGTGATATCTTGCGATACAAGTGCAATGGCTTGCCGTAATGAATCAACGGTCAGATCACGTACATCCTGCCCTTCAATTAAAACAGAACCAGACGTCACATCATAAAAGCGGGGTATTAGATTCATGATGGTTGTTTTTCCAGACCCCGATGGCCCTACAAGCGCCGTTACCTTGCCGGACGGAATTTTTAATGTGACCCCTTTAAGGGCTGACCTGTCTTCATCGTTGTTATACTTAAATACAACTTTTTCAAAATGAATATCAGGGGCGCGGCCTGCGGCCAATACTAAAGGTTTGGATGTTGGTAAAGTTGCAATGAAGGGTTTTGTATCCAGCATTTCAAAAACACGCTCAGCAGCTGCCAGGCCTACTTGCAAAACATTGTTTAATTTTGAAAGTTTTTTAATAGGTTCATAGGCAAGCGAAAAAGCTGCTATAAATGACATCAGCCCACCTGTTGTCAGCTGCCCATCCAAAATTTGATATGCGCCGTAACTGATAATGCCAAAAACCGAAAAACCAACCAGAAGTTCATTGAAAGGGGTAGCAATCTCCCCAATTTTGACCGACTTAATATTTAAATTCATGACCTGATCTATTGCTTTATTGGCCCGCGCCCGTTCTGCATTTTCCTGCCCATAGGCTTGAACTTGCCTGATACCATGAAAAATCTGTGAAAGGCGATCTGCCAGAAGTGCGGTATGCTGCTGAATAGAAGATGATACTTTGCGCAATCTTTTACCCAGATACCCCACCATTGCCGCAGCTGGAATAAAAGCAAAAATAGCAATAAGCGAAAGATGCCAGTCTTGTAATATCATCACAGTAAGCAGAAAAATCAGAGTTAAAAAACTTGTGCCAATGCCGGTTAAAGCATCAACAACAGCCATACGCATGACCTGCACATCACTGATAACACGCGAAATAAGTTGGCCACTTGGATTGGCATGAAAAAACTTCAAATCAAGCGTCATAAAATGTGAAAAAAGATCTTTTTGAACATCACCTATAATGTTCTGCCCAACCTTGATCATTTTTACCGTATGAATATAAGACGCGATGCCACGAACAAGAAAGCATCCAAATACAGAAAGCGCCATGGGAATGATAAGATTTTCTGAACTTGTATCATTCTGTGCGCTGATTAAAACATCATCAAGAACGGGTTGAAGCAACTTGGCAAAAGCTGCTGTCATAAGTGAAGAAATCACCATAAAGAAAAATGCGAGTGCAATTTGTCCATAATAAGGACGCAAATAATCGCAAAGCAACCGCTTGATTAACACGAGGGAATTTGTTTTTGTGCGCCTGCTCAGTGACATAGTGAGATTGATTTCAATTCGTGCTAAAATATTCTTAAAAGGAGTTTTCACGCAAAATGCCCTCAGAGTCAAACCCGTGGCAAGATCTTGCCAATGTTGAACGTCCATTAGTGCCTGGCTATGCTATGCCTACAATAGGCCTTGCGCTTGGTGGCGGGCTTTCACGCGGGTTTGCCCATATTGGGGTCATCAGGGCGCTCAGACGCCATGGTATCAAGCCTGATGTTATATCAGGTACATCAATCGGGGCAGTTGTAGGCGGGTGCTATTTGGCACGCAAATTAGACGAGTTTGAAGAGTGGGCCCTTGGGCTTTCGCGTGAAGGGCTTTTTTCTTACATGGACCTTAAAATGCGCAGCCCTAGCATCATTGGCGGCGAAAAATTTAAAATAGCGCTTGCTGAGCATTTAAAAGATATACAGATCGAAAATCTACCCCACCCCTTCATTGCTATTGCAACCGACCTTGCAACAGGCCATGAGGTTTGGATACGCCGAGGATCGCTTGTTGAAGCGATGAACGCTTCATTTGCTCTGCCTGGTATTTTTCCGCCTAAACAAATTAATGGCCGCAACCTGATTGATGGTGCGCTTGTTAATCCTGTTCCTGTTTCAGCCTGCCGTGCCCTTGGTGCACGCATGGTTATTGCTGTTGATCTGAATACAGACCTGATCAGCAAAGCAAGAAGCCCTGGGAAAAATTATCAAAATGTTATGGGTTTTGATATTTTTGGCGATCAGGGTAAGCAGTCGCATAACCCGTTTAATGCATCCAATATTGCACGGCGTCTTTTCCGCCGTGAAAACGACCAGCCATCTTTGTTTGGCGTTATGTTTTCAACCTTAAACATTGTGCTTGATCGCATTACGCGATCTCGCCTTGCAGGAGACCCGCCAGATATCCATATCAAACCTTTGATCGGTCATATTGGCTTGCTTGAATTTGAACGCGCCGGCGAACTTATCAAAGAAGGAGAAAATGCAGTTGAACGTATTCTGCCCGATATTAAAGCGGCTGTGCGCGCCTTGCTTCCTGAAAAAGCAGATATGTTTAATCAAACTGACCGCGCTCCGGGCCGTCGCTTTTCGGAACCAACCGATTAAACAAAGCCAAATTTTTAAAATATTTTACGCTTTTTGTGTTTGCGATCTGGCAACGCCCTACCCCAGTTCAACCGATTAAATAAATAAACCGGCCTGACATTACCATGCACGGCACATAAAGCGTTTAATGACTTATCTAAATCTGCAAGCGTTTGAACCGATTTAAAATGACCTGCATGCATGCCTGTGCGCACCAAGGCTGTATCCATGCCCATTGCAGATCCGCCTGTAATATCGTGATCCATTGAATCGCCAATAACAGCAGTTTGCCCGGGGTAAATATCAAGCTTCTGCAATTTACGCACACACATCTGGAATATGGGTTTATGGGGTTTACCGATATGGGCAACAACCCCACCAAAATCCTGATAACGACGGGCTATAGCACCAGCCCCCATCACCAGCTGGGACCCGACTAATGTTTTCAGGTCTGGATTTAAACATAAAGCTTTTAACCGTTTTTGTACGGCTTTGCGCAAAATCGGCTCATAATCTTCAATTTTTTTGTCAGTATCTGCGCTCATAATCAGCAGAAAAGTTGCTTCTTCGGGTTGATCTACAAATTCCAACCCAAGACCATCAAGCATGTGACGATCATCGTCTTTGGAAATAATAAAAACTTTTTTACCAAGGCCTTTAAAAGGTTCTTCGGTTTGGGTCAGCATGCCTTGATAAAGCATTTCGCCTACAGAAATCACATCGTCATAAACAGTCTGAGGAACGCCGCATTCCTTTAAAATTGAACGACACTCATCCGCCCGAAAAATGGCATTGGTAAGAATGTAAATGATTTTCTTGCGTTCTTTGAGTTCTCGCAGGCAATCTACGACGCCTTCAAAGGCTTTTTCGGATCGGTCATTATGAATAACCCCCAATTCATCAATAAGAAAAGCCATGTAAGAATCCGAAATATCGGACACGCCTTGGCAGAATTTGGTTTGCGGCATCTTGAAAATCCTTTAATAACAGTAACTTAGCTTAGTATACGCTAAAATTACCAATAAAAGATTATCACGCCGCGCGGCTCTCGGCACGGCCTGATTTAGGGGTTTTTCCAGAAGCCTGACACAACATGTTATAAAGCCGCCCAATGTCAGACGATAAGAATGTTGCGGCCAACAAATCGCCCTGGTCGTTGGTCAGGGCCTGGTCGAACAGCTCCTCGAATGAACGTATATAACGCTGCACATACGATCTGAATTCGTGATCCGCTTTAAACTTGTCACGCACCTTGTCAATATTAACCGTTTCATCAACAGCGATCAGGCGGCGCGTGAATGCCCCTACATCACCACGCTGATAAGCACGCCACAGGCGATCTGACGGGTCTGGGTCAAGCTGGCGGGTAAAGTCCACAGAAAGTGAATGCAAGGTTTCAAGAACAAATTTTGCAGATGTTAAAAATGCATCACGCTGTGTTCGCATATGCGCATCACGAATACGTTCTGCTTGTAAGCTTGCATCTTGCGATGCCTTAAACAAGGATGTTGATTGACGGCTATAGTGATTAGAAGCTTCTTCTGAAGCCTGCACAGCCTTACCAGAAACAGACAAAAACTTTTCTGTCTGTGCATCAAGTTCAGCACGCGCTTTATGAATACGTGCCAGCACATCACTTGAAAGCCTATCTGCTTCAGACACCTTACCTGAAAGCTGCATGACAGCGCGTGCGATCTGGTCTGCCGTATCTGTTGATGCTTCACCAACACGCAAGGCCTGTGTTTTTAATTCTGCGCCATATTTTTGAGCGGTTGAAAGCGATGACTTCATATGTTCGTCAAGTTCACGCGAACGGATCAAAAAGCTATCACCTAAAGTTTTTAAATTATGAAGCGTTGCGGAAGCCGCCTGAATCATGCCTGCTGTGTCATCTTTCACGCCTTGAGCAACGTCATGGGCTTGCAGCCCTGTTTCTTGAACTTTAGCCATGAGCTTACCAGCTTCAGCTGAAACCACCGCACTCGTATCAACAAGATCATCCCGGGCTGACTGGGAAGCATCGCGCACATCTTGGGCTTTAAGAGAAAACAAACCTGTCGCCTCTTCAATTTGTGCCACGGCACCACCAATAGATTCCGATAATTCAGCAAACTGGTTTTCAACGGTTTTCTGTATCGCTTGCATTTTTAACAATGTTTGATCGGCTGCAAGAAAAATATTAGCGCGCTGATTTTCAAGTGACTGTTCATGAAACTGCAAGGTTTCAAAAGTTTTGTGCGATGTATCTTCAATATCCTGCATACGGTCGCTTAAGTAATCACTTGATGTTTTTAAAAGTTGTAAAGCTTCCGCAGAACCTGATCGCAAGTCACTCAAACGCTGATCAAAGGTAACCCCTATTTCTTGCAAACGCTTTAAATTTGAAGTACCTGAAACATCAAACTCAGTATTTAATGCTTCCAGCTTGCTGTGCAACTGCCCCGCCTGATCAAACGCTTTTAAATAAACAGGTTCGGCACGATCAACAGCTTTTTCAATTGTTTCAAGCGTACTTGTTAATGATTGCCTTAAAGCATCGGATTGTTCGATTAAGCGTCCTGATTTTGCATCAAGCTGCAAATCAATTTCCGATATGTCGGTTAGCACCATCTGCGTTGCATTGCGCAGCTCGGTACAACGATTGGAAACAGAATTACTCAAAGCGTTAATATCGCTGGCTACCGATGTTGCAGTGCCTTGCAAACTTTCAACCTGATGTTCAAGAGCTATATGTACCTTTTCAACACGATCCAAGACATCTTTGGATGTATCGATAAGTTGAGATTTTTGCGTGAAAAGTTCTTCACCAATTGATTTTGTATGCGCCGAAATCTGGCCAGAGAGGGTTGATATCTCAATAACCTGATTACGCAGCATCGTGCGAATATTTTCTGCCTGATCTTTTGCTTTATAAGAAGCGTCAGATAAATCGCCTACGCGCTTTTTCAACGTTTCTTCTATTTGAATGTGCCTGTCATCAAGATCGCGGATCACAGATTCAAGTTGTCTTATAGGTTGATTGAGCCCGTTTTGGGTATCATCAACATGCGTTTCAAGTAATGAAATAGTTTGTTTAATTTTTTCGTGGTTACGATCAATGATTTTTTCAAAGCTAACAATCTGATCAGAAGATGCACCTGATGCTTGTTGTAACCGGTCGCGAGCATCTGAAAGCAGCGCTACCATCTCATCGATACGCTTAGCAGTTTGGTCTGCCGTTTGTGAAAGCATTTCTGTTTCAAGCGATGTGTTTTCTACCATCCGACTTGCTTGTTCTTGTGCTGAAAGGCTTGTTTTTTCAAGCATATCTGCTGCACGACGCACGGCTGATGTTACCGTTTCCGATCCTGATAAAGCAGTTGATAGAGCTTCATTAAGGCGGTTAGCAACCACCATACCTGCTTGCTCAATATGGTCTGACTGGCTTGCAAAATTTGCAACCACGCTGCCCATAGCCTCTGCTTGCTTAGCAAGCCTTGCTTCTATTGCAACGCTTCGAGTTTCAACAAGTTCAGCTGAATGATTTAAATGCTTAAGTGAATCTTGAATTTTATCAACAATCAGTGCTGCATGGCTTGTTAAAATAGCCGCGCCTTCTTCAAGCATTTGCTTTTGCTGACCCAGCAAGACAGATGATTGGCCCATGCTTTCCATCGCGGTTTGAGACACTTCATCCAGATGATCGATTTGCGTTTCAATGGTTGTACCCAAGCGTGATGCTTCCGCAACCACCCGATCCGTTGCCCGCGCTAAGGTCACATTATGCTGATCAAAACTGGTGGATAGATCAGCAAGCTTTAAGGATATATCATCAACACCACCCCGAAGGCCGCTATAGGTTTTTGTAAGATAAGTTTCAATATCAGCTGCTTTGACTTTTGCGGATTCTGCTGCGTTTAAAATACGATTTGTGCCGTTATCAAATACAGTTTCAATTGAAGCCATGCGATCAGCCACTGATTTGCTTGCCTTTTCCCATTGCTGGGCCCCATCACTCGCTTTACTTTCAATACGGGAAATACGTTCATCAAGTTCATCAGTTAAAGATATCAGACGCGATGATTTTGCATTCAGTGTATCGGTTAGACGATCAATATGAAATTCAGTCTTTCTTGATAAGCCTACAAAATCGCGCATTTCTGTTTGTAATCCGGCGCGGGCGCGATGAATCGATTTTAAAACCGCTTTTGATGATGATGATAAATGGGATGCCTGCTGGCACAAACGCTCAATATCTGTGCTAATTCTGTGCTGCCGGTCTTCAGATGGAAAGATAATTGATTGCAGTTCTGTACGTAGTATTTCACCATAAAGCTTTGTATCTGCGTTGCGCTGAATTTGTGTAACAATAAACCAAATTAAAGCAACAGGCGCCAACGCCCCTGTCATCAATGCCCCCCATTCATGAGGAAGCATCGCGCCCAAATTCAAAGCCCCAACACGGCCCATAAGGGCAAACAAGCACAAAGAAAACCAAATGGCAGATAATACAGTGCCAACAGCCATGGGTACCTTGGAAAACCGTTCTGCATCAATTGGTTTAACTGAGGACATGATCGGTAATGGATCGCGGAATTCTGAATCCTCTTGCACTGGGATACGCGATTCATACAAAGCATTTAATTTATCCTGCGCCGAAAAATGTACCTCATCGGACGTATTGTCTTGGAAATAGCCCTCAGCCGAAGCACGCTTTTTTGATGCAGATGAAAAGTTAGGCGGATTCATGACGCGCTCCCCAGCAAAAAATGTCTTTTGGAATATATCCAAAAGACCACGCGAGACCTTTTTATTCAAGACAAATAAGGACTTATGCCCTTATTCTCTGGGGATAGGGCTGTGGATTATTTTTGTATCTGACGGATATACGCCTCTACATCGTGTTTTAATTCAGGAGCCAGTAAATAAAGGCCGATGATATTTGGGATTGCCATCGATAAAAACATAGCATCAGCAAAGTTAATGACATTTTCAAGCGTTACGGCTGATCCCACGATAATCAAAGCCAGATACAGCAAACGAAAGCTCATAATAACGCCTTTGCTTTCGCCAAAAAGATACCCCGCGCATTTCTCACCATAATAAGAATAAACGATGATTGTTGAATAAGCGAACAAGAAAACAATCACAGTTAAAACGTAATCAAACCAAGGAAAAACAGTTTCAAATGCCTGTGATGTTAAAGAAATACCCTGCACATCACTTCCTGCACCTTGATAAACACCCGACACAATAATGACTAAGGCCGTCACCATACAGACAAAAAACGTATCTAAAAATGGCCCCAGACCACCAACCAAACCCTGCCTGACAGGAATATCGGTTTTTGCCGATGCCTGAATAATAGCAGCTGTACCTATACCGGCTTCATTAGCAAAAGAAGCACGCTGAACACCCGCAACAACCGCCCCGACAAAACCACCCATACCTGCTTGCACGCTAAAGGCGCTTGTAAAAATGCTCCATAACGCTGAGGGAATATTCTGATAGTTCACACCAATTACAATCAGGCCCGCAACAATATAAAGTGCGGCCATAGAAGGGGTTAATTTAGAAGCAACCTTAGCAATTGATTGAACACCGCCAAGCGTTACAAGCCCAGATAACAAAGCAAGCGCCAAGCCAAACATCCAACCTTTTTGATACAAAAAACTGGATTCCCCCCCTGTTGCATATAAAAACTGGCTATAGACCTGATTAGCCTGAAACATATTGCCTGCGCCTATCGCGCCGCCAATACAGCACACCGCAAACAACCCCGCAAAAAACATACCCAGAAGCGGTAGGTTATATTTTAAAAACGCTGCCTTTAAGTAATACATCGGGCCGCCTGCAACTTCGTTAGGGCGCGCGGCATCAGGAAATTGCCTGTATTTGACGCCCAAGGTAACCTCAGCAAATTTACTGGCCATGCCAAAAATACCCATTAAGCCCATCCAAAAAGCAGCGCCCGGCCCGCCAATTGTAATTGCAACTGCCACACCTGCAATATTACCAAGACCTATCGTGGCTGATAAACAAGCGGCAAGTGAATCAAAATTACTGATCTGGCCTTTTGCATCTGGTTCATTATATTTACTACCCAGACACTCAAACGCGTGTTTGAAATAACGAACATTCACAAATTTAAGATAAACGGAAAAAAAGATTGCCGCTGCTGCAAGCCAAATAACAATCAAAGGAATTTTTTTAATCTCTTCGCCTGAAGGGCTGTCAAAAGAAACGGGAATATTAAAAAAAACAATGGCTTGTGCATATTCTGCAATTGGGCCAAATGCGTTATTGATAATTGTGTCTATACTCATATTTCCCCCTTTAAAAATTGAATTATTTTCTTGCGCTCGTACATAATGGCTTTGAAACCGGATGCCCTGAAAATTTCAAAGACGCCCATTTTCTAAAATCTGCATCTGTCATTCTCGCTGCCCTTGGTACACGGTCTAGAAAAGATGCACAGAATTTATCCGGACGCATGCGCGCGGCATCATTAGAGATTTTATTCGCAAAATTCGTGCGCAACGTATTGAAATCGGATTCCGGATCTTTGGCACGATTGGCTTTGTAGTATTGAATTAAGGCTGATTCATAATTTGATAAAAGGCGGCTATGGGCGGATGTAAAATTTCGGTATTGGACATAAAGATTTGGTTGACCTTTAGGTGTTCGATGCTGGCACGTTAAGGCAATAATCATAAGTTCGGAATGAATGCGGATTGCCTGCTCTGCCTCGGCCTGCTGAGACGTATAACAAGCAGCTTGAGCCTGAAAAATAGCGCAAACACTAATAAGGAAAGTCAAAAAAATTGTACGATACATCATATCTTTTTCGGTAATTCTTGATTTTTTTAGACTAATGATGATTAATCCCCCCGTCAAATGGGCATTTCATGAACAACACAAACAAAAAAACCGTTTATATCAAAACCTGGGGCTGCCAGATGAACGTCTATGACAGCCGCAAAATGGCCGATATTTTATTCGGCCTTGGATACGCGCCTGTAGAGGCCCCCGAAGGGGCTGACATGCTCATTTTAAATACCTGTAATATACGCGAAAAAGCATCAGAAAAATTATTTTCTGAACTTGGTCGAATGAAAAAACTAAAAGCGGAAAAAGAACAATCGGGTGGCCGCATGGTCATGGCTGTTGCAGGATGCGTGGCCCAAGCTGAAGGCGATGTTATTTTAGACCGCGCCCCTTTTGTTGATCTTGTCTTTGGCCCACAGAATTATCATGAGCTTCCTGAGATGGTCGCAAAAATAACGGGCGCTTATGGCCGCAGCCGTATTGTGCAAACAGACTTTCCCGTTATTCCAAAGTTTGATTTTTTACCAGAAAGCACCGCCCCGCAGGGCCCAAGCGCGTTTTTATCTATTCAAGAAGGGTGCGACAAATTTTGTACTTTTTGCGTTGTTCCTTATACGCGCGGTTCTGAATATTCTCGCCCTGTTAAAGCTGTGCTTGAAGAAGCGCGGCGCATTCTTGATACAGGTGCGCAGGACATTACCCTGCTTGGCCAGAATGTGAATGCCTATCACGGTGAGGATGAAGACGGAAAAATCTGCTCACTCGGCCGGTTAATCGAAAAACTTTCTGAGTTTAATCAAATTAAGCGTATTCGATACATGACATCACACCCTAAAGATGTTGATGATGAACTTATTAACGCCCACCGCGATATAGATAAATTGATGCCTTTTCTGCATCTGCCTGTCCAGCACGGATCTGATGCAATTTTAAAATCCATGAATCGTAAGCACACGCGCGCGGATTATATTCGTATGATAGAACAGTTCAGACAGGCCCGCCCTGACATCGCGTTATCGTCTGATTTTATCATCGGCTTTCCGGGTGAAACAGATCGCGATTTTGAAGATATGGTCGCCTTGATTGAAACTATTGGTTTTTCATCGGCCTATTCTTTCAAATATTCCCCAAGACCGGGCACTCCTTCAGCAAATATGCAAGGCCTTGTGCCCGAAGCTGTTAAAACGCAAAGGCTTCAAAAAATTCAGACGCTCTTATTCGATCAAAGCCGTGCCTTTAACCAAAAGTTTATTGGCCGCACTGTCCCTGTGTTGTTAGACCAAAAACGCGCAGAGGGCCAAATGCATGGTCGCAGCCCTTATAATCAATCCGTGCATGTCAACGCGCCAGCACGCTTGTTTGGCCAGATTGTTGATGTTGAGATCACAAGCGCAAGCCAAAACGCACTTTCAGGCCGCATCGCAACAACTGAAGACATTGTAAAATTTGCCTAATTCAGCTATAGTGAAGATATATAATGACCAACGGCAAACACGCAAACGGTTCTCCAGAAAACACCCGATTCCAGACATCCTTCGTGCTGGAAAATAACGCGCTGGCAGCCGCGCTTTTCGGGGAACATAACTCCCATCTTCAGAAAATTGAAAACTGGCTTGGTGTATCAATCAAGGATCGTGCCAATCAACTCACAATCACAGGTCGGCGCGACAATGTATTGGCCGCAGAAGATGTGCTGGAAACGCTTTATAACCGTGCCCAGAAAGGAAAAAATATTGAAACCCCCGATGTTGAAGCAGCACTTCGCTTTGCCGATAATGCCAAAAGAATGAATGAGGCATCGGCTCACCATCCCTTGGGGGCAGCTAAAACGCCAGATATTTCATTGAAAACGCCTCGTCGTGATATTTATCCACGCACGATCATGCAAGCCGCCTATATCAAGTCCATGCTTACAAATGAATGTGTATTCGGCATCGGCCCCGCGGGCACAGGTAAAACATATCTGGCTGCTGTGACAGCTGTTCACATGTTTCAGCGTGGTGAAGTTGACCGCATTATATTATGCCGCCCTGCTGTTGAAGCAGGAGAACGCCTTGGTTTCTTGCCCGGCGATATGAAAGACAAGGTCGATCCCTATTTGCGCCCCCTTTATGATGCCTTACACGATACACTTGATGCCGACAAAATCGAAAAATTTCTTGAAAATGGCACCTTTGAAGTGGCCCCTTTAGCCTTTATGCGGGGGCGCACACTTTCGCGCGCTTTCGTAATTTTAGATGAAGCACAAAACACAACATCTGTACAAATGAAAATGTTTCTAACTCGTCTGGGTGAGGATTCACGCATGGTAATCACAGGCGACATTACCCAGATTGATTTACCTACAGGGACAAAGTCGGGCCTTGTAGATGCCCTTGAGACACTTGAAAATGTTGAAGGTCTGGCCTTCACCCACTTCACAAAAGACGATATTGTACGTCACAAACTTGTGAACCGTATTGTCGACGCTTATGAACGCAAAAAGTAATCTGAATGTTGATATTATAATTGCGTGCAAAAGCTGGCGCGTCAGCAATACTTATGTTGCACTGGTTATCGCACAGACGATCGACCAGCAAAATAAATTTAAAAATCCCCAAAACAAACCCGTTGAACTTGCTGTTATTTTAACAAATGACACTAAGATTAGCGCTGTTAACAAACTAACGCGTGGCAAAAACGCCCCTACAAATGTACTGTCTTTCCCCCTTTTTCCAGAAAAAAATCAGCCTGTACTGGGGATTGGCGATGTCATGGTTGCCTATGAGACCGTCAAAGCAGAAGCCTTAGCTGAAAAAAAGACCTTTAAAGCCCATTTTACGCACATGATTGTTCATGGTACGTTGCACCTGCTTGGCTATGACCACCAAACACATAGTCAGGCACGAACGATGGAACTACTGGAAGTGAGAATACTCAATGCCCTCGGGATCGCAAACCCCTACCCCCACCGAAAAATCGCAAAAGTCCGCGCAGAAAAAGTTACCGCAAGGACAAAAGCCAAAAGTAAAAGCAAAGCCAAAAGCGCACGAACCTAAAAAATATTCTTTTGGATGGCTGAAAGCCATGCTACGCCGTAAGCCTGACTCAGAACTTAAAGCCGCGCTTGAAGATTATATAGAAGAACTTGAGGATACTGAATCCGATATCAGCTCTGCTGAACGCATGATGATTGGCAATGTTTTAAAGCTGAGAAACAAAAAAGTGTATGATGTGATGGTACCGCGTGCGCAAATGGTCGCTGTGCCTATCGATATTTCAGAAGATGACTTTCTGAAACTCTTGTCTGAAAAGCAATATTCACGCATTCCCGTTTATTATGAAACATTAGATAGCGTTCTAGGTGCGCTTCATATCAAAGATTTGTTTGCAGCCATAACACAAGGCAAAGCTTTTGATTTACCTTCATTAATCAGAGAAATTCCTGTTGTGTCCCCCGCTCTTCCTGTCACAGATCTGGTGCTCGAAATGCGGGAGAAGCAAAAACACATGGCGCTTGTGGTTGATGAATATGGTGGCATTGACGGCCTTGTCACAATCAATGATGTTGTCGAACAAGTGATGGGGGATTTAGATGATGAATTTGACCCTGTTGACGACCCGAGCATCATTTTAAAGGAAGACGGTACCATCCTTGCTGAAGGCCGTGCTGAGCTTATTAAAATAGAAGAATTGTTAGAGTTTTCACTTTTCTCAGACGAAGAAAAAGAAAATAATGACACCCTTGCAGGGCTGATATTTTCCCTTGAAGGGCGCATTCCTGCACGCGGTGAAATTATTACCCACCCCGACAAGAAAATGATTTTTGAAATACTTGAAAACTCGCCGCGTACTATCAAACGGATCAGGCTGCGTAATATTCCAAAACCAGACGCATCATGACTTTTTTATTAAGCTTTGTTTTGGGTGCGCTTGCTGCACTGTCTATGCCGGGCTGGGGGTATATTCCTTTGTTATTTGCTGGCTATTCTTGTTTTTATGTACTGATTTTAAAAACAAAATCTAGAATGCTCAGCTTTATTAAGGGTTGGTTATTTGGGCTGGGTTATTTTGTTATTGGCCTGCATTGGATTGCGAACGCACTGTTGGTTGATGATAACCCTTATCGTTGGGCCTATCCAATTGCACTGGTGGGCTTACCAGCCTTGTTTTCTATTTACTGGGGCTTGGCGGCTTTGCTGACGCGATTACTCCATCAGCGAACAGACATTTCATTTTTTATACTGTTTACCTTTTTCTTCTTTACTGCTGAATGGTCCCGCAGTCATTTGTTCACAGGCTTTCCTTGGAACATCCCCGGATATGCCTGGGCTGGTATTTTACCTATGGTTCAAAGCATTCACTATATTGGCGTCTATGGACTTACGGGCCTAACAATTTTAATGGCAACGTTGCCCGGATATTTATTCATTTCCACATATTCTAAAAAAATAAAAAGTGCTACTGCCGGATGCGCTATTTTAATTTTATGTGGTCTTTATGGTTTTGGCTGGCACAGGCTAAACACGACCAACATCACCTTGCAAAACATCGATCTTGTATTGGTTCAAGCCAATATCCCTCAAAAAGATAAGTGGAATCCGGATCTTTACGTCTCGCATTTTGAGAAACAGATCTCTATGAGCGCCCCCGAAAGACCTTCGTCAAACTATACGATTATTGTGTGGCCTGAAACGGCCATTCCCGCCCCTATTTTTGAACAACCTGAAGCTTTCAGGCGCATCTCTGCAATGCTGGCGCAATATTCTTCAGGGGCCACGCTCATGAGCGGCGTGCTTCGATCACAAGAACATGATGGGAAAGCCAGTTATTACAATTCATTTGCGACCATACAAGCCGATCAATCAGTGCCTGCACTTTACGATAAAACTCATCTTGTTCCATTTGGTGAATATATGCCTTTTCAAAAATGGATTCCGATCCGGCCTATTGCTGAATTTCCAAGTTTTAGCGGCGGGCTTGGGCCTACAACTTTTTCTGTGGCAAAAATTCCACCTTTCACCCCGTTGATATGCTATGAAATTATTTTCCCGGGAAAGGTTGTACCAAACCAGCCGTCCGACCGGCCAGACTGGATTGTAAATGTAACGAATGATTCGTGGTATGGCCTGACATCCGGCCCTCAACAACACTTGGCACAAGCTGTTTTCAGGGCTGTTGAAGAAGGAATTCCGGTTGTCAGGTCTGCCTCCACAGGTATTTCAGCAGTGATCGACCCACTTGGACGAATACATGCTAAAGCTGAACTTGAGAGCGAAAAAACAATACGCACACAATTGCCACAACCCTTGTGATATAAGAGTAATCTTTACATTAGTTTTTATTAAATTAACCTTTAAATTATGACAGAACACAAAAGAAATACTAAATTTCATCTAAAAATTGTGTTAAGCGAAAGAAGTAATACCTCAGGTTAGTTGTCAAAATAATCTTTGTATGCGCTTATCAATCGGGTTACACATGTATTATCATTTTTCAGAGTCGTAAAATATTACGTCTTTTTGGAGCACTATTCGAATGGCATCATTGCGCAAAAAAGCAGAAACTTCAAAATCCAGAGCAGTTTCAGCCTCAAAAGGCAGAGGCGTGAAGGAAAGCGCGAATGAGATTGATTCGCTTGTTGGTGCGCGTGTTCGTACACGCAGAACACTTATGGGTTTAAGCCAGGAAAGATTAGCAGAACAAAGCGGCGTAACCTTTCAACAAGTTCAAAAATATGAAACGGGGAAAAACCGAATCAGTGCTTCTCGCCTTGTTCAGTTTGCTAAAATTCTTGATGTTCCGATTTCTTTTTTCTTTGAAACAATAGAAATGGTTGGCGTTACGCTTACAAAATCCGGCGGCTTTGCTGAGAATCAACAAGATCAGTATTTTGCTGGCGATATAATGACCAGCAAGGAAACACTGGAGCTAATTAGAACCTACTATTCCATTCAAGACCCAAAGCTTCGTCGTAATCTGATGAAAGTTCTCAAACAGATGGCACAATCCCAAAGCTCTGAAATCAATAATTAAATCCTTGTTCCTGCCTTTTGGCCCTTGAACTTGACTTAAATCCTGCTTAACGTCTCGAGTAATGCGTTCAGATTTTACCATAATCTGATGCCTAACTTTGAGAGTTTTTAATGTCCGCAAACGCTAACGTAATGAGTTCCATGACATCTGCACATGACCCGCAAGCGCAAGGTACATCTTTGCAAAATTATATATTCACTTCAGAGTCTGTATCTGAAGGGCATCCGGACAAAATCTGCGATCGCATCTCAGACAAAGTTGTTGATTTGTATCTTTCCAAAGATCCTTATGCACGCTGCGCCGTTGAAACAGTGACAACAACAGATACCGTTATCATTGTTGGTGAGACACGCGGCCCGTCAGAAATTACACATCAGATGATTGCTGATACAGCGCGTCAGGCTGTAAAGGAAATTGGCTATGAGCAGGAAGGTTATAACTGGAAAACACTTCATGTTGATGTGAAGCTGCATAACCAATCTGCTGATATTGCTATGGGTGTTGATGCCAGCGGCAGTAAAGATGAAGGCGCGGGCGACCAGGGGATCATGTTTGGTTATGCCTGTACTGAAACACCAGAATATATGCCTGCACCTTTGCATTATTCACATGAAATTCTGCGTCGCCTATCAGATGCCCGTCATAAGGGCAGCGTGCAAGGGCTTGAACCTGACGCAAAATCACAAGTGACATTGGAATACAAAAATGGAAAACCTGTGCGTGCAACATCTGTTGTGGTGTCTCACCAGCACCGTGAAGGTCTGTCACAAAAAGATATCAAAGACATTATTCGCCCTTTTGTACTTGATGTTTTACCAGAAGGCTGGATGTGCCCAGAAAACGAATTCTATGTGAACCCAACAGGACGATTTGTAATCGGTGGGCCCGTTGGTGATTCTGGTTTAACAGGGCGTAAAATTATTGTTGATACCTATGGCGGTGCAGCCCCACATGGCGGCGGTGCTTTTTCGGGCAAAGATCCAACTAAGGTTGATCGTTCTGCTGCCTATGCCGCACGTTATCTGGCCAAAAATATTGTTGCAGCTGGCTATGCCGATCGTTGCACTATTCAGCTTTCTTATGCGATCGGTGTGTCAAAACCTATTTCTATTTATGCTAATACCCAAGGCACAGGCACTGTTCCGGAGAGCGAAATCATTAAAGCAATTGCAAAACTTATGGATCTTTCGCCCCGCGCTATCCGTGAACATCTAAAGCTCAATCGCCCTATTTACGCACGCACAGCAGCCTATGGCCATTTTGGCCGCGCCCCTGAAGCGGATGGCGGTTTTAGCTGGGAAAAACTGGATCTGGTAGAAGGTTTGCGGAATATCCTTGGCTAGAATTCGAAAGCCACCTCCTCCTGCGCATAAGCAACTTGTCTATGGGCGTCGTCAGACGCGGCCACTTACTGGCTTACGCCAGTCTTTGATGGAAACACTTTTGCCAACGCTTCAGATTCCTTTTGAAAAAATGCGTGGCGACGGATCGATAGACCCGCAAAAAGTTTTTTCAGTTCCTTATAATAAGGTTTGGTTTGAAGTGGGGTTTGGTGATGGCGATCATCTGAAAAGCTTAATGGTTGAAAATCCACAAAATGCATTTATTGGCGCAGAACCTTTTATTAATGGCATAGCTACTTTTCTGGCAAGCATTACAGATATGCCCCATGACAGGCTACGCCTTCATAACGAAGATGCGATGATGCTGATCCGTTCTTTAAAAACAGCATCTTTAGACCGAGTGTATGTTCTAAACCCTGACCCGTGGCCAAAAGCACGCCATCATAAGCGACGCATCATTACACCCAAAAATCTTGATGATTTTGCCCGCGTCCTTGCACCGGGCGGCCAGTTAATCATGACAACCGATCATCCCGAACTTGCCCAATGGATGGCCATTCATGCTGCGAATCACTCTTGCTTTGAATGGATGGCAAAAACTCATGCTGACTGGCTAAACCCGCCAGAGGGCTGGCACCCAACGAAATATGAAAAAAAGGGGCAAAAAGCGGGCCGTCAACAAATTTATCTGCTTTTTCATCGAAAACAGTCCTGAAATCTGTTGCTTTTTTAAGCGGATAGGATTATCTAACCCCCAACAGTTTAATCCCATGATGTAAATGGGTGGGCTCGAAAAGAAGCCCGCCCTTTTTTGTTTTTTGGGCACGAAAATGCGGATGACGATGCAAGAACAGAAAATTTCTGCCTTAATCACTCCAGTCCTGAAGGACTTGGGGTACAGGCTTGTTATGGTCACCCTTAAGGGATCTGACCGTATGGGGCAGATACTGGAAATTCTGGCAGAAAATCCACAAACACAGAATTTAGGTGTCGATGAATGTGCACGCATATCGCGTGCAGTTTCTGCAATTTTGGATGTTGAAGACCCAATTAAATCAACCTATCGCCTTGAAATTAGTTCGCCGGGCATAGACCGCCCTTTAATTGAACTGAATGATTATCGTGAATGGCAGGGCCATGAAGCCAAGATCGAACTCGATATGCCTTTAAATAATCAGAAAAGATTTAAAGGTGTTATTGAAGGTTTAAATGACGATGCAATTACCCTTATGACTGATACTGGCCCTGCTTTAATTCCATTTGCGTCAATTGCCAAAGCGCGGCTTGTTTTAACAGACCATTTAATTAAATCTACAAAACCACTATCTCAAAAAACCTCTCAAGGAGACGAGAACGGAGCCTCTTCATGATGATTGAAATTCTACAAGTCGCAGACGCTGTCGCACGCGAAAAAAATATCAGCAAAGATATTGTAATCGAAGCCATTCAGGATGCGATTGCCAAAGCTGGTCGTTCAAAATATGGGCACGATCATGATATTCGCGCCATGATGGATAAAAAAACCGGCATGGTCACAATGACCCGCGTACGCACGGTTGTAGCTGATGATAGCTTGATTGAAAATGAACATGCGCAATTGCCTTTGGCAAAAGCGTTAAAAGTTAAATCTGATGCGCAAGTGGGCGAAGAGTTGATCGACACCTTACCCCCGCTTGATTTTGGCCGTATCGCCGCGCAAACGGCCAAGCAGGTTATCGTGCAAAAGGTACGTGACGCAGAACGTGAACGCCAGTTTGAAGAATATAAATCACGCGCCGGTGAAATTATAAACGGTATCGTTAAGCGGGTAGAATACGGTAACGTTACCGTTGATCTGGGGCGGGCTGAAGCTGTTTTGCGCCGCGATGAAACCCTGCCGCGCGAACATTTTAAAAACGGTGATCGTGTGCGTGCTTATATTTATGATGTGCGTCGTGAATTACGTGGGCCGCAGATTTTTCTGTCCCGTTCACACCCACAATTCATGGCAAAATTATTTACTCAGGAAGTTCCTGAAATTTACGATGGCGTGATCGAAGTAAAAGCTGTTGCGCGCGACCCTGGCTCACGCGCTAAAATTGCCGTCTATTCACGCGATGGCGGAATTGACCCGGTTGGTGCATGTGTTGGTATGCGCGGATCTCGTGTTCAGGCGGTTGTTGGGGAACTTGCAGGCGAAAAGATTGATATCGTTCCCTGGTCGCCCGATACAGCAACTTTTGTTGTTAATGCGCTTGCACCAGCAGAGGTTACAAAAGTTGTTCTGCATGAAGAAAAACACCGTATGGATGTTGTCGTTCCAGATGAACAGCTTTCACTTGCCATCGGCAGACGTGGGCAAAACGTTCGTCTGGCTTCTATGCTAACCGGCTGGGACATTGATATTCTGACAGAAGCGGAAGAATCAGATCGTCGTGCAGAAGAATTTCGTACCCGCACATCACTTTTTCTTACGGCACTCGATGTTGATGAAGTGCTGGCACAATTGCTTGTTGCTGAGGGCTTTATAAAAATTGAAGAAGTCGCAGAAGCAGATATTTCTGAACTCAACTCAATCGAAGGATTCACAGAGGACGTATCTATGGAACTTAAAAATCGTGCTGCAAACTGGCTTGAAACTAAAGCGCAAGAACTGAAAAATAAACAATCAGAGCTTGGCATCAAGGATGATCTGATTAACCTTGAAGGTCTAAGCGTTGATCAAATCATTACCCTTGGCGAAAAAGGCATAAAATGCCGCGATGATCTGGCTGATTTAGCTGGTGATGAGCTGGTTGAAATACTGGGCGCCGGTAATATTACAGAAAGCAATGCGAACGAGCTGATTATGAAAGCCCGTGCGCACTGGTTTGAAAACGACGAAAAGGTTGCGAATAACGCATGAATTCTGACACCAAAGACACTGAGAAAAAGCCCCTATCTTTAGGTGGCGGTAAAGGCACATTAACCTTGAAGCCTGGAAACCAATCTGCACCTAATATGCAGATTAGGCAGTCTTTGTCACAAGGTCGTGGCCGCGCCGTTGCTGTTGAAGTCAGGCGTAAACGAGGCGGCGCTGACGGACAAGTCGAAGCAGACCAGACACAACCCGGTGCAGAGGTAACAGTTGCCGACCATCATTTAACTAACGATGAGCGTGACGCCCGCATAAAAGCTTTACAAAAAGCAATTGAAGACGAAGAAAAAAGAAAAGTAGAAGACGCTGCCCGTCGCGAACAACAAGCGCATGAAAATGTATTGCGCGAACAAGAACAATCCAACAAACCCATGAGCGCAGATGAATTGCGTGAACGCGAAGTTGAAGAACTTAAGCGAATTGAAGAAGACGAGAAACGCGCAGCAGATCTTGCTGAAAAACAACGCCAGCTCAATGTTTTGCGTGAAGGCGGCCAGACAGGCGCTATTGGCAAAGCTTTGTTTGGCAAAAAATCGGACAGCGATGAGGATGAAGAAGAAACAGTACGCGCCAAATTAAAGCGTGCCGGTAACAAAGCGCCATCCAAAAAAGCAGATGACGAAATACGTTGGACAGGCGGAAAACTGACTGTCAATCAGGTGATTAACGAAGTTTATGATCGTGATAGTGGCCGTTCCCTTGCCTCCATGCGCCGCGCACGGGCTAAGGCCAAAGCGTCTAGCATGTCACAAGAGCCTGCCAAAAAAATTAATCGTGAAGTTATTGTCCCTGAAGTAATTACAGTGCAAGAACTCGCCAACCGAATGGCAGAACGTTCAGGTGATGTGATTAAAGCGCTCATGAAAATGGGGGTTATGGCCACCATAAACCAAACAATTGATCCTGATACGGCAGAACTACTGATTAGCGAATTTGGCCATACCATCAAACGTGTAACAGAAGCCGATGTTGAAATCGGCATTGAAGGAATAGAGGACAGCGAAACGAATATGGTTTCGCGCCCGCCAGTTGTAACCATCATGGGTCACGTTGATCACGGTAAAACATCATTGCTGGATGCCATGCGGTCAACCAATGTAGTTTCGGGCGAAGCAGGCGGTATAACGCAACATATTGGTGCTTACCAGGTCACATTGCCATCTGGTGCAAAAATCACATTTCTTGATACGCCGGGCCACGCCGCTTTCTCGGAAATGCGTGCACGCGGCGCGAACGTGACTGATATTGTAGTGCTTGTTGTTGCCGCCAATGACAGCATCATGCCGCAAACTATCGAAGCGATTAATCACGCAAAAGCAGCAAAGGTACCCTTAATTGTTGCCATCAACAAAATTGATCTGCCCGATGCCGATACTTGGAAGGTTAAGCAAGATCTTTTAAGCCATGAAGTGATTGTCGAAGAACTAAGCGGCGAAGTACAATGCGTTGAACTTTCTGCAAAGAAAAAAATGAATCTCGATAAGCTTGAAGAAGCAATTTTACTTCAAGCAGAAATTTTAAACTTAAAAGCGAACCCTGATCGCGATGCCGTTGGCCGTGTTATTGAAGCAAAAATGGAACAAGGGCGCGGTTCAGTTGCCACCGTTCTTATTCAAAAAGGTACACTTAAACTTGGTGATGTTTTTGTGGTTGGTGCAGAATATGGGCGCGTTCGGGCGCTTATTGATGATCGTGGACAGAATATAAAGTCAGCAACGATTGGCCAGCCTGTCGAAGTACTTGGTCTTACAGGTACGCCAGACGCAGGTGATTCATTTACCGTTTTAAAGGATGAAACAAAAGCGCGTGAAATTGCAGGCTACCGTGCCCGTAAAAAGCGTGATCTAGCGACAACATCCTCAACATCGGGCATGACATTTGACCAGATTTTAGCGCAATCCAAAGTAAATGCAGGCCGCAAAGAACTGGCTGTGATTATCAAAGCAGATGTTCATGGATCGGTAGAAGCTATTGTTGGTTCGCTTGCAAAAATAAGCGATGAAAATCAGGAAATATCCGTTCGTGTTTTGCATTCCGGTGTAGGCGGCATTACAGAATCTGATATCACGCTTGCCAAAGCATCAAATGCTTTGGTGATAGGCTTTAACGTGCGGGCTAATGCGCAAGCGCGCGACCAGGCGGCACAAAACAAAGTAAACATGCGTTATTACAACATTATTTATAATGTTATTGATGATGTGAAGGGTCTGCTTTCCGGCCTTCTATCGCCTGCTTTGCGCGAAGAATATCTGGGTCAGGCTGAAATTCGTCAGGTCTTTAATATTACAAAGGTCGGCAAGGTTGGTGGTTGTATGGTTACAACAGGGGTCGTTAAACGCGGTTCAAAAGTACGCCTGCTGCGCGATAGCGTTGTGATACATGAAGGCACTCTCAAGACCCTTAAACGCTTCAAAGACGAGGTCAAGGAAGTAAAAGAAGGCACAGAATGCGGTATGGCATTTGAAAATTATGACGACATCAAAGAAAAAGATATTATTGAATGCTATGATGTTATCTCTGAAGCACGTTCAGTGACGTAGTGAGGAGCCCGTTATGCAGCAAAAAGGCCCCACACAACGCCAACTCCGGGTTGGTGAGGAAATCAAGCACCTGATCGTTGAAGTGCTTCATAAAGGCGGCTTCAACAACCCTGCCCTTATGGATGGCACCGCAATTACTGTTTCCGAGGTTCGGGTTTCACCTGATTTAAAGCATGCAACAGCCTATGTGCTGACGCTTGGCGGGCATAACATGGATAAGGTTTTGCCTGCGCTCAACGATGTTGCCCCTGTCATACAACGTGATATGGGCCGCAAAATGAAAATGAAATTCACGCCCCGTATCAAATTTGTCAAAGATGATACATACGACTACGCATCCCATATTGATAAATTACTTAGAAGCTAAATCATGAAACCTAAAAAAGTGTTGAACAGATTGAATGGCTGGGTCAATCTGGACAAGCCTGCTGGCATCACATCGACCGATGCCGTCACAAAACTTAAATGGCTATTAAAGCCTGAAAAAATTGGCCATGCAGGCACACTCGACCCTTTAGCAACCGGAATATTACCAATCGCATTGGGCGAGGCTACCAAAGCCATCCCTTATCTGATGGACACCCTAAAGCTCTATAATTTTGCCGTTACCTGGGGGGAAGAGCGCACCACAGATGACAGCGAAGGTTTTGTCACAAATACATCCCCTATTCGCCCCGACCTTTCACAGATTCAAAAATGTCTGCCTCGCTATACTGGCCAAATAAGCCAAACACCACCCCAATTTTCTGCAATCAAAATCGACGGTGCACGCGCTTATGATATGGCCCGCGAGGGACAAATCGTCGAGATCAAACCCCGTCTTATTTATATCGAACGCTTAGAAATAGTCAGTCATAACAGCGCTACAACCTGCTTTCAGGCCCTATGCGGCAAAGGTACCTATATTCGGTCTTTGGCCCGCGACATAGGACGGGATCTTGGTTGTTTTGGCTATATTTCAGCGTTAAGGCGGGCAAGTGTAGGGTCATTTGATGAACGCAATTCGATTTCACTGGACAAACTAGCTGAAATCGTGGAAAACCTTGGCCCAGAGGCACCCCTGCTTCCGCTTTTAACCGCGCTGGACGGCATCCCGGCGCTGGCTGTATCGGAAGCAGAGATGCGGCAGATCAGAAACGGGCAGCCCCTAACTCTGATTTCGCGTTCAGACCTAGACCGGCTTTTAAAAGCAGGCCTTGATCCGGATGTGACAAATGAAACTGTTGCTGTGATAACTTTTAACAAATCGCCCTTGGGCCTTGTTAGCGTTACCGGCCCCGGGATCCGCGTGCTGCGTTTATTCAACTTGTGATGCACGAAAGAGAAACGAAAATGACAAACCAACCATCCCGCAAGGGCGATATCATCGCAAGCTACCAAATCAAGCAAAGCGATACAGGGTCATCAGAAGTACAAGTTGCACTTTTGACAGACCGAATTAACCACCTTTCAGATCACCTGAAAACACACATGAAAGATATTGGATCACGCCGTGGCCTTTTAGCTATGGTTGCACGCCGTCGTAAAATTCTTGATTACTTGAAAAAGACAGATGAAGAACGTTACCTGGCACTCATCAGCAAGCTTGGTCTGCGCCGCTAAAACCTTTGTGTTCCCTTATCGTAACAAACCAAGGCCCCTTTCGGGGCCTTTTTTAACACCTGCTGAGATCATGAAAAATCAGTTGGCTTTGAAAATTTTGAATCCGAACGCATAAGATATGAAGTCAAATTGCCCTTGATTAAAAGCAAATCCAGCAAAAAGCTTCAGGACTAAATCCCGAAACCTAGGTGATGATACTTAATGGCCTTCGGCAAATCTGTATTATTAACGGGCCTTTGATCAGGATCGAGAATTCTTATAAAAACAGCGCCTGTAAAATCTGCAGCCGGCCTTGTCACATATCCAAATGCGTTTGAACCATCATCTCTAGGCATACTAGGCATAATTGCTTCATAATCTTCATTTATAGACATAAAATACCCCTTGTTTTTGAAAAGCTAAAGTAACACCACAAAGCTACTATATCAACTTTATAGATACGCATAACTTTTGACATCCTGCCCCTCAAATTCAATAACAAGCGGCGACCCAGTTGGAATTTCAAAGCTATGAATTGTTTCAGGAGTATATTGGCCCAAAACAACCATAAGAGCGCGAAGAGAATTACCGTGCGCTGCAATCAAAACAGTCTGGCCAGACACCAGTAAAGGCTTGATATGCGTTTCAAAATAGAGCGCTACGCGTTCGACCACATCTTTAAGGCTTTCGCCGCCCGGCGGTCTTGTATCATAGCTGCGCCGCCAGATATGAACCTGTTCATCGCCATATTTTGCTTTTGTTTCGTCTTTATTCAAACCCGTTAAGTCGCCATAATCCCGTTCGTTAAGGGCAGAAGACTTTATTTGTGGCAACTCAATTCCAGCTTCTTTTAAACAGATGATGGCTGTCAGATAAGCACGCTTTAAGGTCGAAGTAAAAACAACGTCAATAACGATGCCTGAATCCTTAATTTTCAGACCTGAAGCCGTCGCTTCATGACGACCTTTTTCAGAAAGATCGACATCTTGAAAGCCCGTAAACCTGTTTTCCAAGTTCCACTGACTTTGGCCATGGCGTAAAAGTATAAGTTTTGCAGGCACTAAAGGCTCCTTTTCCTTTGACTTATGGGGCAGATCATGGCATTCATCGATCTGCCTGAAAAGGACCTGATTCAAGCCCTACTCGGTTGACTGTTAAAAGCATGATTATTGCTTTTTATTGTCCACCGAACCTGCAAGAACATAGTCTTTTTCAAGTAGTAAAACAACTTGATAAAGGATAATAAAATCTATGTTTAATGTACATCGCAAAGTAATTGATTTTGCAGGAAAAAAACTTGTTCTAGAAACGGGAAAAATTGCACGGCAAGCCGATTCAGCCGTTATGGCAACTTTAGGTGAAACAACCGTCTTATGCACGGTTGTTGGGGCAAAATCAGTTAAAGACGGGCAAAACTTTTTCCCCCTTACTGTTAACTACCAAGAAAAATCTTACGCAGCAGGCAAGATCCCGGGGGGCTTCTTTAAACGCGAAGGCCGTCCGTCTGAAAATGAAGTTTTAGTTTCGCGCCTGATTGACCGCCCTATCCGCCCTCTTTTTCCTGAGAACTTCTTAAACGAAGTTCAGGTTGTGGCCACTGTTCTGTCCCACGATATGGAGAACAACCCTGATATTGTTTCGCTGATCGGCTGTTCTGCTGCTCTTACACTTTCAGGCGTTCCGTTTATGGGCCCTGTAGGTGGCGCACGCGTGGGTTACATTAATAACCAATATGTCATCAACCCAACTATTTCTGAACGTGAGCAATCTATTCTGGATCTGGTTGTTGCAGGCACCGCTCAAGGCGTCTTGATGGTTGAATCAGAAGCCAAAGAATTATCAGAAGATGTGATGCTCAGCGCTGTAATGCATGGCTGGAAAGCATTCCAACCTGTTATTCAAGGCATTATTGAACTTGCTGAGATGGCTGCCAAAGATGCTTGGGATATCCCTGAAGTAAAAGCAGAAGTTGTTGCAACCTATAAAGGTATGACAAGCAAATTCGCTAATGATCTGGTCAATGCCTATGCAGATCCTAAAAAGCAATCGCGTCATGAAAAAATAGACGCCGTCAAAGAAAAAGCTTTGGCTGAATTTGTAAACGATGAAAAGGGACTAACAAAGGATGTTGTTTCTGCCCAGTTCAAAAAAGTTGAGGCCGATGTTGTGCGCGGTAACATCCTGAAAACAGGTTCACGCATTGACGGGCGCGATACAAAAACAGTCCGTCAGATTGTTTGTGAGGTTGGCGTTTTGCCACGCGCGCATGGTTCCGCTTTGTTTACACGGGGCGAAACACAAGCGCTTGTGGTAACCACACTTGGCACTGGTGATGACGAACAACGCATCGATTCCCTTGAAGGTGAACGCAAAGAACGCTTTATGCTTCATTACAACTTCCCTCCCTACTCTGTTGGAGAAACTGGCCGCATGGGATCCCCCGGACGCCGCGAAATCGGTCATGGAAAACTAGCCTGGCGTGCGCTTAATCCATTACTACCTATGGCTGAAAACTTCCCTTACACTATTCGCAACGTGTCTGAAATTACCGAATCAAACGGTTCATCATCTATGGCAACTGTGTGCGGCACATCACTTGCTATGATGGATGCAGGCGTACCTATGGAACGCCCTGTTGCCGGTATTGCCATGGGATTGATCAAGGAAGGAAAAGACTTTGCTGTTCTATCCGATATCCTTGGTGACGAAGATCATTTAGGTGACATGGATTTTAAAGTTGCTGGAACAGATCGTGGTATCACAGCCCTGCAAATGGATATTAAAATCACATCCATTACTGAAGAGATCATGAAAATCGCTTTAGCGCAGGCAAAAGATGGACGCCTGCATATTCTAGGCGAAATGGCAAAAGCCCTGACTTCAGCACGTCAGGATATCAGCCAGTTTGCGCCGCAAATTGCATCCTTAAAAATCCCAACCGATAAGATCCGTGATGTGATCGGCACAGGCGGCAAGGTTATTCGTGAAATCATCGAAAAAACGAAAACAAAAATCGATATTGAAGATGACGGCACGATCAAAATTGCTTCAACCGATCAAGCTGGCATTGATATGGCGATTGAAATTATTCGCGGCCTGACAGAAGAACCTGAAATCAATAAGGTTTATACAGGAAAAGTCGTTAAAATTATGGACTTTGGCGCTTTCGTCAATTTCATGGGCGGCAAAGATGGTTTAGTCCATATCTCGGAACTTGAAGATTTCCGTGTGAACAAAACATCAGATGTCATCAAGGAAGGTGACGTGATTAAAGTTCAGGTGATTGGCTTTGATGATCGCGGCAAGATCAAGCTTTCAAAAAAGCGTGTTAATCAGGAAACAGGAGAAATTTTGCCTCCAAAAGAAAAACCTGCTCGCGAAGCAGCTGAAGGTTGATTCCTTTTGACCCTTAAACTTCCTAAAATAATTGCGCATCGAGGGGCGTCAGCGTACGCCCCCGAAAATACCCTTGAGGCCCTTAAAACGGCCTCTGAAATGGGCGCGAAATGGGTAGAATTTGATGTAAAACTAACATCTGATAGCGTGCCTGTTTTGTTTCATGATGACACACTTGAACGCACAACCGGCAGTTCTGGTGTTATTAAAGAACGCAGCTGGGTTGACCTTCAGGACATGGACGCAGGATCCTGGTTTTCTGAAGGGTTTTCAGGAGCGCGTATCCCGATGCTCGAAGAAGCGCTCGATATTCTTCTCAAACATAATATGGGCGCTAACATAGAGATAAAACCTTGCCCGGGTCGAGAGATTGAGACAGCAGAGGTCGCAATGGATCTGTTATCTCGTGTTTGGGATGATATGGATCAGATTTTAATTTCGAGTTTTTCTCATGTATCCCTTGAAACTGCACATGATTATGCTGAAGCTTTTCCTCGCGCGCTTCTGTTAGAAACGCAGTGGCCAGAAAACTGGGACGCCTTTGCGGATCACTTGGACGTGAAATGCATTAACATTGATGGACGCAACGCAACACGTGAACAAGTTGAAACCATTATAGACACAGGCCGAAACGTTCTGGCCTACACGATTAACGACCCCTTTACAGCTAAAAAACTACTAAGCTGGGGGGTTGATGGCGTGTTTACCGATCAGCCGGACCTTCTGGATAAATAACTAATCCCCGTTGCTACTGCCCCACGCATCCAGCATATCTGGATGCGGCATAGCAACTGCATGGAATCCGCAATCGACATGGTGCGTCTCACCAGTTACGGCAGATCCAAGATCGGATAATAAATATAGCCCTGTGCCGCCAAGTTCTTCCAGTTCAACCGAACGCCGCAAAGGGGATGCCATCTGGTTATATTTAAATGTTTTACGGGCAGAACCTATCGCTGATCCTGCGAGTGTGCGCATGGGCCCTGCTGAAATTGCATTGACGCGAATACCCTGCGGCCCCAGATCAGCAGCCAAATAACGCACCGATGATTCAAGTGCGGCTTTAGCAACACCCATCACATTGTAATTCGGAATAACACGTTCTGCGCCTAAGTAAGAAAGCGTCACAAGTGATCCGCCTTTTGTCATCAAAGGGGCCGCATGCCGGGCAACAGCAACAAAAGAATAACAGGACACATGCATTGTTAATGTAAAATTATCAAGGGTGGTATCAACAAAGCGGCCTTTAAGTTCCTCTTTGTTGGAATACGCAATCGCGTGGACTACAAAATCAAGCGCACCCCATTCTTTTTCAAGTGTGCTAAAAACAGCTTTTAAATCAGCATCGTTGGAAGCATCACACGGCAACACAAGTTTTGAGCCTACCATTGCAGCAAGCGGCTTCACGCGCTTTTCAAAAGCATCGCCTTGGTATGTGAAAGCAAGTTCTGCGCCATGATCCGCCAACGTTTTTGCGATGCCCCATGCGATAGAATGGTCATTTGCAACCCCCATCACAAGCCCGCGTTTTCCTTGCATTAAAGTAGAAATTGCCATGACTTAATCCTCGATCTTTGAAAAGGCCAGTGAACAATTTGTACCACCAAAGCCAAATGAATTTGAAAGAACTGTTTTAATCGCTACATTTTCTTTTAGTGCGGTAACAATTGGCGCGCCTATTGCCCCTTCATCTAAATTTTCAACATTAATCGAAGGGCAAATAAACTGATCCCGCATCATCAAAAGGCTGTAAATTGCTTCTTGCGCACCCGTAGGGCCCAAAGAATGCCCCGTCATCGATTTTGTTGAGCTGATATAAGGAAGCGATTCACCACGGGCAGCAAAAACATTACGAATAGCGTTGAGTTCGGTAATATCCCCAACAGGTGTTGATGTGCCGTGTGTGTTGATATAATCAACTTTTCCTTTCACAGTCGATAACGCGAGCTTCATACAGCGTTCAGCCCCTTCACCGTTAGGCGCAACCATATCTTCGCCATCTGATGTTGCGCCATACCCTGTAAGCTCGCCATATATTTTTGCACCTCGTGCTATTGCGTGGCTCAACTCTTCTAAAACAAGAATGCCGCCACCACCTGCAATCACAAAACCATCACGGTCACGATCGTAAGCACGCGATGCTCGTTCAGGCGTATCATTGTATTTTGAAGACATAGCGCCCATGGCATCAAACAAAACAGAAAGCGTCCAATCCAGATCCTCGCCACCGCCTGCAAACATAATATCCTGCTTGCCCAGCAAAATAGCTTCCGATGCATTACCAATACAATGCGCGGATGTAGAGCAGGCTGAAGAAATAGAATAGCTCATGCCTTTAATCTGAAAGTTTGTTGCAATGTTTGCAGAACAGGTAGAGGACATGCATTTTGGGACTGCAAAGGGCCCTACACGCTTAGGCTCTTTTTGACGGGCTATATCTGCTGCTTCAACTTGGTACTTTGTTGAAGGCCCACCTGACCCGATGACAATACCCGTGCGTTCGTTAGATACATCCGCTTTTTCAAGCCCGGCATCTGCAATAGCTTGTTCCATAGATAGATGCGTGTAAGCCGCAGCATCCCCCATAAAACGGCGCAACCTGCGATCAATTTTATCTTCCAAATTAATATTTGGCTTGCCATACACTTGGGATCTAAAACCCATTTCAGCATATTCCGGCGAAAAACTGATGCCTGATTTTCCGGCCCTAAGTGACGCGAGAACTTCATCAGTTGAATTACCGATACAAGAAATTATACCAAGACCCGTTACAACCACACGCCGCATGGCTCACCTTTTTTTCTAAGAATTATTACTATTATTCACAAGACTGTTTCAAAGAGAACGTGGATTGTCAAACAGGCCCACTTTAAGGTCTGTCGCCTCATATATCACTTTGCCGTCCACCATCATAATTCCGTCACCAACACCAAGAACAAGCTTACGGTTAATGATACGCTTCAGATTAATGATGTATTTGACAATTTTAGCTTCTGGTAAAACTTGGCCGGTTAATTTTAATTCTCCAAGCCCTAAAGCACGCCCAGACCCTTTTGCGCCTGTCCACCCCAAATAAAACCCAAGAAGCTGCCACAAAGCATCCAGCCCCAGACAACCGGGCATAACAGGGTCGCCCTGAAAGTGGCATTTAAAAAACCAAAGATCAGGATTGATATCAAATTCAGCTTCAATCAGCCCTTTGCCATGCGCACCGCCTGAAGCGGATACTTGTGTGATGCGGTCAAACATCAGCATAGGTGGCAATGGAAGCTTTGCGTTCCCCTCGCCAAACAAAAGGCCTTTACCGCAGGCAATAAGATCATCGTATGAAAAGTTTGTTTTTTCCATGAAGGCCATAATGGGGGGTTTTAAGTGTTCAAGTGACATAAGGGTAGTTATATGCCGAACCCCTGCTTCCCTGCAAGATCATGGGGAAGTTATCTCCAAAAACGGCCCTGTAAGCCTCTGTCATGGCTGACATGGCTAAGGGTTTTGAGATTTCAGGTATCAAATCCGGCTGTTCGCCGCCTGAAGCTACAGCCAGCATACGCCCGGCAGCCTTGGCACAGGCTACCGCCTGGTGCAAACGGCAGGATTTTTCAGCCCCCTGAAAAAAGCGTTCACAAAAAACCTCAATTCCCTCAACAAGGTCTATCGGGGCATTAATAGGCCCATCATTAGCAGGAATACCAAAACGCCAGTTACTGGATACAGGAACCCCGTAACGAACAGCCTCGCGTGTCATCACGCGGGAGACACGATCAAATACAGGCCAGAAAGTTTGAAACTCAAATACGTTCCAATCGCCCTCACGGTCTTTCAACCAACCAGCTAGCTTAGCACCTGCCATGCCGGATAAGGCACATATACTATCTGCCAAATTCCAATTTTTCTTCGCTACACATTCTTCAATCAGCGCGTCACAAAGCTCTTGTGCTGCAAGCTCTAAAATTAAAGCCTCCATTGTGGCTTGGGTTAGAACATACAGCGTTTCCGAGCGTGGGCAGCCCTGACGTTCCCACATTAAAATCATCTGTTCAGCAAGAGTGACCATCATGGTGTGAAAAGTGTAAGGATCCTCAAGCCAGTCAATAAAGACAGCCCGCGCAATGTCACGACCTGCTTCCGTATTCACATCCAAAACATCGGGCGCAGGCAAAAGATCAATTGAGCCAGGCCCTTTTTTTAAGCGGACACACAAATGCCTTTCCAACTTGTGTAACGTTTCAGAAACAGCCTCTTCCGGATTGTCAAACAAATAGGCTGTTTCAACAAATAGGCCTGCGAGCCCTTGAATCTGGACCAGAATATCCACGTCCCGCCCCGGGCGCGCGGCCATATCATGCAACAATTTATGAATCGACCCTGCAAGCCGGACTCCATCATCCCCCATGCGCATATGTGCCGCACTTTCTGGTATAAACCCGCTAAAATTAATGTGTACAAGTCTGAGGACCAGACTGTGGATAGTATGTGAGTAAAGTAAAATGAATTACCTGATTCAATAGGTTAAGGTGATTTGCCGATTCCGTAAACATAAAGAATCAAAAAATATTTTTATCAAAAATTTGACAAAGCCTTTGAAATTACATAAACAGATCGCGCGCGAATACTCTGAAACTTAAAAAATTCAAATGCCTTATCAAAAAAAGGCCCTCATTTTTGTTGAGACCAACATTGGCGTTGGTCACATGCCTGTAGCAGCACAGTTGGCCCAAGCTTTGCGCAAACAGAGCGTTCAGGTTTATATCATGTCAAGTGATCACAGCCGTGAGCAAGGGGAGCTATTTGATTTTAGCGGATGCATCTGGTGCACACTGCCGAATTTCACAAAAGATCCTAAAACAGGAAAATTTTATAGTACAACAAACGGTGTACTTTACGATCAGGATGCTGCTTTTCAAAATAAACGTGCTGAATTTATAGCGGGATATATTCAATCTATTCGACCAGATGTAATGGTTACTGAAACTTTCCCATTGGGTAAAACATTTTTACACAAAGAAATGATTCCTGCTTTTGAAGCCTGTTCGCGCATACTTCAAAAATGTAAATTATATAGCGTAGGACGCGATGTTTTAAATTATGGCCCGCTTCATCCAGGCGAACATTGCCCACAGACTGCGCTTGATATCCTTAATACTTATTACGACGGAATAATTATTACCGGCGACGAAGAAATTTTTACAATGCACGATAGTTTTGCGCTGACAGATCAATTGAAAATACCCGTTCACTACGCGGGATATTTCTCGCCCCCTTCACAGCCACCTGACCCTTCGATTAAAGAAAGCGCCCGCGAGGTTTTAGTGACAACCGGCGGCGGATATGTACCTGATGTCTATGACCAGATTGTAACCGATGCAATCAAAGCCCGCGCGCATACAACAATGAACGATCGTGTTTGGCGTGTGCTTATTGGGCACGCTTACCCGGGCAATCTTAAAAACTATTTTCAAGACATGGCACGACAACATGCACCAGATGGAGGCATTATTGTTGAATCTGTCCGGCCTGATTTTTCAAAACTTTTAGCGAATTGTGCAGGTGTTATTGCAACGGGCGGCCTTAATTCAACCATGGAAGCTTTGCAGGTTAGAAAAAGACGGCCTATACCCGTTATCATTGCCCCTATTGGCACCATGCCGCCAAATCCAACGGCGCAAATTCCGCGCACAAAAAAACTTGCAGCACTGGGACTGATTGGCGCACATTATCCTGACCAATTCGGTTCGGCTGAAAATTTAGCAACTATTTTTAACGCTGACTCTGCAAGAGGCTTTAGCGTTACAGATCACTGCATAAAAATGGACGGCGCTGTAAGGGCTGCAGCTATTATTACTCAATTTCAAGAAGCCGATAGCCTCTATGTAAGACCTTCACTTCCTGTAAGATTCGTACCTGTCCTGCCTGCTTTATCTGGGACTCCTACTTCATCCACCAAAGCACCGACAAACGATCTTGATTATAGGTAAAAAGAAATTTGAATCTACCTACTCAAACACATCTGTTTCATAAACGCCCCAGAGGTTTTCTTTTTTCAGCCATGCGCGAAAACCAGCCGCGCGCACTTCACACCAAACGCCTTCACATTCTTCAAGAAAAACAACAACCCCGGGCTCAAAGCCGACAACAGGTCTGCTGGATAAATTCGGGTCATCATACCCTGTAGCAGGTTCTTTGGTCGACACAAGCGCCATTTTTTTACCCGACAACATGGCTTTATGCACCCAGCCTACAGAGCCGTCTGCGTCGCGCACCTTACGCCAAGAATCATATTCTTGGATAATTTCAACGGGCATCCCTTCGCGTTGATATACCCATCTGATCGGATATTGCTGATCGGGGCCTGTGCGTACAAAAACTTTATCTTCGCGTAAACTGGCAAAGCGAGGCAGCGGCAAAGCCTCATCTTTGGGCTTATCTTGCGCACGTGCAGGAAAACCAAGCGTAAAAAACAGAAAAAAGATGAATAACAACTGGACTTTTGGGGTCATTTTTTGCTTGATGTTGTGAAAATGAAAGAAACAGATATGAATAGTATCACGAAACAGGCTGAAAATTTCAAGCCGCGCATATCTGTAGCCCCGATGATGGACTGGACAGACAGGCATTGTCGCTATTTTCACAGGCTTATTTGCCCACAGATTTTTTTATACACGGAAATGGTATCAACAGGCGCGATATTGCATGGTGATAAAAATCGACATTTGATGTTCTCAGCCATCGAAAAACCACTCGCCCTTCAACTGGGCGGGTCGGATGCGCCTATGCTGGAACAATGCGCAAAAATAGGTGCTGATTACGGTTATGACGAAATCAACCTTAATTGTGGCTGCCCTTCGGATCGGGTTCAGGAATACGAATTTGGTGCGTGCATGATGAAGCGCCCCGATCATGTTGGAAAATGTTTTGAAGCGATGCAAAAAGGGGCAGGCCTTGTACCTGTTTCCATTAAATGCCGCATTGCCGTCGATGATGAGGCTGAATTTCCCTTCCTTGACCGTTTTATCAAAGCAACATCAAATGCGGGCTGTAAGAAATTTACTATTCACGCGCGCAAGGCGTGGCTTAATGGGTTGTCACCGAAAGAAAACCGTGAAATTCCGCCTTTGCGGTATGACATCGCAGCCGATATTAAACAGGCTTATCCGGGGGTCTCTTTTGAATTAAACGGAGGAATTAAAACCATTTCAGACATCAAAAATGCCTTGCAAAGCTTTGACAGGGCCATGATCGGCCGGGAAGCGTACCAAAATCCTTGGTTTTTGAACGATATAGCAATAGAATTTTTTGGAGGATCGGGCAGATCCCGCCTTGATATAGCGCGCGCCATGATTCCCTATATGGAGAGCCAAAAAGCTGATAATGGCACACCTTATAAGGCCGTAACACGCCATATGCTTGGCTTGTTTAATGGCATTCGTGGCGGACGGCACTGGCGTCAAACCCTCTCGGAGGAGGCAAAAGATGCTCAAAATGCTTCTGATTTAATTGAAAAAGCCCTCAAAAAAATCGAAGTTCCTACTTGAATTTGCTAAAAATATGCTAGTCTAGAAACAAGGAAACTATGAGCATTCAATGGCACCGGCTTGACCGGGATAAAACTTTGGCTTTAATCAACAATGTGCGCGCAAGTGGCATTGGGAATCTTTTTTCGCCTGCAACATCAGAAGCAAAGTTTGTTCCCCTGCCCTTTTTCAAAGATATAAATTTATATCGTCTTTCGAACATGGCGTCCCTGCCTACCTTTACAATGCCCTATCTTGGAAACGGATCATTATTTGTTTATCTCGATGGTACAGAACAAGCAATTTATAGGGTCAATGATACAGGCGCACTGATTTTAAACGATATCACTGTTTTGCCTTATCTTGCCTTTTTCTTCAGACACATCGTGCCTGTTGATGGCGAAACTCAGATGATCGCAGATCCTGAAAACATCCCCTTCATGGAAGACCCTGATTATGAACCACCTTATAACAATCTTGGGCCGCTGCCTTACGCTCAAATATACAGGCACGACCAAGCCGATGGGTACGTCATTGAAACCCCACTTTATAACGAAGGGATGATTGTGCGCGCCCGAATCCATGTCAACAGCCGAGGACGCGTTGTTATCATTGACCAGCAGATCTGGATGAGTGACAGGTTGGGCGACCGTAACGGCGAACTTGGGCCCGCTTTTTATGACGCTTAAAACTTTAAAATAATCAGGATAAAGACTGAATGGAATCAGACGATACAAAAACACCTTTGCATGACCATTTTGGAAGTGCGAAAGAACCGCGATCTCCGCAAAATTATGTGCGTGAGGATGGGCATGCTCTTTTAAATGACATCAAGGCATTGTTGGCGCTTTCTGAAACTGGCGCAGGCTTGCTTGGTATTGCAGAACAATCTGGTATCACCGTCCAGCTTTTGCGCGGGCGGGAAGAAACATTTTTTGTACCAGAAGAACGGCAAGTGATGCTGATGGTAGGCCCACGCACACAAAAAGCGACGCCTTTTCTTGCCTTGCTGATGGCAGGTGGGATTCGGGAAGCGCAACAGAATCTAGGGGGGTTTAAACGACCAGACCCCTACAAAAGCCCTGCAGAAGAACAATTTATCACCGGCGCAGGTAAAGAGTTAGACATTATTAACTCATTATGTCTTATAATGGGTGACATGGAGAAAACGCCTTTAGGTCCTCAGTTTTTGCATTCCATGCGACAATTAGGGTACCATGATCTTTATGAGGCGCATAAAGACGGGGCAAGTCCTGAGGATTTAATGACGCTTTTGTTAAAAAAGGCAAAGAAAGAGGGTTAATATGTTAGGTCGCGCATTTACGAAAATTGCTGGAAGTTCGACAACAAAGGCTATTGGTCATGCCATTATCGATGACCCGAAGCGCGCCTTACGTGTTGCTGGCCAATTAGCATCAATGGCAAAATTTATCCCTCACCCTGTTGCTCAGCTTGTTAGCCGTGCAGGAATGGCTGCAACGGCTATGAGCGCAGCCCTACCAAACAAGCATGCGCCTCAACAAACAGCATCTCTGAGGCCCGCAACAGCATAGTTTTTATCCATTTAGACTATTACAAAAGGCCGGTTTTCTGGCCTTTTTCTATTTGTGGATAATAATTTGCTGATTTCCTTGACATTCACCTATCAGAATCGCTAACCTTTTATTAAGAGGCGGATAAGCCTTAGAAACTTAGAGGGAATTAAGGAATAAAAAAATGAGAGCAGCAGCAGTATTAGGCAGATTAAACGTTCTACCACAAAGCGTTCAAGCGCTTGTCCCCCAAGTGGCCGCATTTGCTGGCCGCATGCGTCAAGCCCTGCCAGCAGTTCCTGGCCAAGTCTGGACACCACAGCCTGCGCCACGCAAGCCCGCACCTGCAGGCATCTAACAGAAGAATTCTCCAAAGATATAAAGGGCCCTTCTTCTAAGGGCCCTTTTTTATTTATTAGTTTATTAGGCGGCGCGAAAAACGGTGCTTTCCGCTCTCTCGGGGACATGAAAATACTACGAAGCAGGCCTCAAGTCCCCTAAATGTGCTAGGTACTTTGATGTGACATGAAAGCTTCGTTTTTCATGTCACCGAGAGAGATAGTATCCCCAATATCTCAGTTAAAACGTAACCGATAACCCACAGCCGCAACGGCCCTTTTCATTAGGATTTTCAATGATGATGCGTGTATTACCCAGATCATCGGTTGCGTAATCAATCCGGCATCCAAAAAGCTTCAAAACATCTTTTGATGGAATATAAATTGTCAGGGTATCATCTAACTTTAAGGTGTCGTGGCCTTCTGGCGCCTCCCGCACAGGCTGTAAATCATACTCATTTCCGCCGCAGCCTTTACCCGATAAAATAGATAGGCGCAGCGCGGTGATCCCCTCGGGCGCAAGCGCTGATTTTAAATGCGCTTGGGCTGAAGCAGTTACATCAATTTCTTTTGTTGTTAAAGCGAACATTCTACTAACCCTTAGGTAAACATATTCAATTGAAGCTTTGCCGTTTCTGCCATACAGCTTGGATCCCAACTTGGATCCCAGACAATTTCAACATCCACTGCCCGCACACCCGCAACCGGGAATAAAGCGTTTTGTACCATGCCGGGCATTTCCTGCGCCACTGGGCATGCCGGTGAAGTGAGGGTCATTTTAACGGCTATATCAGCCTGATCCCCTTCCACATCCTTGATATCAACAAGATAAATAAGCCCAAGTTCGTATATATTGACGGGTATCTCTGGATCATAAACATCGCGGATAGCCGAACGGATTAATGGCCACAACCGATGATCGCGCGTCGCTTCAAGCTGTGGCGGTTCTGTCATGGCGTCAAATTCTTCACCCAGCGCGTTCTTCACCATATCTTCATTGGCTACAGCTTTCATGCCAAAAGCTCCTGTGCTTTTTTAACACCCGCCACAAGTGCATCAACATCAGCAAGTGTATTATAAAGGCCGAATGAAGCTCGAACAGTTGCCTCTACGCCAAAGCGCTGTATGAGCGGCATACAGCAATGATGACCCGACCTGACGGCAATACCCTGCTGATCAAGGATCATCGCAATATCCGATGCATGACACCTATCGATGGTAAAAGTGATGATTGGAGCCTTGTTGTTTGTCGTCCCAAAAATTTTAAGGCCTTTGATCGATTGAAGCGCTGCTGTTGCCTGTTCAAGCAGCTTATGTTCATGGGCGATAATTGCCTCAGGGCCGATTGAATCCAAGAAATCAATTGCAGCACCTAGGCCAATAATTTCAACAATCGCAGGTGTGCCTGCTTCAAAACGACTAAAACCTTTTTTAAAAACGCTGCGATCAAAAGATACGCTTTCAATCATATCTCCCCCTCCTTGCCATGGAGGCATTGTATCGAGCACTTCTTTTTTTACGCATAAAACGCCAATGCCAGTTGGCCCATAAATTTTATGGCCGGTAAAAGCAAAAAAATCACAATCAATATCGCCAATCAGAATGCCTTCATGCACAACGGACTGCGACCCATCGATAAGAATTTTTAATTCTGCATTTAAAGCTCGCGCCTTTTTAACAATCGCAGAGGCATCGTTAACAGTTCCAAGCACATTAGATATATGGGTGAAAGAAAAAAGTTTAGTTTTTGGGCTGATAAATTCGGGCAAACGTGACACAACTAAAGCCCCATCATCTGTAATGGGTAATATTTTTAAAACGATACCGATCTGCTCACGCAGCAACTGCCATGGCACAATATTGGCATGATGCTCCATCTCGGTGATTAGAATTTCATCTCCCTCACGCAGATTATTACGACCCCAGCTTTGGGCTACAAGATTTATAGCCTCTGTTGTATTGCGCGTAAAAATAATTTCCTGCGCTTCACTTGCGCCAATAAAATCAGCTGCACGTGCGCGCACCCCCTCAACTTCTGCGGTTAAGTTTTGTGATAGCGCGTAAAGGCCGCGATGAATGTTGGCGTAACCGTTACGCATAACATCGCCCATAGCATCAATAACCTGTACCGGTTTCTGTGCGCTTGCAGCTGAATCAAGATACACAAGGGGCTTGCCATTCATTTTTTGAGACAAAATGGGAAAATGATGCCGCCACAAATTCGCTGAGCGGTTATCCATACCCTCGCCGTTTTGTTTTAAAAGCGCACTCATGCTATTTTCTCCAGCCACTTATCTATAAGTGCCTCACTGGTTGATACTACTGTTGCATCAAGAAATGACGTTACTGGTTCCATTAAAAATGCTTTCAGCAACAGCGCACGCGCCTGCGCTTCAGATAAACCTCTGCTACGCAGATAAAATATGGGTTCATCATCAAGCTGGCCGGTTGTAGCACCATGTGAACATTTTACATCATCAGCATAAATTTCAAGTTCAGGCTTGGTATCCATTTGCGCAAGCGGTGAAAGCAAAAGCGCATTGGAAAGTTGATATCCATCAGTTTTCTGTGCCACTTGATGCACATGCACTTTACCTTGAAAAACACCGTGCGCGCTGCCCTCTAAAACAGTCTTGTAATTCTGGCTGGAAAAACAATGAGGGGCCTGATGCTCGATAAGAATTGTTGTATCGCCATGCTGTGATGCACGTAACATTGTAACCCCAGAAAGAGAACATGATGCATTTGAGCCCTGCAAATCTACAAAAATCTGATTGCGCGATAATGCGGCACCTGTTGTAAGCGTAAGCGCTTTGTAACTTGAATCTCTGGCTTGGGTTATATGATTGATTTGCGCATGTACGCAATCAATTGCGTCATTTTGTACGCGCATATGTGTGAGCGTTGCATTTTCTTCCAACACAATCTGCGTGACGATATTTTTAACGCAAGCTGTTGGTGATGTATGAAACTCCAAAAGACAAAGCGATGAATTTTTACCAACCCTTATCGCTATTCGTCCAATCGAGTGGCCTGCAGAGGATTTATCTATAAGCAAAGATGCGGGCATTGATATATTTGTATTATCAGGCACATCAATAACTAAAGCTTCTGAAAATGAATTATTATTAATGGTCCACAATGCAAGATCGCCCCCATCCTTCTCTGGCTTAACATTGCGAGATGCCCATGAAGGAAGGTCTTGCTGATATTTTATAGAGCCCAGATTTTCTGATTCAATATTCAGGCAAGAAATTTTATCAAAAGAATTTATTTTACCAGCAGCACGCGCAAAAGGTGTGTATTTCCAACGTTCCAATTTTTGGGTTGGCAAATCAGGCAATGGTTGCTTTAAGGCAACAACGCTCATGCTGCCTCCGCCACAAAACCGGCATAGCCTTTTTCCTCGAGCTGTTTTGCAAGGTCTGGCCCGCCCGTTTTAATAATACGACCGTTGGCCATGATATGCACAACATCGGGCACAATATAATCAAGCAAACGTTGATAATGCGTAATTACCAAAAAGCTGCGGTTTGGTGCGCGAAGTTTGTTTACACCATCTGCGACAATGCGTAACGCATCAATATCAAGGCCAGAATCTGTTTCATCCAGCACGCAGAATGTTGGCTCCAGCAATGCCATTTGTAAAACTTCATTGCGCTTTTTCTCGCCGCCCGATGCGCCCACATTCACCATGCGCTTGAGCATATCATCAGAAATACCCAAATCCTGCGCACGCGCTTTCATCAATTTCAGCATATCAAGCGCATCAAGCTCATCAAGCCCGCGCGCTTTACGCACAGCGTTGACTGATGTTTTAAGAAAAGTGCTCATCGCCACGCCTGGAATTTCAACAGGATACTGAAACGCCAGAAACAAACCCTTCGCCGCGCGCTCTTCAGGATCCATATCGAGAATATTCTCATTATTAAGTAACGCCTCGCCGTCTGTTACATCGTAACCACTGCGCCCTGCCAGCACATAGGAAAGCGTTGATTTACCTGATCCGTTCGGGCCCATAATGGCATGCACTTGCCCAGCGCCCACTTCAAGGTTAATACCCTTGAGGATTTCTTTATCATCAATATTTGCTTTTAAGTTTTTAATTTTGATCATCCAACCGATCCCTCCAACGATATTCCAATTAGTTTTTGTGCTTCAACAGCAAATTCCATCGGCAGATTTTGCATCACCTCGCGGCAAAAACCGTTTACAATCAAGGCGACCGCTTCTTCTTGCGAAAGCCCGCGCTGCATACAGTAAAACATTTGATCTTCTGAAATTTTTGATGTGGTCGCTTCATGTTCAAGTTTTGCCGTACGGTTTTTACTTTCAATATAAGGCACTGTATGCGCACCACATTGATCGCCAATGAGTAAACTATCACACTGGGTGAAGTTACGCGCCCCTTCTGCACCCGCTAAAATGCGCACCAAGCCGCGATAAGTACTATCCGATTTTCCGGCAGCAATGCCCTTGGCTACAATACGAGATTTTGTATTGCGGCCCAGATGGATCATTTTAGTGCCGGTATCTGCTTGCTGACGACCATTGGTAATGGCGACCGAATAGAATTCGCCCACCGAATTATCACCCTTTAAAATACAGCTTGGATATTTCCACGTAATCGCAGATCCTGTTTCCACCTGTGTCCAGGAAATTTTAGAATTTCGCCCCGCGCAAATGCCTCGCTTGGTAACAAAATTATAAATACCGCCCTTACCTTCCGCATCGCCCGGATACCAGTTTTGTACCGTGGAGTATTTAATTTCAGCATCATCAAGCGCAATCAATTCAACAACAGCAGCATGCATTTGATTTTCATCGCGCATCGGTGCAGTGCAGCCTTCTAGATACGAAACATAAGAACCTTTATCCGCAATAATCAGTGTCCGTTCAAACTGCCCTGTGTTTCTTTCGTTAATTCGAAAATAAGTTGAAAGCTCCATTGGGCAGCGCACCCCTTCTGGAATGTACACAAAAGAGCCATCGGTAAACACGGCACTATTCAGGCAAGCGTGCTTATTGTCTGAAAACGGAACGACCGATCCCAGATACTTTTGCACAAGATCAGGATAATCTTGCACCGCTTGTGAAATTGCACAAAAAATTACGCCCGATTTTTTTAATTCTTCTTTAAATGTCGTTGCAACAGAAACGCTATCAAAAACAGCGTCAACAGCAACGCCAGCGAGAATGGCGCGTTCTCTCATCGGTACGCCCAGCTTTTCAAAAGTTTCAAGCAACTTTGGATCAACCTCATCCATCGAATTCAGCTTCGCTTTAGGCGCAGCATAATAATAAGCATCCTGATAATCAAAGTCAGGGAAGGATACTTTAGCCCATTGTGGTTCAGGCATCTTCAGCCAGTGCGCATAAGACTTTAAACGCCAGTCCAACAGCCACTGTGGCTCATTCTTTTTTGCTGAAATAAAACGTACAATATCTTCGTTTAACCCTTTGGGTGCTTTATCGGATTCAATATCGGTTATGAATCCTGCTGCATAAGGGCCGCTTAACCGCTCCACCTGGTCGATTGTGTCTGCTGATATCGCGTTTGTCATGCTACAACTTCTTTTGGTAGGCGGCGTTGTGGTACCATATCTTGGAGAGTGACGGATTCAAGCGCGCCACGCACAGCTCGATTTACAGCCCCCCACCTACCATTTAAAGAGCATAGGTTTTCCATAGCGCAAACAGTGTCGCTGCCGCTCACGCATGCTGTCAGAGCAATAGGTCCTTCAACCGCTTCAATAACTTCAGAGACAAAAATCATATTCGCCGGACGGGCTAAAGCATACCCCCCTTTGACCCCGCGTGATGATGTCAAAATTTCAGCTTTTGCCATTATTTTCAACACCTTAGAAACAGTTGGCTCTGGGATAGAAACAACGCTCGCAATCTCAGAAGCTGTGCGCAATGGCTGCCCTGCTGCAGATAACTCAGCGAGAATAACAATAGAGTAATCAGTTAATTTAGACAGACGTATCAAACATCACCTCCGTATAAAGGACTGTTTTAAGCCCTAATTTGAGGCATTTATCAGCCTTTTCAAGCCTGTATGCAAGTATTTTGTCAAAATTCGGGTAAACTGCTGATTCATGAAATATCAGCGCTTACCAGATTTGATTTTATTGATAACCGGACCAGCCCTTTTGCTAGGAGGATTGCTTGGCCACTTTGCATACAAAAACATACAGATGCCTGGTTCATCTATCATGTTTGTTTTAGGCGCACTCGCCGCCGCCTATTTTACGGCGCGTCCGGGAAAAGTATTTTCAAGTAAGTTCTCAATCTATCTGCTGGGCGCCTATTTTTGCCTTTTTAGCGTTTTCAGCATTACACAGCTTCAATTATCTGACACAACTTATATTTGGATCCACACAGTTTTTATTTTTCTGGCAACCCTTTCTGCATTACAAGAAGCACGACTAATGAATGCTTTTGATAACAGAAAAAATGCCCTGCTATGGACGCTTGTTTTTATTGGTTTCACTGTGTTGACTATTTTATCTCAGCCGCCTGAAATTGCGACTATTGCCGGCGCCCTTTTATGTGTATCCATGCGCTATACCCACCTGCAGGAAACAGGTTTTAAATTATGGATCGAAGCTATTCTTGCTAAAATAAAAGCCCGTGACTTTTTTCTTGATAATGCAGTTATTGCCTTTTTATCCGCTATTACTTTTTGTATTGTTTCTTGTTTCACAACAAATGAAGCCTTTCATCTTTTGGCCGGCCTAATCACATGCGTTGGCATGATGCATATTTTTGACAAACGCTGGCTTTTTGCACTCTCAGCTATTGTGCTTCTTGTCTGTTACGGAATTCCCCTTCCTTAAGTGAGGCTTTAATGCGAACTGACCTGCCTAAAACCACTTACCTGAAAGATTATACGCGTCCGGATTTCACCGTTGAACGCCTTGAGATGACGGTACAGCTTTTTGAAGATCGCGCCGATGTCACATCCACCCTTCACATCAAGCGCCTTAACCCAAAAGCAGATACACTAACGCTTAATGGCGAACATATATCGCTCTTATACCTAAAGGTGAACAATGCTGATCTGACAAAAGACCAGTACTTTGTGAATGATAAATTACTATCCATTCCCGGCGTACATGCCGAGTTTACAGTGACAACCAAAGTTACCTTTGACCCTGCAAAAAATACAGCACTTGAAGGATTGTACCGATCAGGCGACACCTATTGCACCCAGTGCGAGCCTGAAGGCTTCAGACGCATTACCTATATGATCGACCGGCCAGATGTGATGGCGACCTACACTATACGCATCGAAGCTGATAATACCTTACCTGTTTTATTATCGAACGGTAATCTGATTGAAAAAGGTGCCCTTGAAGGCAGCCGACATTTTACGGTATGGCATGATCCGTTTCCAAAGCCTTGTTATCTGTTTGCTTTAGTTGCTGGCGATCTTATTGAGACACATGATGTGTTTAATACTCAATCCGGAAAAATGGTTGATCTATTTATTTACACACGCAAGGGAGATGAAGGCCAAGTCAATCACGCTATGGAATCTTTAAAAAAATCATTCAAATGGGATGAAGATATGTACGGGCGTGAATATGACCTGTCTGTTTTCAACATTGTTGTTGTGAGTGATTTCAATATGGGGGCCATGGAAAACAAATCACTTAATATTTTTAATTCTGCGTTAGCCTTAGCTCACAAAGATACGGCCACAGATGATGATTTTATAAATGTGGAAGCGGTAATTGCACATGAGTATTTTCACAACTGGACAGGCAACCGTATTACCTGCCGTGACTGGTTTCAGCTTTCTTTAAAAGAAGGACTAACTGTTTTTCGTGACCAGATGTTTACTGGCGATATGCATTCCCATGCTGCAAAACGTATTGATGATGTGCAAACGCTACGCCGCTTTCAGTTTACCGAAGATGCCGGGCCTATGGCACATCCAATACGGCCCGATAATTACATTGAGATTAATAATTTCTACACTCTGACAGTGTATGAAAAGGGCGCGGAAGTGATCCGTATGCTTTATACACTTATGGGCTCAGAAAACTATCGTAAAGCAACTGATTTGTATTTTTCGCGGCACGATGGGCAAGCTGTCACTTGCGAAGATTTTATAAAATGCATGGAAGACACATCGGGACTGGATCTGAAGCAGTTTCGTTTATGGTATGAACAAGCGGGCACTCCAGAAATTACTGCGATCTGCACCTATAACAATGCCGATAAAAAATACACCGTAACGCTTGAACAATTTATTCCTCCTACATTTGGGCAGCCCCATAAAAAGCCAATGCATATCCCTGTTTCTTTTGCGCTGATTGATAAGAACGGAAAAGAAGTTGAGGGCAGCAATCAGATTTTGCATTTACGCCAGCAAAAGCAAGATTTTGTTTTTAACAATATTCAAGCGCGCCCTGTGCCATCGATTTTGCGCGGGTTTTCAGCGCCGGTCCGGTTGAAAACAAATTTATCAGATGATGATTTACGCTTTCTTATGGCCCATGATACCGACGGATTTAACAGATGGGATTGCGGCCAAACTTTAGCTTTAAGGGCTGTTCATAAATATTTGAAGGGCTTGCATGACGATGCCTTTATCAAGACGTGGCTTCAAGTTTTAGGACAAGCAGCAGACAGCACTCAAGATCCAACCCTTATGGCAGAAGCTTTGAGTGTGCCTGAGCTATCTGTTATTTCCCAGGACCAAATAATCATTGACCCAACAATCTTATACAATGCGCGAGCGGCTCTGATGACGGATCTGGCCAAAGCCGGGCGCGATCTTTTGCTTTCTTTAATCGAACAAAACAAATCACCTGATGTTTTTTCAATTTCCGGTGCAGACATGGGTAAGCGTGCCCTGAAAAACAAAGCGCTTGGTTTTCTGACCTACTTAAAAGATGACAAAGATGCAGTTTCCCTTGCAAAAACCTTATATGATAACGCAAACAATATGACCGATCGGCTTTCAGCATTTCGCGCATTACTTGAGTTTGGCGGCAAAAATGCCCAGCTCGCCAAATCTGACTTTTATGAAGCCTTTAAACATCACGATCTTGCTACGAATAAATGGATATCCGCGCAAACGATACTAGTGAACGAACACACCCTACCATCCCTGATTGCATTGCGTGATGGACCACAATTTCACTGGACCAACCCAAACCGCGTACGCGCTCTGTTTAGCGCTTTTGCCACGAATAACCCCGTATGCTTTCATAACCCTGATGGCTCAGGATACGCTTTTGTTCAAGACGCCATCTTGCGTTTAAATACAATTAACCCATCCATTGCAGCAAGACTTTTAACCCCATTCAAAGACTGGAAACGTTACACGCCCGATAGGCAAGAAAAAATGAAAGCCTGCCTTGAAAAGATTTTAGCTGTGCCAAATTTATCCAATGATGTTTTTGAAATTGTGAGCAAAAGCCTTGCCGCCTGATTTTACACTTGAAAATTCACACATCGTTTGTGGGATCGATGAGGCGGGTCGTGGCCCTTTATGTGGTCCCGTTGTAGCTGCCTGCGTTTTTATACCCCACGAAGCGCGCACCCTGCCGTTCTGGCGCGATGTGAATGACAGTAAAAAACTGAGCGCGATAAAGCGTGATAAACTTTTTAAACTAATTACAGCCCATTCATACTTTGGCATCGGCGAGGCTTCTGCAAGCGAGATCGATAAAATCAATATTTTGCAGGCAACTTTGCTGGCCATGAGCCGCGCTTATCACGCCTTGCAGTACAGTTGCCACATTGCGCTTATTGATGGAAACAAAGCCCCTTCGCTGCCTTGTGAAACACAAACAATCATTAAGGGGGATTCAAAATCCATTTCAATTGCCTGCGCCTCTATTATTGCAAAAGTAACGCGGGATCGGACCATGGCAAAACTCGATCAGCTCTACCCGGCCTATGGTTGGGTACAAAATGCTGGCTACGGCACTCAGGCCCACCTTGATGCTCTGGCCCGATTCGGGCCTACTCCGCATCACAGGCAAAGCTTTGCGCCCCTTAAAAAGGCAGGTTGATGGAATCCCTAGAGTCCGTCTTAGATTCGCCACACAATATATTGATTCAACAACATATATTTTAATCTGACTCTTGACGGCGAATCGAGAATGAATCATGATTCGAGGGTAACTCTCTCCGAAAGCATCCCATGCCACCCTCAAAATCAAAGACCCATCCTGAAAACACGATTCTGCGTGGAGATTGCATAAAACATATGAATAACCTGCCCAAAGGCTCGGTGGACCTGATCTTTGCTGATCCACCTTATAATTTACAGCTTCAAGGGGATTTAACCCGCCCAGATCATTCAAAAGTAGACGCAGTTGATGATGCGTGGGACCAGTTTGCAAGCTTTGATGCTTACGATAAATTCACATCTGATTGGTTAAAAGCAGCCCACCGCAGCCTGAAAGATGACGGTTCTATATGGGTCATCGGTAGCTATCATAATATCTTTCGCATTGGCAAAATAATGCAAGATATGGGTTTCTGGATTCTGAATGATATTATTTGGCGCAAAACCAATCCCATGCCAAATTTTCGAGGACGAAGATTTACCAACGCCCATGAAACAATGATCTGGGCTTCAAAAACAAAAGATTCAAAATACACATTTAATTATGATGCCATGAAAGCGCTTAATGAAGATTTGCAAATGCGATCTGACTGGACGATCCCTTTATGCACAGGTTCAGAAAGGCTAAAAAACGATAAAGGCGAAAAAGCTCATCCCACACAAAAACCTGAATCTTTGATCTATCGAGTACTACTCGCATCCAGTAAGCCAAATGATCTGATACTAGACCCCTTCTTTGGAACAGGAACAACAGGCGCGGTTGCTAAAAAGCTGGGGCGTCGCTGGATTGGTATTGAACGCGATGAAAGCTATATCAAGGTTGCAGAAAAACGCATTAAGGCTGTTGAAGCAATTGAGGATCTGGCGGAACTTACAACGCCAGCAAAACGCGAAGAACAAAGAATCCCTTTTGGCTGGCTTGTTGAACGCGGGCTTTTAAAACCCGGCACCGTTCTAACAGACACATCGAAACGTCATTCCGCTAAAGTAGGGCCTGATGGTAACCTTGTAACAAACCAGTACCGTGGGTCTATTCACAAGGTTGGCGCGTCTTTACAAGGTGCACCAAGCTGCAACGGCTGGACATTCTGGCACTACAAAGAAGGGCAAGAATTTCGGCCCATCGACCAACTTCGTCAGCGCATTCGTGATGAAGTACAAAAAAATCAACCGCTTCAATAATAAATGCGTGATTATAGCAGCACCCTAAGCGTTTTTATAAAAGCCTATAAAACGAATCTGAAGGTCGGCATTCATGAATTTGAAAAAGATAAACCACAGCCTGTTTTAATTAGTGTGGAGCTAGAAACCTCTATCAACATAGCAAATGTAGCTGAAAACATTGATGATACTGTTTCTTATGAACCTATTGTTGACTGCATCAGGCAGCTTGAAACTGGCCCTCATATTCAACTCATTGAAACGATTGCTGAAAAGCTAACTCAGGCCTGCTTTCAGGACCCTCATGTTAAAAAAGTAACAATCTGCATTGAGAAAATCAATATTTTCCCCCAATCCGAAAGTTGCGGAATAAAACTGATAACAGAAAAATCTTAGCGAACTTCTTCTAACTCTGGCTTGTCGGCCTTTTTTACAAGGCCTGTGTCCAGGCGTTCAAATTCTTTTGAAAATAACAAAATACTTTCATCTTCATCAGCAAAAACATCTATACGATCAAGCGAGCCCGACATAACGGCTGCAACACCACTTAGCTCATACGGCGTAAAACTCACAAATTGTTCAAAACTAGCCCTTAAACGAACATAAGCGGGTCTTTGTTTGCGTTCGGATTCATATTTCCCTCCAAAAGCGCCATAACTTTTTTCTGCAAAAGTGATGTATTCTTTTGCAATCCCATCTTTTACAGGAATTGTTGTTAAAGAAAATGATAATGGAACCTTTAGAAAAACATTAAAAGGAAACCCCTCTAAAGAAACCTTTCCTTCGCATTTTGTATCTTGAAAATCATTATGAGACATCTTTATTTTATTAACATTCCTGATTTGTGATGCTTCGGCAATATCAAATTCTTGTTTTTCGACACTATAGCGATCCAGATAAACCAAATAGGTGAATTCAAACTTACGTGGAAATTTTAATTTATTTGCAACAACATGTTTTTTTGCTGCATCACGAATATTTGCCCACTCAAATTCATTTTTGTAATAACCAAGATAGACATCGCAGTTGGACACAATGAGATAATCATCAATGTCGTCTTTTTTGTTTACATCTAAAACACCGAATGCCCAATACGCATTAGCAATATTTTGTAAATTTGATTTCACGTAAGGATCGCTGGGCTTAGACGACAGGGGCGCTATCACTTCCGCTACTTTTTTGTCTGAAACATTTTCTTTTTCCTTGATTGGAACAGACTGCATCAAGGTAAGACCTGATTGAGGTTCAACTTTATTTTCTTCTGCTATTGCAGAGGCAACAGCGATCCCTCCGCTTAAAAAAATAACCAAAGCTAACCTTATAAAACATGCCATTTAATTATCGTCCTTTACACAAGAGTAAGCATTTTTCAAAAACTCGGGGTAACCCTTTAATTTTACTCACCTGCTCTTTTGACCAGTATAGGTTTTTTGGGTAAATTTTCTTCAAAAATCGACTCTCCAACTCAAAAATATTTAAAATCAAATCAAAATGGGTGAAACTGTGATAAACTCGCCCGCAAGCATTAAGCTCCGCTTTGCCCGTAGCTTTTAAAAAATCAGGCCAATCTGTTTTAACAGACGACTTATTTTTCTGCCACTGCGATGTCGGCAGCCCTGCCATGCCTGCAAGCAAGCCTTTTTGAGGACGCCTTTCTAAAAGTACCCTTCCTTCAGGGTTGCGAATAATAAATACAAGCCCGTGCTTGGTAGGCTTTAATTTTTTTAGTGTTTTCACGGGCAGCTGATCCGCGATTCCTAACGCTTTACCCTGACAGTACAATTCCCAAGGGCATAATCCACAACGTGGTGACTTAGGCGTACAGATCATTGCGCCCAAATCCATTAATGCTTGCACGGTATTGCTAGAGTTTTCCGGCTGTATTTCAACCAGCCTTTGTGCGTGCGGGCCAACTTCTTTTTTTAAATCAGGCAAAGGCGTTTTAATTGCGTGAAGACGAGAAACAACTCTTTCCACATTGCCATCAACTGCTGCGCAAGGCTTACCAAACGCAATTGATGAAATTGCACCTGCCGTATACGCCCCTATACCCGGTAAATTTTTTAATTCATCAAGCGTTTGCGGAAATTTCCCTTTGTATCTGCTGACAATGATTTGTGCGCATTGATGCAAATTGCGCCCGCGTGCGTAATAACCAAGCCCCGCCCATGCAGCAAGAACCTCTTCTTGCGATACTTTTGCCAATCCTTGAATCGTAGGCCACCGCCTGACAAATTTTTCAAAATACGGCTTTACTGTTTGAACCGTGGTTTGCTGTAACATAATTTCGGAAAGCCAGATTTTGTAGGGATCGGGTTTTACGCCCGATTTCACTCGCCAGGGTAAATCTCTCTTATGTTTTTTGTACCAGGATAATAAGGATTCTAATATTAGCAGGTTGTCATATTCTTTTGAGAGTGACTTTTGTTTTTGAATTGTATATGGTCGTGCCATGGTGTTTCAGATGCTCTCACTTAAGGTGAATAAGATTACCGGACGCACGATCGGACGCAAGAACGCTATGCTTGGGCGTATCCTTGAGAATTGGGGCGATATTATCGGCCCGGATCTGGCAAAAAAAGCACAACCCATGAAGATAAACTACCGCAAAACCGAGCAAGGACCAAGCGCAACGCTTGAAATTGCCGTCTCGAGTGCTGATGCCACGACCCTTCATTACCGGAAAGACCTGATTCTTGAACGGCTCAATTTTATACTCGGTGACAGGCACGTACAGGCCTTAAAGCTAGTGCACAGCGCGGTAAACGCCAATATAAACAGCTTTAAAAAACCCACCCCCTTGACGGATGAAGAAAAACAGCGAGTATCCGGTTGGCTTGAGAATATCGAAGACGACCATCTTAGATCGGTTCTCTCCCGCTTCGGCGAAGCTCTAATAAAAGACAAAAAAAACTAAAAAGCGAGTGAGATAGAAAATGAAAGTCAGCGCCATCACCCTTCGCGCAGGGACAGTTATTGATTATAACGGCAAGCTATGGGCCGTAACCAAACAAGAAATTATGCAGCCAGGAAAAGGCGCATCTGTCATTCAAGTTGAAATGCGTGACGTGAAAACAGGCGTTAAAGACAATGTACGCTTCAGAACTCAGGAAACTGTAGAACGTGTTCGCCTTGAACAAGAAGAATATACTTTTTTATACGCTGAAGGCGATGATAATTTCGCTTTCATGCACAAAACCAACTTTGAACAAATTTCTGTTAATCGCGAAGTGATCGGCGAGAAAGCCCAGTTTTTACAAGAAGGCATGGAAGTCACAATTGAAACCTACGAAGGCACACCGCTTGGCATAGAAATTCCGGACACAATCGTATGCACGATTGTTGATTGCGAGCCGGTTGTAAAAGGACAGACAGCGTCATCATCTTATAAGCCCGCCAAGGTTGATAATGGTGCTCGCGTTATGGTGCCACCACATATTGATAACGGCACAAGAATTGTCATCCGCACTGAAGATGGCTCATATGTTGAACGCTTTAAAGAATAGATGCCTTAGATCATGGCAACAATTTCTGCAAACTTAACTGTTATGATACGCGCAGCGGAAAAAGCAGCGCGGTCCCTCGTGCGTGATTTTGGTGAAGCTGAACAGCTTCAGGTTTCTAAAAAAGGCCCGGGGGATTTTGTAAGCGCTGCAGATAAACGCTCTGAGGAAATAATTGTTTTTGAACTCACAAAAGCGCGCCCGTCTTTTGGCATACTGGCCGAAGAAGGAAGCCGCAAAACACCAGAAGATGGTGAACATACTTTCATCATTGACCCGCTTGACGGCACCATGAATTTTTTACACGGCCTGCCCCACTGGTGCATTTCAATCGGCCTACAAAAAGGAAAAGATATCATTGCAGGGGTTGTTTACGACCCTGTGAAGGATGAACTATTTACAGCTGAAAAAGGCAGCGGCGCTTTCTTGCGTAACCGCCGTCTGCGCGTATCGGGTCGTCAGGATATGTCTTCATCCTTGATCGCCTGCGGTAGCCCAAAGCCAGATAAACCATCGATTGATGAATTTTCAACGCAAATCGCTTCGGTCTTGCGTCATGTTGCCAGCGTCCGCCGCTTTGGGGCGGCTGCTCTTGATTTAAGCTATGTCGCTGCGGGCCGCTTTGAAGGTTATTGGGAAAGACACATTAAGCCATGGGATGTTGCCGCAGGTCTTATTATCTTAAAAGAATCCGGCGGCTTTATAAGCGATTTATCAGGTGATGACGATCCGCTAAATTCAGGTTACATTCTGGCCAGCAATGAACATCTTCACGTCCCACTAAGAAAACTTTTGATCGCGGAATGAAACGCAAATCTATTAGAGTTCTACTTTGCTGCTCGTTCTTCGCTTTTTTCGCTACGCCTTCTTTGTCGCAAGAAGCCTACGAACCGCCACCGATGTTTGGCAATACTGAAGCATCCATCCCCCTTGAAAAAACTGCGCCTATAGCTTCTGGAAAACCTGCGCCGGTCATTCCCAATTCAGAAAGTCTTTTAGGTTTTGAAGGTGGCGCAGGCACCGACATAACGCCTAAAAAAGATAGCCGTGTACCCATTATGTTGCCTCAAGAAGAACGCTCAAAGCCCATTCTTGAAAATAAGCCTGAAAATAAAGCTGTGCCAAAAACTGCGCCAAACCCCCCATCTAAAAAGCCTATTGTAAAAAAGACCAATACAGCTAAGGCGGCCATTCAGAACAACAAGAAAAACACCCCTGCTTCTATAAAGGAAAAAGAAAAACCCCAGCAGGCAAGAAAATTAGGTCCTAAAATGCCTGCTGTTCCTGCGCGCCCAGTGGAACAAGAAATTTTGCCTGATATCATTACTCTGCCGCCGCCAGAAAAAATTGAAGCGAAAACGGATGCACAGGCCACAGCAAAAATTCAAGACAAAGCCCTTGAACAAAAAATGGTGACGCCTTCAGCTGAAGCTTTACTTGAGCAGATAGAAAATAAACCTGCTATAGAAAAAGCTGGATCGGGTATTTTTATCAATGAACGTGCACTGGGCGGCCCTGTAAACCCTGAAAGCCCAGCAGGATCGGTAAGGGATGATGTTTTAAGTGCGCTTCCGCCATCTCCCTCTCAAGTGAAAACGACAAAAGAAAAAGCTACTCACACACAATCTGAATCTGAACTTAAAACCCATCTCGAAAAAGTAACGATTCCCTATAAACCAAATCTTTCTGACATTTTAAATGACCAGATTGGCATTTTAATGTCAGATGTTTTGCCAAAGCTTGAGCAAGACAAATCTGTTCGTTTGCAAATTCAAGCCTATGCCTCGCCTTCAGAAGATGGGGGGCAAAGCTCAGCGCGGCGCATTTCTCTCTCCCGCGCATTATCTATTCGCAGCTGGCTTATTGAACATAATATCGATGCTTCCCGCATGGATGTGCGCGCTCTGGGGCTAAACACAGACCAGCAACCCCTAGACCGGGTGGATATCGTCTTTGTTGGCGCCCCTTAAACCTTTGTGCATAAAGGCTTTAAGCCCTTGATTTTACGTTGACAATAAGATGAAAAGCTTTGAAAACAAGCTTGACCCTTTAATCCGTGACAATCACTCGAATCATAATTATGGTATCCATAAGCCCGAGAGATTGACAAACAAACTGGAGTACAGCCATGGCTGAACCAACCAAGACCCATCATTACGTTTTAGGTGCAGCCCTTGTGGTGGCTTTACTTTTTGGCGGCATCACGTTTTTTCCACAAACAACAGCCAAACAAGTGGCCCCCGCAGCAGACCTTGCACCGCTATCCCCTGCAGCAGGCACAGAGCAGCTTGGCGGTATTCCGCCCCAGCCCACCCCCGTTATCAACGCCAGCGAAACGCAAACAACCCCCACAATCGAACCTAACCTTGATGAAAATAATACCAACCTGTCTGAAAGCGTAAACCAACCAGCAAAAAACGATGCCCTTGAAGCAGAACTTGCTAAAGCAGACCCCGCCTGGGCGCAACCACGCGGAAATAAAATCGGCAACCCAAATGCGCTTGTGAAAATAAAAGAATTTGCTTCACTTTCTTGTTCACATTGTGCGCATTTTAAAAGCAAATTTTTTCCTGACATTAAAAAGAAATACGTTGATACAGGAAAAGTTGAATTTGAATTTATCGAATTCCCCCTTAATGCCTCTGCGCTTGACGGTACCCTTGTGCTCAATTGCCTTCCCAAGGAAAGCTACTATTCTTTTATGACCCTGTTATTTGAAACCCAAGAACATTGGGCTTTTGCACAAGACCACTTAACCCCTTTACGCCAAAACGCAAAATTGGCAGGTCTTTCAGACGCCAAATTTGACGCTTGTATTAAAGACGAGGCCGCGCGCAAGAAACTGGTTGAGCAAAATATTGCCAACACCAACAAATACAAAATTGAATCAACGCCAACCTTTGTTATTAATGAAGGGGCGCAAACAATCCTTGGTGCCCGTCCACTTGAAGGCTTTGCTGAAAAAATTGACCCTCTCCTCAATCAAAAAAAATAATGAGCCCCTATGATTCATTTTGCAAAACTTCGCCTGTCTGGCTTTAAATCTTTTGTTGATAAAACTGAACTTGAAATCTCACCAGGCCTGAACGGTATTGTTGGGCCAAACGGTTGCGGAAAATCAAATTTAGTTGAAGCTTTGCGCTGGGTTATGGGCGAAAACCGCGCTAAAAATATGCGCACGGGCGATATGGATGATGTTATTTTCAACGGCACATCCAGCAGGCCTGCACGCAATATTGCCGAAGTCTCTCTTTTACTTGATAACAATAACCGTACTGCGCCATCGGCTTATAACGATAACCCTGAAATAGAAGTCAGCCGCCGTATTGAGCGCGACAAAGGTTCGGATTACCGCATTAACGGCAAATCTGTCCGTGCGCGTGATGTGCAGCTTTTATTTGCAGACACCCATTCAGGTGCTCATTCACCAGCCCTTGTCTCTCAAGGGCGAATTACCGCTATCATTACAGCAAAACCCATTGACCGTCGCCAGATTCTTGAAGAATCTGCTGGTATTTCAGGATTGCACGCACGCCGCCACGAGGCAGAGTTACGTTTACGCGCCGCTGATAATAATCTGATCCGCCTAAATGATGTGATCGGCGGGCTTGAAACCCAACTTTCCACTTTAAAACGCCAATCGCGTCAGGCCACGCGCTATCGTGAACTTTCTGAAAGCATTCGTGAACTTGAAACAAAGTTAGCGGCGCTTGAATGGCATCACCTTCAGCTTCAATACCAATCAGGTGAAGCAAGATTTCATGACGCAGAGAAGCTTGTTGCAACACATATGCAAACGGTTGCGCAATTAACGACAACACAAATTACACAAGCCTCCGATATTCCAGCCCTTCGCCAAAAAGAGGCGGAAGCCGCAGCTGCTTTACAAGTTCAGAACCTAACCTTGCAAAGACTTGCCGATGAAGAAGCGATGACCGATCGGCAACTATCAGATGCACGCGCAATTTTAGAGCAGATTAAAATTGATGTGCTTCATGAAAATGAAACGCTTGAAGATAATACGCGTGTTTCTGAAAGCATGAATGCTGAAGAAAGCGCTTTGCATAAGGATCAGGAATTATCAGCTTCGCGCATGCCTGCCTTAAAAGATGATCAAAGCGAAAAACAATCGCATGTTGATCGTCTTGAAGCTTCTTACCAAATCGCCCTTGAAGCTGCCGCCTCGCTTAAGGCACGTCGTGTCAGCCTTGAACAGCAGGTTAATCTTACTGAATCAAAACTGCAAAACAGCACATCACGTATAACTGATATTCAAGCACAGCTTGTTCAGCGCGCAGCGGAACGTGAACAAACAGCGCCACTGGGTACCCTGCAATTTGAAATTCAAGCTCTAGAAAATCAGATACAGGCTACACAAAACATTAACGCACAAGCGAAATTACGTCTGACCGAGCTACGCGCGCAGCTTGAAGGAAGGCGCGATATTTTAAACGAAAGCAAATCTGAATTTGCTAAAAACAAAGCGGAAATTGATGCCTTGCAATCTTTTCTTGATACAGAAACGCAAGGATCGTTCCGCCCGGTTCTGGACGAAATATCTGCTGATATGGGGTTTGAAGATGCTTTAGCAAAAGCCCTTGGCGATGCCTTGATGGCATCTACCAATGCCAACGCTGAAATGGTCTGGCAGCGCCTGACAAATCAATTTGATGCCCCTGCGTTCCCACAAGGCGTTGAGGCGATTTCAAACCATGTGCGTGCCCCCGCAGAGTTGGCGCGCGCTATTTCTTTAATTGGCTATGTTACCGATAAAAAAGAAGGAGAAGCAGCCGCCCAGCACCTAAAGGCAGGCCAGATTATTGTTTCGCGTGACGGGTTTGTGTGGCGTTGGGATGGGTTGTTCATCAAGCCATCAGCAAATGACCGCAAAGCGATCATGCTGAAGCAGAAGAACCGTCTGGATGATCTTCGTGCCCTTACACAAAACCTTAGCCAATCAGTTCAGACGAATGAATCTTTTTTTATAGAAACACAAAATGCACTGTCAGCACTTGATACGCAAATTCGTATTCACGAACAGGATATAGACCAAAATACAAAAGACCTTTCAGAAAAGCGTCGCGCACACCAATTGGCAATCGAACAGAGTGCGGCTTTATCAACCAGCATTGCCAAACTTGAAGAAGCGCAAAGCTATCTGCAAACAGAGATCACTTCTTTACAAACATCACTTACTCAATCTAAAGAGTCTTATATCGCAATAGAAAGCGATCCTCAGCAAACAGAAGCCGCGCGTATCGATACAATCCGAGCTGCGCTGGTGGATGCGCAAACAGAATTGCGCGACGCTATGATGGCTGTTGAAAAAACCACACAAGAACAACAGCGCCGTGAAGCACGTCTGCGTGCCATTGCAGATGAACGCATTAATATACAAAACCGCACGATCCGTGCGCGCGAGCATCTAAAAAACCTGGCTGAACGCGAGGAACAAACTCACCATAAAATCCTTGCTCTACAGGGCCGTCCTGCTGAAATCAGGGCTAGCCGTGAAGCAATCATGTCATCACTAGCACAATCTGAAGGCAGCCGTAACATTGCTGCGGATATACTTGCCAAAGCAGAAAATGAACTTGCTGAAACATTGCGCGCCTTAAAAGAAGCTGAAAGTAAGCTTTCAAGCGCACGCGAAGACCGCGCCAGAACTGAAGCAACTCTTGAAGGCGTTATTATTCAACAAAATACATTAAAATCGCAAATCAATGAACAGTTTTCTGTTGATCCGAATGAGATCATGGAAAAAGCAGGTATTAACCAAAATGCGGAATCGCAGGATCTTCCGCAAACGGATGATTTACGCGCCCGAAAAGAAAAACTGGTGCGTGATCGGGATCATATTGGACCTGTTAATTTGCGTGCTGACGTTGAAGCGCAGGAAATTGAACAACAAGTAGGGGGTATGATAACCGAACGCGATGATCTAACCCAAGCGATTGCAGAGCTTCGAGAAGGCATCAACAAATTAAACAAGGAAGCGCGTGAACGACTTTTGGCTGCATTTGAAACAGTCAATCACCACTTCCAAACATTATTCACGCGCCTTTTTAATGGGGGGCGTGCGTATCTGGCTTTGCAGGAATCGGATGATCCTTTGCAATCAGGGCTTGAAGTATTTGCCCAGCCGCCCGGCAAGACACTACAAAATATGTCGCTTCTTTCAGGTGGTGAACAAACTCTTGCAGCAACCGCCCTTATTTTTGCGATGTTCCTTACCAACCCATCACCAATTTGCGTTCTCGATGAGATTGATGCCCCACTTGATGATGCTAACGTTGACCGTGTGTGTGATCTTTTGGAAGATATCGCCAAGGCAGGCACAACTCGGTTTATCATCATCACACATCATCGCTTAACCATGGCGCGTATGGATAAGCTTTACGGCGTGACCATGTCTGAGCGCGGCGTATCGCAGCTTGTTTCTGTTGATCTGAAGCGTCAAATGGACCTGCTTCAACAGGCAGCAGAATAAGTGAGCGACCAACGCCTTGATATTCTGGAAAAGAAATTAGAGGAAGCACGCGCCTCTAAATCTTTAACTGGCCAAGAGCAAAAGTCATCACTAAAAAATGATGATGGCGCCATGCGCTTTGGCCTGAGGGCGGGAACGGAGTTTATTGTTGCCCTAACCGTACCAGCCCTTCTGGGGTATGTTTTAGACGGGTGGTTAGAAACCCGGCCTATTTTTATGATTTTGCTGCTTCTTTTGGGCGTTGGAGCTGGTTTTACCAACATCTACCGGATCAGCCAGAATCTGGGCAGCTCTGTTGGTTATGCTCAAGCAAAGGGGGAGTTGCAAAAAAATGACAAAACCGCTACAAGTTCGCAGCTTTCGAATCTACCGAAATCGAAAGTGAACGACGACCCTAAGTAAGTAACCCAAAAGGTAACGAGGCCGCCGTGGCAAGTCCACTACACCAGTTTGAAGTTCAGCCCATCATCCCGTTTGAAATCGGCGGACTTAATCTTGCGTTCACAAATTCGTCCCTATGGATGATGATTGCAGCAATTGTCTCTATTAGTTTTTTATCCATCGCATCTTCCAAACGTGCGCTGGTTCCGGGACGCTTGCAGCTTTTTGCCGAAGATGCCTACCAGTTTATTGCAAACATGGTACGTGAAAACACAGGATCGGGCGGCATGCACTATTTCCCGCTGATGTTCACTTTGTTTATGATTGTGTTTTTAGGTAACGCACTTGGCTTATTGCCTTTTTCATTCACCTACACAAGCCAACTTGTTATAACGGCAGCTCTGGCGTGCGTTGTTTTCTTTAGCGTTCTGATTATTGGTTTGTATAAACATGGCACACATTTCTTTCATTTATTTCTTCCGCCTGGGGTCCCTATTTTACTAGCGCCCTTGATTATCCCTATCGAATTAATTTCATTTCTGGTGCGACCTGTTACATTATCTGTCCGTCTTTTTGCAAATATGATGGCGGGACACATTTTGCTTAAAGTGCTTGCTGGTTTTTCAGTAGGTATGGTTTCCATGGGATTTACAGGCTACGTACTGGGCATTTTACCGATGCTTTTTAACGTCATCCTGATCGGGTTCGAACTTTTAATTGCGTTCTTACAAGCTTTCGTTTTTACCGTGCTTAGCTGTATCTATTTAAAAGATACTGTTGAGCTTTCTCACTAAAACCATTTTTTAAAACTGCTTCACTCCAGAAAGGAAAAATAAAATGGAACTTGCAGCTGTAAAACTTCTCGCTGGCGCGATCGCCCTCCTCCCACTTTTGGGGGTTGGTATTGCATTGGGTATGATTTTTTCTTCATACAACGAGGCTGTCGGACGCAACCCAGGCGCTGTGGAGCTATTAGATAAGAAGTTTTTCTTATCTTTTGCGCTGACAGAAGCTCTGGCAATTTTTGCGCTTCTGATCTCTTTCTATCTGGTCTTCGTATAAGGCCTTAAATAATGAAGACGACAGCCGCTATTTCAGGGCTCATATTATCATGCTTTTCCAGCGTCGCCTTCGCCGCGCAAGATTCTGCACACGCAGATCATGCTCAGGCAGGTGGCTCGGGGCTTCCGCAATTTAACCCTGAATGGTTTCCAAGTCAGCTTTTCTGGCTGGCTGTCGTTTTTGCTATCATGTACTGGGCTTTTTCAAAAAAGATTCTGCCGACCATTGGCGGTGTCATTGAAAATCGTAAATCACATATCAGTACCATGATGGCCCAAGCTGAGGATTCAACTGCGCGCGCCAAAGAAACGCAGGATGCTTACAACAAAAGCCTTTCAGGGGCTGGGGCGCAGGCGCGACAAATTATGATGGATGCAGACGCCTCTGCTAAAGAAAGCGTCAATCTGGCTGTTGAAAATTTCCGCCAAAAAGCTGAAAAGCAGATCGCAGAAGCTGAGGGTGCCGTTATAACTGCCCAAAAACAGGCTTTGCAAGAACTTCAGGCAACGATTGGTGAAATTGCCCGCACAGCGTCAAAGCAAATTGCAAATATTGATGCGGATCACTCGGCTATTCAAAGCGCTGTCGCACAGGCACAAAAAATTTCCCAAAAAATTTCTAAGGCTGCATAGAGGAAAAACATGGAGTTATTCGCCGACGCAAAAACATGGGTTTTCTTTTCATTCATTATTTTTGTTGCCCTTGCGTATAAACTTGGCTGGCCTATAGTTATTGGATCCCTTGATGCACGGATCAAGCAAATCCGTACAGACATAGAAACAGCTGAGATTTTAAAAGCTCAAGCTGAGATGTTGCTTCGTGAATATCAGGAAAATTTGGCACAAGCCGAGCAGCAGGCGTACCAGATTATTGAAGATGCCAAACAGCAAGCCGCTGCATTTTCAGCTTTGGAAATGGAAAAATTATCTGACTCTTTAGCTAGAAAAGAAGGTCAGCTTGCCGCACGCCTGTCACGTATGAAAGAACAAGCTATTTCTGATATTCGTACAGAAGTAGCGCAGCTTGCCACACGCGCCACACAGGAAATTATTTCCAGCAACCTGGACGCAGGAAAAGCACACGGCCTTATCCAATCATCCCTTGATAAGGTAAACGAACGTCTTGCGGGCTAAAATCGGGCCGAAACCTCTTTCATCACATCAGTGGCGTGGCATGACCATTGGCCTTTTAGGCGGCTCATTTAATCCTCCACATCAAGGGCATGTTCTTTTATCTTTAACAGCTATAAAGGCGCTATCACTCGATTGCGTTTGGTGGCTGGTTACACCTCAAAACCCTTTAAAACCAAAAACTGATTTACAACCCCTTCAAAAACGTCTTGAAGCTTCACAGCATCTTACACGCAAATATCCACGACTTATTCCATCCGACATTGAAAGGCATATGCACTGTCTTTATACAATTGACACCGTGCGCGAATTAAAGAAAAAATTTCCACATACACGCTTTGTCTGGATTTGCGGCTCAGATATTGCTGCGCAATTTTCACGCTGGAAAAGATGGCGGCAACTTTTAAAAGAAATTCCTTTTGTGTGCTTGGCCCGCCCGCCACATCCCTCAATTGTGCGCGGCACCGCTTTGCGAATCTTGATGAGAAACCATATGCGCACAGATGAGAAAGGAGGTCTTTCCTACAAGAATCCTCCCGACTGGCTGTGGCTTTTAAATACACGCACATCGGAACAATCCTCATCAAAGTTACGCAAAAACAAAGACTTAGCAAAAAAAGTTAGCTTACGCCGCACTGCGGGATTGAATAAGAAGCCAAAAAAGAGATAAAATAGAGATATGAGCATTGCTTGCCAGAGAATTGGCGTTCATACCGAAAGCGAGGAGCATTGAAGATTAGCATTTCTTCAAAATGTTCCGCATATTTAGCAAACATCAATGATGGTCTTTTCCCTGCATTTGCAGCTCATAACTTATGTCCATATAACTGGAGGTCTTAAACTGTTACACACTCTTGAAGCCAGAAGGCAACTTACCCCCCTGAAACTCAAAACTATAATCGAGAAGGCGCTTGATGACGATAAAGCGTTCGATGTTGAAACAATAGATCTGAGTGATATTTCCTCTGTTTCCGATTACATGATCGTAGCGAGCGGAACATCTAACCGGCAGGTATCTGCTATGGCCCGAAAGCTTGTTCTACGCCTTGAAAAACTTGGCATGAACGATGTTCGTACAGAAGGTATGACAAATGGGGACTGGGTTGTCGTTGATGCTGGCGATGTTATGGTGCATCTCTTCAGACCTGAAGTGCGAGATTATTACAATATCGAAAAAATGTGGCGTACCGATCCTCTTTCTTTGGTCCCGATGACCTCCGCCTAAACATTACAAGATCATTTAAAAGCGCAAAGCCTCATGAAAATTGAAATCATTGCTATTGGCAAAGCCAAAGATGCGCATCTGCTCGCGCTTATATCTGAGTACCAGAAGCGCTTGAGTTATGAATTTTTTATACACGAGATACAAGACAGATCCGACCAAAGCATTGAAGAAAAACGAATTTTAGAAAAGCTAAAATCCACATCTTATGTCATTATACTAGATGAAAAAGGGAAAGAGCTTTCAAGTCGCGACTTCTCTCAGAGCCTTGAAAACATTATGGCACAAGGTTTTAAACACATTCAATTCGTCATTGGCGGGGCTGATGGATTGACGAATAACGTAAAAAAACGCGCTGATTTATCCTTGTCTTTTGGCAGACAGACCTGGCCGCATATGCTGGTTCGCCTGATGCTTATCGAACAGATTTACAGGGCTCAAACCATTCTTTCAGGTCACCCTTACCACCGTGATTAATTGCGTTAAAATTAGGCATGATGATTCGCCTGGTCCTTTTTTGCACTTTTATTTTACTTGCTCTACCCGTGCAGGCAGAAACCCCCGATGCTGCTCAACAAAAGTTACAACAAGTTGAACAGAAGATTGAAAGCCAGAAAGCTGCACGCAACGACATTGCTAAAAAACTTGAAGGACTTCAAGAAGAACTTAATGAACTTCGTTCTGCGATTGTGGGTAAAGCGACTCGCTTAAAATCACAAGAACGCAAAGTGACAGGCTTAGAAAACAAAATCCGTGATCTTGATGTCCAAAAACAAATTATACTGGGCGTTCTTAAGCAAGAACAATCAAAGCTCGCTGATTTGATTTTAGCGCTCACGCGGATTCGCAGAACACCCCCTGAAGCCTTAATAGCCAAACCAGGCGCGCCTTTACAAGCTGCGCAAACTGCTATGATTTTACGAGGTATTGTTGACCCCATTGAAAAGAAAACGCGTGAACTCAAAGAAAAACTAGAAGAGCTGGATAGTATTGAAAGTTCCTTACGCCTTGAAAAGGAATTGCTTTCAACTCAAAGCGGAAAACTTGATCTGGATCAAAAAAAGCTTGATGAATTGATTGAACGCCGCAAAGCCCTTTATGAGGCAACCCGCACAGATCTTAAGCAGCAGGATATTGAAATCTCAGCCCTGTCTGTGCAGGCCGCAAATGTCCGAGACCTTATCCGTAAATTAGATGAACGTCGCGCAGCAGCCCCTGAAAAACCAAAAAAAGACTCAAACAAAGGCCGCACCTTATTGCCAAAATCATTCGGTTCTGTGCAACCGCCAATATCGGGGGTTGTGCGTGTAAACTATGGCGGAACTTCTGACTGGGGCACACGTTCTGAAGGGGTTGTTATTGAAGGACGTAAAGGGGGCGTTGTGGTGGCCCCTATGAATGGGGTGGTGCGCTATACAGGCCCCTTTAAAAGCTACGGAAACCTTGTGATTATAGAGCATTCAGGGGGTTATCACAGCCTTGTTGCAGGACTTGGAAAAATTGATACAGTTGTGGGGGCCCGAGTGGATGCGGGCGAGCCCTTGGGTAATCTTTCTGCTACCGCAAAAGGTCGCCCTGACATTTACTTTGAATTGCGCCAAAACGGACAACCTATCAACCCCTCACGTCAGTTCCCTGATCTTGGATAAAAAATGAAAAAGAAAAATATTTTTTACACACTACTTCTAACATCTGCTCTTTTTGCACTCCCCGTTATGGCACAAGATGCGCAAAAGAATTCTGATCAGGAAAACACCGCAGCAGAAAATTTACCTCGCCAGGATAATTCGCAGACCTATCAAATGCTCAATCTGTTTGGTGATGTTTTTGAAAGAACGCGCGAAAGCTATGTAGACCCGGTTACAGATAAAAAACTGATCGAAAGCGCCTTAAACGGCATGCTGATGAACCTTGACCCTCATTCGGGTTATCTTTCTGAAGATGATTTTAAAGATATGCAGGTGCAGACCCGTGGTGAATTCGGTGGGCTGGGGATTGAAGTAACCACTGAAAATGGCCTTGTAAAAGTTGTCACACCTATTGATGAGACGCCTGCGGCAAAGGCAGGAATCAAAGCGGCTGATCTGATTACACATTTAGATGGAAAACCAATATTGGGCCTTACGCTGGAAGAAGCGGTTGAAAAAATGCGTGGACGTGTTGGCAGCGTCATTGAAATTACAGTCAGGCGCGAAGGTGTGAATGAGCCTTTGAAATTCAAGCTTGTTCGCGATGTCATTAAAATACAATCTGTTCGTAACCGTATTGAAGGGAATGTTGGCTATATCCGCATTAACTCGTTTTCGCAAACCACATATCCCGGGCTTGAAAAAGCTGTCAAAGACATTCAGGCCAAACTAGGCAATAAGCTAAAAGGATATGTTCTTGATTTGCGCAACAATCCCGGCGGCCTTCTGGATCAGGCCATTGCGGTATCCGATGCCTTTCTTGAAAAAGGTGAGATTGTTTCCACCCGCGGCCGCGAGGAAGATGATACCAAGCGTGACAATGCCACTGCTGGCGATATTACATCAGGCAAACCCATCGTGGTTTTAATTAATGAAGGGTCTGCCTCTGCTGCAGAAATTGTTGCAGGTGCGCTGCAAGATCACAGGCGCGCTATCTTGATGGGCGAAAAATCATTTGGAAAAGGTTCTGTGCAAACTGTGATCCCAATTGCTGGGCACGGTGCTATGCGTCTGACAACAGCGCGTTATTACACCCCTTCAGGCCGGTCAATTCAAGCCAAAGGTATTGAGCCGGACATTCAGGTTAAGCTTGCAAAAATTGAAGAAATTGGATCAGAAGGCCTTATCCATGAGGCTGATTTAAAAGGCGCACTTGTTAACCCGCAAGACGCCAAAGCTGAGCAACCGGCTACAAAGTCAATCGCCCCTGATCAGGTGCAGGCTGCCCCTAAAGATGAATCTTTAAAAACTGAAGGCGATAAAAAAGATGAAAAATTATCAGACGCAGCAAAGCAAGACTATCAGCTGCGCCGTGCGTTGGATTTAGTTGAAGGTATTGCGCTTTATGTTGATGGTGAAAAGGATGCGGCTACTATTCCTGCCCCAGCAAAATCTATTACACCTGAAAAACCTAAGGTTCCTGAAAAACAGCCGTGATAAAAAATCTGTACCAGAAAACAACTTCTCTTTTCCGTCCTTGGGGTTCTGATGAACCCGATAAGCAATATTTCCAGCTGGGGCTTTCTGCGCTTGGAGGTATTGTTCTGGGTTTAAGTGTGTGGGTTGCGCTTCAGTCACAATCATCTATTCAACGCGCCTATGGCACAATTCCGGGTATAGAAGTAAGGGTACAAAGCCAACCCGTTGCGTCTGAAGTTAGCGCTGATTTTGGACGAAAAGAACTATCTGTTCCCTCACTGAAAGATAACCAGGCACAACCTCACACTGAATCACAAGCAAAAGATCAGGCAACATCCAAACCTTTTCAGTTGAATGCGATAAAAGTTTTACCCCATGACCTGTCAAAGCCGGGACTTGCTTTTGTGGTGGTTGATTTTGGTCTTTCAGATTCCGCAACTAATCTTGTTCTTGAAAAGCTTCCTGCAAAATCATCGATTATTGTGCCTGCAGGAGTTAACATAGAGAAATTCTCGTCTCAGGCTCAAGCGCGAGGTTTGGAGATATGGGCGGGCCTTGCCATGGAACCTGATGATTATCCGGTTAATGATAGCGGCCCTTTAACAATATTTCAAAATGCAGATGCCACAACAAACCGCACCCGTTTAATAAAAACAATAACAAGTATTACAAGTGCCGCAGGCGTGGCGGCCATCATGCCATCCCCCCTTTTCAAGTCTGGGCCTGATATCGATCTGATTGCAGGCACAATCTTTGAAAAAGGTTACGGGCTTCTAACCTTGCCTGCACCTGATGCAGCCGCACTTGCAAAAAATTCAAAGATGCCTTTAGCGTACCCTGATTTTTGGTTAGATGATAATACATCTACACCCCAAGCCCAGCTTCAGAAAGCCCAAGATCTTGCAAAACAACAAGGCTATGCCATTGTTTTACTTCATCCCTACCCTGAAAGCCTTGACGTGGTATCGACCTGGGCTTCAAAAGCAACCGATGCGGGTTTTTCAATCTTACCCGTTTCAGCGATTGCTGAACGGGTCTCACACGAATGACAACGTTTAAGGATCTACCCTACCGTGCGTGCGTTGGACTTTTGCTTTTAAATAAAGAAGGAAAAATTTTTATTGGTGAACGGATTGATACGCCCGGCGCATGGCAAATGCCACAAGGCGGAATTGATGAAGGCGAAAGCATTGAACAAGCTGCTTTGCGCGAATTGCAAGAAGAAACCGGCACAGACAAAGCTGTTATATTAAAAATTTTACCACACAAACTAAAATATGATTTACCGCCGCATTTAAGGGGTAGGCTATGGGCAGGGAAATTTCAGGGCCAAGAACAAAGCTGGGTTGTTTTACACTTTTTAGGCGATGATAATGATATCAATATTCATGCACATGATCCTGCTGAATTCCGATCATGGTTATGGTCTGAGCCTGATAAAATACTTGATTTAATCGTGCCGTTTAAAATGGATACTTATAAAGCCGTGTTTAGTATGATGAAAGACGACGGGCTTATATAGCAATGCACTTTAACTGACGATCAACTTTATTTATTTAAAGGACCCCACGCTGGATCAGAAGCACCAGAAGGTGTGCTCATGCGCCGTTCATTATAGCCCGTTACATCTATCGCATACATGCTTGCACCCTGACCGCCTGGGGGATCTTTAAAGAACATCAAAACGCGACCATTAGGTGACCATGTGGGCCCTTCCACATGCACGCCCGATGTAATCATACGCTCACCAGAACCATCAGGCTTGATAATACCGATATAAAATTGGCCCTTATAAATGCGTGTAAAGGCTATTAAATCGCCACGCGGGGACCATACGGGCCCAGCATAACGCCCCTGCCCGAATGAAATGCGCTGTTGGCCAGAACCATCTGAATTCATCACATAAATCTGCTGCGTACCAGACCTGTCTGATTCAAATGTAATACGCCTGCCATCGGGCGCAAAACTGGGGGCGGTTTCAATGGCTGATGAATTCGTAAGCTGTTGTGGGCGTCTTGAACGCAGATCCATCGAATAAATATCTGTATTGCCGCTTTGAGAAAGCGACATCACTACACGTGAGCCATCAGGTGAAAATCTTGGTGCAAAAGACATGCCTGGAAAATCGCCTAAAACTTCCTGTCGTCCTGAATCGATATTGTATAAATACACACGAGGCTTACCGCCATAATACGCCATATAAGTAATCAAAGGCGCATTAGGCGAAAAACGAGGAGTAAGAACAATTGTTGATCCATCCGTAAGGTTACGATTGTTAAAGCCATCCTGATCCATGATCGAAAGGCGTTTAATGCGTTTTTCAGCAGGCCCAGTTTCCGAGATATACACAACGCGACTATCAAAATATCCGGTTTCTCCTGTTAAGCGCTTGTATATTTCATCTGAAATAATATGCGCAATACGCCGCCAGTTGGTTGGCGTTGTCATGTAAGCCATGCCTGTCAGCTGCTGCTGTGACAGCACATCAAATAAACGAAACTCAACCCGTAAGCGACCATCCGGATTTTGAGTCACAAGACCACTGATAAGCGCTTGCGCATTGATCGCTTTCCATTCTCCAAAGCGGGGGCCTTGCGTTGCCAGTGATGGAACATCTTGAATAAATGATGATGAGGGTAATGGCTTAAATAACCCTGTCAGTTTTAAGTTATTACTGATCACATCAGGGATACCGCGTGCAACCTGCTGAGCGGCTGGGGCTGTTGTATAAAATTCTGGAATAGCAACTGGTATCGGTTCGGTAACACCGCGCGTTACGTCTACTTTAAGCTGTGCATAAGCCGGAAAGGCAAAAGCCACAAAAAATAGGCACACAAAAAAATGTAGGGTTTGACGGGTGGTCATATCAGCATGTCCTTAGGGTTAAAACTGATGGTCATAGACTTCCAGGCATTATACTTCTCAGGCGGTAAAAGCAAAGGTGAACATCGAGGATTTTTTAAAGCACGCAAGGCACTATCTGCAGCTGCACGAAAGAAGCTATCAGAGTTGTACCGTGATGTATCGGAAACTGTCGCCTGTTGAACAGTGCGGTCTTCATTAACAATAACGTCAATATCAACAACCAAGTTTTCGCCCTCAGAGGCCCCGGCTAAAATGTTCCAACATCCTGCAAGCTGATTGCGCAGGGCATCGAGCTCAGAAGCCGCGAGCTTATCCGATAAAGGTGCATCTGGCCAAGGCGTTGGGGAGGCATCTGTTTTTTTGGCATCTGGGTCTGTTTCATTGGCTTGCGGTTCGGAATCGATAAGATTTTTTAACAACGAATCAAATTGTTCGGTTTGTTTGTCTTCTGTTGGCTTAGGTTCAGGTTTTTTTTCAACCTTTTTTTCAGGCGGCTTTTCCTTTGGCTTCTCAGGCTTAGGTTCTGGTTTTTTATCTGGTTTTGGCGGGGCCAGCTCATCTTCAGGTGGCGTTTCGACCTTGGGCGGTGCCGTTACTTTTGGCGGTGCTGGTTTTTTAGGTGACGGCTTGGGCGGGTCGGGTTTTTCTTCTTTAGGTTTTGGGGCTTCAACTGGTGCTCGATTGGTTGTTGGCACTTCTGAAATATCAGCAAGTTCAACCGATATCATGGGCGGAATCTGCATGTCTCTGGATTTAATATAGGGCAGACCAATGATGGCAACAATAATAACGATCAAATGAAAAGCGCCTGAATAAATCAGGGCTTTTCTTAGCTGGGGGTCTTTTGCTTTGAGTTCCCAATCCGGCCTTGGCATACAAGCACCTTACTTTGACGGGTTTGTTATAAGGGCCACTTTTTTATATCCGGCACCATTCACTTCACCCAGAACTTTCATAACAAGCCCATAATCAAGCCCAGAATCAGCGCGCAGAAAAATACGCTGTTCAGAATCGCTTCCTGTAATGCTGGATAAAAGTGGCAATAACTTTGCCTGTTCAATGCGCGTTTCCCCTACATAAATTGTGCCGTCTTTATTAATTGATATTTCAATCGGCTTATCGTCTTGACTGGTGATGGGGCGCGCATCAGATTTTGGCAGATCAATCGGCACACCTGTTGTCAACATGGGGGCTGTCACCATAAAAACAATCAAAAGAACAAGCATAACATCAACAAGTGGCGTGACATTAATATCAGACACTGGGCGCGCTGCCCGTCTGCGCCCTGATGTTCGTCCTTCGCGTGCAAAACCCATCGCCATATTACGCGACCTTCTTGGTTGAACGACTTGAATCTTGTTGATCGAGGTGGCGTGATAAAATACTCATAAATTCAGTAACAAAACCATCTAGTCTGTCGCCATATCGTGCTATTCGTGTTGAGAAAACATTGTACGCAAGCACGGCTGGAATGGCTGCAACAAGGCCGATTGCAGTTGCGAATAATGCTTCAGCAATGCCGGGGGCAACCACTGCAAGTGATGTATTGTTAGAATTTGCAATCGCCGTAAATGAACGCATAATTCCCCATACCGTGCCGAACAATCCAATAAAAGGAGCAGTAGAACCAACAGAGGCAAGGAAAGTCATGCCGCGTTCAAGGCGTGTCATCTCGCGGCTAATTGCAAGCGACATCGCGCGTTCAACGCGCTGCTTTAAAGATGCCTGAAGATTCTCAGAAGATGGGATCCCCTGATTAATTGCCTGCTGCCATTCATCCATACCAGCTGTAAACGTTGTCAACAAAGGATCATCGGGGCTTTTCTTGACTCTAGCATGAAGTTTATCCAGCGGCTCGCCGGACCAAAACGCTTCTTCAAAACGCGTGGCTCGGCGATTAAGTTTGTTGATAGCCGCACGCTTAGACACAATAATAGCCCACACCCAAACAGAAGCCGCAAGCAAAGCGATCATCACAAATTTGACAACAAAATCTGCCTGCAAGAACAAACCCCACATCGACATATCATGCACGGCTGATCCTGCTAAAGCTGCTGTATCAACAGCACGGGCAGACAATTGTTCGGACAAAGCAGTCATCGTTATTCCTTTACATCAGTTTGAAGCGCATCAAGAGCGCTTTTAAAATCGTCTGGCCAGCGCGTTGGCTTCCCTTCAATCGTCACACAAACCAACGTCACTTTCATATCACAAATGATCATATCGCCTCGAAAAACACGCTGCGACATTGTAACACTCACAGGACGGGTTTGCATGACCTGCGTTTGAAGAATAAGCGCGTCATCTAGTCTTGCTGGTTTTCGATAATCCGATTCAAGGTTTTTGACAACAACCAAAACGTCAAATTTTTTAAGAAGAGCCGTATTTTCAAAGCCGATCTGACGTAGCAATTCTGAACGGCCCCTCTCGGCATATTTCAGGTAGTTTGCGTAATACACGACACCACCTGCATCGGTATCCTCATAATAAACGCGAACGGGTAGGCTGTGGATCATGCCTCACCATCCGCCGGACCTTCCGATCGGGTTAGAAGATCCATTTGATCCATAATAGCTTTACTAGGGGTAAGACCCAGATAGCTGTACCCTTTATGCGCAAGCATCCGCCCGCGGGGGGTCCGGCATACGAGGCCCTGTTGCAAAAGATAGGGTTCAACCACATCTTCAAGAACATCGCGCTGCTCAGATAAAGCTGCGCATAATGTTTCAACGCCAACAGGCCCGCCCCCGTAATTATCCGCGATGCAGGCCATATAACGACGGTCCATTTTATCAAGGCCAAGCGCATCAACATCCAGCCTTTTTAAAGCAGCGTCAGCCACCATCGTGTTTACAATAAGTGACTTTTCAACAGCAACAAAATCGCGCACGCGACGCGTCAGCCTGCCTGCAATACGCGGGGTGCCCCGTGAACGTTTGGCAATTTCATAAGCGCCATCATCTGTAATCGGCATATCAAGAAGAGTAGCTGCACGACGCACAATTGCGGCAAGATCATCAGCGCTGTAAAATTCTAAACGTAAAGGAATACCAAACCTGTCACGCAAGGGATTGGATATCAACCCACTTCGCGTTGTTGCCCCAACCAGGGTGAATGCGGGCAAATCGATTTGTACTGTACGGGCAGCAGGGCCTTCACCAATTACCAAATCAAGCTTGGCATCTTCCATTGCTGGATACAAAATTTCTTCCACAACCGGGTTAAGCCGGTGGATTTCGTCTATAAATAAAACATCCATCGGCTGAAGGTTCGTTAAAATAGCAGCAAGATCCCCCGCCTTTGAAATAACCGGCCCCGAAGTTGCCCGAAAACCAACACCAAGTTCACGCGCAACAATTTGCGCCAAGGTTGTTTTACCAAGACCTGGCGGCCCAGAAAACAAAACATGATCCAGCTTTTCGTGCCTGGATTTTGCGGCCTCAATAAAAACTTTTAAATTCGCTTTTAAATCAGGCTGACCAATAAAATCATCAAGCCGAATAGGGCGCAAAGATACATCTTCACGTTCTGAAGGCCCTTTATTCGGGTCAATGTCTGGATTTCTTTTTGCGGTCATGCCGACAATTCCTTAAGCGCCAAGCGTACAACTGTTGAAAGATCCGGATTATCATTGGACTGCGTAATCGCATGCACAACAGAATATGCGTCTGATCGCGCATAACCTAAATTAATCAATGCTGAAACAGCGTCATTTTGTACGCCTGCCACCTGAGGTGCCGCTTCCCCCTTTGTCGATTTAAAACTGACAGGAAAACTATCGGCGACACCAGCTGCTTTGTCTTTTAGTTCTGTGACAATCCTTGTTGCCAGCTTTGGGCCAACGCCATCCGCTTGTGCGAAAACAGCTTTGTCTTGTGCAGCCAAAGCAAGCGCCAACCTGTCGATGGGGGCAACAGACAAAATAGCAAGCCCCGTACGTGCGCCAACACCTTGCACTGATGTCAACAAACGAAACATATCTTGTTCAGCGACACTGGAAAAACCAAAAAGATGAATATGATCTTCGCGTACATGCGTTTCTATCATCAATGACGCCTTGGAACCTACGCCCCCGACAATGCCAAGTGTGCGCGCACTGGCAAAAACCTGATACCCAACACCTTGAACATCTAAAACCAAATGATCTTTTGCTACTCTGTCAACAACGCCTGTCAGCTTTGAAATCATCGCGCACCGGCCTGCGCTAACATGGCATCACGATTTGCTGCATGGTGAGCGTGACAAATTGCAACAGCCAGCGCATCTGCTTCATCTGCGCCGCCCGCGCCACTTTTAGGAAGCAAAATTTTTACCATCGTTGAGATTTGATTTTTATCGGCATGCCCAGACCCAACCACTGACTTTTTTACAAGATTTGCCGCATATTCAGAAACAGGAATATTCAACCTTGCTGGAGCACACAGCGCAATACCACGGGCTTGGCCCAGCTTAAGGGCAGACGCCGCATTATTATTCATGAAAGTTTCCTCAACCGCAGCTTCATCAGGGGATAGGCTGCGCAAAAGGGTTGTGAGTTCTAAATCCAGATACGCTAGTCTTTGTGCCATCGGTAAAGAAACATCAGGTTTAATTGTACCGCAAGCCAGGAAAACAAGCGCGCTGCCGCTTGAAGAAATAAGCCCCCAGCCCGTACGTTGCAACCCCGGATCTATGCCTAATATTTTCATCCCTGTGCCGTAAGCCTGCTCATAATTTCATCTGACATTTCAAAATTAGCTGTAACTGTTTGAACATCGTCCAAGTCTTCAAGCTCTTCTATTAAATCGAGTACGTCTTGCGCATTATCAGCTGAAAGTGGCACGACAAGATTGGGTCGCCAGATTAGTCCCGATTTTTCAGCCTCTCCGAACTTTTTTTCAAGCGTATCACGAACAACAGAAAAATCATCAACGTTGGTCGTCACGTCATGACCATCTTGGCTTGAGTCAACATTTTGCGCCCCTGCTTCTAACGCGGCTTCAAACATCACTTCATCGCTGGCCACCGTCTTTGGGTAGAACAGTGATCCTACCCGATCAAACATAAAGCTGACAGAATTGCTTTCACCCATATTGCCTTCGTTTTTAGCAAAGGTTGATCGCACTTCACCTGCTGTGCGGTTACGATTATCGGTCAGTGCATCTACAATAATAGCAATGCCGCCCGGGGCGTAACCTTCATAACGCACTTCATCATAATTTGCAGAATCTGCTCCTGGCAGTGCTTTTGCAATCGCGCTTTTAATGCGGTCATTGGGCATGTTTTCAAGCCTTGCTTTTGCAATTGCCGCGCGCAGCCTTGGATTCATCGCTGGGTCCGGGTGGCCAAGCTTGGCCGCGGTCGTTATTTCACGGCCAATTTTTGTAAAAATCTTGGCACGTTTTGCATCCTGCCCGCCTTTGCGATGCATAATATTTTTAAATTTGGAATGACCAGCCATTGTTACCCTCGGAATTTCCGAAAAAGAATCCTTTTTTATCCTAACGTGCCCGGTATCAGGCGCAAGCATGATTTATATAATTAGCTGCTAATGTATTGATTATATTTCATAATTAACCGCTTATTAACCCCGTTGTAAGATATGTGCCTTAAAATCTGAATCTATGGCCTATGATTTTAAATCTGTAACCGTTTTGGTGGTCGAAGACAGTTCAACGATGGCTGAGCTCATTCGCAATCTGCTCATCAGCTTTGGGATTGGTCGTGTGGAAGTTGCAAAAGATGGCACAGAAGGTTATGCCGCCTATCTTAAGATAAGACCTGACCTGATTATTTCAGACTGGCTGATGTCGCCCATGGATGGAATCAGCATGACAAAAAAAATCCGTAACGATACTAAATCACACAATCCTTTTGTTCCTGTCATTTTGATTACGGCTTTCTCTGAACGCCCACGCATTATGCAAGCACGCGATAGTGGCGTAACAGAAATTTTAGCCAAGCCTTTTACGGTAATGGATTTATACAAACGTGTTGAAGCCATCATCGAAAAGCCTCGTCAATTTGTAAAATCTGAAAATTTTTTTGATCCTGACAGGCGTCGCCACCGCGATAACAAATATGAAGGTTCACATAAACGTGAAAAAGATGAAATAGCAGCCCTAGGCTATGCCATGCCTGTCAATTGGCTTAAATATCAATGGCTTGAAAAACAAGACCCTGAAAAACAGAGTCCCGAAAAAAAGAGTATTGAAACGCTTGGTATACCGATTGAAATTGATTTTGTTTAGGATAATACGAGGCCATGGCAAAGAAAAAACGCGCACAATTTTTTAAACCGCCAAATGTGCTTAAAGCTAAAGTTGGTTCCGGTGGGCTGCCACCTGAAACACTCCATAAAGCGCAAAAAGTTTTCGACGCACACACTCAAGATTTTGAACCTTTAGGTGAGATTTATTTGCAAGCTCTTTTAAATGGTATTCAAGATGCTGAAATAGGCTTCTCAGACGATTCAAACGAAACGATTATTGCCCGCATTCTTTATCCGGCAATTCAAATCAAGGCCAATGCCGGTATGTTTCAATTTCCGCTTATCGCCCAAATGGCTGCAAAAATGATCGTCTTTCTAGAGCGTTCAAAAAATATCAACGCCGATATGCTTGAAGTATGCTTTGCTTTTTATACAGCGATGAACGGCGCACTAATAACAAAAAAGCGTGGGCAAACAGGAAAAGCTGGCCAAGCACTTCTCAAAGAGCTGAGTGATGCCTGCGCCAGATATTTCGATAAACACCAAGACGCTGCTTAAAACGCAGGAACAAGTTCACTTACATCCGGTCCCATGCGCACTGGCGATCTTGAAAGTGCAAGCCCTGTCTGATCGTCAGTTACAAAAAACATTCCGCATAATGCCCCGGCTTCATCACTAGGCTGCAATTTTTCTGATGGCACTTTTTTCATGATACGCGCGATTGCTATTTCAGGCTTAAAGCCAATCACCGATAAATAATGCCCTGTCATCCCCGCATCTGCTTGGAATAAAGTGCCTTTGGGCAGCTTTAATATATCGGCTGTAGGGATATGCGTATGCGTTCCCACAACCGCCGATACGCGCCCATCCAGATAATGGGCCAAAGCCATTTTTTCTGATGTTGCCTCAGCATGAAAATCAACAAAAACAAGCTGAAAACCACCTGCCCCCAACTTAATGCCAGTCAGCATTTGATCTGCAAGACGGAAAGGATCATCAACCGTATCCAGGAAAAGCTGACCTAAAAAATGCAAAATCAGCACCTTGCGCCCATCGGGCATATTAAAGATAACAGAACCTTCCCCCGGCTGGTCGGAAGGATAGTTTGCCGGCCTGAGTAATGTTTTATCGCGTCCTATATAAGGCACAATTTCACGCTGGTCCCAGATATGATTACCGCCGGTAAAAATATCAACACCATAGCTACGCAGTTCAATCAGGCTTTTTTCAGTGACGCCAAAACCATGGGCTGCATTATCTACATTTGCAATAACAATATCAGGTGTCAGCTTTTCTTTTAAAACAGGCAAATAATCGCGCACAGCTTCCCGCCCCGATCTGCCAACAATATCACCAATAAATAAACAACGCATTTGCTTATATGGCCTTTTAAAGAGCAAACCGCAAGATGCCATTTTCATGGACGATCACATCCATTTTCTGGTCATGCGAGGCGGTTGGCAGAGCAAATAGAACGGCCTGCTGGGCATAAGCATACCCTATAATTTGAACAGATGCGTTTTGTGCGCGTAATAGTGCGATTGTCGTATCATAATAACCGCCGCCATACCCAAGCCTATGGCCGCGCTGATCAAAACCTAACATTGGCACCACCACAATATCCGGCGTTACAAAATTTTTGGTTGCCGGTTCTTGAATGTCAAATGGGCCTGCCACAAGTGCATCACCATCACGCCACTGCGCAAACTTTAAAACGCGCGTACCTTTTTCAATGACAGGCAAGGCAATTTGAACACCGGCGCGGCCTAAATCATCGATCAGCGGTACGGTATCAAGCTCGCGCTTAATCGGCAGATAAACGGCTACAATTTGATGAGGCTTTATTTCAACAGCTTTTGAAAAAGCTGCCGCCGCCCGCTCTCCCTCCTGCCCGTCAAGTTCTAGTCTTGCGCGATGGGAAAGAGCATATTCGCGATAGGCTTGTTTATCGTTCATGTCAGTTCGTTTCAAAGAATAACCTTTAAGTGAGTGGCCTGCCACTCGCGCCGGTGGCGCGAAAGATCCGCTACTGGCCCTGGTCTACAGGTGGGCACCACAATAACCGGACCAAGATCCGGACAGAGGCAGTTCCCGAGCACGGATTTATCGGCCCGAGGGATTCATAGCACCTGTCGTACGCAGCAGCAGGCCGGACCGGAGTATAGATCAAGCAGCTGATTTTTGCATCTGTTGTGCTAAAGAATTAATTTTATCAGCTAATTTAAGGATATTATCAGCAACAGCCTTCTGGTCACGATCGCTCATGCCAATTTGTGGGGCAGGCCCCTTCCCTGATTTTTGGGCTTCTGAAAGGGCTTCATGAAGTTCAAAAATTTCATCTGCCATCATCAGGCCGGTTAAAACAAGCAGCTGGTTCTCTGCAATTGTTCCACCTGATTTTGAAACTTCTGTTATTCGCTGGTCCATAAACTGGCCCAGATCCCGCACGCGGCGTTCCTGCCCGGGGTCGCATGCAATCGTATAATTTTTATTATGAACGCTGATTGTTACATCGGCCATGTTAAACCGCCTCGTCTTTTAATATTCGTTCCACTTGCGAAATGGCATGATCGAGCTTGCGTGCCATCAGTGATGGGTCAATCACAGGTGAACCCTGCCCGCCTGCATTTTTGCGCGACCCTTTCAAAGGCATGCCAAACAAATCCGTCGGGCCTTTGTTTTTAGTGGATTTTAATTTTGATTCCATGCCTTTTGCTGCCTTTTCAAGGCCGTCAATAGCATCTTCAAGCTGGCTTAAAGCCTTATTGATAACATTTTGTGACATAAGAAAGGATTATCAGACCCATTTTCCTTTCGCAAGACGCCCATTTTCTTTCCTAAGACAATTGACCAACGCCCACCAAAACAGGCATTGTTGGGCATATTTTATGAAATGGACCCTAATATGACGATGGCTTCGGCACAAAAACAATCCCCAGCCCTTTTGACCCACATGGACCTGAAAAAGATGGCAAATGCTATCCGTGCCTTGGCGATGGATGCGGTTGAAAAAGCCAATAGCGGCCATCCAGGCATGCCCATGGGCATGGCTGACGTTGCCACTATTTTGTTTAGCAAATTTTTAAAATTTGACCCGACCAACCCAACTTGGCCAGATCGTGACCGGTTTATTTTATCCGCAGGCCATGGGTCAATGCTACTTTATGCCCTAAATTATCTGACTGGCTATGAAAAAATTTCACTTGATGCGATTAAAAACTTTCGCCAACTGCATAGTATTACAGCAGGTCACCCCGAAATCATGCCTGAAGCCGGCATCGAAACAACGACAGGCCCTTTGGGTCAGGGAATTTCAACAGCTGTCGGCTTTGCTTTGGGCGAACGTATTCTGGCTGCACGCTTTGGTGAAAAACTTGTCGACCATCACACTTTTGTTATTGCAAGCGATGGCGATCTGATGGAAGGGATCAGCCATGAAGCCTGCGCCCTTGCCGGACACTTAAAGTTATCCCGCCTGATCGTGCTCTATGATGATAATGGCATCACAATTGATGGTTCAACGGCGCTTTCTTATACCGAAAACGTAACTAAGCGTTTTGAAGCGTATGGGTGGGACGTGCAGGAAATTGACGGACATAATTTTGACCAGATCGAAGCGGCAATTGACCGCGCAATGACAACACCTACCCCCAGCATCATACGCTGCAAAACAAAAATTGGTTTTGGTGCCGGCAAAAAAGAAGGCTCACACGATTCACATGGGTCTCCTTTAGGGTCCGAAACAATCGCGCAGGCCCGCATCAACCTGGATTGGCCCTACGCACCCTTTGAAATACCAAATGATATACTAGACATGTGGCGTGCCGTGGGCGCTCGTAACCTTAAAACGCGCCAACTCTGGGACCAAAACAATACAGATGAAAATTTTAAAGTCGCCCTTTCAGGTGATATCGATAGCCGCCTCACTGATGCTATCAAAGATGCGATTGCAAGCTTTCTAGCAAACCCTGCACCGCTTGCAACCCGCAAGGCTTCAATGAATGTGCTTGAATATCTGGTCCCAAAAATACCCGAGATGATAGGCGGGTCAGCAGATCTGACCGGATCCAACCTTACAAAAATAAAAGGCCCGGCCATCATTTCAGCCAGCAGCAATTACCACGGGCAATATATTCATTATGGTGTGCGCGAGCACGGCATGGCCGCTTGCATGAATGGGCTTTCCCAGCATGGCGGGCTCATTCCTTATGGGGGTACATTTTTGTGCTTTGCTGATTATTGCCGCCCATCAATTCGTTTAGCGGCCCTGATGAAAACAAGGTCCATTTTTGTGATGACGCATGATTCAATTGGTCTTGGTGAAGACGGTCCAACACACCAGCCTGTTGAACATCTGGCCGCTTTGCGCGCGATACCTAATTGTCTAGTCTTACGCCCATGCGACGGCGTTGAAACAGCGGAATGCTGGGATATAGCATTACGCAAAAAAGATGGACCTTCTGTTCTGGTTTTAACCCGCCACAATCTAAAACCACAAAGACTTGAACAAAAGCCTGAAAATTTATCAGCACGCGGCGCTTATATTATAAGCCCCGCATCCAACCCAAGGGCCGCCATTTTTGCTACAGGATCAGAAGTTGAAATTGCCGTTGAAGCGCAGAAACTTCTGGCTGCTCAGAATATTTCTGCACAGGTTGTCTCGGTTCCGTCTTTTGAATTATTTCGCAAACAAGATGACGCTTATAAAGCATCTGTGTTAGGGCCTGCGGGCTGTGTTCGCATCGGTGTTGAAGCTGCTATTCGCATGGGGTGGGATGAATTTATTGGTTCGGATGCCCCTTTTATCGGTATGACCAGTTTTGGCGAAAGCGCCCCTTACCAGAAACTCTATGATTACTTTGGAATTACAGCTGAACGTGTTGCAAATGCTGTCAGCCGCAAGCTGGGTTAGATTTTCTTTGTAGAAGCTTTAGCCTTCAAAGGTTTGTAACCAAAACGACTTTGGAAGCGCGGCACATCACCCTTATCAAGATTAACGGTAAAGGTGATGTTCTCCTCGCCCTCTTTTTTGTGTGTTACTTTTCCGTTCTGATAAAGCCATGCCATGGCATCCCCATCTGTAACAGGTATTTTAAAACGCACTTGCGATCTGTCATCTGATAATTTTTCTGAAAGAACCTGAAGTAAGTTATTAAGCCCTGTGCCCGTTAACGCTGAAACAAGTATTTTGCGCGATCCGGCTTTGAAGTCATCACGATCCTCGCGGCCCAGGCGATCCATTTTATTACACACTTCAATAACACGATCATCTTCTGCAACCTGAACACCCAAATCGCTCAACACATCCTCAACCGCTTTTTTTTGTATCAACGTATCGGGCGAAGACATATCACGCACATGCAAAATAATATCAGCCTGTTCAATCTGTTCCAACGTGGCCCGAAACGCAGCAATCAAATGAGTTGGTAAATTTGAAATAAAACCGACTGTATCTGACATCATCACATATTGACCTGATGGCAATTTTAATTTCCGAACTGTTGGATCCAGTGTTGCGAACAGTAGATCTTTGGCAAAAACATTTGAATCGGTTAATCGATTAAATAAAGTTGATTTACCAGCATTGGTATAGCCTACAAGGGAAACTGTACGGAAAGGCACTTTTTTGCGCTGATCTGCCTGAAGCCCACGCGTACGCCTTACATCTTCAAGTTGCTTTTTAAGATGTGTGATACGATCATCAATTAAACGACGATCCAGCTCAATCTGCGTTTCACCAGGGCCACCCATAAAGCCGCCGCCCCCTCGTTGACGTTCAAGGTGAGTCCATGATCGCACCAGCCTCGAACGCTGGTAATTGAGTGCGGCAAGCTCGACTTGAATTTTTCCTTCACGGGTTTGTGCGCGTGCACCAAAGATTTCAAGGATCAGCCCTGTCCGGTCAATAACCTTGGCCTGCCATAGTTTCTCCAGATTGCGTTGTTGAACAGGTGACAGAGCATGATTAACGATAACAACATCAGGGCTAAGTTCCTGAATTTTTGCAACCAAACTCTCGCGCCCCCCTTCGCCCAATAAAAATCCGGGCGTAGGTTTAGCAACATTTACTGTTTCAAGCCCGATCACATGAATATCAATTGCAGCGGCAAGGCCAACCGCCTCAGCACGCTGAGCTTCTGCATCAAGTTTTCTTTGAAGAATAGGATGGACAATAAAGGCCGTTAAACGACCTTTTGATTTGGGCATAAATTAGTCTGCCTTATCCTCGTCATTTA
>CAZYMI010000010.1:0-9200 GCA_964648505.1 uncultured Pseudobdellovibrionaceae bacterium
GGTAAAACCAAGATCTATAAGATCTTTTGCAATCGGGATCAGCGCGTCTTTATCTGCATCTTTAACGGAAAGAAAAACCTTTCCTTTTGTAGGCAGAAAAATACTGGCACCCATTTGTGATTTTGCCATAGCTTGCGACATGTCGGCATCAATGCCCATCACTTCGCCGGTTGATTTCATTTCTGGTCCAAGAAGCGGGTCAACGCCAGGAAAGCGACTAAAAGGGAAAACAGGCGCTTTAACAGCTGTGTGTGTTTTAGACATGCCTTTTAAAATGCCCTTTTCTTTAAAGTCAGCTAGTTTTTCGCCCGCCATAATTCGTGCTGCGATTTTGGCAATAGGTACACCAGTTGCTTTAGCTACAAAAGGAACGGTACGGGATGCGCGGGGGTTTACTTCAAGAATATAGACATCAAGCGCATCGGTTTCCTTGCTGCGTTTAACCGCAAACTGCACATTCATCAGACCCTTTATTTTTAAAGCATCTGCTAAAATGATAGATTGACGCTCAATTTCTGCAACGGTCTGAGGTGGCAGGGAATGGGGCGGCATAACGCAGGCGCTGTCACCAGAATGAATCCCTGCTTCTTCTATATGTTCCATGATCCCTGTTACATAGGATGTCTGTGTGTCTGCCAGTACATCCACATCGACCTCAACAGCCTCTTTTAAATAACGGTCAAGCAAGATGGGTGAATCGCCCGTCACCTTGACCGCTGATGCCATATATAATGCAAGCTCCTCAGGGTTTTGTACAATTTGCATCGCAGCGCCGCCTAAAACATAAGACGGCCTGATGACAAGCGGGAATCCAAGTTCCTGGGCTTTATCAAGCGCCTCTTCCGAAGAACGTGCCAGCGCATTAGGGGGCTGCTTTAAGTTTAATTTCTTCAACAGCTTTTGGAATCTCTCGCGGTCTTCGGCCAGATCAATCGCATCAGGTGATGTGCCTAGAATGGGCACGCCTATTTTATCCAATGCCTTAATCAGGTTTAAAGGCGTTTGGCCGCCAAGCTGTACAATAACGCCGATTAGTTTTCCGTTTTTCTGTTCAGCTTTGATGATTTCAATTACATCTTCTGCGACTAAGGGTTCAAAATAAAGCCGGTCGGATGTGTCGTAATCCGTTGAAACAGTTTCAGGATTGCAATTGACCATGATTGTTTCATAACCACAATCATGCAAAGCGTAGCAGGCATGAACGCAACAGTAATCAAATTCAATGCCTTGGCCAATTCTGTTCGGGCCCCCGCCTAGAATAATAATTTTTTCCTTATTTGTTGGGGCGCATTCATCTTCTTGATCGTAAGTTGAATACATGTAAGGGGTCGAAGAAGGGATTTCACCTGCGCAGCTGTCAATACATTTATAGACGGGATGCACATTATGTTTGTGGCGCGCTTTGCGCACGGCATCTTCTGTAACATGCACAATTTTTGCGAGCCGCAGATCTGAAAAACCCATTGATTTCAGGCGACGCCATCCTGCAGCGTCAATCGGCAGGCCGCCGGCACGAATTTTTTCTTCCTCATCAATAATGACTTTGATGCGTTCAAGAAACCATGAATCGTATTTACAAATAGCATGCACATCATCAACCGAAAAACCAAAACGAAATGCCTGAGCAATGTATAATATTCTTTGAGGCGTTGGTTTTGAAAGGGCGGCTCGGATCTGGTCAGGGTGCGGAGTTTTTTGATCTTTTGAAGGCGCGCCAATGCTAATCTCATCAAAACCCGACAGTCCCTTTTCAAGGGAACGCAGCGCTTTTTGCATCGATTCTTCAAACGATCTGCCAATCGCCATCACTTCGCCAACAGATTTCATAGCCGTGGTCAGGTTGTTATCTGTACCTTTAAATTTTTCAAAGGCGAAACGGGGTATTTTTGTCACCACATAGTCAATGGTGGGTTCGAAAGATGCAGGTGTTTTGCCGCCGGTAATGTCATTTTTAAGTTCATCAAGCGTGTACCCGATAGCCAGCTTGGCAGCAATTTTTGCAATGGGAAAACCCGTGGCTTTTGAGGCAAGCGCCGATGATCTTGACACACGCGGGTTCATTTCAATGACAACCATGCGGCCATCAGCAGGATTAATAGCAAACTGCACATTTGATCCGCCAGTTTCAACACCAATTGCGCGCAAGACGGCAATTGATGCGTTGCGCATCACCTGATATTCCTTATCCGTGAGCGTGAGGGCGGGGGCGATAGTAATGGAATCGCCTGTGTGTACCCCCATGGGATCCACATTTTCAATTGAACAGATGATGATGCAGTTATCAGCGCGGTCGCGCACGACTTCCATTTCATATTCTTTCCAGCCTAGCACAGATTCTTCTACCAGAACTTCTGAGACAGGTGATGCTTCAAGCCCTTCTCGAACAATTTTTTCAAATTCATCACGGTTATAAGCGATACCGCCACCCGTTCCGGCCAAGGTAAAGGAGGGTCGAATAATAGCGGGCAACCCAACATACGCCATGGCAGACGAAGCTTGCGAGGCATCGCGCACCATTTGGCTTTTGGGGCTTTCCAGACCTAGCTGGTCCATGCAGTCACGAAATTTCAGGCGATCTTCGGCTTTTTCAATTGCGTCTTCATTCGCCCCAATCATTTCAACGTTAAATTTTTTCAATGTGCCATTTTTAGAAAGCGCGAGCGCGGTGTTCAGTGCGGTCTGGCCACCCATAGTCGGCAGCAGAGCATCGGGTCGTTCCTTTTCAATGATTTTTGCAACAATTTCAGGAGTGATAGGTTCAACATACGTTGCATCGGCCATATCGGGGTCGGTCATGATGGTTGCCGGATTAGAATTCACCAGAATAATTCTATACCCTTCTTCGCGTAAGGCTTTACAAGCCTGTGCGCCTGAATAGTCAAATTCGCAAGCCTGACCGATCATAATTGGGCCCGCGCCAATCACGAGAATTGATTTTATATCTGTTCTTTTTGGCATGATTAAGATCCGCTTTTATGAGTGATCGGGATAAAGGTATCTTGTGTATCGCTGTGTTCCATTAAAGCGCCTTCGTTCATATCAAACAGCCAGGCTTTAATCGTGACCTTCTTTTCAGCCAAAGCTTTTATAACGCTGGGATAAGATTTTAAATTTTTTGCACTTTCAAGAATAATTTGTTCTTCAGCAGTGCGGTAAATATCAGCGTTCGCGCTGTGCGCAGCGCAAATATGTTTTGCCCGATTAAGGCCTGATTGCGCTACATCGATAAAACTTGTGATTTCATCGTCGTCAATTTTATCAATCAATGCTTTAACCGCGCCACATCCAGTATGCCCTAAAACAATAATGGATGTGACATTATTGTAATTTAAAGCAAACTGTAATGCAGCAGCAAGCGCCGTGCCTTTTTTATAAGGCCTAACAATTGCACCCATTGCTTTATGGGCAAAAAAAGTACCCGGAAGCGCGTTAAAAATGGTTCCAGGATTTGCCCTGGAATCGATGCACGAAATAATAAAGTAATCCGGGTTCTGACCGTTTTGAATAAGGTCATGCATTGTCGCATTAGGATCTTCATAGTGGGTTTTGCGGAAAACTTTAAACCCTTCAAGCAAATTATTTGGCATACGTTTCCCCTTTATGCGGCTTTGGTTTTTAATTTGCTGGCGCGAATATCATCGATAAAGCGATAAAAAAGATAGTGGCTATCTTGTGGGCCTGGGCTGGCTTCGGGGTGGTATTGCACAGAAAAAACAGGTTTGTCTTTAACGCGCAGCCCTTCATTTGATCCATCAAATAAAGATATATGTGTCACTTCACAATTTTTTGGCAGGCTTTCAGGTATAACTTTAAAGCCGTGGTTTTGTGATGTTATTTCAACCCGGCCTGTTGTTAGATCTTTGACCGGATGGTTTGCGCCACGATGGCCCATATGCATTTTTTCAGTTGTTCCACCTAGTGCAAGTGCCAGAAGCTGGTGACCTAAACAGATGCCAAAAATGGGGATGTTTCTTTCCATCAAATATTGTATGGCAGGCACAGCATATTGCCCCGTGGCAGATGGGTCGCCCGGTCCGTTGGATAAAAACACACCATCGGGTTTGTGATGTAAAACTTCTTCAGCAGTTGATGTGCCCGGCATCACGGTTACTTTGCATCCGGCTGTTGCAAGGCAGCGCAGAATATTGCGCTTTGCGCCAAAATCAAGCGCAACCACATGAAATTCAGGGTTGGATTGCACACCAAAACCTTGTGCGGGGGACCAAATTGTTTCGTTCCAGATATAGCTTTGAGTACACGACACATCGCTTGCCAGATCCATACCATCAAGGCCAGGCCATTTTTGTGCTGTATCTTTTAAGTCATCCAGGTTAAATTCGCCTTTCATATTTACGCAAATAACACCGTTTGGTGCTCCCATATCTCGTATGCGTCGTGTTAGGGCGCGCGTATCAATTCCGCTGATACCCGGTATGCCATTACGTTTAAGCCAAACATCGAGATTTTCCCGTGCGCGCCAGTTTGCGGGATTTGTAATATCTTCCCTGACGATCAGGCCACGAGCAGCGGGGTTAATTGTTTCGATATCTTCCATGTTTGCGCCAACATTGCCGATATGGGGGAAAGTGAAAGTGATAATCTGTCCGGCATAGCTAGGGTCTGTTAATATTTCCTGATAACCGGTCATGGATGTGTTAAAGCAAATCTCCCCAACCTTGGTTTCCTGAGCGCCAAAGCCTTTTCCCCAAAAAATTGTGCCGTCTGCCAGAACAATAACGGCTGTGGCGTCTTTTGGGCGGGCGGTTGCAGCACCTGCTGTGCTTGTGAAAAACTGCATCAGATCACCTTTATTTTGTTATAGTTACGCCAAGTCGCCACAATTCTGGGCCCGGGGGCCAGAAGGGCGGCGGTTGAGGTCGGACAGATTGTTCTGCTAGAAGAGAGTTTAATAAACAGATTCAAAACAAAAAGGAAGCATAAAATGTCAGGTCTTCGTGAAAAACTCACAACCAAGATGAAAGAAGGCATGAAAGCGGGGGATCAGCTTCTGGTTTCAACCGTGCGCATGGTGATTTCTAAAATGAAAGAACAGGATATAGACGGCCGAACCAAGGGTAAACCAGACGGCATATCGGATACGGAAATTCTTTCCATGATGCAAGGCATGATTAAACAGCGTCAGGAATCAGCCAAAGTGTACCGCGAGGGCGGGCGTCCGGAGTTAGCTGAAAAAGAAGAGGCGGAAATTAAGCTGATTGAAAATTTTCTGCCCGCGCAATTATCAGATGTTGAAACAGACGTGGCTGTTGCAAAATTGATCGCTGATGTGGGGGCATCTTCTGTTAAGGATATGGGGAAGGTGATGGCAGCATTGAAGGAAAAACTGGCAGGCCAAGTGGATATGACGAAGGCTAGCGCGCTCGTAAAGCAGAAACTCGCGGGGTAATTTTATGGCTTTCCCCCCACGATTTTTGGATGATTTGCGTGATCGGTTGACGCTATCCGAAGTTGTGGGGCGTAAAGTGAAGCTCGCGCGCGCAGGGCGCGAATATAAAGGATGCTGCCCGTTTCACCGCGAGAAAACGCCATCATTTTACGTGAATGACGATAAGCAGTTTTTCCATTGCTTTGGCTGCGGGGCGCATGGTGATGCGATTGGTTTTTCAATGCGTCACGATAATTTATCGTTTGTAGAGGCGATTGAGGTGCTGGCTTCTGAAGCTGGTTTGCAGGTGCCGCAACAATCGCCTGATGATATTCGCAAAGCAGAGGTTGAAAAAACACTGCATACGCTGATGGAAGATGCAGCCGTGTTTTTTGAAACGCAGCTTTTTGATGTGCCTGAGCATCGTGATGCGTATGACTATATTATAGGCCGTGGCATACGCGATGAAACGTTGAGGGCCTTCCGCGTGGGCTATGCGCCTGCAAACGATCAAGCGATGCGCAAATATTTAATGGCTAAGGGTTATAGCGATACACAAATGCTGGAAGCTGCCTTGTTGCGGCCTTCTAAACGCGGCGGAGATCCGTATCCGTTTTTCCGTGACCGCATCATCTTTCCAGTGACCGATCGCAAAGGCCGTGTGATTGCTTTTGGTGGCCGTGTGCTGCCTGAAAATTTGCGCCCAATTACGGGTGATTTTAAACCACCAAAATATCTCAACTCATCCGATACGCCGTTATTTCATAAGGGCCGAACACTTTATGCACAGGCGCAAGCGAAGTTAGCCGCCAATAATAACGCGCCCGTGTTTGTGGTTGAAGGGTATATGGATGTGATTGCTTGTCATCAAGCAGGCTTTCATGGTGCGGTTGCACCACTTGGTACGGCGCTTACCGAAGATCAAATTTTACTATTGTGGAAGATGATATCGCAAACGCTGCGCGCGCCGATTTTATGTTTCGATGGCGACGATGCAGGCAGGCGCGCAGCGTTGCGTGCAGCTGAACGTATTTTGCCTTTACTGAAAGCAGATCATTCTATTCAGATCGCTTTTATGCCTGATGGCGATGATCCTGATACCTTGATTTTAAAGCAAGGGGCGCAAGGATTTCAGGGGTTTCTTGACCGTGCTATCAGCCTGATTGATTTTTTATGGGCGCACCATGTCGGGCTTTATCCGCTGGCAACACCAGAAGAAAAGGCGGGCTTGGCTGCACGTCTGGATGATGTATGTAAACGCATTGCTGATAGAACAGTTCAGCAATATTATCAGCGTGAGTTTCGTGATCGGCAGTTTCAACTTTTTAGAACATCAGTTAAAACTTTTCAAAAAAGATCGTCATTATTAGTGACGCTGCCTGATCCAAAACGTAAGCTTGCTTATAGGCAAGATCAGATTTTGTTAGCAACTCTTTTAAACAATCCCAATATATATGCGATGGTGGAAAAAGAATGTTATGGCCTGACTTTATCTGACCCTGTTCTTGATGAAATATATCAAAAAATTCTGACCTTGCTCGAAGACGGGGAGCGGGAGTCAATCCTTCAGGCGTTTTCAGATCATCCGGCCCTTGCAGAAGCACTTTCAGATAAAACTTATGTGCACGCCGCATTTGCCAAACAAGGGGCAGAACCAGAGGAAGCCGTTGCAGGCTTTAAAGATATTCTGTCAAATAAACAAAAACTTTTTTTACAAGCTGATATTAAGGCTGCGGGAGAAGCCTTGAAAATACACGGTGATGACGCATCACAGGCCCGCCTGGAAGCATTAAGAAAGCTGGTATCGGCCAATTCTATCGAATAAAACCAGCCAATTGAGTAAAAAAAGACGAAAATGGACATCTAAACCCCTGACATCTTTTATTATTTTGCAATATAAGGTCTAATTCTCGAATCAGTGATTCGTATTATTTAAAGGCAAACTGGTCCTATGGCGGCAGCGACGAAGAAGGTTAGCGTGACATCAAAAAAACCCAACAAAATAAAAAAACCCGTTCCACCGGCAAAAAAAGTGGCTGCAAAGCCTGTCAAGGATACGAAAGCAAAGCCTGAGCCCCTTAAAAAGCAGACTGCTGTAAAAGCGGCACCTGCAAAAAAAGAAATGAAGCCTGATCCAAAATCTAAAGCAGCTTCAAATACAAACGCCAATGTAAATATAAAAGCAAAACAACCAACAGTATCTGCGCCAGCCAAAGCAGAAATAAAAAGTGCTGAACAGGCGCCACAAAAAAACCAATTTAAGGCCCCTGTGAAAACATCATCAAAAGCAAAAGATCAAAATTCAGAAGCGAAAAAAGATAGCGAAACCCAAGTTGTTGCTAAAGGCTCGCTACAAGCCATTTTGAAAAAGCTAATCGCTAAAGGAAAAGAACGCGGATTTATCACCTATGATGAATTAAACAATGCGTTGCCGGCGACTGAATTTTCGTCTGAACAAATTGAAGACGCGATGACCACTATTTCTGACATTGGCGTTCAGGTTGTTGATAGCGACCCAGAAGATGTTGATGCAGAACCTGCCGCCAAGGAAAATGAAGAAGATCCATACGAAAGTGGCGGCAATATAGATAGCGAGGATTTAGGCCGCACGGATGACCCTGTGCGTATGTATCTGCGCGAAATGGGTACCGTTGAGCTTTTGTCTCGCGAAGGTGAAATTGCTATTGCCAAGCGTATCGAAGCCGGGCGCGAAATGATGATCGGCGGCATTTGTGAAAGTCCGCTTGCGATTGAAGCGTTGATCGCGTGGTATCATGCTTTACAAAAAAGCGAAATTTTACTGCGTGAGGTTATCGACCTTGATGCAACCTATGGCGGGGATGCTGCGCCCGCCGCCCCTGAAGAAGAGCCGGAAGAGCCCGCAGAAGGCGCAGAAGGTGGTGAAGGTGGCGAGGGCGAAGTTGGCGTTACCTTGTCAGCGATGGAACAGGAATTACTGCCCCAAGTGTTTGAAATTTTTAACAACATTCAAAAAACCTATAAAAAAATGCGCGCAACACAAGATGAGCGTATTGATATGATGCAAAAAGGTAAAAAGTCGGACCCTTCGCTTGATAAAAAATACGATAAATATAAAGCTGAAATGGTTCAGTTGATGAATGAAGTGCGTTTGAATAATGCGCGTTTAGACCAGCTGACGCAGCGTCTTTATTCCATGTTTCGTGATATGGTCGCCCTTGAAGGTAAGCTGATGCGTCTTGCGCTTGATTGTGGCGTTGGGCGTGAAGATTTTCTGCGCAATTATTACGGGCATGAAATGGACCCGCGCTGGCTTGCACGCGTCTCCAAGCTTTTGTCAAAAGGCTGGGGAAAGTTCTGCGAAAAATACGAAGAACAGATCAAGCAAATTCGTGGCCAGATTATTGCCATTGGCGATGAATCAGGCCTTCCGGTCCCTGAATTTCGGCGTATTGTACAAACCGTACAAAAAGGCGAACGTGAGTCGGGTCGGGCAAAGAAAGAAATGATCGAGGCAAACTTACGCCTTGTGATATCGATTGCAAAAAAATACACCAACCGTGGCTTGCAGTTTTTGGACCTTATTCAGGAAGGTAATATCGGTTTGATGAAAGCGGTTGATAAGTTCGAATATCGCCGTGGTTATAAATTCTCTACATACGCCACATGGTGGATCAGGCAGGCCATAACACGTTCTATTGCAGATCAGGCGCGTACAATTCGTATTCCTGTTCACATGATTGAAACGATTAACAAGCTTGTGCGCACAAGCCGTCAGATGATGCATGAAATTGGCCGTGAACCAACGCCAGAAGAATTGGCAGCGCGTTTGCAC
>CAZYMI010000010.1:9210-72832 GCA_964648505.1 uncultured Pseudobdellovibrionaceae bacterium
CGCTTGATAAAGTGCGCAAGGTTTTAAAAATTGCCAAAGAGCCTGTGTCGCTTGAAACCCCGATTGGTGATGAAGAAGATTCAACATTGGGTGATTTTATCGAAGATAAGAACGCCCTTTTGCCTATTGAGGCGGCCATCCATTCGAATTTGCGTGAAGCGACAACCCGCGTGCTGGCCACGTTGACCCCGCGTGAAGAACGCGTGCTGCGCATGCGCTTTGGTATTGGTATGAATACTGATCATACACTTGAAGAAGTAGGCCAGCAGTTCAACGTGACGCGTGAACGTATCCGCCAGATTGAAGCGAAAGCCTTGCGGAAACTTAAGCACCCATCACGGTCGCGTAAGCTTAGAAGCTTCTTGGACACTTAAACCTAACTTCGGGGATACAAAACTCTCTGGGGACACAAAAAACGAAGCTTTTGTGTCCCCGATTTTACTGTGGGGACAGGAAAAGCGTAGCCTTCGTGTCCCCTGCATATCACCTAAAACACTGATTTTGTTATGTATATTTTAATAGATTTTTTTGATTAATTATATTATTATACATAAAAATTAGGATTTTTATGGGATACGTATATCTTCTACAACACAAATCAGAACCAAGGTTTAAAATTGGAAAAGCTGACAATTTGCGTGTCCGCGCCAATGCGCTGGGCGGCGCAGACAGCTTTGACTTTGAGAGATCTGTAGCCTTTAAAACAGCCCGCGCTCCAAATCTCGAACGTGCCTTGCATCATATTTTTGCAGAGGCTCGGCTAAGTCTTGATACAAAACAAGACGGGTATACCGAATGGTTTGACAATTCAATTTTAAATGATGTTGTAAAATTTGTACAATCTCAAACAGATGTTTTAGGCGTTGATGAAATTGAAACCTCTCTTTCTCGATATTTTACAAATGTTCGTGGCGTAACAGGAAGTACAGAATCTTTTATTTTAATAGATATATCAAACCAAATAGATTTATATTTTTCTGCTCTTGAACACTACTTGAGAACTGGCCAAATCGTTGGGCGCACAAAGTTAGAAGGTGATGAAGGTTTTTTATATTTTGTAGATAAAGGCATTCCTTTACTAATAGAAACAATGCCACAAGGTACCTCTGTTATTAGTGATGTGGATATTACTCTTTATAAAATTGGGCAATTCTATGTTCGAAGCGTAGATAAAAAGCAAAGCGTAAGCGCACAATTACACGGAAATTCCAGGTCCACTAAAATAGGCTTCGATCAAGTGGGTGCTATCACATACCAGATTCCTAATATTTCACAAATTTTTTCATACGGTGTTTGCCGTTGTTCTTATTTGGAGCAATTCGCAAGAATTTCTGAATTTTACTCCGCAAGAATTCCTTTGATTAAGAAGGAAGTTGTATTAAAGGCTTCTGAAGCCAAACCAAGCTTTGAAATGGTGTAAATCTTTTTTTGGGGGGACACGAAGGCCTACTGCGCAGTCTTTTCATGTCCCCGAGTGTGATTTAGGCAAGAAAAAACCCGAACAGGAGGGGGGTCCGTTCGGGTTTAAATTCTACCGTGTTCATACATACCGGCAGAAAATTATTTTAGTGCTTTTGTCTTTTTAGGAACACGAAGGCCTGCTACACAGCCTTTTCATGTCGCCGATCTGTAAAAGCTATCGCCAAAAAGTCGCTTCGCCCATCACATCAAGCGGGTTTTCAATTTTGCGTGTCAGCGTATCTTTTAATTTATCCATGGCGCGTTTTTCAAGTTGGCGTACCCGTTCTTTGCTAACACCCAAAGATTTTCCAAGATCTTCAAGTGTCACAGATTCATGCTTTAAGTGTCTCGCTTTGATGATTTGTTGTTCGCGGCCAGAAAGTTCGGCCAAGGCTTCTGCCAGCCATTTAGATCTGGTTTCAGAATCACGTAAGCCAATCACAACATCTTCCGGGTTCGGCCGATCGTCAGCTAAAAGCGATATATGTTCGTCTTCTCCATCTAATGAAAGGGTGGCGTTTAAAGACTGGTCGCCCGATGACATGCGCTGTTCCATTTCGGTTACATCTTTAATGGATACATCAAGCTGCTTGGCAATTTCAGCACGCCCTGCATCAGATAGGCCTTCGTGGTTTTGCTTGCCTTCAATTTGGGCCCGCAGGCGACGGAAATTGAAAAACAAAGATTTTTGTGCAGCAGTCGTTCCCGTTCTGACAATCGACCAGTTACGCAAGACATAGTCTTGAAGGCAAGATTTGATCCACCAGCTTGCATAGGTTGAAAACCTGAAGTCGCGGTCGGGGTCAAATTTTGAAGCAGCATGCATCAGGCCAATGTTACCTTCCTGGATCAGGTCTCCCATCGGCAGGCCGTAATGCTTGAATTTTGAAGCGGCGGCAACAACCAGCCTTGTGTAAGATCGGATCAGTTCATGCAAAGCCTTTTCATCGCTGTGATCGCGCCATTTGCGGGCCAAATCCAGCTCATGGTCTTTTTTTAACAAAGGTTCAGCCATAGATGACCTGATATAGGCCATATTTGATCGCTGCGTGTTCTGGTCGTCCATATGGGCCATAAGACCCTCCTTTTTCAGATGACACTATTAGTACGCATGAAGTCTTGATTCGGATGCAATCAAACCGCAAAAATCTATTTTCCCGAATAAAAAGCCCCTCTGGCATTTACCAAAGGGGCTTAAGAAGGAGTTTTAGGCTTTGTTAACGTATTGTATTAGGCGGCTTTCTTTTCCTTAACGCCCATCAGATCTTCAATCTGGGCTGTCGCCTGAATTTCGGTAATTTTATTAACAGCTGCCACTTCCCGGGCCAGACGCTCAAGCGCTGACTGGTAAATTTGACGTTCGCTGTAAGATTGTTCCGAATCATCGTTGGAACGCTTCAGGTCGCGCAAAACTTCAGCAATCGCCATTGGGTCGCCGGAATTGATCTTCATTTCGTATTCTTGCGCGCGGCGTGACCACATAACGCGGCGTATACGGGCGCGTCCTTTAAGGGTCTTAAGCGCATCCTTCAGACGGTCGGTGGTAACAAGCTTACGCAAACCCGATGCCTGCGCTTTAATAACCGGCACTTTTAGGCGCATACGGTCTTTCTCAAAAACGATTGAGAACAGAGCCACTTCCATGCCGCCGATTTTTGTTGTCTCAAGACCTGTGATCTGGCCAACACCATGGGCTGGATACACAACATGATCGCCTACTTTAAAATCAATCGGCTTATCTGTCATAGGCACAACTGGGCGAGCAAACATTGGTTGGTAAGGTTTGCGTGCAACTATTTGATTATTAGTATCTTTATTGTTGTTGGCAGGCATGGGAGCCGCCACCATTTTAGGCGCTTCAGCCTGTGGCTGTGCTGTTACAACAGGCTTCACCATTTTAACAGCCGTAACAACAGGCTTCGTGGTAACGGGCTTTGTTACAGCGGATGGCTTTGCCACCACAGCCTTTAAGGCTGAAATTTTCATGGCTGGCTTAACGGGCACTTTAACTTGGGACTTTGCCGGAGCCTTTGCCTGTGCTTTTGATTGGGTTTTTACTGCAGGTTTTGTCATTTTCTTGGTAGTCTTTAAATTCTTAACAGGGGCCTTTACCTTTGATTTAACTTGAACATTTTTGACAACCTTTTTTGCTTTCTGAGCCATATTTTATTCCTTTTTGCTAATTTTAAAGTGTAAATCGCCCTGCCAACCGTTTGATACTTAAAGAAAATATCACGCGGAAGGAAACAAATCTCAACCATTGAAGGAATCAGGTATCTAAGCTAACCTATTGATAAGATTAGCGTGACGCCCTGCATCTCAAAGATCAGAAACCGTTTCTCGATTGGCTGTTAATATAATCTAAAAATTGGTTAATTTCAAGTTTTTTGGAAAGAATCTTTATTAAATATGTAAATAAATAATTATTAACACATTAAGCGAATTTTTTTATAGAGATTGACATTATGAAAATGATTTGTTAACTTAACTAAGTTTTTATGGTAATAAATATCGCAGAGGTAATTTAAAAATGATACAAAAGCCAATGGCCGCGCTAGACGTTTTTCGTATGATAACCAGGCCGCAAGTAACGTCGGAGGGTTTAACGGAGTTCGCGGCTATTCTGGAAGATGAAGCCAGCGCAAGGTCACTTTTTGAAACCCATACAATAGAGAGCACTCAAGATTTTTTAGAGGCGTTATTTTGGACTAAGGGCGATCATGCACGTCGCTTATTTGTTCAAGCACTGTGTGTCCCTTGTGCGTTGTGGTCTTTAATAGAAAATCAAAAAAGTGATAAAGACAAAAGAGGCCTTATTGAAAAACTAGATGCGCTTAAAGGCGATCAGCTTACAGCAGTTCTTTCTGTGGATCACACGCTCTCAAGATTTATATATAATAATTTTGGGCCTTGGGTTATTACCAAAATAGACTTATTAAGCCCTGATCAGGTTTCAAGGATTATAAATGCCGAGGGTGCCACTGAAGCCCTTTGCACAAGAAATCATCATAGATGGCTTCTTTCCAAGCAGGCTGAGGGCGTAGATGTAAGATTCCCTGAGCATGAAAAGTCTTATCTTGATGCTTTGTTGCCACCTCCACCAAGAGGATTAGGGGCGCAACCTAGCGCAGCCTAATCCCCGTCACCTGGTTTTTCTGAAAACAGGCGGGGATATTTATCGGGCATGTTCTTATAATCATCGGCGTCTACGGGCGCAGGTTTTTTGCGGGTGATGTTAGGCCATAGACTCGCATATTTGCGGTTCATTTCCACAAAGGCGGGGCCTTTGGGGTCAAGATCTGGTTTAATGGCGTCTATGGGGCACTCAGGCTCGCACACACCGCAATCAATACACTCATCAGGGTGAATGACCAGCATATTCTCCCCCTCATAAAAACAATCCACAGGGCACACCTCCACACAGTCGGTGAGCTTGCATTTAATACATACATCCGTCACAACAAAAGTCATGCAGGGTTTATGCCATAACACTTTGGCAAAATCTAGCTGCTGTGATCCAAAAGTCAGGCGTCAACGAATAAACTGTATGAAAAATATTATAGCTGTTCTGATTATTACTATGTTTGCTATTTCTCCGGCCTTTGCTGCATCAGGCAAGCCGGCAGATGGTAAAATGCTGTTTGAGATATTGCGTGATGGGAAAGTTGTTGGCACCCACGCCCTTGAGTTCAAAACGCTGACCAAAACAAAAACAGAAGTTGATATCGCTATTAACATGCTTGTGAAGCTGGGGCCAATTCCGGTGTTTCGGTATGCTCATAAAAACAAAGAAATCTGGGATAAGAACAGGCCAGTAAGTGTAAAAAGTACAACGAATGATGACGGTGAATTATTTGACGTTTCTGCAAACTGGCGCAGTGGCGTGATGATGGTGAGCGCAAATGGTAAAGAAGATCAGTTTCTTGATTCAAGCATATATCCATCCAGTTATTGGAATCCTATCAGCTTAAAAGCGAGTGCATTTTTAAATACCCAGAAGGGGAATGAAATGCCTATTAAGGTCAAGTATTTAGGCATTAAAGATGTGGATACCGCACAAGGCGCAAGGCCGGCCCGAACATATTTGATTGATGCCTATATCCCCATCACCATCAATTATGACACACGCACACAAGAATGGATTGGCCTGTCATTCAAGGTCAGGGGATCAAACCTGGTGTATCGTCGTATAGACCCAATTTAAAATATAAGGTAGCGTCACGCTATGTCAGAACAGCTTAAAATCGTCTGGATTACGGGCGCATCAACAGGTATTGGTGCAGCCACAGCCTTAAAAATGGCGCGTGAAGGGTGGCATGTTATTGCATCTGCCCGCTCTGCAGATAAGCTTGCAGCTTTAGCTGCACAAAATTCAGATAATAGAATAACTGCAATGCCTTGCGATGTGACAGATAAAGCTTCAGTCCATGATGTTGTGGGGGCTATTTTAAAAAGTTACGGGAAGATTGATTGCGCGATATTGAATGCAGGCACATATATACCAGATCAGATCAGTTCTTTTTCATCCGATATATTTGATAAGCAGGTGGCCTTGAATCTCTCGGGCACAGCTAAATGCCTTGAAGCGATTATACCTGATATGATCGCCCGAAGATCAGGGCAGATTGTGATTGTTGCATCGGTTGCAGGGTATCGGGGTTTACCAAAATCAATATCATACGGCGCAACAAAAGCAGCCTTGATTAATATGGCCGAAGCACTTGCGATTGAAACTAAAGATAAGGGCATTAAAGTTCAGTTGGTTTGCCCCGGGTTTATCAAAACGCCGCTGACAGATAAAAACAGCTTTCCAATGCCCTTTTTAATGGAGGTAGATGCGGCAGCAGCCCGCCTTGTTAACGGTATAGGGTCAGACGTGTTTGAAATTGTTTTCCCCAGACGATTTGTCTATATGCTAAAATTTTTACAGCTTTTTCCTCACCGTTTTTATATCTGGCTAATTGCAAAGAGCGCGAAGAATGTCTGATATATCGGGTTCATTGAATCAGTATATTTCTTTTTATGAAATGTTAACGCCATCTTCTTTGAAAAATATCAGCGATGTTGTTGATCTTGAAATTCACTTCACAGATCCCTTTAATGATTTTCAAGGCATTACACTTTTTTCAAAAATATTTGATGATATGTTTAAGCATGTGCGCGAACCAAAATTTTTTATTCACGATAAAGCAATATCAGCAGAATCAAATGCGGCCTTTCTGAAATGGACGTTTACAGGGTATTTTTCGGAGAAAAAGTTTTCTTTTCAAGGGATGTCTGAAGTGTACTTTAACACGCAAGGGAAGGTTATCCGGCATATAGATTATTGGGACAGTGGAAACAATGTCTTTTCAAGAATTCCAATAGTGAGGTATTTTATTCGCATGATACAATCAAAATTAAAGGTAAAGCTATGACACAAAATAATTTTACAAGACGTGACATGATGATGGGGGCGGCAGGGCTTGCAGCGCTTGCAGTAGTTCCAGTCAAATCTTTGCAAGCTGCGCCTGTATTAAAGCCAGAAAGCACAAATCAGGTGCCCGGTTTTTATCATTTTACTGTCGGTGACCTGAAAGCAAGCGTAATCGCAGATGGCGCTTTACCACAAGAAGATATAGCTAGCACCTTTGCTATCGGTGCAGATAAAGCCGATGTGCAGGATGTTCTTGATGCAAAATTTATTCCGAATGCGGGTGCGCACCTTCATTGCAATGCGTTGCTTTTAAGATCAGGCACTCAAGTCATTTTGTTTGATTGTGGCGGGCAGGTTGCGCCCACAAGTGGAAAGCTTGTTGAAAATTTGAAAGCATCCGGGGTGCATCCGGACCAGGTGTCAAAAGTTATCATATCTCACGCGCACCCTGATCATATTTTTGGTGCGGTTGATGAACAGGGTCGCTCTGTTTTTAAAAATGCATCGTTTTTAATTCATGAACAGGAACTAGCGTTCTGGACGGGGGCGGATGCACAAATGCCGAAATCTTTATTGCCTGCTGAAACACAAAAATGGATGCTTGAAAATGTGAAGTTGAAGCTAGATGTTATCAAACCGCAAATCCAAACCTTCAAAGCTAATTCTGATTTAGGGCATGGCGTTTCTGCGGTTGATCTTGCAGGCCACACAGCTGGGCATAGCGGATTTTTGATATCGTCTGGATCGGATAGTCTTTTACATTTTGCTGATGCAGCACATTTATACGCCACAGCCTTGCCCCATCCGGAATGGAAAGTTTTGTATGATTATGACGCCGATAAAGCCATTCAAACGCGCAAAACTTTGTTCGATCAGCTTTCTAAAGATAAAACTCGTGCATTTGGGTATCATTTCCCTTACCCCGGTATTGGCCATGTTGGGGTTGCCAATAATGTATACGGGTGGGAACAAGAACTGTGGAAGTGGAATATTTAGCCTTTAGTCTTTCCGAAAAAAGATATAGACGTCACCTAACCGAATTCCAAAGCGCGTAATTGTTGCTTTGTTGAAAAGTGTTTTGTCATCTTGTAAATACATCCAATCATCAAAACGAACGTTCCAAATATTCCCATCTACCGGCAGTTTAAAGGCATATTTGAAATTAAAAGCGTTGCCACTGCTTTTACCTTTAGCTATTCCGATTACATTTTTAGCGTGCCCTTCATAAGAGTTGGGTCCGGTTTTTGTAATTGTCCAGATCTTCTGCTCTTTTTCGCCATCGGCATAAACAAAATCTTCTGTCAGGATTAGTTTTTGTGTTTCACTATTCCATACGCCGTTAATATCGACAACAAATTGTCTTCGTACTTTACCAAAGCGATCTTGGAATACGCCCCATGCTTTTGTATGACCGTTAAAATAATCCTCGATCACAAGTTTTGGTGTTGCGTTAGAATAATCAAGAACCGTCACTGAAGTGCATCCAGGCAAAAATAGTGCAAATAAAAGGGCATAAAAGGTAAAAAATCTTTTCATCAAATCTTATACGGTTGGCAGATGCTTTTGGATCACTGCGATATCAGCCTGTTCAAGCGTATAGTGGCGCATCAGGGCAATTGCAGCCATTTTAAAAGCGATAGGTATTGTGGAGTAAAATAAAATAATTGGCCATAAGATTTCTGATGATGGCGTGAAACCAAGCCATTCTATTGCAGGTAACGCGAGGCCTGCTGCGAGTGCAAGAGCCAGTTTGGTGGCCATACCCCATAAGGCAAAGAACAGGCCGGCACGATCCTCGCCTGAATAAGCGCGGTCAATGTCAATCACATCAGCCTGCATGGATGATGGTAGTGCAAGGTCAGCCCCCAAACACAGCCCCGTAAGAACTGACATAGTTATAAAGAGTATCTGGTCGCCTTCGCCAATGAAAGGGACAAGCGCAAAAAATATGCAAGATAATACCATGGCCGTAGACCAGGATTTGTTTTTGCCAAAATATCTGCTGCACAGACTCCAAAAAGGCACGCTTATGACCCCACATAAAAAATAAATAAACAAAATAGGCCCTGCAAGGTTAGGTAAGCCGAGTACATGTGTAACAAAAAGTAAGAATAAAGTGGCAGGCAGCCCATTGGCCAGGCCATTCAACAGATAGGCTGATACAAGTATGCAAAAAGGTTTATTCATCAATAGTATTTTTAGATTGCGCCGTGTGGGCATGCTCGATGACAGTGTTTTTATTCTGGGTACAAAAACAAGAAATAAAATTGTTGTCACAGGCAATAAAATCAGTGTTGTTATTGCGAGTGTGTATAAGGCAGATCGGGCTTGTTCGGCATGCGTAAAACCAAGTAATGCAATCAGAAAAAGGCAAACCAAAACCCCGCACACTGTAAAAGCTTCCCGCCAGCCAGAAATGCGTGTTCGCTCGTGATAATCTTTAGATAATTCAGCCCCCAGCGCGTTGAGCGGTAAAATCATCATGGTCCATCCTAAATATAAAAGACATGACCAGAATAATAAATATAATGCACCTACCGATGTTTGCGGCACAAGTAAAAACCATGCCGATAGCATGGTGAGTGGTAACCCTGTAGCGACAAACAAATGACGTCTGCCAAAGGTGCTTTTTGATCGGTCTGATGCGATGCCAATTGCAAGGTCACTCAGCATATCCCACAATCGGGCCAGAAGCAGAATAACGCCAACTGTTCCAAGGCCAATGCCCAAGGTTTCGCCATAATAGGCAGGCAGAAAAATATAGACAGGCGTTGTTAGAAATGCGAGCGGAAGCGCGGGTAAGGCGTAAAAAAATAAGATGGATTTTTTTACATGCAGCATGATGCAAAAGAAATTGTAGATTGAATGTTCGTGCATTCAAGCGTTACGTTATGCCCGACAGGTAAAGTAATAAGCCGTGGTCCATGACCAAAAGGCGCATTAAAAGCAACAGGTATGCCCAGCGAACCAAAAGCATAGCGCGCAATTTCAATTTCGCTAAATCCAAAAGGGCGACCCGTATCAATTAAATTAACATTCTGCCCAATGATGATACCAGCAATGTTCAACCGGGCAGCAAGTTGAGCAAGGGCAAGATAGGCGCGATCTAGCCTGTTTAGTTCTTCGCCGATATCTTCAAGAAACAGAATTGCACCATCAGGTATCTTTAAAGATCCGCTTGCTAAAAGGGCGATTAAAACAGAAATATTGCCACCAAAAAGAGGACCCTTGGCTGCGCCTTGAGTGATACAATCTCCGGCCCAATTGTAAGAAACTGGGGCACCTGAGATAACATCTATTAACGCTTGAACATCATCGTTTTCTGGGTGAGAAGCAAGCCAGTTCAGCATCGGGCCATGAAAAGTTGTAAGGGGCGCATAAACAGAAATAGAATTTAGTAGTGCCGTCGTGTCACTCATGCCAATAATAACTTTTTTTGAATGGGCTATAGCGGCATAATCAAGATGCGGCACAAGTTCTAGGGAACGGTTTCCACCCCCTGCAAAAATAATCCCATGAACATCTTTTTTATTATTAATCAGATCATGGAAAGCATTTAAGCGTTCCGTCAGTGTTCCTGAAAGCTGAGTTTTTTCGTATCTATTTTTTGATTGTGGGTGTAGTAATACATTAAATCCCGCTTTTTCTAATACAGCTTTTCCCGCGTCCACTCGCGCTGGGTCGACATAACTTCCCGGCGCGCAAACGCCAAAAGTTTGGCCAAAAATAAGGGGCGTGGGATTCATTACATTTTCGTAGGTTTGCTGATACCAATCTGAATAACATCGATTGTACCTGCATTAAAACCAGCCTGACAATAGGCGAAATATTGTTCCCAAAGCCTTTTAAAACGTAAGTCGCGGTTACGTGACTGCAGTTTAGGCCAAACAGCCTGAAAGCGATCATTCCATATTTTAAGCGTTTGGGCGTAATCGCGCCCAAAGCATAAGGTTCTGTTTTGCACTAATCCTGCCTTAGAAATAGCGCGCGATAAAACTGTTTTTGAAGGCAGCATACCGCCGGGGAAAATATAACGCTGTATATAATCGGCTGATCGCCTGTAATCATCAAAGCTTTCTTCTTCTATGGTGATTATTTGTAAAACAGCTTTTCCGCCAGCAACCAAACTTTTGTTGATAATATCAAAATAAGTGGGCCAATATTTTTCACCAACCGCTTCAAACATTTCAATGGAGACAATGCGGTCAAAGTGACCCTTGATATCGCGGTAATCTTGTAAGGCAAGGGAAATTCTATCTGATAAGCCTGCCTTTTGAATGCGGTCTTGTGCGTAATCAAATTGAGCTTTTGAAATTGTAATGCAAGTAATTTTACAATCACAATGTGTTGCTGCGTATTCAGCAAAGCCGCCCCAGCCGCAGCCAATTTCAAGAATATGGTGATGCGCTTCTAAATCCAGATGTTTTAAAATTTCAGCATATTTTGCTTCCTGCGCTTCTTTAAGATCAAAATTTTGATTATCAAACAAGGCCGATGAATAGGTCATGGTAGGGTCCAGCCATGCAGCATAAAAATCATTACCAAGATCGTAATGTGCGTAAATATTCTTCTTTGATCCTGATCGACTGTTAGGTTTTAAAATATGCGAAAGCCATGAAAGCCTGCGAAACCAGGATTTTCCCATGAGCGCATTTTGAAGAAAACGTTCATTGCGTAAGACCATTTCAAAAAATTCCGCCATGTTGGGCGATGACCAATCACCATCAAGGTAGGATTCACAAAAAGCAAGCTTTCCACCAATCATAAAGCGGCGCACCATCCGGTCATCATGCACAATAAGAATACCGTTTGGTCCGTTTTCCTTACCAAGAAACTGCAATTTTTTTCCATCGGGCAGGATAACATCCATGGTTCCAATTTGAATTTTTGAAAAAATATAAATCGCAAGCCGCATCGCCCGTGAAGGTTTATAGGCGTTTGGGCAGCGCGCGCTTTTAATTAAAAAGTGTCTTATAGATGCAGGGGTTCGAATAACAAAATCGGCAGGTTTGAAAAGGTAATCGGACAGCTGAGACATGATGATTTCTTTAGATAGTTTTTTTTAAAGTTGTTCTGGAACTTTAGAATGTAGCTCTTTATTCGGGTTTTGCCGACATTCAGATCACTAAAATGGCCAGATTAAGTGATATTTTTTTCAAGCGGAGGGGGCCTTTTGATGTATTTTGCCCCCTTTATCCACAGTTTTAGAGCTTGCCAGTGAATACCAAAGGTAATTTTAACGATTTGAAGTGGGATAGAAAAGAAAGCTTTCAACATGGTGGTATCTTTAAGCGGGGCCGCTTGCCCGTCCCAGGTTGCGGTTAAAATTTTACCATCAGGCTGGAACTGGTGAATAGCAATATTAAGTGTATGTGATGGTTGCTGAAGACGGAATCTGTATAAACAATCCATCTGGATAAAGGGGGAAACATAAAAGACCTTGTCACAACTTTGTTCAATCCAGCCGCCTGCTTTTAAGTCTGTTTCACGCACAGGAATAAAATAGCAATGTTGCTGACCAAAAGTATTTTTTACCTGATATAAAATGGCACATAAATTCCGGCTGTTATCATAGCAAAAATAAAGGGTGAGGGGAGAGAATGACCAGCCTAAAATACGTGGAAAAGTCAGCATAAAAATCTTTCCGTCCGAAAGATCAAGGCCGCGTTCCTGCGCACAATTTTTAATCCATGTTTTTATAGGTGTGCCGTCTCTTTGTCCGTTTTTTTTGTCTGAAATTGAAAAGAGATTAAAGGCATTATAAGATAAAAATCGCCATCTTTTTTGTGTCGTCAAATCATCTAGATCAATAAAAAAGCTGTAAACTTTGTAACGAAAGTCATGCTCAAAAGGCTGGTGACGCTTGTGGTAGACATAACCTGTATAAAGTGTACTGTTTTGCATTATCCCTTGCAATGCTTTCCGGCCGGAGAAATATCCTCGACGACCCATGGTCTTTTCACGCCACCAATCATTTCAGCAACTGCTAAGCCCGATGACAAGCCATCTTCATGGAAGCCGTTGCCACACCAGGCGCCGCAAAACCATATGCCGCTTTTTCCTTGAATTGTATGAAGGTTTTTCCATCCCAAAAGTGCCTTAGGGGTAAAGTGAGGATGATGATAAATATGTTTAGAAAGTATATGTTCAGGCGCGATAGGCTGCTCAGGGTTTAGTGTGACAAAAACATTTGGTTTTGTAACAAAGGGTTGAAGTTTATTCATCCAGTATGTGACGGCAACGCCTTGTTTGTGGGATGATAAATAATTCCAGCTAGACCAGCTTTTTTGCAACCGAGGCATAAATCTTTTATCTGTGTGCAAATAAACGTTATTTTCAAGATAGGGGAAAGACTGCAAAATATCTTTTTCTGCCTGGCTTGCATCATCAAGAAGGGCTAGCGACTGATCGGCGTGGCACGCCAGAATAATCTGATCAAAATGTTCTATCCGGCCCTTGCTTGTTTGAAGCTTAACAAGGCCGTTATGTCTGTGAAGGCGGGTTACTTTTTCTGCTTTACGAATATCAGCTTTCATTTCATTTTTTATTTTCTCGATATATTTTTTGCTGCCGCCATCAACGGTGCGCCACTTCGGCCGATCACCAAGATTGAGCAAGCCATGATTGTCACAAAAACGAACAAACTGGCTTAAGGGATATTGGCCAACGACATCTGATTGCGCAGACCAGATAGCCGCAGCCATGGGCAACAGATGATTTTGTATAAATACTTTTGAATATTTCTTTTGTTCTAGATAGCTTGAAAGCGATAAGTCTGAATATTCGTCTTTATAAGCGTCTAAGGGTGCAGTTTTATAAAATCGAACAATATCAAACAACATTTTATAATAACGCCAAGAAAATAAATTTCTTTTTTGTGCAAACAAAGCGTTGCTTGAATATTCAAACGCACCATTATCAAGCGATATTCCGAAAGACATATCGGTATCGATGGTTTTAACATCCAGATGATTAAAAAGCGCAATAAGGTTTGGGTATGTTCTTTCGTTATAAACAATAAAACCGGTATCAACGCAAAGGTCTGTGATAGGTGTCACTGTGTTTGAATGCCCGCCTAAACGTTCATCTTGTTCAAATAAAGTTACGTTGTGTGCAGAGCCGAGCAGCCAAGCTGCACTTAACCCTGAGATGCCTGAGCCTATTACAGCGATATTCATTCAACACCTTTTGTCATTTGAAAGGCAGCAAGGGCAGCATCGCGCGCTGTGGCGTGATCCACAATAGGGTGAGGGTAATCAACGCCAAGTAAAACACCCGATTGCTTTAAAATCAAAGGCGGAGCATCCCAGGGCTTGTGAATAAAGTCTGAAGACATATTTTTAAGTTCGGGTACATAGTGACGCACATAAGAACCATCCGGATCAAATTTCTCGCCTTGTAACACAGGATTAAAAATACGGAAATAAGGTGCAGCATCGGCACCGCAACCAGCAATCCACTGCCAGCTTGCAGCATTATTGGCAAGATCAGCGTCCACAAGCGTGTCCCAGAACCATTTTTCACCGTGGTGCCAGTGCAGGCGTAAGTTTTTAACCAGAAAACTACCGACAATCATGCGTACGCGGTTATGCATCCATCCGGTTTGCCACAATTGGCGCATTCCGGCATCAATAATAGGATAGCCTGTTTGGCCTTTTTGCCATTGGGTTAGAGCGCGCGGGTTATCATTCCACGGAAATAGTTCAAAGCGACTTTGAAGGGGTTTTATTGGCAAAGCTGGAAAATGAAAAAGTAGGTGATAAGAAAATTCACGCCAGCCGAGTTCTGAGAGAAAATGATCACCATCTTTTTCAAAGCCTTGTGCAACCATAGCCTGCCGCACAGCATGCCAAACAGTTCGAGGTGAAATTTCACCAAAATGCAGATAGGGGGAAAGGCGAGATACTTTTTCCAGATCAGGGCGATTGCGATCTTCTTTATAGCCGCTAAGACCATGTTCGATAAAGCGTTTGAGTTTGGCTTTGGCACCAATTTCCCCCGGTTGCCAATCATGTTCTATCTGGCGGTGCCATTGAATTGAAGGTAAAAGGCCCAAATCATTAATAGACCCTTGATCTTTGAAGGTTGCAAGCTGTAAAACAGGGGCAGGTTTTGGCAAGGGCGGCCCGCCTGCTTTTACGCAGCCTTTTCGAAAAAAAGGCGTAAAAACTTTATAAGGGGTTCCATCATCTTTTAAAACTTCCCAAGGCTCGTAAAGCAGCGATGCATTAAAGCTTTTTATTGTTATTCCACGCGCTGAAAGCGTTTCTTTAATTTTCTTATCCCGGGCAATAGAAAAGGATTCATAAAGCCTGTTCCAGTATAGATGCTGAGCTTTTGTTTGTGTTATCAGATTTTCTAGTATATCAAGCGGGTTTCCATGCCGAATAACCAGTTTTCCAGAGAGCGATTTATTTAAAGCCGTAAGGGCATGGTGTAGCCACACGCGCGATGCGCCGCCCAAGCGCCAGTCCCCCGGCGTTTCGTCATCGAGTATATAAATCGGGAGAACAGCGCCTTGGTTTGCTGCTTCTATAAGGGCGGGGTTGTCATCAAGCCGCAGATCTTGCCGAAACCATAAAATTGCAACAGAAGAGGTGTTCATAGATTTTTATACGTTATCTTTGAGTATATGGATTGTTAAGGCTTGAACATTCTTGCAAACGAAGCCAAAGTTATAAGGAAATGACAGCGAAAGACACCCCCAAAATAGGCGATATTCTGATAAATTTCATGCACAGGGTTTCACCCCCCTGCAGATGCTACACTTTGCTTGATTCAGGTGATGGGCGGAAGCTTGAGAAATTTGAAGATATTATTATAGACAGGCCAGAGCCGCAGGCCATGTGGTCACGCCGTCTTCCTCAGGATAGGTGGGATGCTGCGCATGCTGTTTTTATGGGCGAGGATGATGATGACCGCGAAGGTCGGTGGAAGTTTAAGGGTAAACCCTTCGAGACATGGGAAACATCTTATAAAGGGGTAAAGTTTTATGGTCGTACCACGGCTTTCCGCCATGTGGGGTTTTTCCCAGAACAAGCCAGCCATTGGGAATGGATGCAAGATAAAATTAAAAATTTTGAAACGCCGCGCGTTCTAAATTTATTTGGTTATACCGGGGTTGCCTCTTTACTGGCAGCACAATCAGGCGCCACTGTAACGCATTTAGATGCATCAAAAAAAGCAGTGAGCTGGGCAAAAGATAATGCTGAACTTGCAGGCCTTCAGCATGCCCCGATAAGATGGATTGTAGAAGATGCCAGATCCTTTGTCGCGCGTGAAAAAAGACGTGAAAAAATTTATGATATCATTTTACTGGACCCGCCAAAATTTGGGCGCGGAACAGAAGGGGAGGTTTGGAACTTATTTGAAGACCTGTCCGATTTTTTACGAAGCTGTAAATCAATTTTAAATCCAGATAAGGGCAAACTTATCTTAACTGTTTATGCTGTGCGGGCTTCATTTATCGCCTTTGATCAATTATGCCGCGATATTTTTCCTGACGCGAAAATCACAAGCGGTGAGTTGGTGATTGAGGAAGAGGGCACAGGCCGCATGCTGCCAACGTCTCATTATAGTTTTATTGAGATGCCATGATTAAAGTTATTACCAGTTTCACGAACCCCTTTATTAAAATGTTACGTGCGCTTGATTTGAAAAAGAACCGTGACGAGGACGGCGTGTTTTTAGCGGAAGGCTTGCGGCATGTGCGCGAAGCAGTCGCGTGTGGCTGGCATATACGTGCTGTTATATTTCATTCAGGTGACCGCATGATGGAGCAGATCAAAGCGCTGGAAGCTGAATTACCACATACTGAATTTGTAGAAGTGACAAAGGATATTCTATCTAAAATCACGCATCGTGAGAATTCAGAAACGATTATCGCCCTTGTAGAACAAAAATGGTCTGAGCTTGAGGCCGTTCAAGATGGCTTGTGGGTGGCGCTGGAAGAAGTGCGAGACCCAGGTAATCTTGGTACTATTATTCGTACGTGTGATGCCGTACAAGCCAAAGGCGTTATTTTAATTGGGAATTGCTGTGATCCGTTTTCAACAGAAGCAGTGCGGGCATCTATGGGTTCTTTTGCGCGGTTATCATTTGCGCGCGCAAATATGTCTGATTTTTTAGCATGGCGTAAGGCTTACAAAGGCAATGTTATTGGCACATATTTAAAGGGTGCAATTGATTATCGCACAGCAAATTATACGCAGCCTTTGTTGCTCGTTATGGGAAATGAACAAAAAGGCTTAAGTGATGGTTTAGCAAATGCCTGCACGCAGCTTGTAAAAATGCCGATGCGCGGCGGCGCGGATAGTTTGAATTTAGCTGTGGCAACGGGTGTAATGTTATATGAAATCTCCAGAATTTGACATAAAGTTACATAATAAGTATAGTGAATTTTATTATCAAATAGGGAGAGTATGAGAATGTCTTTATCAGGAAACTATGCAGCGGCTGCGAACCAACTTGTAATTCCAGAGCTCATCAGAGGTCTTTTTTTTTAAAATGGATGGCGTGTCTTTTTTTGATGGGAATACAGGAGATAAAGTTCCATTTGAAACAAGAAATCTACACTACGGGCAATATACCTTAGGCCATTATAATGATCACCATGGAGTATTAGTTGTAATTGCTCATGATCCACATAGAGGAAGGGATGCGACCTATGTGACATCTTTCAATCCCAGTACGGTGGATGCTTTAAAATCTGTAGGCTTTAATAAGATGGATGGACTGGGTGTACCGCAAGTTCAAGATCCTAACCTTTTTGCGGACCCAGAGGTTGCAGGTAGAGTACGAACAGTGCTTGATCAAACAAAGCCTTTAGAGAGAGATCTTCCTACTTTTGGGGCTGAAGCTAGGCTGGGTTAGCCGTCAGTCGTGATCTGGATAATGAGTTCTTCCAACACTTGATCGGCTTGCAAATTATCAACCTGACAAGTACCCGCTGCAACATGCCCGCCGCCGCCATATTTAAGCATCAGCGAGCCAATATCAGTCCGGCTGGTTTTATTGAGGATCGATTTTCCGGTTGCAAAAACAGTGTTCTGATTATTTTTACCCCACAGCGCGTGGATAGAGATATTGCATTGCGGAAACAACGCATAAAGTAAAAATCGATTCGTTGCCCAGATCGATTGTTCGTTGCGTAAATCTAAAACAATAAGATTTTTATGCAGTTTTGAGCAGCGTTCAAGTTGCTCTTGCGCTTTGGTTTTGTGGTCCATGTATAAATCAACACGTTCTTTGACGTCAGACAAAGAAAGAATATCTGTGATGTCCTGATGTGTACGGCAGTAATCAATCAGCCTCATCATTAATTGGTAATTGGAGATGTTAAAATCACGGAAGCGCCCAAGGCCAGTGCGAGAATCCATGATGAAAGATAAAAGCTCCCAACCTTTAGGGTCGATGATATCACTGCGGGTAAAGCCCGCGCTATCCGCTTTATCAACAGCTTGCATCATATCATCAGATACATTCGGAAAGCGTTCTTTTCCGCCAAAATAATCATAAACAACCCGGGCCGCCGATTTTGCCTTGGGATCAATGACATGGTTATCAGCTTTGCCCCCAACACGTTCAACTTCAGATGTGTGGTGGTCAAAAGATAAAAAAGCAGCCTTGTTATAAGGAAGGTTGGTGGTGATATCGAGAGGTGTGACATCAATCAAACCGTCTTGCATGTCTTTTGGGTGTACGAATAAAATATCGTCAATCAACCCCATTTCCTTGAGCAGGACTCCACATACAAGTCCGTCCATATCGGACCGGGTAATAAGACGGTATTTTTGATTAAGATCGGGCGTGATTTTTGCCTGCGCCATAGTAAAGTTCCCCCTTTAAATTCCGATATGCACGGAATCAGAAATTAGTCCTATAAGACTATACCTTGAAAAGCTAAAAGGTCATTAACGCGAATTCAAACCGAGCAGAAAAATTTGACTTAGCTGGCCATTTCGGCTGATTTTTCGTCCTTATCTTTTGATTTCTTCTTTTTTGCGTCAGCTGAATGAACAATAACGGGCTTTTTCCCTTCATTGATGGTTTCAGCATTCACAATTACTTCTTGCGCGCCTTCCTGATCGGGAAGGTCGTACATCGTATCAAGTAGTATATTTTCTATAATAGACCTAAGGCCGCGAGCGCCTGTTTTGCGTTCAATTGCTTTTTTGGCAATCGCTTCCAGACCATCTGTGGTGATATTCAGTTTAGCCCCTTCAAGTTCGAATAGTTTTTGAAACTGCTTGATAATAGCGTTTTTAGGTTCAGTGAGGATTTGTACAAGGGCCGCAACATCAAGGTCATCAAGCGTTGCAAGAACAGGTAGGCGGCCGATAAATTCAGGGATCAAACCAAATTTGAGCAGATCTTCCGGTTCAAGGCCACGCAATACTTCGCCCTGGCGCCGTTCTTCCGGTCCGACAACATTGGCACCAAAACCAATTGAAGTTTTACGACCGCGATCAGAAATAATCTTTTCAATGCCCGCAAAAGCGCCGCCGCATATAAAAAGAATATTGGCTGTATCAACTTGTAAAAATTCTTGTTGTGGATGCTTGCGTCCGCCTTGGGGTGGAACAGAAGCGATCGTGCCTTCCATGAGTTTTAAAAGGGCTTGTTGCACACCTTCACCTGATACATCGCGTGTGATGGAAGGGTTATCTGATTTACGGCTGATTTTATCAATTTCATCAATATAAACGATGCCGCGTTGTGCCCGTTCAACATTGTAATCACAGTTTTGAAGAAGTTTTAGAACAATATTTTCAACATCTTCCCCTACATAACCAGCTTCGGTTAAGGTGGTGGCATCGGCCATTGTAAAGGGCACATCAAGCATACGGGCTAAAGTTTGGGCCAAAAGTGTTTTACCCGAACCTGTTGGGCCCACCAGTAGAATGTTTGATTTTGCAATTTCAACTTCTGCGCCTTTTTGTCCATGTTCAAGACGCTTATAATGGTTATGAACCGCAACAGCCAAAATGCGTTTGGCGCGGTCTTGTCCAATAATATATTCATCAAGCAGCTTTTTAATTTCGGATGGTGCTGGTACGCCAGATCCTGTTTTAACGAGCTGTGTTTTATCTTCCTCGCGGATGATGTCCATGCAGAGTTCAACACATTCATTGCAGATGAACACATTGGGTCCCGCAATCAGTTTGCGCACTTCATGCTGACTTTTCCCGCAGAAGGAACAGTACAATGTGTTTTTGCTTTCAGGACCAGTTTTGCTCATATCTTTTCGTTTCTTTTTTTGAAACCCTCTTGATTCTTACTCTGCCAAGGCAGGAGTCTTACCGCAAGTCCCTTATTCTCAGAAAAAGGTTTTTTTGTTTTTCTTTCAAGGACCTGCGTTCTCTGCTACCACAATTGCACGATAGATGTTAAAAAACAGTTCCTTTAATTTCCATAGCTAATATGATTCGACCGTCACTTGATAAAATAATTGAAACCATGAGCCTACTGGATGATTGGGAGGACCGCTATCGCTATCTTCTTGATCTAGCCAAAATTCTGCCGCCGATGGACCCGTCGCTAAAAACTGAGGCTCATTTTGTCAAAGGCTGCACATCGCGCGTCTGGATGAGGGCAGAAGTGAGAAACGGGAAATTCCATTTTGTTGCGGATAGCGATGCGCATTTGGTGCGCGGCTTGATCGGAATTTTATATGCGACCTATGACGGATTAACCCTTCAAGAAGTAGGCGCTATTGATATCAAGGGCGCGTTCGAGGCTATGGGGCTGGCAAATAATTTAACCCCCAATCGAAGGAGCGGTTTTTTTTCTATGGTTGAAAAAATTATTCAGCTTTCAGATCAGGCGTAACACGCTGAGATTTTACGATGCTGAAAAATTGCTTTTCCAGTTCATCAGAATTTGTGCCTACATGTTCAGCAACAACAGTAAAGCGCCAGCCTTTATCAATCCATAAATTACCAATCACAGTTGAAAGCGTTTTGTCTTTTTCTTCGCGAAGCCCCATAAAAACCGCCTGTTTTATGGGTCCATGAAGAACGACATCGCCATTATATTGGCGCATGCGCGTATCTGTTAAAAGTATCTGCAGGGATTGCACAAGAGCCTTGTCATCAGGAATTTTTTTGCTGCTATCAATTTGGCAGGCAACTTTTATATCAATCAACTCATCGATGGCTTTAATAAATCTGTAGGTTGCTACTTCATGGCATATCTCAGGGGCATCAGGTGCGCAGGTTTTGCTTATATCTGGGGCTTCAGGGAATGTAATTTCCACAGGGCATAAAGCATTTTTATACAAGTAAGGTTCAGCAACAGCAGGAAGGGCAAAGCTTTGAATAGCAATAGTCAGGGCGCAGACAGGCACAATACCCCTCATGGTTTTTGCCAGCTTTCAGGCAGTACCGCGCTTTGGTTGCCTGATGACATATCTTTTACTTCGTGCGCGCCATTATCATCAAAGGGTGGGAACCAGACAAAGGGAATCCCTTTTTTCACAGCATATTCCATCTGCTTTTTTATTTTTGCTTCCCCGGAATGATAAAGTTCAACCCTAAAACCGCGTTTGCGAAGCGTTTGTGCGGTAAAGCTCGCATCTGCACGCCGGCCTTCTGAAGGTAAAACAACCAGAATATCGGTAGGTGTTTTAGGGCCGGGCTTTATATGGCCATAATGGTGTAGAACTTCGAACAATCTTGTAAAACCAATTGAAATACCAACACCAGGCAATTTGCGGTTAATATAATTAGATGCCAGATCATCATACCGCCCGCCAGAACATACAGAAGATGTGAATTCCGGAATATCCAAAAGGCGTGTTTCGTAGACTGTGCCTGTATAATAATCAAGTCCGCGCACGATTGAGAGATCACCTACAATAGATTTAGATGGTAAATGGGCAAGATTTTTTAAAACAAAAACCAGTTCTTCAAGCCCTTGTTTCATTGTGTCATTTACACAAGGCATGGAGAGTAGTTTTTCAGATGCGTCTTGTGGTGTGCAGCTTATCGTGGCAAGTGCCATAATTTGGTCTGTCTGGCTTTGTGACAAGCCAACGTCGTCCATAAGCAGGTTACGCACACCGCTCACGCCTATTTTATCGAGTTTATCAACTGTGCGTGTGACAGCAATGGCATCCGTTATGCCCAAGCCCTCAATCAGCCCTAATAAAATTTTACGGTTTGAAATGCGGATTTTGATGCGCCCTAAACCCAAGCCTTCTAGCGCCTCATAAATGACGGCAGGCATTTCAGCATCAAAATGAATGGAAAGATCATCTTGCCCAATCACATCAATATCGCACTGATAAAATTCTCGAGATCTGCCAAGTTGCGGGCGTTCACCGCGCCATACACGTTGCATCTGATAACGTTTAAAAGGGAAGGTGAGGCTTGAGAAATGTTGGGCCACATAACGCGCAAGTGGCACGGTCTGGTCAAAGTGCAACGCCAGACGTGCATCACCCTTATCATTAGGGTCGGCATGCAAACGCTGGATCACATAAATTTCTTTATCCACTTCGCCCTTGGCGGAAAGTACGTCAACTTCTTCCACAGACGGTGTTTCGATAGAACAGTAACCATACGCTTCAAACGTTTTGCGAATATGGTCCATCCATTGCTGCTCGATGATGCGATATTCAGGCAGCCATTCCGGAAAGCCACTAATAGGGCGGGGTTTGTAAATGCGGTTCTCAGACATAACGTCTTTTTAGCCTTATTTTCTGTTTCTGTCACCTCTGGAAAAAGGCCGTTCTTCGAATAATTCTGATAAGCGCAATAAAAGCGCCTGCGCAAGTTCACCTGCATCTGTAATTGTTAAGGCGCGGGAATAATAGCGCGATACATCATGCCCAATACCAATAGCAGCAATTTCAACGGTGGAGGATTCCTCAATCCACTGAATAACATTTTGCAAATCATGTTCAAGAATATTCGAGCTATTTGTTGACAAGGTGGAATCATCAACAGGTGCGCCGTCTGATATCACCATCATGATTTTGCGTTTTTCTGGTCTTCTGACGATGCGATTATAAGACCAAACCACAGCCTCCCCATCAATATTTTCTTTGAGTAATCCTTCTTTGAGCATCAGCCCCAGATTGCGCTTGGTACGACGCCACGGCTCATCTGCATCCTTGTAAATAATGTGGCGCAGATCGTTTAACCGGCCCGGGCTTTCAGGCCGATTATTTTGCACCCATAATTCACGCGCTTTACCACCCTTCCAGGCGCGTGTGGTAAAGCCAAGAATTTCAACTTTAACGCCGCAACGTTCAAGCGTACGGGCAATAATTTCGGTCGACATAGCAGCAAGTGCGATGGGGCGGCCACGCATGGAACCTGAATTATCAATCAACAAAGTGACAATAGTATCCCGAAAATCAGTTTGCTGTTCTTGTTTATAAGATAAAGGCATATTGGGGTTGGCAATAACCCGTGCCAGTCTCGATGCATCAATAATCCCTTCGTCCATATCAAATTGCCATTGGCGTAGCTGCTTTGCCATGAGCTGCCTTTGCAGTCGATTTGCAAGGCGTGTGACCATGGTCATGTGGGGTGCTACTTGCTTATCAAGTTGAGCGCGTAGTTTGTTGAGCTCGTCTTGATCTGCCAGATCTTGCGCTTCAAGAATTTCATCATACGCAGTTGTATAAATTGTATAGCGGCTATCCGGCCCCGGCACGTAATGCGAATTTGGTTTACGTGGCGGTGCATTTTGAGGTTTTTCACCTTCCATCATAGAAGGGTTTTCATCAGATATATCATCGTTTTCAAAATCAATATCTGTTTCATGCGTACTGGAATCGTCTGATATTTCTTGCGTATCTGAACCTTCAGAAAGCTGCTTTTCCTTTTCTTCTTTTTGATCCTCACGCGGGTTTAAATCATCTGAACTATGTTGTGTATCGTCAGATTCATCAGCGCGTTCTGGTTCGCTTGACGGTGGAATGGAATTCAGCTTTTCAATGAAATTACGTGCGGCGCGTGCAAATTCGCGTTGATTATTTAAGTTAGCTTCAAGATTTTTAAATCCGTTTTTACCGAGTTTTTCAATGATGTAAGGGTGCCATAAAGCAGCAAGGTTATGCGCGCCTTCCGGCAAATCTTCACCGGTAAAAGCAAGGCGTGATAAAATATATAAGGCTTCTGCAGCGTCGGTTTGAAGTCGATCTTGCGCGTTTAAGTGGCTATATGATTTACAACGCTGCTTTAAAGCCGACGCCAAGTTTTTGGCAACGCCTGTCATCGCTTTTATACCAAGGGCTTCAACACGGGCCTGTTCAAGTGAATCAAAAAGACTTGCTGATGAAAAATCTTTCGGGCGCAGACGGCGATGAAGTTTGTCATTGGAATGCCTGAGTTTAAGGCTATGGATATCGGCGCTTGCGCGAATATCTTGCTTGTTTAAAGCGGGCATGTCGCGTTCAGGCAAGGGCAGTCTGGCTGTTATACCAATGATCGGTGTAAGCCTGGCAGATGTTTCAGAGGCGAAAAACTGAACCTCTATATCTGGCCGTTTAGCAATGGCCCGTAACGTTGCGGCAGTCGCATCTTTAAATTTGTCAAGCGGGTCAGCCGACATAAGAAGGTTCAGACAGGTCCAGTTCGTCGCCAAAGCAGCGCTGATAATATTCAGCGAGAATGACATGTTCAGTTTCATCTGATTTATTAACGAACGATAGTTTAAAAGACAAAGCGGTATCGTTGAATATTTGATAGTTTTCCGCCCACGATAAAACAGTGCGTGGAGACATGACAGTTGAAAGATCACCGTTGCGGAAGCCATCACGGGTCAGATCAGCCACCCGCACCATAGCATCAACAATTTTTTTACCCTCTGGTGTATTTAGGTCAGGGATCTTTGCAAGCACGATATCCATTTCTGTATCGTGGTCCAGATAATTCAGGCGTGTCACGATATTCCAGCGGTCCAGCTGGCCTTGGTTGATTTGCTGGGTCCCGTGATAAAGGCCGGTTGTATCACCCAGTCCGATTGTGTTGGCCGTTGCAAAAAGCCTGAAAGCAGGGTGTGGCCTGATTACAGTGTTCTGATCCAGAAGCGTCAGGCGGCCATCGGCTTCCAATACGCGCTGAATAACAAACATCACATCCGGGCGGCCTGCATCATATTCATCAAATACAAGCGCAACAGGGTTTTGCAATGCCCATGGTAAAAGGCCCATTTTATATTCGGTGATTTGTTTGCCTTCGCGCAGCACAATCATATCTTTGCCAAGAAGGTCGATCCGGCTGACATGGCTGTCAAGGTTTATACGCACACAAGGCCATTTCAGGCGTGCGGCAATTTGCTCTATGTGTGTTGATTTTCCTGTGCCGTGATAGCCTTGCACCATCACACGGCGGTTATGCATGAAACCTGCGAGTATTGAGAGCGTTGTGTTGCGATCAAATTTATAGGTCGGGTCGATATCAGGCACATTGGCGTTATCGTAACTAAAACCCGGGACAGACCAATCCACATCAATGCCAAACACATCACGCACTTTGTACTGCGTATCTGGAACGGTTGAGTGCTTATGGTGGCTTTGTACTTGTGTTAAATCGAACGATGCCGCGGTGTGTTCTTTAAGATTATCGGTTATAGCCATGGTGTTAAATACTTTCGAGTGTTTCGAACTTACGATAGGCGAGCTTTAAAATGGTATAGGCCATGTTGACCTTTTTGAGAAGCTCTTCCCCTTCCGGATTGTTTTTGTTCATGTCCGGATGGTAGAGCTTGGCAAGTTCTTTGTATCGGTTTTTAATGGCGGTATAGGTCACGGGTGGGTTTAAACCCATGATAGCAAGAGCTTCCCCTTCAGGGCCGCTTAGCCGTGCTTCTTTGGCGGCTTCTTTGGCTGGGGCTTCATGCGTAAAGTGGTATTCCTGCCATGCTTTGGTTTTCAGATTATCTTCAAGCCCGCGATAATAATCAGAACGCCAGGTCGGACGATCGCCATAAAGTGTTTGAATAATATGGCTTTCAACATCCTGAGGGGCCATGCCATCAAAAAAATCCCAAGCTTTGTTATAGTCTTGTGCATGTTCAAAGCAGAAAAAATAATATTCACGCAAGGAACGGTCTTTGGGCGCACGGTGCTCGCCATGAGAAGGGCATCCCGGCATATCGCAAGGCTTTTGGTGCGGGCGGCGCACTTTAGCGGCAGAGCTATCTGCAAAATCGGGTGAGTTGGGTTTTAATGTAATTCGTGGCATATCTATTATTATGAATGAACGTGAAGCATCTACGCAAGCGCAAGGGCCGGTTGCACAGCAGATTCGGGCCAGATTAAAGGCTTTGGACCCGTATAGCCTGTCTATTTTTGATGATAGTGATCGGCATCGGGGGCATGTTGGTCATAATGGGGCGGGAGAAAGCCACTTTATCGTTGAAATCATATCCCCCCGCTTTGAGGGGCTTACCCGGATAGATCAACACAAGCTTGTTTACGCCCTGATTGGTGATCTTATGAAGGGGCCAATTCATGCTTTAGCCATAAAAACAGGCTTTAATAAGCCATAATATCGTATAAGTTGAATACCATTGTAAACACACTAAACTTTGGGTTGCAATTTTTTTTTTATACGATTATATTTTGTTTTCAGCACGGCAGTATTAAGAGAAAAAAAATTGAACCGGCTTTGTTCAACCTTAGAATAAGGATTTTTTATATGCTTGATTTACGTGTAGACTCACAAAGTAATCTTCTTGAAGATAAAATCAAATCAACACTTGTTAGTAAAAACATCACTATTTTAGGCCGTCGTACATCGGTGCGCCTTGAACCTGAAATGTGGTCGGCTTTGCGGGATATTGCTTTGCGTGAAAGATGCAGTATGCATGATATATGTTCGCTGATTTCGTTACGCAAGAATATTGATACATCGCTTACGGCAGCTATTCGCGTTTTTTTGATGTTGTATTACAAAGCTGCAGTAACCGAAGAAGGGCACAAACGCGCCGGCCACGGTAATTTTGAAGTGATGAAGCAGCGCGCGCGTTTTCGTACAACACCTAAAATGATAACCAAAACGTTATCATCATCAGGTGAAAAAATGCATTTAAATTTAGCAGCTGCTTCTTAGTATTATAAAAGCCTGTATTATTACGTAGCAGAATTATGCTGCCTGACGGCCCATGGCGATATATTTTTTAGCGCGCTGGGTCTTAAGCGCATCAGGGGTAATATCATCAAGTTCACGCAAACCTTTTTCAATCTGATCCGCAACATTTTTTATGGCCTCCGGCTTGTTGCGGTGCGCTGCGCCTATCGGTTCTGGAATAATTCCATCAATCAGTTTCAGTTCATGTAAATCTTGCGCGGTTAGCTTTAGGGCTGTGGCGGCATCTTGCGCATGTGCGGCAGATCGCCACAAAATAGAAGCGCAACCTTCCGGGCTGATAACGGAATAGATTGAATGTTCAAGCATATAAACGCGGTCGCCAGTGGCAATGGCAATCGCGCCGCCTGAACCGCCTTCGCCAATAATGGTGGAAATGATAGGGGTGCCGTTGCGCAAACAGGCTTCGATTGATTTTGCGATAGCTTCAGCTTGCCCGCGTTCTTCCGCACCCACACCCGGATAAGCACCGGCCGTATCAACAAGCGTAATAATAGGAAGGTTAAACTGCGTGGCCATAGCCATGAGGCGTTGCGCTTTTCGGTACCCTTCAGGGCGCGCCATGCCAAAATTATGCTTGATCCGGCTTGTTGTATCAGATCCTTTTTCCTGTCCCATAATAACCACAGATCTGCCATTAAAGCGGCCAAGACCGCCGAGCAAAGCTGCGTCTTCGCCAAAGCTGCGGTCTCCGGCAAGCGGGGTAAAATCCTGAATCATTCCAGAAACGTAATCAAGAAAATGTGGGCGTTCAGGATGGCGTGATACAAGCACTTTTTGCGCGGGCGTTAATTTGGCATAGGCTTGACGCAGCAAGCGGTCTGATTTGACCTGAAGGCGCGAAATTTCACTAGTCAGCGACATTTGGCCATCGCCGGTCATGTTTTTTAGCTCAGCAATACGTGCATCAAGCTCAAGGACAGATTTTTCAAAATCAAGCATGGTGATTCCTGTTGTCTTATAAGCACTTCATAACAAATCAGGCGGGAAGTCTCTAGCCCTAAGGGCAAAAGCCATCCCGCCTGATGTTATGCTTAATTATGATAAGTTATTTCCGTGGGCCTGTCCCTGTGGCGGTTTTTGCCATTGGGTGCTTTTCTTCAACGGTTTTCTTCAGCTTGTCGCCCAGAATATGGGTGTAGATCTGGGTTGTGGCAATGTCGGCATGACCGAGCATTTTTTGAACCGAGCGAAGATCCGCGCCGTTTGCAAGAAGATGTGTCGCAAAAGCGTGGCGCAGAATGTGTGGCGATACTGTGTTTGGCGGCAGACCAGCATCATGCGCCAGATCTTTAAGAAGCTGGGCAAAGCGTTGGCGTGTCAGGTGTCCTGAATCCGATGTACGGGATGGGAACAGCCATTGCGCTTGACGGCCTTTGTCATCCTGGCTGATAAACTGGCCACGAACTTCAAGATAAGATTTTAAAGCCCTTTGTGCGGGGTCAGACATAGGTACCATACGCTCACGGCCGCCTTTGCCTGAAATCATCAAAAACTGCTTGCCTGTTCCAATGGCTGAAAGTGGAAGACCAACAAGTTCAGATACGCGCAAGCCTGTTGCATAAAGCATTTCAAGCAAGCACACCAAGCGTGCAGAATCTTCGTCACCTTCGCGTGTGGCGGTTTTAATTAAAATGCCGACTTCATCTTCGGTCAGTGTTTTTGGCAATGTACGGCCCTGTTTTGGGCTGTCGATTGTTGTTGTCGGGTCTTCTTTGCGAATATTCTCAGAAACCAAATAACGGTAGAATTGACGCATGGCAGACAAGCGGCGCGCAACTGTGCGTACAGCGATCTGATTTTTATTCTGACCTTTGGTGTGAATTTTATGTGAGAGATCATCAAGATAAGATTTGATGTCTTCTGTTGTTGCTTTATCAACATCTGATTTGCGGTTTGCACGCAAGAACAAGCTGACATCAGCAAGATCGCGCCAATATGCATGACGTGTGTTCAGAGCGGCCCCACGCTCAGACGTCAACATATCAAGGAACGCATCAATGCTCGGATGTAGATCCGGCTTCGGTAGTGCTGGGCGGCCTGGACGTGCCATGATTTTGGTTCTCCTTCGTTTCAGTTTCTAAACTTTGTTGGCTTTCGCCTGTTTCTATAAATTCTCTTTGTAGTAGCGATTCCGTCAAAACATGCCTTGCGACATCATCAAGACCGACACTATTTAAACCATCCAACACTGATTTAAGCGTTTTGGGAGATAGTTCCCCAACAGGCTTTTCTTGCAGCGCCAGAATAGCAGCCAGTGCAACTTTGCCAAGATGCTTTGATTTCAGAATCTTTGCATATGAGTCGCTTTCGGCACCATCATGCATTACATAATTTGTTAACCCTGTCAACAGATTTTCTTTAACATATTTTTTATTTGGATCCTCAGAAAACGGCAGATTTCCTTCGCCATAGCTGGCAGCCAGGGCGATCATCGCATAACGATCGGGGTCAGAAAGAAACCCATCATCAGATAAAATATAGGTAAGGCGCTTCTCTGGCAGGGGAGCGCCCAAGCTATAAGCTGACATTAAGTACGGTATATATCCATTTGATTTTTCAGTATTTTTATCGATAAAGACAAATGATTTTTCAAGCCAAAAAGAAGTTTTTTCCGACTGGGAAGTCAACAAAATAGCCAATCCTGTTTTAAATGATTCTTCTGGAAGGGCTTCGGGTGTTGCATAATTTTCTAAAGCAGCCTTTAAGGGCAATAAGGCCTGTAAACCAAAATCCTGCTTTAACAATAAGGTTTCTGACAAAAGAGCATCATAAGCGGGTCCAAACGGAGATTCGATAGCTTTTTCGTTTGGTCGTGCCGCTGGTGGTAATAGTTTAACATAAGATACAATCAGTTTTTCCCATGAGGTGCTTGGAGGTTTTCCTTCTAAAACCAAGGGTTTTCCAAGATCCACATAAATTTCCTGAAGCTGTTTTACATTTAAAAATCCATGAGAGGCTAAAAAAGCAGCAAGCCGTACCTTTATGGCTGGTGGCAAAGTGGGGTCATAAAAAACCTGTATGAGAGCGTCAATATTCTCAAGGGTTAGTGGTGTGTTTAATAACGCAGCATAATCAAGGCGGCCTTGTGAGATAACAGCGCCGCGTTCAACGAGTGAAAGGGCGTTTATTTCCGCCCAGCTTGCGGGTTTGAATTTGAATGAAGCGTCCGAGAAAACTGAAGTGATAACAGCACTTGCGCTATTTGTGCCCAATGGTTTTCCAACCAAACCCTTGCATAGCTGAGCAAGCTGCGCCCAGAAAGGGTGATCGCTTGTAGCCTCAGAATGCACTTTTGATTCAAGGCAGGCAACAGATGTGCGGTTGTTCCCAATAAGTGCTGTAAGGCCAGCTTCTGCAAGATCTCCAGAAAGCTTTTGATCCGCAGTCTTTTCATATAAATGTGACGCATCTTCATAAGCGCCAAGATGGTTAAGCTTCGTCATTCGATAGGTTAGAAAATCGGGTAGAGGAGGTGCGGCATCTGACTTTATTGGATCTGCGAGTGGGTCAGTTTGTGTCAGTAAAAGCCTTAAGGCCAGCGCCCTTAAAGAAGGCGAAGTTAATGTGGGGTTGATTGAATCGATTAATTTATAAATATCTTCGCGTGGCAGGCCTTGCCACAAAGAGGGTCCTAAAGAACCTTGCTGGGGGGATGCATATAAACCAAGCCCTTCATTAAAAGGTTTTTCTTCTATAGCGGGCGAGGCAGAAGGCGCCTGAACAGCAAGAGGGTCAGGTATCAGCGCTGTGTTTTGTTGGTCAGCAGAAAGCGCAGGGAAGGCAGAAAAAGTAAGGCTAAAAAGCGCTATAATGATGATCGTGTTTTTAAGTGTAAACATTACGGAACAGTCGAGGATGGTTGTTGAGCTGTCTCCTCGACATTGGAGGGCTGCGCTGCAGGAATAGCTGCTTTTATGGGGGCAGGTGCTTCTTTAATAACATCGCCAATCGCAATGTCTTTTATAACGGGCTTGGCATCCACAGGCAGGGGCGCAAAAGCGATATACGCAAACCCACCAACCACAAGAATAACAACAAGGCTAAAGGCGTAAAGGAACGGACGTAACATGCGGGGTCTCCATAAAATTGATTGCCTACAAAATAGGGGATAAAACTTGTCATGACAATTGCAGCTTCCTTGATTTTCAGGGTTGTGCACAGCACAAAAAAAGGGCATATGAAGGGGGCACTTAAACGTATTGTTTTGAAAAAGACATGTCAGACGTCACAAAAGAAAGACGCCAGATCATGCCCCTCGATTCCGCGGGCCTTTCACGCAATATTATGCTGGGCCTTGATCGGCATATTGTTCTGATTGGTATGATGGGGGCAGGAAAATCAAAGCTTGGAAAGCTTCTGTCAAAATCCCTTCAAATGAACCTTGTTGATGTAGACAAGGAAATTGAAAAATCCATCGGGCTGAGCGTTGCTGAAATATTTGACAGGCTTGGCGAAAAAGCCTTCAGGGATGCTGAGGCAAAAACAATTCATAAAGCTTTGCATGATCGCCACAATAATATCATTGCAACCGGTGGTGGGGCGGTCATGAATGCAGATACAACCAGCGAAATTTTAACAAAATCGGTATCGGTTTGGGTGCGCGCTTCTTTGGAGGTTATGGTTGAGCGCACATCGCGCAATACAGGCCGCCCCCTTTTAAAGGGTGTAAATATTGAAGAAAAACTCAAGGACTTGATGAAGCAGCGTTATCCCGTGTATGAAAAGGCTTCAGTGATTGTCGACAGCCATGACGGCCCGGCATCAGAAACGCTCCATCAGGCCTTAGTGAAATTGGATGAGTTCCTTAAAAAACGTTAAACGGATAGATATTACGCTTTCTGACAGGCTCTCAATTATTCAGATCGGAGCTGGGATTTTAGAAGATATTACCGCTTACATTCCTTTTGATCTTGCACGGCGTAAAATTTTTATTGTGACAGATGATGCTGTGCGCCCTTTGGTGGCTCAGGCTATTGCAGACAAGATCACTAATGCTTGCGAGAGTGTGACTATGTTTTCATGTCCATCTGGTGAGCAGACAAAATCATTCGCACAGTATCAAAGCCTGATTTCATTTTTGCTGGATCACAAAATTGACAGACATAGCGTCATTTTTGCCGTAGGGGGTGGGGTTATTGGTGATCTTGCTGGTTTTGCTGCGGCAACTATTTTACGGGGTGTAAGGCTGGTGCAGGTCCCTACAACTTTGCTGGCACAAGTTGATAGTTCTGTGGGCGGCAAAAATGGCATTAACACAACACACGGAAAAAATTTAGTCGGGTGTTTTTACCAGCCCGATATTGTTTTGATTGATCCACAAACGCTTGCCACATTGCCAGCGCGCGAATTTTCTGCGGGGTATGCCGAAATTTATAAATACGGGCTTATTCTTGATTCTGATTTCGCCGCCTGGCTTGAAGCCAGAAGGGGCGACATTCTGGCCCAAGATCCCGAAACATTGACGCAGGCAATTATGCATTCTTGTAAAATGAAAGCCGATATTGTGCAAGCGGATGAGCGCGAGGAGAAGGATATTCGTGCCCTTTTAAATCTTGGGCATACTTTTGGGCACGCGCTTGAAGCTTTGTCAAATTATAACGGAACACTTCTTCATGGAGAAGCTGTTGCAATAGGCATGGTGCTTGCCATGCGTCTTTCTATGGCACTAAAACTGGTGACACAAGCGGATGTTGACCGCGTTGTAAATCATTTGCAGTCTGTAAATTTACCCGTGTCTATACAAGCTGTTGCAGGATTAAATGCGCCAGTTGATCAAATTATTTCAAAAATGTATGCCGATAAAAAAGCGCAGGATGGAGCACTGACCTTTATAATATGCGAGAAAATTGGCAAGGCCGTTGTAAGGCGGGATGTGCCTGAATCCCTTGTGCGATCAATCTTCTAAAGCCAGCATATCTGCAACGCTCCAGCGTTTGCGAATAACTTTAAAGTTATCACCGTCAACCAGAACTTCAGGCACAAGCGGGCGCGTGTTATACGTACCTGACATGACGGCGCTATAAGCCCCTGCATCTCGAAACGCGACCAAATCTCCGGCGCCTAAGGTTTGTAGAATGCGGTCTTTGGTAAAAATATCGGTGCTTTCGCACACAGGGCCAACAACGTCATAAGTTTTTGGTGGCGCATCGGGTGTTAATATAACAGGTTCAATACCATGATATGAATCGTATAAGGCAGGACGCATGAGATCATTCATCGCGGCGTCTATCACAAGAAAGTTTTTTGTTGTGCCGATTTTTTCAAAAATAACTTCTGAGAGTAATAGGCCGCAATTGCCAACCATGGAGCGACCAGGCTCCAGAATAATTTCCGTGCCAAGTGGCACAATAATATCGCGTATTAAGGTTGCATAATCTGTCATAGACGGGATTTTTTCTGCGTTATACGTGATGCCTATGCCGCCACCTAGATCAATACGATCGATGACGTGACCTTGAGCGCGCAGTGTTGTAACAAGTGTTGCAAGGCGCGTGAAGGCTTGCTGGAATGTTGAGAAATCAGTGATTTGCGAGCCGATATGCATGCTCAGCCCGCATAAGTTAATATGTGGCATAGTAAGTGCGTGTTCAAAAATACCTGCAACCTGATCGTAATTTACACCAAATTTATTTTCACCCAAACCAGTTGTGATTTTTGCGTGTGTTTTCGCATCAACATCGGGGTTGATACGTAACACAAGGGGCAACGATTTCTTGGTGCGGGCAGATAGCGCTGCAATACGATTAAGTTCCGGGATAGATTCGATGTTGAGTTGCTTAATGTTTGCTTGGAACGCGGCTTCAATTTCCGCATCTGTTTTTCCTACACCAGAGAAAACAATCATCTTTGAATTAATGCCCGCTTTGAGTGCGCGTTCTAGCTCGCCGCCTGAAACCACATCTGCGCCAATACCCTGATCTTTAAGAAGCTTTAAAATATGCACATTGCTGCACGCTTTTACAGCAAAGCAGATGGTGGGCTGGTGCGCGGGGGGTAAAATATGTTTAAAGGCGTCAATGAATTCATTGGCTTTTGAGCGCAATAAAGCAGATGAATACACATAGACAGGCGTACCCACAGCTTTGGTAATCGTTGGGCAGGAAACTGCCTCGACATGCAGAACATTCTTCTGGTACAAAAAAGACATGGAATTTACACTGGGCCTTTCAATTTTTGTTATTTTTATCCTTATTTTGCTATCCGCCTTTTTTTCAGGGTCTGAGACAGCAATTACAGCAGCGTCGCGCGCCAAGATGCATGGTTTGCAAAAAGAAGGCAATAGAAAGGCCGAAATTGTTAATAAGATCAGGGATAAAAGGGAAGAATTTGTAGGGACTCTGCTACTGGGCAACAACCTTGCTAATATTCTAGCCTCTTCAATTGCAACATCTGTGATGATTGCCCATTTTGGTGAATGGGGCGTTTTTATTGCCACAGGTGTAATGACGATTTTAATTCTTATTTTCGCTGAAGTTTTGCCTAAAACTTACGCGCTTTATCATGCGGATCGCATGGCTTTGATTGTATCGCCAATTGTGAAGGTCATGATTACCTTGTTTTCACCGGCAACCAATATGGTTGCTGTAATTGTACGAAAAACCCTTTTAAGTTTTGGCGTGCGTATGGATGATGATTCAGTTGGTGATATTGCAGAATTGCGCGGCGCTATTGAAATGCATCATGGATCAGGACAGGGCAGTTTGAACCGCCGCGCGATGCTGAGGTCTGTTCTTGATCTGGCGGAGGTTGATTTAAGATCAATCCTTATTCACAGGCGTAATGTGGGCATGGTGGATGGGGATAGTGCTATGAGTGATATTGTTCAGGCGGTTTTAGATTCAGCGTATTCACGTATGCCTGTATACAAGCAGACACCCGATAATGTGATTGGCATTATTCATGCAAAGTGGCTTTTAAAGGAAATTCAACAAACACAAGGTAATCTTAACCAAATCAAGCTTGAAGACATCATGTCGGATCCATGGTTTGTGCCCGAATCAACCACGTTGTTCGATCAACTTCAAGCGTTTCGAGCCAGGCGCGAACATTTTGCTCTGGTTGTTGATGAATATGGGGCGCTTCTGGGTGTTGTCACTTTAGAAGATATTTTAGAAGAAATTGTCGGCGAAATAGATGATGAACATGATTCCGTTGTTGCAGGTGTTCGTAAAGACCATTCAGGAACTTTTATTGTAAATGGATCAGTGACCATACGTGATCTGAATCGCGAATTTGACTGGTCGCTGCCAGATGATGAAGATTACGCAACAATTGCAGGGTTGGTTTTGTATGAAGCGCGTCGTCTGCCGCTTGTGGGGCATAAATTTATTTTCCATGATTTTTTGTTTGAAATTTTAAAGCGACAACGCCATCAGATAACCCAAGTTCGTATTACGCCTCCAAACCCGACCGCATTTTCAACAAGCGGCATCAAGCCTTCGGATACAAAAGATCTAGGGCCTGTGTTTGCGAGAGCCAATTGCTAATCAGATCAATCTGGCTTTGATGCAGCAATGAGGGTACATGCCCACATTCAGGAATAATATGGGATTGCACATGGGTGCCAGTCATTTTGTCTAAAACAGGTTGGGGGAACACCAGCGAGTTTTCACCGCGCAAGGCCAAAACAGGAATTTTGATTTTATTCCAGCAAGCCCACAGGTCGGTTGTACCGACAGGGTGGGTTTCAAAAATATCCGCAATTGCTGGATCATAATGATAGGTGATCTTTCCGTTAGGCAGGGTTCTTGCATATTTTTGTGCCATGAAACGCCATTGTTCATCACTGACCGGACCATAAGAAAGACTGCGCATATCTTTCATAAAACGATATAAAGAATCCTGATCGGGAAATTCATATTTGTGTTTGATTACCGCTTTGATAAAAGCCAAGGCATCATCAGGTACTTCGGGGCCGATGTCATTGAGCACCAGCCGCGCAATTTGCGTTTGTGGTCTTGAGGCCAGATCAAAGCCAATTAAACCGCCTAAAGATGTCCCGATATAATCAATTGTTTCATCTTTAGCGAGGTTAAGATGCGCTAAAAGAGCAAGGATATCTTGGGCATATTGTGCGTGCGTATAATCATTTGGATTTGAAAGAAAATCGCTTTCCCCGCGACCGGCTAAATCAACGGAGATAGCGTGGTATCCATTTGCCGCTAGCGCATTTGCCAGCACAACAAAATCATGTCGATTGCATGTCAACCCGTGCACGCAAATAACTTTGCGGCCTTGCTGGGGCCCCCAGCTTTCATAAGCAAGCCTGATTTTTCCGTGCGAAGCGGCTGAGTGATAAAAACCGACTGTACCGCTTTCAAGGCTCATGTGATTGATGTCTGCTGGTTTATTGCCCCGTGGCAATGTTTGTATTTTTTACCCGATTCACAAGGGCATAGTGAATTACGCGGTGTTTGTACCCATGTGGAAGGATCCCCCTTATCAAGGGCTTGATGGCGAACGGGGAAATTTTCAATTCTACCCTCCGCTTGATTTTTCTGACGGGCGGACGTGAATTCGCCTGTGCCCATTAAAGCAGGGTCATCGCGTGTTTCACGGTGAGGTGCCTCTTTGGCTCGCAGTGCACGCATCAGAGGTTCGATCGTCATATTGATATCGATATGGGATAAATCACGCACAACAGCTTCGCGTAGATTGTTGAGCATAGCTTCAAAGAGCGCGAAGGCCTCCGTTTTAAATTCATTGAGCGGGTCACGTTGTGCAAAAGCACGCAAATTAATACCCTGACGCAAATGATCCAACTGAAGCAAATGTTCCTTCCAGCCTTGATCGAGAAGCTGAAGAACAAGTGATTTTTCAACAAAGCGGAAAATCTCTTCACCCGCTTTTGTGACTTTATCAGAGATTAAAACGTCCGATGATTCTTGTAAACGTTTGTGAATTTCAATGTCTGCGATGCCTTCTTCCTTGGCCCATGCGTCAATAGGCAGGTCCAGATGAAGCACGCGGGCAGTTTCACTTTTCAGCGTTTCTATATCCCATTGTTCTGCATAAGCTTGCTGAGGAATGCAACGCCGGACCAGTTCGTGAATATAATCGCTGCGCATGCCATCGGTCAGTTCTTGGACAGTTTTTGATTCCATGATTTCGCGGCGCTGGGCATAAATCAGCGTTCGCTGGTCATTCATCACATTGTCAAACTTTAAAAGAGTTTTTCGTACTTCAAAGTTTTGCGCTTCAACGCGCGCTTGCGCCCGTTCTAGTGCTTTTGAAAGCCAGGGGTGGGTTAGAGCTTCGTTATCACGAAGGCCGATTTGTTTATTCGCCAATACGGCTTGCAGCGCATCGGGCGAGAAGATACGCATCAAATCGTCCTCAAGAGACAAGAAAAACATGGTATCGCCCGCATCGCCCTGTCGTCCGGAACGGCCACGCAACTGGTTATCAATACGGCGCGATTCATGTCGCTCTGTGCCAATCACATAAAGCCCACCTGCATCCATGACAGCTTTTTGGTCGCGTTCTATTTCTGCTTTAATCGCATCAACCATTTTTTGTTTCTGGTCTTCTGGCAGGTTCGGATCTATTTCTTGCTTGACACGCATATCAAGATTGCCACCAAGTTTGATATCTGTACCGCGACCCGCCATGTTTGTTGCAATGGTAACAGACCCGGGCCTGCCAGCTTGTGCAATAATAAACGCTTCTTGTTCATGGTAGCGGGCATTGAGAACTTGGTGAGGAATTTTGAGCTTTGCAAGTCGAGCAGCCAGCTTTTCTGACTTATCAATAGAAACAGTACCAACAAGAACAGGCTGACTGCGTGCCTGACATTCCCTTATAAGAGAAGCGATGGCATCGTCTTTTTCGGCGAGTGTTTTAAAGATTTTATCATTATGATCTTTACGCTTCACATGAACATTTGTTGGAATTTCGATGACGCCCAGCCTGTAAATTTCTGCAAATTCAGCAGCTTCTGTTAATGCTGTTCCTGTCATGCCAGATAATTTTGGATACATACGAAAATAATTCTGGAAGGTAATAGAGGCGAGCGTTTGATTTTCATTTTGAATCTTAACGCCTTCTTTCGCTTCAAGCGCTTGGTGCAGCCCTTCTGAGAAACGTCGGCCTTCCATCATGCGGCCTGTAAATTCATCAATGATGATGACTTTACTGTCTTTTACAATATAGTCTGTGTCACGACTGAAAAGTTTGTGAGCGCGCAGCGCCTGATTAACATGGTGCACAAGACCGATATTTTGGGCATCATACAAATTACCTTCTGTCAGCAGGTTTTCACTGCGCAGCATTTGTTCAATTGTTTCTGTCCCCTGATCTGTCAGTATCACAGTGCGTAGTTTTTCATCTTTTGTAAAATCGGATGATTGCAGTTTTGGAATAAGTTTGTTCACAGAAACATAAAGCTCGGTTGATGTTTCTGACGGGCCTGAGATGATTAAAGGGGTTCTGGCTTCATCAATTAAAATGGAATCCACTTCATCAACAATGGCAAAGTTAAAGGGCCTTTGCACCATTTCTTCAAGGCGATAGCGCATGTTATCGCGCAAATAATCAAAACCGAATTCATTATTGGTGCCGTATGTGATATCGCAAGCATAAGCTTCAAGTCGGCCTGAATTTGTTAGGTTGGTTAAAATGCAGCCTACAGACAGCCCCAGAAAATTATAAATCTGGCCCATCCATTCAGAATCGCGCTTGGCCAGATAGTCATTGACCGTCACAACATGAACGCCTTTGCCCGAAAGCGCATTTAAGTAAGACGGTAAGGTGGCTACCAGTGTTTTGCCTTCGCCGGTTTTCATTTCAGCGATTTTTCCTTGATGCAAGGTCAGCCCGCCGATGAGCTGTACATCAAAATGCCTTTGGCCGAGTGTTCGTTTTGATGCTTCGCGAACGGTTGCAAATGCATCATGTAAAATATCGTCAAGGCTCGCGCCGTTTTTCAGCTTTTCACGAAATTCATTTGTCTTTGCTTTAAGCTGATCATCGGTCAGGCTGATGTAAAGCGGCTCGAGCGCGTTGATGGCATCAACATGTTTTTGCATGGACTTGAGAGCGCGTTCATTGCTTGTACCAAAAACTTTACCGAGGAGTGAAATGATCATGTTTTTTCTTAATAGTCATAATTATGTTGAATCAGGATAGTTCTGATATAAAGCCGCATGGGGGTTGCGTCAAATCGTTTTACTGAAGCCTCTTAAGGTCTTGCTATCAACTAGGGGGTATGCACAATAGGGGTCCACAATAAAATCACCCTTCGGAGCATGATATGGACGACCAAAAAATCCCTAAAAAGTCAAACACTTTGCCCCTTGCAATCGGAATTGCAATTGTGGTTTTGGCAGGTGTTGGGTATTTCGCAAATCAGGCCAACCAGAAAACCAGAGAAGTGATGAACGAAACCGCGCCTCAGGCGGCAGCAACCGAACCTTCGACTCAAACACCGCAACCTGGTCAGGCCGCATCTGAGCAAGCGAGCGCAGACCCAGCAAACGTGCCCGCAGATAGCGGCAGCAAAATTGTGATCGCCAAAGTCAACGGCAAGGAAGTTTTAAAATCGGAGCTGGATGCTTTTTTACAAACGCTCCCTGAGCAACTTCGTCAGCTTCCACCTGAACAGGTATTTGCTCTCTCTCAAGACCAATTAGTTAACGCTGTGATTATCGACGAAAAAGTAGCAACATCAAATATAAAAGAAACGCAAGACTATAAAGATCGTTTAGCCGATGTTGAAAAACAGCTTGCACGCGGCCTGTTCATGCAAAAAGAACTTGAAGCGAGTGTTACAGAAGAATCTTTGAAAAAAGCCTATGACGAGTACGCCGCCAAATTACCAAAAATTGAAGAAACCAAAGCGCGTCACATTCTTGTGAAAGATGAAGCGAAAGCTAAGGAAATCATTCAAAAGCTTAAGGATGGTGGAAAGTTCGAAGATTTAGCAAAGGAATTTTCTGAAGATAAGTCTTCTGAAACTGGCGATCTGGGCTATTTTGCCAAATCAGACATGGTGCCAGAATTTGCCGATGCAGCCTTTAAGCTGCAACCCGGTTCAACCAGTACAGAACCAGTAAAAACCCAGTTTGGTTGGCATGTGATTAAGGTTGAGGATCGCCGTGTGCGACCAACGCCAGAACTTAAAGATGTTAAAGCTGTTCTTGAAGCTGAAATTCGTCGCCAGTCTTTGGAAACGTTTATGAAAGACTGGAAATCCAAAGCAACTGTTGAGCTTTTTGATATCAACGGAAAAGCTTTGCAAGTGCCAGCTGCACAACCTGAACAACAGCAGGCACCAGTAACGCCTGCACAAGAACAAGCAGCGCCTGCGCCAGAAGCCGAAAAATCTGCGCCGTAAGAGCCGTCAGAAAAGCCTTAAAAGATTTTAAAAGTCCGCTAGCGAATGCGGACTTTTTTTATGACTTAAATATGTGTAGTTTAAGTCTATGTCTTGTGAAGAAGCGCTTTTGCGCCCAAAACCCCAACCTTCTGGCCTGCCTGTTATGCTGGTGGCAGCAGCAGCTTTATTTGATGCAGACGGGCGTGTTTTAATCGCACAAAGACCGGCAGGAAAATCAATGGCAGGGCTTTGGGAATTTCCGGGTGGAAAGATTGAGCCGGGCGAAAGCCCTGAATATGCCTTGATGCGAGAGTTGGAAGAAGAGCTTTCAATTGAAACGCGCCCTACTTGTTACTGGCCTGTTGGATGCGCTTCTCATTCTTATGAAAGCTTTCATTTGGTTATGCCGCTTTTTGCTTGTCGCACCTGGAGAGGTATTGTGCGCGCTCGCGAACATCAGGCTTTAAAATGGATCGCACCAAAGCAGCTCTATAATTACGATATGCCTGCTGCTGATATTCCTTTAATCGCGCAGCTTATAAACGGAATTTAAAATGTCATTTTCTGTCTATGACCTGATCGAGTTTTATAATTCAAGGCTGGGCCGTGCATCACAACGCGCACTTCAGGCGCATATCAGGTCGTTCTGGCCTGATACACGCAATATGCGTTTAATGGGTGTTGGTTATGCCGCGCCTTATCTAACCCCGTATCTCGGAGAAGCTGAAAGATTATTCAGTGTGATGACACCTTCGCTTGGGGCGTATCCGTGGCCTTCTGATGGCAAAAACCTTGTGTGCCTTGCTGCAGAAAATGAATTGCCGGTTGAAACAAATTCGATCGACCGGATTATTCTGATCCATGCGTTAGAACATGCACAACAATCTGGGCCAATGTTTGAAGAAATTTGGCGCGTACTAAAAAGTAATGGCAGGCTTTTGATTATTGTACCTAACCGTTTAGGGCTGTGGTCGCGGGTTGATCGCACCCCTTTTGGTCAGGGCAGGCCTTATTCGGCGACACAAATTTTAAAGCAGTTGCGTGAATATAAGTTTTTGCATGAACGCACACGCCAGGGTCTTTTTATGTTTCCAGTAGGGACAAGAATATTTTTAAAAGCGGCTGCTTTTCTTGAAAATTATGGACGATTTATTTTTCCTGCCCTTGCGGGTGTGCACATGGTTGAAGCCAGCAAACAGCTTTATGCTGGCACAGCGCTTCCTGTTACAGAAATGAGAAAAACACGCGAACGACTTATCCCCGCTTTAATGCCCAACCCTAAAACCAAAGCATAAACATGAATAAAGAAAAAATATCAGATACTCAGAACGCTTATGCTGTATCGTCACTAGAAGATATTCGCGTGACCATCGATACGCTTGATAATAAAATTCATGATCTGCTTATCGAACGGTCTATGCTGATTGAGCGGATTTCAGAAGAAAAGAAAAAGCATAACATTCAAATCGCACAGCCTGCGCGCGAGGCGACAATGATACGTCGTCTTTTAGCGCGCCACAAAGGTCCTTTGCCCCACGCCACGATCATTCGCATTTGGCGTGAACTTGTGGGGGCTGTCACCATGCTGCAAACAGGTCTTAAGGTTGCTGTTTATACAAAAAGTGATGAAGATCATATTTGGGACGGCGCCCGTGATTATTTTGGCGGCGCCCTGCCGATGGAACGTGTGTCAAGCGTTATGAATGCCCTTGTTCTTGTTCGTGATGATAAAGTTAATTTTGCAGTGCTTCCCTGGCCTGAACTTGGTGAACGCACGCCATGGTGGCTGCATTTAAGTGCGCAAAATACAAATCTAAATATTATTTCTGCTTTGCCTTATTGCAGTTCAACGACAATACAAAGCAAGCCAAAGGCGCAAGCATTGGTTGTTTCCAAATTCAGCTTTGCTTCTTCAGGTGATGACAGAAGTTTTTTAATGCTTGAGATTGATTCAAACACATCACGCGCAAAGATTTTTGAATGCGCACAAAAATCAGGAATAAAAATTTTAAATCTGTACACCCATCTTGATGAAAATGTACAAAAAAGTCAGCATTTGTTAGAAGTAGAGGGTTATTACAAAGTATCAGATGTTTTTGAAGGTGGTTTTTTAGAAAAGCTTAGTGATCCGCAGGCAACGCTTAAGGCGATAGGGGGTTACCCTGTTCCCCCCATGTAACTAAATCAAGTTTTGCAATACGAATGGGGCCCAGATAAACAGTCCGGTTAATAATTTGTACAGTCATTGGAACATAGTCGACACCCAGTTCATCTTTTTTACGCGCACTTTCGACAAAAGTTTTTGAGAGTGAGTATATAAAATTATCACCTGTTCTTGCGTGTACAATTTCCAATAGTCTTTCGGGGTTAGATAAATTAAAATCAAGCCGCCCTGTAGGTTGCAAAGAATTATCAAGATTAAAAAATCCTTGACCTTTGGCAAGAACACCCCCTGCATCAAAGGAAAGTTCAGCGATATTTATTTTACCATTACGCTGCTGCCAGCCTTTCATGCCTTCAGGGTCTATTTTCAAAGGCACATCAGAAGGCACTTCCATTTTGATCCGAAACAGGGTTGTTTTTAAAATCTGCTCACCGGATTCAAGCACATCAAAGCCGTAAGGTGCTTCTAGGGTAAAAAAAGATCTTGGTACAGGCCAGCCAGTGAGTGTGACAACAGGGATTCTAATTATCGTGCTGTCGCGCCAGATTTTACCAGACCACCTTAAATGATGCGGCCCTGGAAACCCGGAAACTTTAAGGGCTGCCCCTGAAACATTCCAGCCTTGTAATTGTGTTTCTTGAAATAAAATCTGAGTTTGATTGCGCATATATTCAGCATAAGCAATCCAACAAATTATAAAAATAGATGCCGATACAATAGCCGCCCACGAAAACAGAAATGTACTTTTTTTCATGTTGCAATAGTTTCTTTGATAAGGGTTGCAGTGGCTGTTTCCAGTTCGGCTTCAAGCATTTTCATCATCGCATCACCATCCAAACCTGAAGGTATAGGGGGCAGTATTTTGAAAGTCACAAGGCCTGGTTTTTTTATAAAAGCATTTTTTGGCCAAAAAAGACCGCTGTTATGGGCCATAGGGAAAACAGGCATCCCTGTTGTTTCATAAATACGAGACAGACCGGCTTTGTATGGTTTATCGGCGGTTGTTTCGGTTACTGAAATGCGGGTCCCTTGTGGATAGATGACAATCGGTCTGCCTGAAGCTTGCATGCGTTTGCTTTCGCTTAAAAGCTTGCGTAATGCATCGCGCGGGTTTGATCGGTTAATTGCGATCTGATCAGTTTTTTTGCAAACCCACCCCCAAAATGGAATGCGATATAATTCGCGCTTTAAAACAATAGCAGGATCCCCAAGCATCAAATGTAGTTTGCACGTTTCATAAGCTGAAAAATGTTTGGCCGCGACAATAAAGGAACCTGATTTTGGCAAGTGTTCAAGGCCGCAGACTTGATAGTCAAGCCCAAGCACGTATTTTTCAAGAGCATGCTGGCAATGAAAATACCCCCTGACACAGGCCATAAAAGCGGGCCTTGGCAAAAGCATGCAAAAAAACAGCCCTATGCATAACAAAACAGTCATGACAGGAAAGGCCAGAGCAAAGATAAGAGAACGAATAAAAATCATGATTTTTCAAGTAATGTGCGTATGAGAACAAACAAGCTTTTCGTATATTCATCTAACACTAAATGCCAGCCCCGTTCTTTTAAAATATCGAAACTTTCGGGGTGGACAGGGTGCAAAATAATCTCAATGTCTGGCATGGCTTTGTTAAACTCAAGGTAAGCCCGCGGAATATGATAGGTGGCTGTGATTAGGCGCAGCGAATGAATATCATTTTCTTTGGCCCATTTTGCAGTTTCGGCTGCGTTTTCGATTGTGTTATCTGCTTCGTGGCCAAGGGTAATGCAGCAGCTGTAATCTTTTTCAGATGTTGCAGCCATGCGCATAATAGCACTCAGGCCGGTATTAGGATTAACGCCTGAAATAAAAAGCTTTTTAGCGTATCCTGCATCAAGAAGTTCAAATCCGGTTTGAACGCGTTTTTCGCCGCCTGTTAAAACAACAAGCGCGTCGGTTTTTCGGGTATCTTGTGCATTTCCCATGAAAGAAACGGCAAGGGAAAACCCTGTCAGTCCTAAAAGCCAAAGAGTCGTGATGCTTAAAGCAATTGCAATAGGAAAGCGCAAAAATCCAAAACTTATTAGTTTAACAAGCAGCTTTTTCATTAAGGCAATCGTCGCAGTGTACGTTGAACGGTTATAAAGGCGGTCAACATGACAATTAGGCAAGCCATAAAAGGCATGCTGAAAAGAAAAGCCCAATCAGAAAAATCCAGATGATTATCAGGAAGAAGGGGGGTTGATGATAGGCTGCCTGATAACTGCAGGCTTGCAAGGCACAGAGCTGAAAAACAAAATCCTGTAAGCGCACCCCTTAAAGCTAAAACAATGGCATGGCGAGCAAACTGGGTGCTGATATAGCGGTCTGTTGCGCCCATAAGGTGCAAAATTTCAATTTGGTCGTGAAAAGCTGCCATCTGCGCGCGAACAGCCCCGGCTACGGCGGTTACAGTTGTTAAGGCGATCACAATCACCACAAGGAAGGACGCAAATTTTAAAATACCTGCAAGTCGCAGCACATGGGAAAGCCAGTCCTGATGACGGTCAAGCGTTGCTTGTGGACTATATTGGTGGGTAAGGGCTTCAATTTCCTTGATTGTAGCGTCTGATGTATCGTGAAGTTCAAGGGATAAAATTCCTGGCAACGGAGCAGTATCAAGAATGCGGCTATCTTTACCCATCCAAGGGGAAAGAAGTTCTGCCATTTCAGCGTTCTGCAAGACAGAAACATGAGAGACAGATTTTAACCCCCGTAATGAGGCCGCGATAAGTTCTGCTATTTTTTGTGTCTGCCCATCAGGCTGCGCGGGTAGTTCAATTGTCAGGGCACTTTGCAATCCAGACGACCATTTTTTCGAAAGCCCAGAAAGGGTCAGGGAACCTGCAAGTGCAAAAACACTCAAGCATGTCATCAGCGCGACAAGCAAAACAAGAAAGCCTGATCCCATGCTTTTTGGCAAAGGCAAATCATATCGCCCTGGGGCGGTTGTTATTTTTGCCAGAAGATCTTCGGTATTCATGGTCATGCGGCTGTTCCGGGTTTTGTCCAGTCTGGCGGATTTTTGCTTTGCCAGACATTTTTTTGTGTTTCTATGCGTAAATGCCCACCTTGTAGAATAAGGCGGGAATGGCCAAAGCGCTGCATCAGATGTTCGTTGTGGGTGGCGATCAGCACGGTTGTTCCCATGCGATTGAGTTGTTCAAAAAGATGGAGAAGTTTATAGCCAATTTCATCATCCAGATTTCCTGTAGGTTCATCTGCCACCAGAAGTCGGGGGCGGGTAACAACCGCGCGCGCAATCGCAATACGTTGCTGCTGGCCGCCCGATAACGTTGTGGGCAAGGAATGAATGCGGTCGCCCAAACCAACCCATTCCAGAAGTTCAATTGTATGGTCACGAATTTCTTTTTCAGGGCGGCCAATAATGCGCAAAGGCAAGGCTACATTATCAAACGCAGACAAATGAGATAAAAGCCTGAAATCCTGAAAGACAACGCCAATTTTTTGACGCAAAGGCATGAGTTGATCACGGCTGAGCTTATTAATGGTTTGGTCAAACATGGTGATTTGCCCGCGTGTGGGCCTTCGGCCCAGATACATCAGGCTCATGAGAGAGGTTTTCCCCGCACCTGAAGGCCCGCATAGGAAATGAAAGGATCCTGCATCAAGGCTGAAGCTGATATCGCTTAGCACTTCAGGCCCTATTCCGTAGCGTAAACCTATATGGTCGAAGCGAATCAAGGTTTTTTCCTTATCTGGCTTATTGAAGCCGTTGTCGAAACTCTATAAAGGTCTTAGAGTATTGTAAATGTATACATTTGACCTTTTGCCATGCAGCTGACTTGTCCATCATGTGAATCTCGCTACAACCTGCCCGATGAAAAAATTGGGGAGGATGGCCGTACGGTTAAATGTGTAAAATGTAAAACAGTGTGGTTTGCCCGCCTTAGTGAACCTGAAACTGATTCGCAAAGCCCTTCCTTTGAGCCAGTTCCCGCAGCCTTTTCAGGTAACGCCCCTGCATCTTTCGGGTCTTATATGCCTGATCGGCCACAAGCAAAAAGGCTTTCCGCACCCCCCAAAGTAAAAACCCCAAATCCTTTTATATTTCCGGCAGCACTTCTGGCCGTTTGCTGCTTTATGGTGCTGATTATTATCGTAGGAATTCGCACCCCGCTTCTGGCTGTTGCGCCTAAAACCGGGGTTTTTTACGCCATGATGGGCTTCCCTCCTGAGCAGCCCTTAAAGCATCTGAAATTTGATCGAATTAAAGTTTTAGTCGAGCCATCGACGCGCGGTACATCTGCTGCAAAAATTGAAGGACAAATTATCAACACCGGAAAAACACCAGCAAAGTTTCAAAGCCTGCTGGTTACATATCATGACAATAACAAAAACAAACTTGGGGAATTGAGTGTTCGGCTGAAGCAAAACGCGATTGATGCAGAGTCGGTGATACGGTTTAAGGAAACGCTGGAAAACATACCCGTTAATACAAATTCTGTCTTTATTACATTCGTGCCTTAAAACTGCTTGAGCAGCCTTAAATAATAATCACGCTCTTCTTTTGGCCTGCTTCTGTCACCCGATTTTTCACGCAATTGCTCAATGATATCCTGAATTTTTCGACGTGCGCTTTCTTTTGGAATATTCAAACGTTCAGAGCTTAATCCTTGAGCAGAATCGCGGCCTAGCGCATCGCGCTGGCTTGGGGCAGATGGGGTAAGCAGCATCATATTTTCAAGGGCTAACTTTAGTTGCTGTTGAATATTATTTTTGCTTTTCTGAAGCTCGACTAAGGCTTTTTGTTGAAAAGGTGCCGCAAGCTTTGGCATGTTTTCTTTTAAGGATGCTGAAGCATTACGCATGGCCTGTTCGGCCAGACCCAGATTTTCAGGGATACTGGGCAGATCTTCGCCCAATTCCCGCATTAATTGGCCCAGAATAAAACGAAGCGCATCCTGTTCGACAGTATTCTTGCGTGTATCAATAGTTTTGCCTTGTAATTGCAAAGCTTTTTGACTTTCTGTTTGCGAAAGCAGGTCTTGCTGCCTGTCAATCAGGGCTTGTAATTCCTCAAGCCCTTTTGCCATGGCTTCAGTGCCTTCCGGCATTCCACCTTGTGCGCCAGATGATAATCCATCCATCATTTTTTGAATTTGTGAAAATAACTGCGCCGCTTTTTCTTTATCACCATTTTGCAGGGCTTCTTTCATCTGTTCTAAAAAATCATCAATTGATTGCGGAGTCGCTAATTTCGAAAAAAGATCAGGAGACAACCTTGATAAAGCCGATTGCGGGTCTGTTCTGGTTTGCATTTGTTCGATTAAAGTCTGAAAACTTTCCATTAAGGCTTGTTTGTATTCATCAAGCGCTTGCTGAATTTCTTCAGGTGTGGCGTTTTTGTCGCCCATGATCTGCGCAAGTTTTTTTTGCGCTTCGATCAGGTTTTTCATGGCATTTGTATTTGCTGCATCACCTTCTAGTGACAAGGCAGACTGCCATATTAAAGAAACAGATTCAGCAAGTTCCTTGCTTTTCGTTGTGTGGGAAAGAATATTACTTGCAATACGCAGTCCTAAAAACGCGTTAAGTTTCCCTTCAAATAAATCAGGGTAGGAAAGAATTTCTTCCAATTCCCGGGACAGACGGCGGGCAGATGAAAGGCGTGAATCGTCAATAAAATCACGCCTGAATTCAGCAATTAACTTTGCAGATTTTTCACGGAATTTTCTTTCCGGCACTGTAAAAGGGAAGGAAGCCAGAACGGTTTCTTGGCCTAAATCATCAAGTGCGCTTATTGTAATATCAAAAAGCTTTCCGGCTTGCGGATGCCATGTAAAATCAAAAACGGGGGAAATATCTTCTTGTTTTCCACGCCCGGAATTTAGCAGCACTAAATACTCAAGGTGATCTTCTGGGGCCAGCCAATGGGGGCCGTCTTTAGCATGCAGGCGGATTTTCAGTGCTTTAACACCGTAATCATCGCGCAGAGTTATATAAAACTGCAACAGGCCGTTTGCAAGAATACGGGGCGGTTTGGTGATGCTGATTTCTGGCGCAAGATCCGGTGTAACTTTGATTTTAAAATGATCCCCTAAAAACGGAAGCTTTAAAACAGAAAGAGTTGTATCGTTTTGCACAGCAGTTTGCGCCACATAAAATGATTTATCGATTTTCTGGATCGGTAATTGCATATTATTTATTTTGACACGCGGTTTTATAAACCCCTGATTTGGGATTCTGATTTCAACAATCGATCCTTTTGGAACTTTGACAGGTTCAGTTTGTAGCGTAGCTGTTGTGATCTGCGTGGCTGCCTGCCCGGTATAAGGAGGCGGCGTTAATGTGATACTTATAAAATCAACATCCCCTAAAGGCTGATTGACGAGGCTCTCAGGGAATGGCAGCGCATCTTTTAAACGTTCCAGCCCTTCTTGTTTTGTTACAATAATTGTAACAATGAGAATTAGAAAAATTAAATTACGTATGGCAAAAATATCTTTTTTAGCAAGCTGAGGATGAGGCCATGCAATACGCGCTTTGCGTAAATTAGAACGGGCGGTCTGTACCGCTTGTTGCCACATAACATGATCGCTTGAAGATGTTGCTGGCGTATCTTCAATTTGCGTGAAGGGCCTGTTGTTAAGCTGTGAAGCGAGCTCAATTCGTCTTTCGACTTTTTCTTTTAAAGGCCAGCGCAGTAAAGAAGCTTTTCTAAGAATACTTACAGTTGAAATTAAAATAGTGAGAATGAAAATACTTTTAGCAGCAACGCCATAAAATAACCCACTTGCAATGATGATGTAAGCAATCCCTAAAAATATAAAAGCAGGCAATGTGACAAGCAGGGCTGTTTCAAGCCACAAAAATAGTCGAGACAAAACAAGAATGAACTTTATTCGTCTGGTCATCTGGGATCGGTCGATGGATCCGGATAGCTGCGTGGATAGGTGGTATCCTTTGCGCCCGAGGGGGGATCAAGTTCAGATGGCCTGATCCCACATGCCGAGGTCAAGACACTAAATGACATAACTAAAATACAAAAAATGATTCGGTATAGGCTTTTCATAGGGGTTAAATTAGCATGTCTTTTGTAACCTCACAAAGTGAAAGCTTTTCCTTTTATGCGCTTTATCTGTCAGATTCTTGCCTTCTTATGCCTTTGCCTTGGGGTGGCTGTTCCTTATGCGCGTGCCTTAACGCCGCAGCAAGAGCAATCGGTTCGTTTTTCTGAAGCATTTATCTGGTTTGACCATGTTAATCCCCCGCAAGCGATTGAAAATTTGAAGCTGGTAGACGGGGCAGGGCCAATGCAATCAATTCAGGATTTTAAAGGTCGTTATCTTTTATTAAATTTATGGGCCACATGGTGCCCTCCATGTATTGAAGAATTGCCGTCTTTGTCCAGATTGCGCACTTTACGCGGAGGCAGGAAATTTGATGTGATCGCGATTTCTGTTGATAAAAATTATACGGGCCCGCGTATTGCCCGTTTTTTAGAGCGCAAAAAAATATCAGGCCTTGGCGCTTATTATGATGTTGCGGGTGATTTTCAGCGTACGCTTGCGCCACGGGGATTGCCGACAACCTATCTTATTGACCCACAGGGTAAGGTACGTTTTAAGATGGCAGGCCCAGCAAAATGGAATTCGAAAGATGCTTTGGCATTTATAGATAGCGTGATTGAACAGCTTGAAAAATCTGATAAGGCAAAAAAATGAGCGAAGAACAAAAAAGCCCAGAAGCGATATCCCAATCTCAACTTGATGCTTTGGTACAGCTTCACACGCGCTATCTTGAAGGTCGTATCGGCGGGCGGCGCGCTGTTTTAAAGCGCGCTGATTTATCTGGGTTATCACTTAAAGGCAGTAATATGCGCCAGTCTGATTTTACAGGCTGCATTATGCGCAAAATGAATTTGGCTCATACAAATTTTCAAGAAGCCACCTTATATGCCTGCGATCTAAGCTTTGCTGATTTGAACGAAACATCTTTCATTCGTTCTGATTTGCGTGGCGCAAAAATTGAAGGTGCACGATTGGTTGGTGCTAATCTCGAATCAGCTGATTTGCGCGGCGGCGCATTATCAGATGATGGATCGTTCCAGCAGCCGCAATTTGTAAATTTCCAAGGGGCTAATCTAACAGGGGCAAAACTTGTTGGGACGCTGGCTTCAAACGCTGATTTTTCTGATGCCATCATGACAGGTATCAATATGAAGCGCGCTGATTTGCGCGGGGCTATTATGTTGGGGGCTAATTTATCAGGCGCGGATATAGAAGGGGCCCAGCTTATGGGGGCCAATCTTCATGACGCTATTTTTGCAGGCGTGGATTTATCGACCATTCGTGACCGCGCAGATTTTTCAGGCGCGATCACGGATGAGAACATAGGAACATCACTTTCTGAACTTTCTGAATCCGTTGAAGTAATGATTGAAACCCATCAAAGATGGGTTGAAAGTGCGGGCCAGATTGGCAGACAGCTTGATCTTTCAGGTTTTGATCTTAGGGAATTATCATCCCTTAAGGCACGTAAATTGACAGCCATTAAAGCGGTAGGGGCTAAATTTTTTGGTGTCAATTTATATAAGATTGAACTTCAGTCTGCCAATATGGACAGGTGCGATTTTCGTGGCTGCGATATGGAAGCGGCTGATTTAAGAGCGTCAAGTTTTCGTGGTGCCGTTTTTAATCATGCCAACCTTAAGGGCGCTAATTTTTCACCATTGATGTTCGGTTCGGTTTCTGCAAGGCGTTTTTCACCTTGCAATCTTGAAGGAGCATCGCTTCGTTATGCTGATTTATCTGCAACAAACTTTAAAGGTGCGTCGCTTAAAAAAGTTGATTTTAGTAATGCGGATCTTTCTAACGCTGATCTTCGTGAGGCGGATTTATCGGGTTCTAATCTCAGTGGTGCCAATTTAGAAGGTGCGATGTTTGATGACGCCAAGATGCCCGATGATACAAAAGGTCGAGCCTTTTCATTAAAAGCACTGGGTGTTGAAGAAGGCTAAAATTTAGCGATCGATAAAGTCTAGGTCGCGGCCAAAAGTTTCTTTCACTTGAGTCATCGCTAAAAGTGCAAGCGTAATCACAACACCTGCAACCATTAACCCCGCCTGAATAACACCAAAGTCAGGGACAAGGGCATGAAACCCGCTAACGGAAAGAACAGCTGTACCACGAACAAAATTTGGCACAGACGTTGTTACGGTTGCCCGCAAGTTTGTTCCAAATTGTTCGGCTGCAATCTGCACAAGCATAGCCCAGTAACCTGAACAAAAACCAAGTACAGCACACATGGTATAAAAGGTTGTTAAAGAATGACCAGAAATTTTAAGATGTACCAGAATGGCCATAACAGTCATGGCCAGAAAACTTAAAACAGCAACGCGCCTGCTTTTAAAATGCTGGCTTAAAAAGCCGCTTAAAATATCACCACCAGCAAAACCCAGATAACAAAGTAAAACAGCTGTTCCGGTTGAGGGAAGCGAAGGCATATTAAAAGCTTTTGCAAACTCGGGCGAGAAGGTAATTAAAACGCCTACCACAAACCATATAGGGGCACCTACCATGACAAGCAGCAAAAAGCGCTTTAACAAATCAGGGCGGCGCAAAATAATCAAAATATTGCCACGCAAGCCCGCTTCCGCGTGATCGGACTTTTCAAAAAGATGCGATTCCTGAACTTTAAGACGCAAGATGAGTAAGGCAAAACCCATTGTACCGCCAAATATATAAGCGTGACGCCAATCAATCTGGTCGGCAACAAGCGCGGCTGTTGCGCCCCCTAAAAGACCGATGAGCCCTACAAAGGTTGTGCCCCATCCCCGTATGGCTTTTGGCATCAATTCTGATGCAAGTGTAATCCCAGCGCCCAGCTCACCAGCCAGGCCAATCCCGGCCAAAAATCTTAATATTGCGTATTGATCGACCGTTGTTACAAATCCATTTAAAAGATTTGCAGTGGAATAAAGCGCAATTGACCCAAACAGAACTTTAATTCGGCCAAGCTTATCTCCTAAAACGCCCCATAAAATACCGCCCAGTAGTAAACCAGTCATCTGGCAATTGATGATAAAAACGCCATCATCAAGCAGCTGATCGCCCGACAAGCCAATATCTTTAAGGCTCTGCACCCGTACAATCGAAAATAAAATAAGATCAAACACATCAACAAAGTAACCCAATGCAGCCACAAGCACGGTCATGATAGCTGCTTTTTCCATGCCAAGTTTTTGGGAAACAGCTTGCAGCATGATTTAAACTTTTTGTGTCAATTCAGGTATGGCTTGAAACAAATCAGCAACCAAGCCGTAATCAGCCACTTGGAAAATGGGGGCTTCAGGATCTTTGTTGATAGCAACGATTACTTTTGAATCTTTCATGCCAGCGAGATGCTGAATAGCGCCCGAAATTCCAATAGCGACATAAAGTTCAGGGGCCACGATTTTTCCTGTTTGCCCTACCTGATAGTCGTTTGGCACATAGCCAGCGTCAACTGCTGCGCGTGATGCACCGAGTGCCGCGCCAAGTTTATCAGCAAGTGGCTCTATCAGCGTTTTGTAATTTTCACCCGATCCAATGCCGCGGCCAGCTGAAACAACGATACGCGCAGCTGCAAGTTCTGGCCGTTCAGATTTTGAAAGTTCTTGGGAAACAAAATTTGTTGTTGCAGTTTGAGGGGGTGATTCAATTGATTCAATTGCCGCATTGCCGCCATCTGGCGCGCGATCAAAGGCTGTCGTGCGGATGGTTAGAAGTTTTAGCGGGTCTGTGGAAAGTACTGTTGCAATTGCGTTACCAGCATAAAAGGGTCTTTTGAAAGTATCGTTGCTGTCTATTGATATGACATCAGAGATTTGCTGCACATCCAGCAAAGCAGCAATACGGGGTAAAAGATTTTTACCAAAACTTGTTGCAGGCGCAAGAATGTGGCTATAATTTTTAGCGATGCTGAGTGCGCAAGGGGTCAGGTTTTCAGCAATAAAATGTTCAAAAGCAGCATGATCTGCCTTTAAAACTTTTGTCACGCCTTTTAGTGCGGCGGCAGCCTTTGCTGCCCCATCACAATGAGTACCCATCACCAGTACATGAACATCGCTTCCCAGTTTTAACGCGGCTGAGACAACATGCGCGGTTGATGATTTTAAGGCCTGATGGTCGTGTTCAGCGATGATAAGAATGCTCATAGATCACCCAATTGCTTTTGCTTCATTTTTTAGTTTATCAATCAGCTGATCGACGCTTTCAACCTTAATTCCGCCTTTGCGCTTTACCGGTTCAGATACATTGAGAATTTTTAAACGCGGGCTGAAACTGACCCCAAAATCTTCAGGTTTATGTGTTGCAAGTGGTTTTGACTTTGCTTTCATGATATTAGGCAGGGCCGCGTAGCGGGGCTCATTCAAGCGCAGATCTGTTGTTATGATTGCCGGAAGCTTGACAGATAAAGTTTCAAGACCGCCATCAACTTCACGGGTTACGGTTGCGTGATCGGCTGTAATGTCGACCTGAGAGGCAAATGTCGCTTGCCCCCAGCCAAGTAAGGCTGAAAGCATTTGCCCTGTCTGGTTGCTGTCATCATCAATGGCTTGTTTACCCATGATGACAAGACCAGGCTGTTCTTTTTCAATGATGGCTTTTAGACATTTTGCAACACTTAAGGGCTCAACGGATGTATCTGTTGGCATATCTGTGACCACTAATATCCCGCGATCTGCACCCACAGCGATGGCTGTGCGTAAAACATCCTGCGCAACGGCGGGCCCTATTGTTACAACAACGACTTCTTTTGCAAATCCTTTTTCTTTTAAGCGCACAGCTTCTTCCACGGCGATTTCATCGAAAGGATTCATCGACATTTTGACGTTAGCAAGCTCAACACCACTTTGATCGGCCTTCACACGGATTTTGACGTTATAGTCGACAACGCGTTTTATCGGGACAAGAATTTTCATGAGAGTTCCTTACTGAGAGCCAAACATTAAGGCAGCAGCAAAGCAGGCAAGGGCAATGCCTTGCAAAATAACCCGCCACTGCATGAACTTATTACCGTTTTTCTTTGCGTACTCACCACCACGAACCATAGAGACCATGCCCAGTCCGAAAGACAAAAGCACAAGGATCATAGCAACAATCATAAGAATCAGAAAAAAAGACTGCATGTTTAAAACCTATTCGTTTCTTTTTGTTTTAGCTAGCACAAACAACTATTTTGCAGTGCGAAAGCTCATTATATAATTCACGTCAGTATCCCTATCAGAAAGGGCAAAGCTGCGTGACAAGGGATTGTATATGATACCTTTTATATCAGCCAGTTGTGCCTTAAGGCGACCAAAAGCGCAATCAACCTCGTGCGGTTTTAAGAATTTATTCCATTGATGCGTTCCCTTCGGAACCCAGCCCAGAATATATTCCGCGGTCACAATCCCAAGGGCAAAGGACTTTGCCGTGCGGTTTAAGGTGGATATAATGATTAATCCCCCGGGTTTTGTTGCGCCAATAAGCTGCTTGATAAAAATGTCAGGATGGTCAACATGTTCAAGCACTTCTAAGGCCAAGGTTACATCATATTTTTTCTTTAAACTGGTTAAGTCATCTGCCCGATAGTCGATTTTAAGATTGTAATTCTCAGCATGATTTTTTGCCGCTTTGATAGCATTAACGTCGGCATCCAGCCCCGTGACCGTGGCCCCAAGGCGGGCCAGCGGCTCACACACAAGCCCACCTCCGCAACCAACATCTAAAATATGAAGCCCTTTTAAACGTTGGCGAGGTGATGCCTGAGGGTTATCCCCAATTTCAGCTAAAATAAAGTCAAGCCGAACAGGATTAAGTTGGTGTAAAGGGGCAAAAGGGCCCGATTCATCCCACCAATGTAATGAATCTTTCGCAAAATGGCTGATTTCAGCTTCATTTATGGTTGATTTGTTCTTCATAGGCTTCAAGTTGTGACATGCCTTGTTTCTCTCTTCAAGACCTGAAAATCCCGTGCTAAGGTTCTGGTCCTGTTGATTATTGTGAGTTTTTATTGATGTCTACACTTGTCGTAAAATTTGGAGGCACTTCTGTTGCCGATCCTGTGCGCATTGAAGCAGCGGCCCTAAAGGTTGCAGCAGAAATCAAGCGCGGCCATAAAGTTTCGGTGGTTGTATCCGCAATGGCGGGCGTGACCAATAGCTTGATTGAATCGGTGAGGTCGATTTCGCAAGACTATGACAGGGCAGAATATGATGTTGTTGTTGCAAGCGGTGAGCAGGTGACAGCAGGGCTTATGGCGATTGCATTGCAAAAGCTTGGTGTTCAAGCAAGATCATTTGCAGGGTGGCAGGTGCCAATAAAATCTGACTCAGCGCATGGTAAAGCGCGCATACTTGAAATTGACGGCAGTTTTTTAAAAACGCAAATGGACCAAGGCGTTGTCCCTGTGATTGCCGGGTTTCAAGGTATTGCAAATGATAACCGTATTTCAACGCTTGGTCGCGGCGGATCAGACACATCGGCGGTTGCGCTTGCCGCAGCCTTGAAAGCCGACCGGTGTGATATTTATACAGATGTGGACGGGGTCTATACAACAGATCCGCGTATCGTCCCTCAGGCCAAAAAAATTCATAAAATATCGTATGAAGAAATGCTGGAACTTGCTTCTTTAGGGGCAAAAGTGTTGCAAACACGTTCCGTTGAACTTGCGATGAAATGGAATGTTCCTGTTCAGGTTTTATCAAGCTTTGATGAACAAATAGGATCAGATTTACCCGGCACATTATTAATGAAAGAGGAAGATATCATGGAACAGGAAGTTGTGAACGGTGTGGCGTATAGCCGGGATGAAGCAAAGATCACGCTTTTAAATGTACCCGATCAGCCCGGCTTGGCAGCGGCAATTTTTGGGCCTTTGGCTCAAGGTCATGTCAATGTGGACATGATTGTTCAAAACGTTTCGCCAGATGGCAAATCAACCGACATGACATTCACACTACCACGCGCTGATGTTAAAAGCGCGCTCGATATTATTGCCGCTCAGCCAAAGTTGAAAGGGATTGAAATTCGATCTGCTGCCGATGTTTCAAAAATATCTGTGGTGGGTATTGGTATGAAAAGTCATTCAGGCGTTGCAGCAACAATGTTTAAAGCGCTTTCTGAGAAGGGGATTAATATTCAGGTTATCACAACATCTGAAATTAAGGTGAGCGTTCTTGTTGCAGAAGAATATACAGAGCTGGCTGTCCGTGCATTGCATAGTGTTTATGACCTTGAAAAAAGAGGATAGAGGGTGGATAACCCAACGATAGATGATACTGTAATAGAAGGCTTTCACACAGATTTACCTGTGGGTGAAATTTTACGACGCGCACGCATTCAGTCCGGGCAGTCTATAGAATATATTGAACAGGTTTTGCGCATTCGTGCTGCCCATTTGCACGCCCTTGAATCCGGAGATCATGCAGCCTTACCAGGCCGTGTTTATACGATTGGTTTCGTGCGCACTTATTCTGATTATTTGGGGTTAAATGGCGAGAAAATAGTGGCGTTGCTAAAAAAGCAAGTGCTGGGCCGTACAGTCAGGCCGGAATATAGCTTTCCGGTTGCCGCCGATGACGCTTCTGTGCCCACCCAAAGGCTTACAATTATAGTGGCTGCAATTTCTGTTATTTTTCTTTTTGGGCTTATCTTTACACTGTCTGGTTCTGATCCCGCTAAAAAGCCGGTGCCGCCGGTTCCAGATGATATCAAGCAAGAAGTTGAACAATCGCAAGCTGCAGCGCAGGTCTCTGGTGCTCCAGAAAATACAAAGCTTGGCGATCCTGCGGCAACAGCAAGCCTCACGTCACCTGAGGTGCCCCCCGTACAAGAAGAATCCGTTATTGTACGGGCGCAGGATAATAGCTGGTTGGAAATTAAAAATGCTTCCGGGCAAATTGTATTCGGACAGATTTTAAAAGAAGGCCAGGAATTAAAGATACCGAATGAAAAAGGGTATGTGATGACCACAGGCAATGCTGGCGGTATTGATATCTTAATCGGTGAGAAAATTTTACCCAAATTGGGAAAAGCCGGAGACGTCAGGCGCAATGTAACACTTGATATTGAAGCTTTAAGAAAATTATTACCGGCAGGTCAGCAATGAAAGATCATACATCTGTAAGACCCTGGCGGCAGGTTACGCGCCGTGTCAGTCGAAAAATCTGGGTTGGTAAAGTGCCTATTGGTGGCGATGCGCCGATTACGGTGCAGTCAATGACCAATACCGATACGCGTGATGTGGCTGCAACCATTGCGCAAATTCGAGCGCTTGAAATTGCAGGGGCTGATATTGTGCGCGTATCATGCCCTGATGAGGAGTCTTCAGCAGCCCTTAAAAATATTATTCCGGAAGTGACGGTCCCGATTGTTGCAGATATTCATTTTCATTATAAAAGGGCGATAGAAGCGGCAAAAAACGGTGCCGCGTGCTTGCGTATAAACCCAGGTAATATTGGATCAGCAGACCGTGTGCGTGAAGTTATTCAGGCTGCAAAAGATTATGGATGCGCTATTCGTATCGGCGTTAATGCAGGGTCTTTGGAAAAAGATTTACTTGAGCAATATGCCGAACCCTGCCCGGACGCTATGGTTGAAAGCGCGCTCAGGCACATACGTATTCTAGAAGATCATGATTTTTTTAATTTTAAGATTTCCTGCAAAGCATCAGATGTTTTTTTAGGTGTGGCAGCGTACACACAACTCGCAAGCGCATGTGATTACCCGCTTCATGTGGGTATTACGGAAGCGGGGGGTTTGCGTTCAGGTACGGTTAAGTCTTCAGTGGGAATGGGTAACCTGCTTTGGGCAGGCATTGGTGATACCATTCGCGTATCGCTTTCAGCTGATCCGGTTGAAGAAATTAAAGTAGGGTTTGATATTTTAAAGTCGCTGGGGCTTCGTCATCGCGGCGTCAATGTTGTGGCATGCCCTTCTTGTGCGCGCCAACAATTTGATGTGATTAAAACTGTTCAGGAAATAGAAGATCGTGTAGCGCATATCACAACGCCGATGACAGTTTCTATTATTGGCTGTGTTGTGAACGGCCCGGGCGAAGCCTTGATGACAGATATAGGATTTACAGGCGGCGGGCGCGGGACGCATCAGGTTTATATTAATGGTGAGGTATCGCACCGCCTGAACATAGAAAGCGATTCAATTATTGAGCACATTGTAAAGCTTATTGAAGAAAAAGCACTGTCAGCTAAAAAGGCTGCTTAAAAAATTTTTTATTTTTTTACTGTTTTTGATGCAATCCAAAACAAAATACCGGCAGCCGAAACCCAATAAGGAAAGGAACCAAATATTGTATCTGTGATTGTTGGAGTATCCTGGTCAACAACATAAAAAACATAAAGGCAAAATAAAAATGCCAACAAGCTAAAAAGGGCACCTTGCCAGCTTACAGGCACATATACCCAACCACATTCTTTAAACCATTCATTTTTCATTCGTTAATTATGCTTTGAGTCGCAAAAAAAATCCTTAATTTTCTTTTATACATATTGCAATTATTTTTTAAATTCCCTATAAAAGGGCAAATTTAGCTAAATTTCATAATAAAGGAGATCAAATGTCAGGACTAGCAAATGCAGGGGGATCAATTATACGTGCGAGAAGGATTGCAGCATTATTTGGCGCGTCAGTACTGGGTATGGTCGCATTGGTAGCTTCAACTGTTATTGTGAATGAAAAAGATAAAAACCCTAAAGTTGAAGCGTCGCAGCCAGTATTAAAGTGAAAGTACTTTCTATCATAAACGGGGTGCCGCCCCGCTTTAATGTCGATGGGTCCGTTTGCGTCACAGACATTAAGGATATGTCGCAGTGGCATGTTTTTGGAGTCGTGCATGATCTGGAGCAGGACGGAGATCTTGTCCATGTTTTTGATTACGATGCGCCAAACCAACAAGGCTTGAAAACAGATTTAGGTGATTGGCGCCCGCAACAAATTGCAAGCTTACCAATTTCTGAAATTGTTTTTGAACGCTTTAAGTACATTACGCATGATTTTGCGGAAATGGATCAACTTGGCGGCTTGCCATTTTACTACGATGTGCGGGGGCGCTATTGCGCGGACCAAGGGCCACGCCACATTAACCATGATGGGCTGCCTTATATACCGCAGGCACATGAAATCACAGATGTTACGCTTGATGCACGCACAAAAGAAAATCCTTTCGGACTTCGCCGTGCACCGATGAATTGCTTTGTGTTGTTAGCTTTTGCGCTCGAATTATCCGGCGCACCTTTGGGGTTATTACACCCAAAATACGGTCTTCGGTTGCGAGACACATTTCAACTCACCGCAACCTTAAGGCGGCTTAAGGATTTAACTTTGAAAGAGATACCGGGATATTTGCATGTTCCAACGCTCGTGCAGGTATTTGACGCAATAAGCCCAAGGTCTCTGGGTAAGCGCGGTGAGCACTTACTCAGGCAGGCTGATTTTTTAGGGTCAGGGCACCCTCTAGAAGGCCCTCAAACAATGATGCCGTGGTATTTGTTAGATGCGTATGCGCGTGTTTTAGGTCGCGCACCTGACGCGCGTTTATTTCCAAGACAGGGCGGTAAAATTCATTCGTCCGCGCTTATTCCATCTCAAACGTAGCTTGCACGCTGACTTGAATATCGGTTTGCCCGGCTTGAATGGTTGGGGCTTGTGCCATGTCGGCTTCCGCATTTCTGGCCATTTTTGCCATCATGGGCGCAGCAGCTACCATAGGAAATACAGGCCCGCGATAGCTGTCTGAGATAGAGAGTGGTTTTCCAAGCTTTGCGCCTGCAGCTTGTGCCATTAAATCAGCTTGTGTACGGGCATTACCAACAGCTTCGGCCAAACATTCGTTACGAATTTTTTGTTCAAGTTGTTTTGATATCGCCATTTGAAAACCACCTACTTCTTGAATACCCGTATCAGCCGCAGCGATCATCACTTCACCAAGGCGGTCAATGCTGGTGGTTTCTACGCGCAAGCCTAAACGGGCCTGATAGCCTTGCAGAACATTTTTACCTGCAATTTCAGGCCTTGGTTGCACCCAGCTATATATAGGTTGCACAGAATAATCTGATGTTTGCAAAACCGTATCTTTAAGTCCAAGAAGCTTCACTTTTTCCTGAAAGTTTTTGTATTGATCCATCACTTCTTTTGAAGCTTTGCCAGCATTTTTAGGATCAAGCTTGAGGGCGGTTGCGGTCACGATCCCTTTATCAGGAACAACCTGACGCAGGCATTCACCCGTTACGCTGACCTGCCGGAGGGGTTTATCAGTATTTTCTTGCGCTTGTGCCTGCAAGGCAGGGCGGGCAAGTATAAAAAGGCTGACAGCAAGAAAGCTAATAAAAAGGATGTGACGCACGATACTCTCCGGGTTCAGGATAGGAAAACACAATAAGGCAGCTGTATAACCGTTGCAAGATCGCCCTGTTTTCAGTACATAAGTGCGGTTATGTCTCTTTTAGCGAAACTCCAGCCTTTGCGCTCCAGATATGAGGAACTTGCGGCCCTGATGGGGTCTGGCAACCTTGCGGGCGATCAGTTTCAAAAACTAGGCAAGGAATATTCTGATCTTGGACCAATTATCGAAGCGATCGATGAGTATGAAAAAGCCTTGCGTGACCGTGAGGGCGCACATTCGCTTATGTCGGATCCGGATCTTAAGCATGAGGCAGAAGCGGAATATGTTTTACTGGGTAAAAAAATACCGGATCTTGAGGATAAGATCCGTAAATCCCTTATCCCTAAAGATGATGCCGATACAAAAAATGCGATTTTAGAAATTCGGGCAGGCACAGGCGGTGATGAAGCAGCGCTTTTTGCTGCAGATTTATTTGGCATGTACAGGGGATACGCCGCTGCAAAAGGGTGGCGGTTTGAAATACTTGATGTGTCAGAAAGTGATTTAGGCGGATATAAGGAAGTGTCGGTTGAAGTATCAGGCCATGATGTTTTTTCAAGGTTGAAGTTTGAATCAGGCGTTCACCGTGTGCAGCGTGTGCCAAAAACCGAAACGGGTGGAAGGGTGCATACGTCAGCAGCAACCGTTGCGGTTCTGCCAGAAGCTGAAGATGTTGATATCGTTATTAACGATGCTGATTTGCGTATTGATACATATAGGTCATCGGGCGCAGGTGGGCAGCATGTGAACAAAACAGATAGCGCTATTCGCATCACCCATATGCCCACAGGCATTGTTGTTGCCATGCAAGAAGAACGTTCACAACATAAAAACCGTGCTAAAGCCATGAAGCTTTTGCGATCAAGAATTTATGAACAAAAATGGGTGAAGTTGCAAAATGAACGGGCAGCAGACCGTAAATCGCAAGTAGGTTCCGGCGACCGATCCGAACGCATTCGTACTTATAATTATCCGCAAGGACGCGTTACAGATCACCGCGTTAATGTCACGCTTTATAATCTTGCTGAACTGATAAAAGGCATAGGGCTTGATGATATTATTGAAGCCTTGATCACAGAAGATCAGGCGGAGAAACTTTCAGCGCTGGATTTGTGATGTCGGCCTTGTTTCGGGGACATGAAAAGGACACGAAGTGGCCCTTCGTGCCCCCTAAAGAAGGGGCTAGCGGCTTTTTAAGGTGACACAAAAGCTACGTTTTTTGTGTCACCGAGATACTCAAGCTCTTTTTTTAGTAAAAAAGACCTGCGCGCAGGGTTTTGCCTTTTACAGTCTGGCGGACTTGTCGGTACCTTGGGGGTACAGACGCGGTGTGTTGCAACATCACAAGATCAACATAGGATATTATTCCTAGCTTGTCAAGATGATTTTGACAGTCCTTTGAAGGGACACAAAAGCTTCGTTTTTTGTGTCCTCTATTTGGATAGCGGGTAAAGTAAGGCAATGCTTTTTGTGCCCCCTGTAACATTTGTACGCACTATGCTTAAAGTGCAGCCATGACCCTTATCGAACAATTAAAACAAGCAGGCGTAGAAAATCCTGCACTTGAAGCACGATGGATCCTTTCGCATTACGGCGAAGATTTTGATGCGATTGAACAAGCAATTGCGCGCCGTAAAACAGGTGAGCCGCTTTCCCGAATATTAGGTACGCGTGAATTCTGGGGGCTTGATTTTAAAGTCACATCAGATGTTCTTGACCCAAGACCTGATACTGAAATTTTGGTGGAACAGGCTTTAAGATGGGCGAAGCAGACGCAAAAAAAAACGCTTCGGATTCTTGATTTAGGCTGTGGGTCAGGCTGCATTGTTATTTCTTTGTTAAAAGAATTGCCCGATGCAACAGCGTGTGCCATTGATATTTCGCAGGCAGCACTTGATGTTGCGCAGCATAACGCCAGCATGCATGGCGTTGATAGTAAAATCACATTTGTTGCTTCTAATTGGCTTGAGAGAGTTGAAGGCGTTTTTGATCTGGTCGTCTCTAATCCGCCTTATATCCGTACGGGTGTTATGAATGATCTAGCAGAATCGGTGCGCTGTTTTGATCCTGTTCTGGCTTTGGATGGTGGCCTTGGTGGCCTTGATGCTTACGAAAAGATTCTTTTCTCGCTTAAAAGAATCCTTGACTGTGATGGGCGTGCCTTCCTTGAAATTGGGTTTGACCAAGGGGCGGATATATCTCGACTCGTTGAAAAATCAGGCGCGAATCTTATGTGTATTCATAAAGACTTCGGCGGGCATTTCCGGGTCGCTGAAATCACGGCTGGGGAAAAGTAAAATAATTCTCATTTCGGTATTGATTGAAACGGAGTCGTGGATATAGATTGCCCTCTATTCTGAAAGACTGCCGCGACGGGAACAATTAAGAACCACAATCCGTAGTCTATTCAGAACGATGACGAACCACATGATGTAGGCCCGCCTGATTATTAGGCTGGAAAGCCGCCCCGAATAGGGGTAAGCTGTCCTTGTGCATGGTTTTGTGGATAAGTCATGTACAAGTTTGGGTAAAAACCTTTTAACCACGGGTAAAAAAATGAGACATCAGGCATCTAATCGTCGCGGTCGTAACAATAACCATAATAATCATACGCGCCATAATAACCATAGTAACGGCGGGGCGCGCCGTGCACCTGATCGCCGTAACACGGTTTTTGATTCAAATGGGCCTGATGTTCGTATTCGTGGCACAGCGTTTCAGATCGTTGAGAAATACCAAGCCCTTGCCAAGGA
>CAZYMI010000011.1:0-61765 GCA_964648505.1 uncultured Pseudobdellovibrionaceae bacterium
ATAGATCTTGGTTTTACCCTTCTTGCAACGGGCGGCACTTGCGCCCATTTAAAAGCCGCAGGCGTTACTGTTACACGGATCAACAAGGTCATGGAAGGTCAGCCCCATATTGTTGACGCCATGATTAACCGTGACATTGCCTTTATGATCAACACAACAAAAGGACCACAGGCTGTTGTAGATAGCTTTTCAATTAGACGTACTGCGCTTATGAATAAGGTGCCCTATTATACCTTACTAACCGCGGCGCGCGCAGGCGTTCAAGCTATTCGATCCTTAAAAGACAAAGAAATGGATGTTAAACCCCTGCAAGCTTATTTCAATTAACAGCAGCTCTTACGCTCATTCGGACAGTCTTGTTCTGTTTGTATTGTAACATGACGTATAGGGGTGTTGGCCAAAAACCATTTTTGCACGGCTTCTAAAATTTGTTGCTGCGTTACCCCTTCTTTTGCTACCGCATGCAATGTGGCGAGCATAGAAGCTTCATCATTAGACCATACATGCAAGTTATGAACATCTGACAAGCCTTCTATGTCCTTCATTAACCCTGTTCGTATGGCATCGGGGTCAATACCATCAGGCACACCTTCGAGCAAAATATGGCCGCTTTTTCGCAAAAGCCTTATGGCCCCGCTTACAATTAAACTGGCCATAATCACAGATAAAATTGGATCAATAATATGCCATCCTGTGCCCATGATTGTAAGTGCCGCCATAATAGCACCAAGCGAACCCCACATATCTGCCATCACATGAAGCCTTGATGCACTTACATTTAAATCATCATGCGGCTGGTGATGAACGTGGTCATCATCGTGATCGTGCAGATGATCTTGATGGATATGACCATGATGCGCGTGTCCTGTGCCGGATAATATTTTAAGCACAACAAGATTGATAACCAAACCGATCAATGCCACACCCAGCATTGTTAAAGATTGTATTTCATGCGGCTCAAACAACCGCACGATAGCCTGAATGACGATCCAGCCTGTAATCAAAATCAATGTAATTCCATTTGTAAAAGCGGCTAAAACCCTGAAACGCCCATAGCCATATGTTCTTTTATGATCAGCCGGTTTAAAAGCCAAATGCTGCGCAAGAACTGCAAGCGCAAGCGCACCCGCATCTGTCATCATATGGGCCGCATCAGCTAACAACGCTAAAGAGCCAGATAAAAACCCCCCAACCGCTTCAACAACCATAAATCCTGCTGTAAGGCACAAGGCCCATATAAGTTTTTTATTTGTTTCTTTATTCATTTTTTGCCTTTTCAAGAACAGCGATATAGCTGCCTTCGCTTCTGTAGCTCTGTTCAAATAAAATATGCAGTCCATCAACCGTCTTTCGATCGCGATATCTGGTAACAATAATCCCTTTTGGGTTGGCCACAAGCCACTTCTTGGCTTGTGCAATATCGGTAAACGGCTCCATTTCAGATTTTACTTTTGCGAGATAACCGATCTCTCCGTGGTAAATACGCGCAAGCGCAATCGGACGATTATTTTCCTGTGCTTGCGCAACCACAGCCGCAATATCATCAAGCGCATAATATTTGTGTAAATAATGACTTGCTGCCATATGAACACCAAGATGAACAAAAACAATTACAAGAACAAACCGCCCCGCAACCCTGACCATACGTGAAGGGTCAATAAAATTATACGCCAATAAAGCCGCCAGAAAAATAGAAACACCTGGCAATATTGGAAATAGGTAATGAATCTGCTTCCCGCTTATAAAAGAAAAAGCTATAAAAACAGGTGCAACCCAGAAAAACAAAAAGCGGAAAGGCCAATGACGAAAAAAACCAGAACTTGATCTTAGCGCAGTCCATACACGCGGCCAGAAAACCCATGGGACAACATAAGCAGGCAGCAAAACAGCAAACCACCAAAAAGGCCTTGCATGATCAAAAGACTCAACAACCCTGCCTACTGTCTGGCCGAAAAAGATCATCTGCGCATATTCTGACCCGCCTTGTAAAACCGCAGGCGTGGCCCATAGCAACACCAAACCAACGGCTGCAAAAACACAAAGAATGATACCCGCAACCCAATCGCGCAAGGAAATATCCCAGCTTTTTTCTGCCCAAAAAGGCATCAATAATGCCAATGGTAACAGATGCAAAAGAATAGCAGGCCCTTTAATTAAACCACCCAGCGCAAGCGCAAGGGCAAACAAAAACCATGATCGCATATGTGCGGTCTGCGCCGCCCCAATCAAAGCATATATGCCAAGCAGAACAACGCTGGTCAGCAACCAATCAAACATAATCATTGGGCCATAAACGATAAACGGAAGCCCGCCCAACAAAAGCAGACAAGAAAGCGGTCTTACACCCTTCAAATCAGGAAAAAGTTTTAGTGCAATTTTTCCGGTCATAAATATTGAAGCAACACATGCCATCAGCGGCACGAAGCGGGCTGCCCAAACATGCGTTCCAAAAATAGCCCAGAAAATATCAATCAGCCAAAAAAGCATTGGCGGCTTATGATGATAGGGAAGATAATTTAAAGTTGGTAAAATAAAATTTCCACGCACGTAATATTCCCACGCAACCGTTAAATAGCGCGTTTCATCAATAGGAAGAGGCGGTCTGGTTGCATCAATAACCAAAAAACTGATGGCTAAAACGATCGCTGAAAAAAGAGCGGGTTGTTTTTCAAGCCACTTCTGCATGCGGGTCCTGATGAGGTTTTTTGCGATAAATCATATAAATATTCCGCGTATAAATAAGCAACCCAGCTGATTGACCCAGAACAAAAACAGGGTCTTTCTTTAAAATGGCATAGATAAGCAACATAATGCCCCCCGCAAGGGAAAAAAGCCAAAATGCCTTAGGAATGATGCTGTTCTTGGCCCGTTCAGATGCAATCCATTGCACAACAAAGCGCATGGTAAACATAGCTTGTCCAAAATATCCAAAAATTGTCAGCGGATGTAAAATAGCCCAGCCGATCATATAAAACTCGCTTTCCTTATAAAGTTTTTAAAGTTTGCACGATACGCGCACGTTTAATAAGCCAAATCACGCCCATAAGGTCATAGATTCCCGCAACAAGCCGATCAATCGTTCCATATTTAGACACGCCCCCAAGGCGTTGCCGATGCCCAACATCAACCAACCTGATTTCAAATCCTTCCCGCAAAACAAGAGCCGGAAGATATCGATGCATATGATTAAAATAAGGAAAGCGCATATACACATCGCGCCGTATCATTTTCAGGCCGCAGCCGGTATCACGCACCCCATCATTTAAAATTTTAGAGCGCACGTAATTTGCTACTTTTGACCCGTAGCGTTTTACGGTGCTGTCTTGCCGCCTAAGACGCTGCCCTGCAATCAAGCCTATTTTATCTTGCACGTCATCCGCCATATAAATTTGATAAAGCTTTTGAATGTCAGCCGGAATATTCTGCCCATCCCCATCAAGCGTAACAATCCATTCCCCTGAAGCTACAAGAACCCCTGCGTAAATCGCCGCGCTCTGACCTGCTTTCAAATCATATCTAAAAGCACGCAACATAGGGATGTGCGCTTTGGCTTTTTCAAGCGCCCGATCTGTCTGATCGTAAGAGCCATCATCAATCACAATGATTTCTTTAACAGGCAGGTCTTTTGTTGCCTTTTGAATTTCGTCCAAGAGAGCGGCGATATTCTCAACTTCGTTATGCGCAGGAATCACGATAGAGATCATTGAATATTACCAAGCATAAGTTTTATATAAGCCATTGATTTAAAATATTATTGTGACACTCACTTGAATTGGCATTATGCAACCCCATTGACAAGCGCGATCCTGCCTATCATTTTAGTGTTTAACAAGCCCCGGCCTCGTGCCGGGCTCTTCTTTTTTATGGATAATTGAGAGTTTTATGGACCAAATACCGATCACAAATGCCGGCCATACACGTTTAACCGCAGAATTAAAAAACCTCAAAAGCGTTGAACGCCCTGCTGTCATTCAGGCAATTGCCGAAGCGCGCGCCCATGGAGATTTATCTGAAAATGCCGAATACCACGCCGCTCGCGAACGTCAAAGTTTCATCGAAGGCCGCATTCAAGAGCTGGAGGCGGTTTTATCGCGCGCGCAAATCATCGATCCGAAATCACTTTCTGGTACAACCGTAAAATTTGGTGCCACAATCGTGGTGGTTGATACTGATACAGATGAAGAGATGACATACCAGATTGTTGGTGAAAAAGAATCCGATATCGATGAGGGGCGTATTTCCTTGACCGCACCAATCAGCCGAGCATTAATTGGTAAATCTGTTGGCGATACAATTGAAGTTAAAACGCCCAAAGGTGCGAAATCCTATGAGATCTTAGCCATACGGTTTGAATAGGTTTCGTATTCAATTGGCACACCCGGAAGTTCTTTAACCGCACGAAGCGCAACAGATGATTTAACGCTATCCACATTATGTGCAGTTGAAACAGTCTGCATAACAAAATTCTGATAACTATCCCAATCTTTTGCTACAACTTTTAACATGGCATCTGCTTCACCAGTCACAATATAACATTCGCGAACAAGCTGCCAAGTTCTCACCGTGTCTTCAAACTTTCTGATTTCAGCATCTGACTGGCTTAAAAGCTTTACCATTGCATAAACGGTCACCCCATAACCAAGCGAAGCATGATCTACTTTTGCATGGTAGCTTTTAATAACGCCAGCATCTTCAAGGGCGCGCACGCGGCGCAGACATGGTGGGGCAGATATACCGGCCCTGCTGGCAAGGTCCACATTTGTCATTCGACCATCATCTTGAAGATCATTGAGAATTTTTAAATCAATTTTATCAAGTTTAACCCTGCGCATATTATTGTTATTGTTATTCTTTTTCTAGTTTTTGTTATAAATGACTTAAGGACTTCCGAAGGCCGGAATAAGCCTGATATAAGGTTTAATAATTGAAATATCAAGGGTTTTTTAGACTATGGCCAAAAGATTACAAGACATAACCACTTGGATTATCACCGAAGGGATAGCTGGTACGCAAAACCAGTGCATTGGTGTTGTGGAAGCTCTAGGTTTAACGCCATTTATTCATAAAGTGATATTACGTGAGCCCTGGAAAACACTATCCCCTTATCTTGGTCTTGAAAGTTATTTTACTTTTAATTCTTGTAATTTTATTCCAATTCCGCCTTGGCCAGATCTTTTAGTTTGTTCGGGCAGAAAATCGATAGCTGCGGCTCGTTATATTAAACGAAAATCACCAGAGACATTTGTAGCCATTCTACAAGATCCGAGGGTAAGATCGTCTGCGTTTGATCTTATTGCCGTGCATGACCATGACCCCACACGCGGCAAAAACATCATCACAACAACAGGTGCACCCAATAGAATTAATATTGCAAAACTTGAGCAGGCTAAGGCAGAGTTTTCTGAATTTGAATTTAAGTTTAAAAAACCTCGCGTTGCCATCCTGATTGGCGGGTCTAACAAAATCTACACATTAAACACCCAGATAATGGACCGATTTATTGCCGACCTTGCCTGCTTATCAAAAGATTTTAGCCTGATGATTACCGCATCCCGCCGAACGGGCGAGGACAATTTAAACCGCCTTCAGCAAGGTTTGGCCCATACAGATGCTTTTATTTGGGATAATTCTGGTCCAAACCCTTATTTTGCCTTTTTAGCTTACGCAGATTATATCATAGTAACAGCCGATAGCGTGTCGATGCTTTCAGAAGCAGCCACAACGGGGAAGCCCGTTTATATGCTGCCCCTTGAAGGACGATCAAAGCGATTTACGCGCTTTTATAAATCGCTAGAGGATCAAAATTGTATGAAGGTTTTTGAAGGTAAGCTTGAAAAATGGAATTACACGCCACTTAATGAATCTTATAAAGTTGCACAAGCAATAAAAACGGCACTGATTACTAAAGGGAAAATAAATGTCTGAAACAAAAAAAACAAAAGTTCTTATTATTGGTTCTGGCCCTGCTGGCTATACGGCTGCTATTTATGCCGCACGGGCAAATTTAAAGCCTATTCTTGTTCAAGGTAATGAACCGGGTGGTCAGCTGATGATTACAACTGATGTTGAAAATTATCCGGGTTATGCGAACGTTATTCAAGGGCCCTGGCTTATGGAACAGATGCGTGATCAAGCAAAGCATGTTGGAACAGAGCTGATAACGGATTACATTTCAGATGTTGATTTTACCAAGCGACCTTATATTTGCAAAGGCGATAGCGGTACCTTATATGAAGCAGAGACACTAATCATCTGCACGGGCGCAAAAGCCCGCTGGCTGGGATTACCTTCTGAGACTAAGTTCAGGGGTTTAGGAGTTTCCGCTTGCGCAACATGTGACGGATTCTTTTTTCGTGACAAAGATGTGGCAGTGGTTGGCGGTGGATCCGCAGCCGTTGAGGAAGCATTGTTTTTAACAAATTTTGCAAAAACAGTTACACTTATCCACAGACGTGACACATTGCGCGCAGAAAAAATTGCACAAGAAAGATTATTTAAGAATCCCAAAGTAAAAATCATCTGGGATCACACCGTTGAAGAAGTTCTTGGAGTTGCTATGGGTGAAGGGCCCACCCCTGGCGTAACAAGCCTGCGGTTGAAGAATGTAAAAACATCTGCGCTTTCACAAATTGATGTTCACGGCCTTTTTGTAGCCATCGGGCACGACCCTGCAACAGACATTTTCAAAGGAAAGCTTGAAATTGATAAAGAAGGATATGTGGTGACAGCGCCCGATTCAACCCGCACATCGATCCCTGGTGTTTTTGCAGCAGGCGATGTCAAAGACAAAATATTCAGACAAGCTGTTACCGCTGCTGGAATGGGTTGCATGGCCGCACTTGAAGCCGATAGATTTCTTGTGCAAAGCCACTAAAATCTTACCTGCTTTTTGAAGCTCGACTTGCAAAAATGCCCAAACAGCCTTAATACTTTTGCATGGATTGGGACAAGCTGCGCATATTTCACGTTGTAGCCAAAGCAGGTAGTTTTACCCATGCTGGTGAAATGCTCGAACTTTCTCAATCTGCTGTTAGCCGCCAAATCAGCGGGCTTGAAGAATCTTTAGGCGTCACTCTATTTCACCGCCATGCGCGTGGACTTATCCTGACTGAACAGGGTGATCTTTTATTCAGAACCGCAAGCGATGTGTTTGGCAAACTTGCAATGATTGAAGGCCAGCTGACAGACAGCCGCGACTTGCCGCAAGGCCCTTTAACAGTAACAACCGCTGGATTTATCGGATCTGATTGGCTTGGCCCTGCGCTTGGCGTCTTTCGTACAAAATACCCTGATATACGCTTGACGCTTCTTCTTGATGACCGTGTTTTAAACCTTGGCATGCGTGAAGCGGATGCCGCGATCAGGCTTTATAAGCCCGAGCAGCAAGACCTGATACAAAAACATATTGCAAGCCTTCCTTTTGTTATTTGCGCCAGCGCGTCTTATCTGAAGTTTGCAGGCACGCCTGAAAAAGCTTCTGATCTGAAAAATCATACCCTGCTTGGTTTTCCGGACAATCTGGCTGCACCTTACACCAACGCAAACTGGCTTTTAAAAACGGCAGAGACTTCAAGCGGTGGCGCTGACAGACTGATGCTGATGAATTCTCTTAATGGCATTTATAAAGCGATGGCAGGCGGCGCAGGAATTGCCTGCTTGCCCCGCTTTCTGGTTCAAAACAATAAAGATGTGAAAACCATTCTTGAAACTTTAAGACCTCCTTCAGTGGAGATGTACTTTGTCTATCCTGAAGAGCGTCGAAATTCACGCCGTATTGCACTCTTTAGGGACTTTATTGAAGGCCTGATCGTTTCGGGAACGATCTGAAATTTCGTATCTAATTACGTAAATTAACAAACATTAAAATAATTATTGTACAGAAAAACGAACAGGTCTATATAGATGCCTGTCAGGGCGTAATGCTCTGACAAGGGTCGGTTTTTCCGATCCTACGTCTCCCAGACGTAAAACCTCCCTGTTCAACTCGCCGGGCCTTTGGGCCCGGTTTTTTTTATCTTATTTCAAGATTTTTAAGCGGCTTGCGCCTTGCCATTTAATGATGCGCAAAAACGCTGGATGCGTTTGCACGCTTCAATCAGCTGCGCATTGGATGTTGCGTATGAAACACGAAAATATGGCGACAAGCCAAATGCAGCGCCATGAACAGCTGCAACGCCTTCTGCTTCCAGCAGATAGGTCGCAAAATCTTCATCACTTGAAATAAGCTGGCCTGATGGCGTGAATTTACCAATACAACCAGCGCAACTGGCATAAACGTAAAATGCACCTTCAGGCTTTGTACAGCGAACACCTTGGGCATTATTGAGCATCTCAACAACCAGATCGCGTCTTTCAACATACGCTTTCCGCCAATCATTTAAAAAGCTTGAATCGCCATTAAGTGCTGCCACAGAAGCGGCTTGCGATATTGAACTCGGGTTGGATGTAGAATGACTTTGCACGTTTGCAATCGCCTTAATTAAAGCTTTTGGACCGCCTGCATATCCAATGCGCCACCCCGTCATAGCGTAAGCTTTTGAAACACCATTCATCGTTAAAGTACGATCATATAAAGCCGGCTCAACATTTACCGGACCACAAAATTTAAAGCCGTCATAAACCAGGTGTTCATATATTTCATCGCTTAAAATATGCACTTGAGGGTGTTTGACCAACACATCGGTTAAAGCTTTCATTTCATTAAAACTATAAGCCGCCCCTGTTGGATTTGAAGGAGAGTTTAAAATAATCCACTTGGTTTTTGGCGTAATTGCTTTTTCAAGCTGATCTGCTTGTAACTTAAAATTATTTTCAATTGTGCATTCGACAAAAACCGGCGTCCCTTCAGCCATCAAAACAATATCCGGATAAGAAACCCAGTAAGGTGCCGGTATAATCACTTCATCACCTTTATTGACCGTTGCCATGATGGCATTAAAAATAACCTGCTTCCCCCCTGTGCCTACAGTAATTTGATCGGGGGCGTAATCCAGATTATTCTCACGCTTAAATTTTGCGCAAATCGCTTTTTTAAGCTCAGGCGTACCATCAACTGCGGTGTACCGTGTCTGGCCCTTTTTCATCGCCATATAAGCTGCTTCAATAATAAAATCAGGCGTATCAAAATCAGGCTCGCCCGCACCCAGACCAATCACATCGCAGCCCGCTGCTTTCATCTCAGCTGATTTTGCTGTGACAGCTAAAGTTGGCGATGGCTTGATACGGCCCAGACGTTCAGAAAGAAAAGACATGATTTAAGCACTCCTTATAGGGTTTTCGCGGCAAAACTAATAAACCCGGGCCTGATTTGCAAGCACTCAAACAGCGTCAGGGCTTATCAATCCACGCAAATGATTCAGATTAATCACTTGGGGCATATCAAGATTTACATTGTGCGCCGCAAGAAAATCTGCCAAAGGCTGCATGGCAGGATAGGTTAGATCACGTTGCAAATGGCGCACGACAACAGGAAGAAACTGCATATAAAATTCGTGCCCCATAAGCCCTGCTTTTAAAAACTGACCCGTAACCCGAGCATGAAACAGCATGCGCACATAAACTCCCCATTGTTCAAAGGCATCGTGTTCTTCTTGCGTCATACCATGACAATAACGGCTTTGGCAGAATTTTATTACATCATCATCTGGCATGCGCCGCGCATCATAAAGAAGATTGATAAAATCATAGGCCTTTGGTGCATGCATCGGATTTTGAAAATCAAGAATACCACACGCCTTAATACCAGGGCGTTGCAACAGCATTAAATTACCGGGGTGAAAATCGGTATGACTAAAACACAAAACAGGATCACCTATCTGCTTTGTTATATTTTGCTTAATCTGGATAATGGTTTCGTTAAAGCCTTGTATAAGTCCATCTTCATTTGGCCTGGCACGTACAAAAGGGAAAAACCAGTCAACCAAACGACGTGCTGTTAACGGCAAATGAGAGTTGAAAAAATCAGGAACAGGAAAAGGCGCAGGCAATTCGATTTTATTAAGTACGATTAAAGCATCAGTTGCCAGCCCGTATAATTTTTTCTGGTCATATCCTTCATCAAGTGCTTTGGTAAAGGTTAGATCACCCCAATCTTCAATCAGCATATAACCTGAACGTAAATCTTGCGCATAAATTTCAGGTACACTTAGACCGCAAGCAGCAAGGCTATGATTAACACGCACCCAATCATCCAGCCTATGCCCGGGGCTTGCTTGGCTATGCCCATCGGGCAGGCTTTCCAGCAATACAGCAGACCTACCATTACTGCTTATCCGCAGATAACGACGTGTTCCCATATCAGCATTTAAAGGTGTTATTTGACCATCTTTCCACGCTGTTCCCGACAGAAAGCTGGCGCGCATATCCAAACGCTCATCAAGTAAATTTCGGGCAAACATCGACATAGAAAATTACTTTTTATCTTTGGTAATCGTCTTTGAGGCCAAAGATTTTATCGCGTCAATATGTTGTTTTGAAGCCTGCTTTGGCCCTTGCGCAAGCGTTCTGGGCTGCGGCATGCCAAACGAGCTGGTTTCATTCCCAACAAGCGCACGAACCAAATCACGACTAAACGCATCTTGCGGGAAAGAAACAGGAACAGGTTTTTCCGGCCTGTTTGAATTTTCAATTTCCTTTCCATCGGCCACACGCGCAACAGCATGCGCGATAATACCGCCAAGATGAGGCCCCATAAGTTCAATAAACAATTTTGTATCGTCCAAGGCCATGGCGCGCACCATGTCTTCTGATTTTTTGCGATTGCCTTTGCAGGCCGTCATCGCTTCACGAATTCGTTGCATCGCATAGGGCGTCATCGGCATCTCCTTTATTATTATGCATTATATCATGCTGCTGTACGTTTGCCGACCCCGGCCAAATCAGAAACCAGACGCTTGACGCCCTTCAAACGGGCCGAAACGCTATCCCATACAGCTATAACGCTTATTTTCTGATCTGGCCTGATTTTAACCGCCCCTTTCTGGCCTGATATCCATGTCAGCAGCGCTTCAGGGGAAGTTGGCCTATCTTGATAAAAACTAATAACAGCCCCTTTAGGCCCCGCTTCCACCTTACTGATTCGCGCAATTTTACAAAGTTGCTTGAGGGCAACAATATCAAATAAATTTTGTACTTCGGGCGGCAGCGGGCCAAACCGATCAATAAATTCGGCCGCAATTTGTTCTATATGCGTATCGTCTTGAATATCACCAAGCCTGCGATACAAAGACAACCGGACAGCCAGATCTTCCACATAGGTTTCAGGGATGAGAACCGATGTGCCTATATTGATAGCAGGTGACCAATCCTGCTGCGTACTTTGAATATCATCTATTGACACACCTGCACGGGCAGCTGCCACAGCATCTTCTAGCATTTGCTGGTACAACTCCACACCCACTTCACGAATGTGACCTGACTGTTCTTCACCCAGCAGATTCCCTGACCCGCGAATATCCATATCATGTGCAGCAAGCTGAAATCCTGATCCTAAAGTGTCAAGCATCTCAATCACTTCGAGTCTTTTAGCTGCAAGCTTGGAAAGTTTTTGGGCAGGATCCGTAGTGAGATAAGCATACGCTCTGACTTTAGAGCGCCCCACCCTGCCCCGTATCTGATAAAGTTGTGCAAGGCCAAAAAGATCCGCGTTGTGGACAATTAAAGTATTTGCACGCGGTATATCCAAACCCGACTCGATGATGTTGGTTGCCAACAAAACATCATACTGACCGTCATAAAATGCGCTCATGCGGTCTTCAAGTTCTGTGGGTGTCATTTGGCCATGGGCCGATATGACTTTAACTTCTGGCACCAGACCCCGCAAAACATCCTCCACTTTTACAAGATCACTGATACGCGGACAAACATAAAAAGTTTGTCCACCTCGAAACCTTTCGCGCATAATGGCTTCCCGGATCACAAGCCCGTCAAAAGGCAGAACAAATGTACGAATTGCCAAACGATCAACCGGCGCAGACGCAATAATGCTCATATCCCTCACGCCGGTTAAAGACATTTGTAATGTTCTTGGAATGGGTGTGGCTGTTAACGTGAGCACATGCACATCGGCTTTAAGTTCTTTAAGTTTTTCTTTTTGTTTAACACCAAAGCGTTGTTCTTCATCAACAATAACAAGCCCTAAATGGGCAAATTTTATATCTTTTGCCAGCAAAGCATGGGTACCCACCACAACCTGAATAGACCCATTTTCAAGCCCTGCCTTGACCAGTTTTGCTTCCTTTGATGTCACAAAACGAGAAAGCTGTGCAACACGAATGCCAAAATTGGCAAAACGTTTGGTAAAGTTTTCAGTATGCTGACGTGATAAAAGTGTTGTTGGCACAATGACCGCCACTTGGGCGCCGGATGCCGCCACAATATAAGCTGCCCTTAATGCAATTTCAGTTTTGCCAAAGCCCACATCACCACAAACAAGCCTATCCATGGGCTTGCCTGAATCAAGATCGACGATAACATCGTTGATCGCCTTCAATTGATCGTCGGTTTCCTGATACGGAAAGCGGGAAACAAAAGGATCATAAATATCTTTTGTCACTGTATACCGATCAGATATTCGGATGGTTCGCTCAGCTGCAATCTTCAGCAAGGCATCTGCCATCTGCATCAAATCTTTTTTTATTTTTGCCTTACGCGCTTGCCACGCTACCCCACCCAATTTATCAAGCGGCACAAGCCCTTCATCGTGGCCAAAGCGTGTTAAAACTTCGATATTCTCAACAGGAACAAACAAGCGATCGCCGCCATCATATGTCAGCTTCAAACAATCATGTAAAGTATCCGCAGCTTTAACCGTCTCTAGTCCTTCAAACCTGCCAATACCATGATCAATATGAACAACCAGATCGCCCGGTGAAAGCGCTGATACTTCTTTTAAAAACATGTCGGATTTGCGCTTACGCTTTGCCATGCGCGTCAGACGATCGCCTAAAATATCCTGTTCACTGATAATCGCAAGCGTGTCGGTTTCAAAGCCACGTTCAAGTGCTAGGAGAACTAAAGCGATATCCCCGACAGCTACATTCTGAGCCTCATCGAAGCTGGAGGCGTTTTTTAGATGCGATAAACTCGCATGTAACATCATATTACTTAAACGTTCACGAGAGCCTTCGGAATAGCAGGCAACTAAAACTTTTCTGCCCACTTGCATATGTGTTTTTACGTTTTCAGTCAGTTTTTTAAAAAGCGTATCATTTCCCAAACTGCGCGCGTCAACAAAATCATGCCCACGGCGAGAAAGGGGTTTTATATCAGACCCGGGTTGCGCATAAGGCGACAGCATGTCAACGTGATAATGCTGAAGCTCATCTTGAGTTAGGTACAGAGAATCTGGCGGCAACGGATGATAAATGGCGCTTACGGCTGCCTTGCTTCCCTTATTCTTTGCGATCTGAGCTTTTTCAATATCTTTACGCGATAAGTAAAAATCTTCAATTTGCGCGAGGCGTTCCAGAATTGCCTGTGGCACCTGATCGTCACACACAACTCTGCAGGATCCCGCATAATCAAAAACGGTTTCTAAATTTTTGTAAAATAGCGGCAGCCAGTGATCCATACCATTAAAAATTCTAGCCTCAGAGATCGCATCGTACAGTGGATCATTCGCAGGGACCCCAAATTGATCGCGATACTTGGTTCTAAAAAGTTCTACAGCATCGATATTGAGAGAAATTTCACGCGCAGGCTTCAAATCAATGCTTGCAATGCGCTCGCCGGAAACTTGTGTTGCAGGGTCAAAAATACGTAAGGATTCGATTGTGTCACCAAACAAATCAATACGTATGGGGTCTTCAAAGCCTGAAGGGAAAAGATCGATAATACTGCCCCGAATAGAAAACTCACCTTCTTCTCTGACGGTGTCTGTTCGCTGATATCCTGCATCTACACAAAAGGTCTGAAACTCTTTCAGCTTAAGCGTGCCGTTTATTTTAAGATTTAAATGACACTGTGATAAATATTCACGCGGCGGCACACGCTGCAAAATACTGTTTACAGTTGTAACAATAACACGGTTTCCACTGGCTGGCTGAAGCAGACGACACAGCGCCTGAACACGTTCCCCGACAATGTAAGGATTAGGCGAAATACGATCATAGGGAAGGCAATCCCAAGATGGAAAAGAAACAACTTCCGTTTCGGGTGAAAAAAATGCAATCAGATCAACAAGCGATGCCAGCCTAGTATCATCCAAAGCGATATACAAAATCGGCTGACTTTGGCTTGCCTGTTTAAGCCATAACGCATCCGCCCCCTCTACAACACCGTGAATCGTTTGGGCAACATGAAGGCTTTTGGCTGTTAAAAGGGCGGGCAACATGGCTAAAAGTATTGATCTTTCAATATATTAGACCCTCACGATTGAAGGTCTTGCTGCTTTTATATATAGATTGCAGGCCCTGTATCAAGAGAAGCGGAAAAAATCGTGTCAGAACCCCAGCTTAATGAAATCGCCCAAGACCTTAAAACACGCCGAAATGCGCTGCTTAAAAAAGCCGTGCATGGCAATAAAACCAGCGCAAAGCGTGGCGTGCTTGACCGCATGTTCTCTCTGGCTTTTCGCGGCTTTGTTTACCCGCAAATCTGGGAAGATCCCGATATTGATCTGGCAGCGCTTGAAATCACGCCCGAAAAACGGATTGTTACCATTTCATCTGGTGGCTGTAATATTTTAAATTATCTGCTTGCTGATCCAGAAAAAATTGATGCTGTTGATTTAAACCCAGCTCATCTTGCCCTTGCAAAACTGAAATTAGCTGGCGCAAAATATTTGGATCAGTATAACGATTTCTTTCGTATGTTTGGTGAGGCGGATACGCCTTTGAATGTACAAACCTACGATTTAAAACTCCGTGACCACCTTGACGCAGAAAGCCGCGCTTATTGGGATTCAAAAGCCCCTTTCTTAGGAAGGCGCATTAATTATTTTGCGAACAACGTCTATTCATACGGCCTTCTGGGGCGCTTTATTGGCACAGTTCACTGGATGACAAAACTATACGGACAGGACTTAAACAAACTGCTGCAAGCCGAAAACATTCAAGACCAACGACGTTTATTTGAAGAAACAATCAGCCCTATTTTTGACAAGAAAATAGTGCGTGCGCTGTGTAAGATGCCTGTATCTTTATATGGCCTTGGTATTCCACCCGCACAGTTTGATGATTTAATGAAGTCAGCCAAGGGTGATATGGCAGCACTTTTAAAATCGCGTGTGGAACGTTTGGCTTGTGATTTTCCAATTTCCGATAATTACTTCGCCTGGCAAGCTTTTGGCCGTGGTTATGATCGTAACTTCCGCCAAGCCCTGCCAAAATATCTAAAGCCAGAAAACTTTGCTACTTTAAAACAAAAAACTGACCGCGTTCAAACACACCTGATGACGATGACAGATTATCTGGCTTCTCAGCGTGAAGAATCAATCGATGCTTTTGTTTTGCTCGATGCACAAGACTGGATGAGCGATGCGCAAGTCACCGATTTATGGCTTGAGATACTGCGCACAGCACGCCCTGAAGCACGCGTTATTTTCCGAACAGCCGGGGAAGAATCGCACCTGCCTTCAGCCCTACCGCAAAATCTTTTATCCTTATGGGATTACAAGGCAGAACAATCCCTTGATCTGACAGCAAAAGACCGTTCTTCTATTTATGGCGGCTTTCATCTTTATGTTCTGAAGTCATAACAATGGACGCAATAACAACCCGATCAGCAATGAATGGCATGTATCGATGGACACGCCATATCTATGATGCTTCACGCAAATATTATCTTTTTGGCCGCGACCGTCTTATCAAGGATATAAGCTGCAAGCCAGGTGATGTTGTGATTGAAGTAGGATGCGGCACAGCACGCAACCTGATCAAACTTGCCAGGCGATACCCTGATAGCTTGTTTTATGGCGTAGATGCTTCTGATGAAATGTTAAAGACGGCTCATGCTTCTGTCCATGCTGCGGGGCTGTCTGATCGTATTTTTTTAGCCCAAGGCTACGCACAGAACTTTAACCCACAAAGGCTTTTTAACATCACATCAAACGCAGATAAAATATTTTTTTCTTATTCGCTATCGATGATACCACAATGGCAAGATTCGATACGGCATGCAAAATCACAACTCAATAATAAAGGGGAGCTCTGGATTGCTGATTTTGCTGACCTGAAGAGTCTTCCACGCTTCATAAGAAAAGGACTGCTTGTATGGCTAAAACTTTTTCACGTTATCCCACGCACAGAACTTTTAATTGCGCTGTCACATTCAAGATCGACAGTTTCAAAATACGGGCCAGGCCGTTACTTTGTTATCGCAAAACTGGGTGATGATTTCACTATCTAGGGCCAGATGCTATTGGCTTTCTACCTTTACTTCTTATCCCCTTCGGAGAATCAAAATTCTTACCGTCAATGCCGTAATGCGGGTCAATCAAAAGATGTGCTTTACAGGCAATGGCTGCTGCCATGTGCATTTTTCTTCTAATCTCGTCATGAAGGCCGATAAGCTCTAGTTCCGGATCTGTTAGTTTTCGGTGTTCAGCAGCGGCCCTATCTTTAATACCCCTAGACTGTTCATATAACGCATGAGTCTGGCCATAAGTTTCAACCATATCTTTATGAACAACCTGAATTTCACAAGGAACAGGCGGCCACCCTTTCCCGCGGGAAATTTCAACCTTAATGACCAAATTCATCAAGCCTGATTTAGGATCAGGGCGTTCAAATTTATTTTCAAGCGATTTAAAATCAACACCCTTATCTTGCCAATTAGAAACAAAGTCTGTAATAAAACCTGCAATAAAAGCCCTTTGAATACCACGCACCTGATCGTTATCTTGGATTTCTACTCGCAGCCGTGCCAAATCATGCACGCCGTCAATACCTTCTGATTTTCCAGTGGCCTTACTGTAAACACGCGACAATTTTTTAACCGGTCCGCGCTTCACGGCAAGATGTGGATCAAGCCCCACCTGATGGCATAAGGCATTTGCAAACTTTACCAGCGTGCCTTGAATCTGCTGAGCATGTTTGAGCCTTTTTTCATCATGCTCCGTGCCGTCTATATCGATAAAACTGGTCATACCTAACCTTATTAGAATTTTTCTTGTAAAATACATTACGTAAACATATTTTTACAAGCAAATTATAGCAAAACAGGTATTAATAAAATCTATAATATAGGTAAGTTATTGTTTTAAATAGATTTAATTATAATGTTTTGAAAATAATCAATTCGTTTCATGAAATTTATAGGTCAAGAAAAGCTTTAAAACGCTGCTATCGTCATTAGATGGCGGCAAGGTACGGCCAGAATACCATTCATACAGTTCCGGATCATTGCAATCGAGAAGCCTTTCAAACTGGCTCAGCTGATCTTCGCTCATGTCAAAAACATGCTTATCGGCAAAACGGCCCAATAAAAGATCCATTTCTCTGGTACCGCGATGCCAACTTCGAAACACGAGCTTCTTACGGCGATTGTCGATCGGTTCATTTTGTGGTTTTTCTAGTGTCATGCAAGCCAAGACTAGCACGATCACGTCTACCGAAAACCCCCCCGTCTCAAAAGGCCGCCCTTTTGCACTCGATAGGTTATTTTTACGGCAAACAACCCTTAAAGGTATCGGCCCGAAACTAGAAAAGCTTTTTGAAAAGCTTACAGGTGGCAACCGTGTGATTGATTTATTATTCCATAAACCTGTTGACCTGATTAACCGTATTGAGGTTGCTTGTATTGCACAAGCCGAACCTGGGCAAACAATCTTAATAAAACTTAAAACTGTTAAACATGCGCCTAGTGTAAGGCCAAACTTGCCTTATCGCATTCGCATGTCAGATGGAACAGGTCAACTCGATCTGGTTTTTTTTCAAGTGCGTGGCGATTACCTGTCAAACTTATTCAAGATTGATGAAGTGGTTTCTATCTCAGGAAAACTGGAATTGTTTCAAGGGCAACCCCAGATCGTTCATCCTGAAATTTTATCGGGAGAAAAAATAAGCTGCACAGAAGCGGTCTACCCACTCACAGCAGGCGTGACAAATAAAATAATCACCAAAGCTGTAACACAAGCCCTTGAAACGATGCCTGACCTACCCGAATGGCAAGATCAGGCTTTTTTAGCACAATCGAATTTTGAGGATTTTAAATCGAGTATCATTAAAATTCATAAACCAGTTCATATTCATGATCTTTTGCCCGGCGCCTTACAACGACAAAGACTTGCTTATGATGAATTGCTTTCAGGCCAATTGGCTTTGGCCTTGATCCGCAACCATCAACGTGCGCGTAAAGGCAGGGCGTTAAAAATAAACGCCTCTGTTCGAGAAAAATTTTTTGCCAATCTTCCCTTCTCACTCACTCAAGCCCAGCAAAAAAGTCTTCATGATATTGACGCAGACATGTCAAAAGAAGATGCTATGCTGCGTCTTCTTCAAGGCGATGTTGGCTCAGGCAAAACGGTTATTGCCGCCCTTGCCATGCTTAATGCGGCAACCAATGGCCTACAAGCTGCCCTTATGGCACCAACAGAAATTTTAGCACGGCAGCATGCACAGACACTGACCCCTTGGTTTGAAAAACTCGGTTTTCAAACCGTAACTTTAACAGGGCGCGACAAGGGAAAACAGCGCGATAACCTGATACACAAAATTTCAGAAGGATCAGCGCATATTGTTATCGGCACACATTCTTTATTCCAAGACGCCATTTCATTTTATAACCTTGGGGTAGCTGTTATCGATGAACAGCATCGATTTGGTGTGCATCAAAGACTAATGCTCTCAAGAAAAGGCCCGCATATTGATACACTGGTCATGACCGCAACGCCAATTCCACGCACACTGGCCATGACACTTTACGGAGACATGGATGTTTCCCGCCTTGATCAGAAGCCCCCAGGCAGAAAACCTATCGAAACGCGACTTGTAGCGCGTGATAACCTTAATGAATTGGTTGAAGGCTTAAAACGGCAGGTTGCAAATAAAGCCCGTATATATTGGGTTTGCCCTTTAGTTGAGGAGTCTGAATTTACTGATCTTCAAGCAGCCGAAGACAGATATCAAGCCTTGCAGGCCCATTTTGGCGCACGGGTTGGCCTGATGCATGGCCGCATGAAACCTGCAGAAAAAGATGAAGCGATGAACCGCTTCAAAGCTGGTGACTTTGATATTATTGTATCAACCACTGTTATTGAAGTTGGCGTTGATGTTCCGGAAGCTACCATCATGGTTATTGAACATGCGGAGCGATTTGGCCTATCGCAACTTCATCAGCTTCGTGGTCGCGTTGGGCGCGGCGCGTCGCAATCTTACTGCTTTCTGGCTTATAATCACCCGCTGGGCGTAATCGCAAAAGAACGTTTGCGCATCATGCGAGAAACAGAAGATGGATTCTTAATTGCCGAAAAAGACCTGCAGCTTCGGGGATTAGGAGAAATTCTTGGTACCCGACAATCCGGTATTCCTGATTTTAAATTTGCAGACTTATCCGCGCATGGCGACCTACTAAAAACTGCGCATGATGATGCAAAATTAATTTTACACAAAGACCCGGGATTAAATTCAGCGCGCGGAAAAGCCCTGCGACACTTGCTTTATTTGTTTGAAAAAGATCAGGCTGTAAGTTACTTAAGGTCCGGTTGACTTTTATCTTCAGGGGTTATCATACCGCCCGATACAATCATTTTTACTGCATCTTCTGTAGACATTTGAAGTTCTAAAACATCTTTGCGCGGCACGATAATTAAAAATCCTGATGTTGGATTTGGGGTTGTGGGAATGAAAACATTCACCATATCCTCATTATTTGTAAGGCGCTTAATTTCACCTTGCGTTTCGCCTGTAATAAAACCTAAAGCCCACTTACCTTTATGCGGAAATTCAATCAGCACTGATTTCTTAAAGGCCTGTGCTTGCGTGCCCATAACCATTTCAAACATTTGTTTTACTGCGCCATAAATCGTGCGAATGACAGGCAGACGGTTAACAATCATCTCAGAAAATTTTATAATCAACCTACCCAGATAATTTGTTGCAAACCATCCGATCGCCACAAAAAAAGCAATGGCAATAATAAGCCCAAGGCCAGGAACCATGTGGATGGAATATTCCCCGGGCAATATCTGCGCAACCCAGCTATCAATAAAATCAAGAAAGATAAGCGCGATATAAACCGTGATAACAATGGGGGCTGAGACAATGATACCCGTCAAAAAGTAGCGTCTTAAAGACTGGCCCATACTTTTATGAATTATTTCAACTTTATGCGGCTCTGTTTGATTCATGCTTGGAAAATATCATATTTCCAACATTTTAAAAGCAACAAGGCCTTTGCGAATCATCCTTTTTACCTTAATTTAAAACAATGCCTTCAGTTCTTATTCAGTTCGCACATCCAACCTTCCAAACATCGCGTGCCAATAAAGCGATGGTGCAAGCCATTCAAGGTCTGGAAGGGGTAACCTTTCGTGATCTTTATGAAATATACCCTGATTTTCACATTGATTTAGATACTGAAAAAGAACTTCTGCAAAACCATGAGGTTCTGGTTTTGCAGCACCCCTTCCAATGGTATTCGTGCCCTTCTTTGCTTAAAGAATGGCTGGATGTGGTGCTTGCTTATGGGTGGGCTTACGGCCCGAATGGCGAAGCTTTGAAACATAAAAAGCTTTTATCTGCCATCACAGCAGGTGGTACAAAGGATACTTATACGCGTGAGGGAAATAATCGCTACACAATACCCGAGTTTTTATCGGCCTTTGACCAGACTGCCCGCCTGTGTCAGATGGTTTATGTAGAACCTTTCGTATTTCATGAAAGCATACGCGCAACACCTGATCTTATAGAAAAAAATGCACAAGACTACCGCAATCGAATTCTTTCTTTGCGCGATGATAAGCCTGAAGAAGCCTTTCATCCCTTTTTTGATCGGGCACCCTAATGCAAGAAACATCACTTCTTTTTTCAGCCTTCATTTTCTTAACTGCTGCTGTAATTGTTGTGCCTTTGGCAAAAAAAGGTGGGCTTGGGGCTGTTCTTGGTTATTTGCTGGCAGGGGTTGCTATAGGCCCTTACGCACTAAGGCTTATTACAAACCCTGAGGATATTTTACATTTTGCTGAATTTGGCATCATCATGATGCTGTTTTTGATCGGACTTGAATTACAACCCAGCATTTTATGGCGCCTGCGTAAATCCATCATTGGTCTTGGTGGGCTACAGGTGATCTTGACCACGTTTGTTTTTACTGTTGCGAGTATATTTTTTGGCCTGCACTGGACGACATCCCTTATCATTGGTATGGCACTTGCGTTATCTTCTACTGCTGTGTCTTTGCAAATTCTGCACGAAAAAAATATGATAAAGACCTTCACAGGGCAATCAGCTTTCTCTGTGCTTTTATTTCAAGACATTGCTGTCATTCCAATTTTGCTGCTTGTGCCGCTACTCGCCCTCGCAGGGGACCAATCAGCCGGCGGCGCGCTTGTTGAAGTTTTACAAAATGTGATTGGAAAATCAGGTGAAATTACAGAACCTGAAACTTGGGGCAAATGGCTTGTATCGGCAAAAGGCCTCGCTATTGTCGTGATTGTCGCCACCTTAGGGCATTACGGTGGACGGCATCTTTTTCGCTTCATTGCATCAACTGGCATTCGTGAAATTTTTACCGCCACAGCCCTTTTGATTGTCATTGGCATGACTTTACTAATGGAACAAATTGGCCTTTCAGCTGCCCTTGGCGCTTTTATTGCCGGCGTTGTTCTTGCAACATCTGAATATCGCCACGAAATTGAAGTGGAAATCGAGCCTTTTAAAGCCTTACTTTTGGGGCTTTTCTTTATCTCGGTCGGCATGTCCATTAACTTTGATGTTATTTTGGCGGAGCCTTTTATTGTTATCGGCATCCTGCTTGGCCTGATCGTAGTCAAAATTGGTATTTTGTGCGCTTTAGGGCATTTCTTTGATATGCAAAAACGTCAATACTCCATGTTTGCAGCCGTACTTGCGCAAGGTGGGGAATTTGCTTTTGTTGTTTTTAAACTCGCTTTAACCGAAAATCTTCTGACCGACGAAGATTCCAGCATCCTCACTGTCGTAGTCGCGCTCTCCATGGGCCTTACACCGCTATTGGTGCTCGCACGCGAAAAATTAATCAAACCCTTTTTTGCTGCCTACACGCCTTTACCCAATATGCCCAAACCTGAAGCACGTGAAAACGCTGTTATTCTTGTTGGTTATGGGCGTTTTGGTCAAACAGTCGGTCGAATTTTACACGCGCAAAACATTAAAGCGACGATCCTTGACCATGATCCGAACCAGATTGAAACCGCACGCAAATTTGGTTGGAAGGTCTTTTTTGGGGATGTTTTGAATACCGATCTTCTTCAAGCAGCTGGTATAAAAGACGCGCAACTTATTATTCTTGCGATTGATGATCGTGAAAAAGTTGTGCGCGCCACTTCCATCATTAAAAAACGTTTCCCGCATGTTAAAATTATGGCCCGCGCCTATGACAGACGCCACAGCTATGATTTGGATAAAGCGGGCGTTAACTTCTATGTCAGGGAAACATTCTGGTCTGCGGCCATGATGGGCGAAGAAATCCTTAAATCTTTAGGCGTTCGTGCTTTTGCTGCGCGAAATAAAATACTCAGTTTTGCAAAATATGATGAAGAAATTTTGAAAGAAGCTTTTTCCCAGTTTGAAAATGAAAGTCATCTGATTGCCCTTGCCGGAAAATCCCGTAGCGAACTAGAACAAATTTTTGCTCGGGATGAAGCACAGCAAAAAATTCGAGGCGATGACAGCTGGGGCGGTTAAGTTATTAACTCATGAATTTCGGAACCATAACAATTCCTGCTTGACCAAGCTTTCTTACATCTCCTGATTTATGAATGCAAACAGTCCTTCTGACAGATGGATTATTGAGATCAAGATCTTTAGAGTTTCTTGTAACCACAAGCATCCCTGGTAAAAAATCTATCCAATCTTCAGGATCAGATTGTCTTCCAAATTCTTGTAAAACAGGCTCATGCTGATGTTCATTCTGTCTTTGAGGGCTCAGCGCCTGCCAAACATCTTCACTTACATCACCTATATGGGCTTTTGCGGTTGCTCGCCCTGCATACCAAAGGCCCGTCAGCGCTGTCCTATCTATGTGCGGCACTGGCGTGCGCCCCTGCCCTTCCCGAGGGGCCCACATTTGCCAAACACGCATGAAAAAATCCGTTCTCTGGCTGTGCTGCAAAACTATTTGTGAGAAAATATTTACACTTAAGACCATTTTCTGATGTATATCGGCAAGCGCTTTTGGGGGAATAACAATTCCAGCGCTGCGCGATTCCTCATCTACAGATTGAAGGGTTAGCGTTTGTAAATCATACATTTTTTCGCCAGGTATTCTGCGACCTCGGGGGCGCCTATCATCTTTCCAAAATGTTTGCGCCCCTGAATATTGTCCAATATCTATGATATTGTCCGGATTGATCTTTAAGTCAGGGCTATCGAACAAAACGGCGCGTGTGAAATCATCCCGAAGAAGGGGTAATATTTCATCTTTTTGCTTCACAATAGGATAATCAAAAAAATTTCTTAGAAAGTTACTCATAAACCGTAATACAATTTTCTTGAGACTCAAGTCAAACTTTAGAAGAAATAAAAAAATGGTGACTGCGATGGGATTCGAGCCCCGCGCGGCTTAGGCCGCGTGCTACTCATTACCAAAGTGGGTTCTAACCCATCTTCTTCGTGCTTTCTATTTTAGAAAAATGGTGACTGCGGTGGGATTCGAACCCACGACCACCTAATTAAAAGTCAGGTGCTCTACCGGCTGAGCTACGCAGTCATTGGGGGCTGTGCTTGCCAAAGAATGGGCCAAAATAAGGATTCGCGAGGCATTGGTCAAGCGTTTCGTCAAACTTGAGAAAAGGCCAATAAAATCGGCTTTTAATCAGGGTATTTAAGCCTTAAAGCGGCCGCGACATTAGGGGTAATCACGTCTGAAAGGTCGCCGCCCAGACTAAAAATCTCCTTCACAAAGGATGAGGATACAAACTGCCATTTATCCGCCGCCATCAAAAATACGGTATCAATATCAGGATCCAACTTGATATTCATGCCCGTCATCTGAAATTCATAGTCAAAATCTGAAACAGCCCGCAGACCGCGAAAAATGCAAGACGCCTTTTTTTCACGCGCATATTTAATGAGTAAAGTATCAAAAGTTTCAACCATGATCGGGCAGGATTTTTCCTGCATATTGGCGATATCAATTTGAACAAGATTCAAACGTTCCTCAAGAGTAAACAAAGGCCCTTTGCGGACATTGGCAACAACTCCCACAATCAGTTCGTCCACCAAGCGTGATGCACGCTTGATGATGTGCAAATGCCCCTTAGTGATAGGATCAAAAGTGCCTGGGTATATACCGATGCGTTTCATAAAAGTTCCTTATCAAGCCAATGCAAATTCAATTGCTTTTTCTATATGAATGCGAGTTGTATCAAGCACTGGTAATACGCTTTGTTCTGGCTTCACCAGCATCGTGATTTCAGTACAACCAAAGATAACTGCCTGTGCGCCTTTTGCTTTCTCTGTTTGTATAATTTGAAGATACGCCGCAAGAGACTCAGGCTTTATGACGCCATGGCACAACTCGTTATAAATGACATCGTGCACAAGCTTTATGCCGTCAGAATTTGGTACAGATACATCTATACCTTTTGCCACAAGGCGCGACCTATAAAAATCATCTTCCATTGTAAACCGCGTGCCGAGCAAACTTACACGATTAAACTTTAACTCCAGAATGCGATCAGCTGTTGCATCCGCAAGATGCAAAAAAGGTATATGGACAGCTTCAACAATATGCTCCGCAACTTTATGCATTGTATTCGTTGCTAAAAGAATAAGGTCAGCCCCTGCAGACTCTAGGTTACGAGCAGATTTAGCTAACACTTGACCAGCATCGTCCCACCTGCCTTCAAACTGGCATTTTTTTATTTCTTCAAAATCGACTGAATCAATTATAACGCGACCAGAATGATGCCCCCCTAACTTTACTTTTATACCATCACAGAACCATTGGTAATAAAGCCCCGTTGATTCGTGGCTCATCCCTCCAATGATACCGATTTTCTTCATTACGCCTCGGTCTCACCTGTGGCTGCATCATCTTCATCCGTCTCTGCATCCTTAACCAGCCATGCGACTGACACCACTTTCTCATTCTCTTCCACACGGAAGAGGGTGACGCCTTGGGCAGAGCGGCCCGTCATGCGGATATCGTGCACGGGCATGCGGATGAGCTGCCCGCCGTCTGACACCATCATAATTTGATGGTCATCGGTGACGGGGAATGCGGCCACCACTTCTCCCCCATTTTTATTTGATAAGCCCATATTCACAATGCCTGAGCCGCCACGACCCGTGACGCGATATTCGTATGATGAGGAGCGTTTGCCAAACCCTTTGACTGAAACTGATAGCAAAAATTGTTCGCGTGCTTTCATCACCTCGAACCGTTCTGCGCTGAGTTGAATATCGACTGTATCTTCATCCAGCGTGACCGCTTCATCGCCTTCCATGCCACGCAGCTTGGATGCCATTTTCAGATAGGCTGTACGTTCTTCTGCCGTCGCATCTGTGCTGTTGAGGATGGACATAGAAATTACCTCATCCCCTTTGCCCAGTTTAATACCGCGCACGCCCGTTGATGTGCGGCCTGAAAACACGCGAATATCAGTCACCGGAAAACGGATAGCTTTTCCAAGCCTTGTTGCCAGCAAAACATCTTCATTTTCGGCGCATATCTTAACAGAAACAAGTTTCTCGCCCTCTTCTTCCAGCTTCATGGCGATCAAACCGTTAGAACGGATGCTTTCAAAATCAGACAATTTGTTCCGGCGAACGCCACCTGTAGATGTGGCAAACATAATATCAAGTTTGCCGTATAACGTCAGATCTTCGGGCGCACGTAAAATGACGGAAATGTTTTCCCCTGCCTCAAGCGGCATCATATTAACAAGTGCCTTGCCACGCGCTTGGGGGTTACCAAGTGGCAATTGCCATACTTTGAGGCGATGCACGATACCGCGGCTGGTGAAGCACAAAATAGGCGTATGGGTAGACGCTACAAATACATCGGAGACAAAATCTTCATCCTTCGTTGCCATACTAGAACGGCCCTTGCCGCCTCGTTTTTGCGCGCGGTAGGTGGCAAGCGGCACACGTTTAATATAACCGCCATGGGTAATGGTAACAACCATATCTTCGCGCTGGATAAGATCTTCAATATCCGCATCAAACTCACTTTCAAGAATTTCGGTACGGCGCGGCGTAGCAAAACGGGCTTTAATATCCTCAAGCTCTTCTTTCATGACATCAAAAAGCTTTGTTTTGCTGCCTAAAATAGCAAGCAGCTCAGCAATTTGGCCTGTAATCTCGCGCAGCTCATCACCAATTTTATCACGTTCAAGCCCCGTCAGGCGATGCAAGCGCAAGTCTAGAATAGCTTTGGCCTGAACTTCTGACATCTGATACGTGCCATCGTCTAACACCATATGATCGGGATCATCGATCAGCGCGATCATCGGGGCAATATCACCCGCAGCCCATGTTTTTGCTGTCAATTTCTCGCGCGCTGTATTTGGATCAGGGGCATTGCGTATAATAGCTATCACTTCATCGATGTTAGCAACCGCAACACCAAGGCCTGCTAACACATGTGCCCGATCGCGGGCCTTGCCCAGATCATAGATTGTGCGGCGCGTAATGACTTCTTCGCGGAACTTAATAAAGGCGGAGATAAAATCACGCAGCAAAAGCATTTGCGGGCGGCCATGATTAAGCGCCAGCATGTTGCAAGGAAAATTGGTTTGCAGCTGCGTAAATTTATAAAGTTGGTTTAAAACAACGTCTGCATTTGCATCTTTTTTCAATTCAATAACAACACGCACGCCATCACGGTCTGACTCGTCACGAATTTCAGCCAGACCTTCAATAATTTTCTCGCGCCCGACTTCCCCTAAACGTTCAAGCAATTTACCCTTATTAACCTGATAAGGCACTTCATGAATAATGATGGCTTCTCGCTTTTCGCGGATCGTTTCCACAGATGTTTTAGCCCGCATGACAACAGAACCATTGCCTGTCATATAAGCTGCACGCGAACCGGATCGCCCAAGAATTTGCCCGCCGGTTGGGAAGTCTGGCGCAGGAATAATCTGCATAATCTGATCGTTTGTAATATCGCGATTATCGATCATGGCGATACAAGCATCAACAACCTCGCCCAGATTGTGGGGCGGAATATTGGTAGCCATCCCCACGGCAATTCCGCCTGCGCCATTAATAAGCAGATTGGGAATTTTAGACGGCAGCACTTCGGGTTCTACAGTGGAATCATCGTAGTTTGGTTTAAAATTGACGGTTTCTTTATCGATATCCGCCAGCAGCTCCTCAGCTGATTTTGCCAAACGCGCTTCTGTGTATCGCATAGCTGCCGCAGGGTCGCCATCCATGGATCCGAAGTTTCCCTGCCCATCAATAAGCGGCAGCCGCATAGAAAATTCCTGCGCCATACGGACCATCGCTTCATAAATCGCACTGTCGCCATGAGGATGGTATTTACCCATCACATCACCCACAATACGCGCTGATTTTTTATACGCTTTGTCTGATGAGTAGCCACCTTCTTTCATCGCATAGAAAATACGGCGATGAACGGGTTTTAATCCATCACGTACATCGGGCAATGCACGGCTTACGATTACGCTCATGGCATAATCGAGGTAGGATTTTTTCATTTCCTCTTCAATCGTGACAGAGGCTTGTGATGGCGGAGTTTGGGCCATTTCGGACATGGTTTTTCCTTTAAATGAATCTGGGTTTTACCCTAGCAATTCAGGCCCCCTAAAACAAGGTAAATAGCGATTTTACACCCGATCTATTACACAAGCTATTGATCTGATTTTTCAGGCTCAGTCTGAGGGCTTTGGGCTGATTTCAAGACACCGCGATCAATCGCTTTTTGAATGCTGTCTTGCAAGCCATTTAAATAAGCCTGCATTTTTCCCTCAGCAGATCGAGCTTCATCAGAGCTATAATAAGTAAGCATGGTTTTGAGTTCTGCTGTTGTAAAAGTTTTGGCCATGCTTTCAATGGATGCCCGTTCCACAGCGTCATAATCAGTGGCGAGCATTAAAGTGTTAACAAAGCTTTCCCTGTCTTTTTCCAAAACCTGACTGGATAGCGCGTAAATTGCGGCATCAATAATCGGCTTCACCGGCTTTACCTGATGAAGCCTTGTTGCCAGAATCTTTCTTTCCTGATCGGCCACAATCGGCTGAACTTGCGGCTGAGCCAGCGCAACCTGCGTACAAAAAACACATAAAAAAACTAAAAAAATACAGACTGATTTTCTCATGATTTAAAACGGAATATCGTCTTCCATATCATCGACTGGTTTGCGGGCGGCTTTTGGCGCGGCAAAACCACCTGATGCTTGCTCGTCATATCCTTGATCGCTTGAACCATAAGATGGCGAAGATCCGCTACTACCCGATTTGCTGTCCAGCATTGTCAGTTCACCGCGATAAGGGCGCAAAACAATTTCAGTGGAATATTTTTCAGCGCCGTCTTTATCTGTCCATTTACGCGTTTCAAGCTGGCCTTCAATATAAACCTTGGCCCCTTTGCGCAGATAGTTTTCAGCGACATTCACAAGATTGTCATTAAAAATAACAACCCTGTGCCATTCTGTTTTTTCTTTGCGCTCACCGGAGGATTTATCCTTCCAGCTTTCTGATGTTGCAATGGAAAGATTAGCAACGCGACCCCCGGTCTGCATGGTCCGGACATCCGGATCCTTACCCAAATTACCAACTAAAATAACTTTATTAATACTGCCTGCCACGACCAAACCTCACTGTTAACGGACTCAGATAATGGCTTGACCATAACGGGAACACATATGCCTGAAAAGCGACTTTTATTTATTGACATAATTAATATCGTGCGTTAAAAAAGCATATGCCAAAAAATACAGCGTTGATGCTGGTCGACCTACAAAACAGATATTGCAGTCCTGAACATACCAGGCCCTTTTACGCACATATAGAGAACGCAGTGTAGAGAACGCAGTGAAAGTTTGCGCCGCTTTTTCACAAGCAGCGCGTCCGCATATGCCAATTATTCATGTTGGTTATGCTGGAACATTCGAAGAAGTTCCCCATGTACCTCCTGTGCAACGCGGAAGCATAGCTGCACCATCATCGCTTGCCGCATTTTATCAGTCCGTACCTCAAGCACACGACCTTGTTTTTTGGAAACGCGATAGTCATCTGGTCACAGGCCCCACTCATCCGTTTTTAAAATACGCAAAACATAAAGGCCTTAAAACAATTTTTTGACTGTGATTTTCATCGTTTTCACTATGCTCTGCCACATCCTCGTGATTTTGTTTTTCTAAAAGCAACCGATGATTTGCTTCAAAGTAATAAATATATTTTACCTCTACTCAGGCATAAACAAATTTCTCATGTTTATGTTGCAGGCGTAAACACAAGCGCTTGCGTTCTTGATACGGCCAAATCTTTAAGACGGGCGGGGTTCGATGTTACGATTTTAGAAGATTTATGTGGAGATAATAGCGGTACCCGACACCTTGCAGAAGAAAAACTTGCTAAAGCTTCAGAAAAATTAGGTATTCATCGCAGTGTAAGCGCGCGCCTTATACCCCGTATTTAAATTCTAACCTTGTCAAAAAGCCTTGCAGACCTAGCTTTATACAGGGTAGAAAGGCAACTATTATGCTTAAATCAATCATTGTCAAAGGCGCACGCGAACATAACCTTAAAAACCTGACCGTTGAAATTCCGCGCGACAAGCTTGTCGTTATCACGGGGTTATCAGGGTCAGGGAAATCGTCGCTCGCGTTCGATACCATTTACGCTGAAGGACAGCGGCGTTATGTGGAAAGTTTATCAGCCTACGCACGCCAATTTCTAGAAATGATGCAAAAGCCTGATGTTGATTCAATTGAAGGATTATCACCAGCTATTTCAATTGAACAGAAAACCACTTCAAAAAATCCCCGCTCTACTGTTGGCACCGTAACTGAGATTCATGATTATATGCGTTTATTATGGGCACGCATCGGCGTACCCTATTCCCCTGCAACAGGCTTACCGATTGAAAGCCAAACCGCAAGCCAAATGGTTGACCGTATAAAAACCATGGGCACAGGTGCGCGCCTTTATATTATGGCTCCTATTATAAGGGGCCGAAAGGGTGAATATAAAAGAGAATTTGCTGACCTGCGTTCAAAAGGTTTTCAGAGATTAAAAATTGATGGCAAACTTTATGAAATCGATGACATTCCTACGCTTGATAAGAAATTAAAGCACGATATTGATGTTGTTGTTGATCGCATCATCTTAAAAGATGATTTGGGTAACCGGCTGGCAGACTCAGTTGAAACAGCACTTAAATTAGCCGATGGCCTTTTGATTGTTGAGCACGCCGATACCGGTGATCGGACCATTCTTTCCAGCAAGTTTGCTTGCCCCGTTTCCGGATTTACGATTGCTGAAATTGAGCCCCGTCTTTTTTCCTTTAACAGCCCTCATGGGGCCTGCCCCAGTTGTGACGGGCTTGGATTAAAGATGTATTTTGATGAGGATCTGGTTATTCCAGACCCTGCAAAATCAATCAAGGACGGAGCCGTTGACCCGTGGTCAAAATCTTTTTCCAGCTACTATCTTCAGGCACTTGAAGCTGTTGTGAAATTTACAAAAGGGTCTATGACCAAGCCTTGGAAGGATCTTCCTGAAAAAACAAAGCAGATGATTTTGTATGGCTCGGGGGATGTTGCTGTTGCCATCACTTACGCAGATAACCAGCGTTCCATGAAAACGAACAAACCTTTTGAAGGGGTCATTCCATCCCTTGAAAGACGACTGCTTGAAACAGACAGCGCCAGCGTTCGTGAAGATCTTGGCCGTTATCAAAACACATCGTCATGCGACGTTTGCAAAGGCGCGCGGCTAAAGCCTGAAGCCTTATCAGTGAAAATTGATCAAAAACATATCGCCAGCATCAGTGAGCTTTCTATTGAAGATTCATTGGCGTGGTTTTCAGCCTTACCCAAAAAGCTGACACGTCAGCAAAACGATATCGCTGCGCGTATTTTAAAAGAAATCAATGACCGTCTTACCTTTTTAATGAATGTGGGGCTTGAATATTTATCTTTATCACGCACATCCGGTACTTTATCGGGCGGGGAATCACAACGCATACGCCTGGCCTCTCAAATCGGATCGGGGCTTACAGGCGTGCTTTATGTACTTGATGAACCTTCAATAGGCCTGCACCAGCGCGACAATAACCGCCTGCTTGAAACACTTTATCACCTGCGCGATATTGGTAATACAGTTTTAGTTGTTGAGCATGATGAAGATGCTATTCGAAGTGCTGACTATTTAATTGATATGGGGCCAGGCGCTGGGACGCATGGCGGACAGGTTGTGGCCGCAGGCACGCCGCAGGAAGTCTTAGCCAACAAAAACAGTATAACAGCGCAGTATCTTAATGGTACAAAATCAATTCCACGCCCTACACACAGACGCCACGCCAAAGCAGACGGTAAAAAGCTGCAAATGTTGCGTGTGGTTAATGCGTCAGGCAATAATTTAAAAAATTTAACAGCTGAAATTCCGTTGGGTACTTTTACATGTGTCACGGGTGTGTCGGGCTCTGGCAAGTCCACGCTTGTGATCGAAACTTTATTCCGCGCTATATCAAAGCAGCTTATGGGGTCAAAAGAGCACGCAGCCCCGCATAAATCTATCGAGGGATTGCAGTTTCTTGATAAAGTGATTGATATTGACCAATCACCAATTGGGCGAACGCCACGGTCAAATCCTGCAACCTACACAGGGGCTTTCACGCCTATTCGCGAATGGTTTTCAGGGTTGCCTGAATCTAAAGCGCGCGGCTATGAAGCGGGGCGTTTTTCATTCAACGTCAAGGGCGGGCGATGCGAAGCGTGTCAAGGCGACGGCCTCATTAAAATTGAAATGCATTTCCTACCAGATGTGTATGTGACATGCGAAACATGCCAGGGACGCCGTTATAACCGTGAAACACTTGAAGTGACCTATCGCGGAAAATCAATCGCTGATATTCTTGATATGACGATTGAAGATGCAACATCATTCTTCAAAGCTGTTCCTTCCATCCGCAAAATTATGGATACGTTACTTGAAGTGGGCTTGGGTTATATTAAAGTTGGCCAGCAGGCAACAACATTATCAGGCGGCGAAGCACAGCGCGTTAAACTGGCAAAAGAGCTTGCACGCCGATCAACGGGGCAAACCCTTTACATTCTTGATGAACCAACAACAGGTCTGCACTTTGAAGATGTACGAAAACTGCTGGAAGTTTTGCACCGTCTTGTCGATCAGGGAAACACGGTGCTTGTGATCGAACATAATATGGAAGTGATCAAAACGGCTGACTGGGTCATTGATGTGGGCCCTGAAGGGGGTACAAAGGGTGGTAATATTGTGGCAGCTGGTACACCGGAAGATGTTGTAAAAATTAAAGAAAGCTATACAGGGCAATATTTAAAGCCGCTGTTAGGCGCGGCAAAACGAAAGAGCGCGTAGCAATCTTATGAAAGAAAATTATAAACAACTTACACTAAGTATAAAAAATTGTACTTTGTGTAAAACCCACTTACCCCTTGGGCCCCGCCCTGTTTTTCAATTTCATCCAAAAGCAAAAATTTTAATCGCCGGACAAGCACCCGGTATAAAGGTGCACGAAACAGGAATTCCTTTTAATGATCCCAGTGGTAGCCGTTTACGTGAATGGATGGGGATTGATGAATCCGATTTTTACAATCCACAGAAAATTGCAATTCTACCGATGGGCTTTTGTTACCCTGGCACCGGAAAATCTGGTGACTTACCTCCGCGGCCAGAATGCGCTGAAAAATGGCGAGAACAGATCTTAGCGCTTTTGCCCCATGTTGAGCTTACTCTTGTTATTGGGCAATATGCACAAAATTGGCATTTAAGAGACTTACAAAAAGATTCGCTTACAGAGACCGTTCAAAACTGGAAAAGCTATTGGCCAAAAATACTGCCACTTCCTCACCCCAGCCCGCGTAATAATATCTGGCTCAAAAAGAATCCTTGGTTTGAGAAAAAAATCGTGCCAAAACTGCAAGCGCGCATAAAACAAGTTCTATAAATCTTGACAATACTAATAAGAAATATGTTCAGACTTCGGCCACCAATAAACAGACACCCCCCAAGCAAGTGCTGCGAAAATATGTACCACTGATATACCCGTCATAATTCCCATGACGGAAAATGATAAAAACACTGCACTGGCCATCAGCGACTTTTGTAGATCATCTCTTTTCAAAAAGATTTGAAGTGCAACACGCTTTTGCCACGCAAAAAAAGCTGTATAAACAATTATCAGTGCGATCAGCAACCGAATAATACAATATTTTACAAGCATATCAAAAGTTGGTTCTTGCTGTATATCTGCAAAAGCAAAGCGTAAAGCTGCGCCAAAACTCGTCAACGAGTCTTCAGGTTCATTCGTAAAAATAAAACCCCAATGAAGTGCATTCAATAAAAATAAAATACTCACAATAAATAATGTCATGAGTGCGCGTGACTTATCACCCTGCCAAATGCGCCAGGTACAGAATCCAGCGACCAAAACATATATCGCGATAACAAGGTAAGGCATGACGGTGCTTCACAAAATGTACTTTACTTTTGCAAAGATACATTGAATTTGAGAGGACTAAAAGCATAAACAGCACCCTGGTAGCTCTAGCCAAGTAACTGATTTTTAGTGTAAAGTTAGTGAAATGTTATTTTTAAGATCCCAATCGCGTCCGCCAAATTACCGTATGGCGCTGAGCGCGGAAATGTCCTGTTCCTGTTCCTGTTCCTGATCCTGATCCTGATTGCGGTCGCACTGTTTGCTGCGCTATCATATGCTGTTACTCGTATGAGCGGAGGAGGGAACAATAGCATAGATTCAGAAACGCGCTCACTTCACTTTACAATACGCCTCAACACTTTCTCAAGCTATTCAGCGACTTAAGATTATTGTTGGGTGTCAAGATAATCAGATAAGCTTTGAATTACTGCCCTTTAATAATCCAGCCGCGCAATATTACAATGCAAACAGCCCTACTAACTTATCATGTCATGTTTTTGCCAAAGCGGCGGCGGAATTGCTTCCCAAAATATTCCCGATAGTTTCGGTACAACCGCCGAGCTCTTCTACCATAGCTGGACATGTATTCCTTCCGTTGGTCGCGGCACTGGCATAGACGAAAGTAACAATGACTGTACAGCAATGGATGGCTCAGAACTCCTAATGTTTGTATCTAATATTGATCTTGAAACGTGTTTAATCATTAACAAAAGCGCTTCTATTCCTACCTATAATTGAGAGCCTCCCCAAGATCATAGTGCTGCATGAGAACCTGTATTTCTATACTTTAATGGTATAATTACAGGAGGATACCAAATTACCGACCGATCGGGAAATCGAGGCTTCGACGGCAAGGCATATGGTTGTTTCGAAGGTGATGCTGTTCCTGCACAGGACACATACCATATGTTTTATGTGCTTCTTGCCCGATAGTTATGATTTGACTGAACACTCTTAAAAAGTCCGATTTTTTACAAACCAAGGTCGAAAAAACTTAATTTTTTGCTGCCCGCCAAAGCGGCCCCACCGCAAGAATAAGAACCAAGATATTAAATAACGCATTTGATTCATTTCCCGAGGCAATCGATCCCAAGCTATCAAGGCAAAACCAAGCAAGTAGGCTTGCGATCACCGTCCGGCGTACCGCCTCAGGCGCTTGATCATAAGCCCATATCGACAAACACCAGATCATAACCCCCCAACCAAAAAGAAATCCGCCCGTCAATGCTGACAAAAAACGGGTATCCGGAGAAGCGTAGGTAGTCGCTCCATCAATCGGCCAGCTTAATATATCAAGAGTCAAGCGCGCGGGCTCCATTGTTGCAGCCATTGTACCGAGAAAAAAGATTGGTCCAAAACTACCAACAATAATCGCGGTGACTTTGAGCCAGAATTTATGAAATTTGTGAGATGCCATGATATTTTAAAAATTGTAATTAAATACATATCATTGTTTACGCAGGTACACAGCCTGTCAAGGCAAGGTACAATCAAATGCGCGAAGAAGATAAGACTAAATTCGAACCAAAAAAGCCAGGGGCACAGTTTAAACACAATAACAATGGTGCACTTAGCCGAATATGAGAGTCGGAAGGCACTTTTGGGCGAAAGAATCGCAAACTGCGGTCGCCCGCTGCCAGACTATGACGAAACTTTTCGAACCGCGATGGAATTTCTCGCAAACCCTTATAAACTATGGGTTTCTGATCGCTTGGAGGACCGTCGTGCAGTGCTCAAACTGGTATTTGCAGACCGTCTTGCATACGCAAAGGATGAAGGTTTTCGAACCGCTGAAACCTCGTTGCCTTTCAAGGCGTTAGAGGGATTTTCAGGATCGAAAAAAGAGATGGTGCCCCTGGTCGGACTCGAACCAACACACCTTGCGGTACTCGATTTTGAGTCGAGCGCGTCTACCATTTCACCACAGGGGCATGACTTACAATTATTTTCAATAGCAGAGCCTTGCTTTCCCTGCAAGATAGCGTCAGGCCCTAAAAAGGCCTTAAGTAAAGCTGAACAAGGAATTATACAAAAAACAGACATCTGGGGTTTCGGCAATAGTTCGGTACAAGAGCTCGGCAAAAGATTGACTTCGGTCTGGTAAAGCGTATTTTCCTGATATGAATCATATCCAAAAAAATCCTGTCTCAGGTCGCCTAAGAAGTTTTATTGACAGCATTAAAACTGATAAAATTACCATTCGTCAGATTGCTGAAAGTTTTCAAGATCGAGAATACGCGCTTCTTTCCCTTATGTTTGCGCTTATTGCCGCAATCCCTATTCCAGGTAGCCACGCTATTTTGGGGTTACCGATATTACTTGTTTCCGCGCAGCGATTTGCAGGAGTAAAAAAAATCTGGTTACCTGAAATTGTTATGAAACAAGAAATTTCAAGCACCACATTTACAGGGCTTGTGAAAAAATCTTTGCCTTATATCGAAAAAACAGAATGTTTTTGTAAGCCCCGTATGCAAAAAATAATAACTGCCCATGGGATATGGGGCTTTGCTTTGGTCGCTACTTTGTTATCACTAATTATTGTTGTGCCAGGGCCGCTTACAAATTTTGTTCCTGCGGTATCGATTGCAGTCATTGCGATTGGTATATTAATGGATGACGGGCTGATCGCACTGTCAGGTGCGATTATAGGGATTATTTTTAGCATCTTTCTCACTGTTTTATATTTAGGGGCGCTTTTGATTTTTCTTCACGCTGCAAGCGCTTGGTTTACGTCATGAATCCTTTTGTTTGGCCTGAAAAACAAGTGGCTTTAACTATTCTTGTTTTTTCTGTCTTGGCGATAAGCGGTGCTCTGATATCGCAATATGCTTTCGGACTTTTGCCCTGCAAGCTGTGCCTTTATCAACGTGTGCCTTATGGCATGACGATTGCGCTTTCGGCCCTTGCTTTTTTACGCCTACCTGTTGCCCGTGCTTTGATTTGTGTATGCGGTATCGCTTTTTTTGCAGGCGCTGCAATTGCCTTTTATCATGTGGGTGTTGAAGAACATTGGTGGCGTGGCTTTGATGGATGCAGCACACCCCGCTTTCAAGGATCGGTTGAAGATGTAATGAAAGCAATAGAAGCTGCACCAAATGTTGCTTGCGATCAGGTGGGGTGGAGCTTTATAGGCCTTTCAATGGCTGCTTATAATATGCTCGCGTCCTTTATTGCAGGCCTTTCTTGTCTCATATGGTTTTTTATAAACCAGCGTTCATCAAACCGTCAGTAACTGCTGCCAGCACAAAGAAAGCAGCAGCATAAGCGCAGTAAAACAAAAAAGCTTCTTTTGGTGAACGCTGCTTTTTAAGATCAAATAAATCACGAATATCCATGGCTCTTGCCTCTTTATAAATTTTTTCCGATCATCATGGAATAATCGGTTTTTAAGGGTTTTTGCAAGAAAAAAGAAAAGGCAAATATAAATAGTTCAAAAAATCGTTGATAAACTTGAATATTATAAGTATTGATTTTTTCTATGTCTTTAAAAAGAGTCTTCGATATTGCAGGTTCTGCTGCCGGACTAGCTATAGCCAGTCCAATTATGCTGGCTGTTGGGTTAACAACCATATTCAAAGACCGTGCCCAGCCCTTTTATACACAAACACGCATAGGCCATAATGGAACTCAATTTACTATTTATAAGTTTAGAACAATAAAGAACGAATACTCTGACCGTGATGGAACAGACTATCAACAAGGTCACTTTGAGGATTTTCTTAGACGCTATAAACTTGATGAGTTACCTCAGTTTTATAATGTCTTAAAAGGCGATATGAGCCTCGTCGGCCCAAGACCAACGAGTGAGCTCATAGATCCACTTTATGCTTTTGATCAAAAACGCAACACAGTAAAACCTGGCCTAACATGCCTATATCAGATTTCAAGAAACAAGGATGTTACATCGATCGATGAGATTCTTTCATATGACCATGCTTATGTTGATTTAGTACAGTCACTTTCACCATGGATGCTGATGATGATTGATATTAAAATATTACTATCAACGCCCTTAGCAATTTTCTCTCAAAGGAATCTTTCTTGTAAAGGTGTTCGCATAAAAGCATCTCAAAATAATCAAGAATGTTCTATTTAAAAAAATCGGGCGGGGTTGCCCCTGCCCGACTGTTGTTGCTTATAAGACCGCTATTAAGCGCTGTGGCCTTTTAATGTTGTTAAAATCGCAATCGGGATCAAACCAACAAGTATGCCTGTTGTATAAGCAAGGCCAACTGCAAGGATCACCATAATGATCGAATACAAGTCGCTTGTCAGCTTCCGTTCGCCTAAAATCAGCGAACCGATCAGTAAGGTAAAGCCCGTACCAATAAGCGTATGGACTGTACCGCCATCCCAGAAACTACCAACACCGGATACAAACCCGAGTACGCCCAGTATGTGAACCAGCACGGTGGATATACCCACCAATACAACGGTCGACATTGCGTAGAAGCCCACTGCTTCCATTGTTGTTTTCGTCGTCAGATCTAACATTCTCCCAAACATAATAAACTCCTTCTGTTTGTGTTGTTTGGCTACTGGTCCACGAGTTCCGTGTCCCAATATAAAAAGTCTCGCCAGCTTTCATGTAGAAAGTTTGGCGGAAACTTCCTTCCCTGTTCCTGAAGCTCATACAATGTTGGCTGCCGCGGCTGCTTCTTAGGATGCATACCACACTGATGCGGCATACGATTACCTTTTCTCATATTGCAGCTCTGGCAGGCCGTCACGATGTTGCCCCAGATTGTCCGTCCGCCAAGCGATTTTGGTATTACATGGTCGAACGTCAATTCGTTTGTTCTGAACTTTGCACAGCAATACTGGCAAGACCAACGGTCACGCAGAAAAACATTAAATCTTGTGAAGGCGGGTTTACGTTCTGTTTGAACATATTCTTTCAAAACCAGAACAGCTGGTAGCTTCATCTCAAGGCTAGGAGAGCTAACCATCCTGTCATATTCAGACACAACCGTAACCGTTTCACGAAAAATGGCCTTCACAGCTTCCTGCCAAGGCCACACAGATAAAGGATAATATGATAGCGGCCTAAAATCGGCATTAAGCACAAGAGCCGGACATTGTTCCAATGAGCACAAAGGCTGGGGAACGTGGTCGGCGGCAAAATACATACCCGTAAATCCTCCTTCCCGAGGGACCTGCAAAATCCAAACAGGATTTTATCAGCAGGTTTTAAACGGTCCTATAATTCTAATTATATGTGATTTGTGTGAAATAATCTATCATGCGCAGCACCAATCCGTTGCTGCATCGCAGTGTGTTATGACTATAATTCACGCGAAAAAATGCGTTGCCGCAAGGACGTTCTTGGAGGAGTGGTCGCTTTTTCTGCAAGATCAGCCTTTTGTAAAAATATGCGAGCCTGCTGAGCAAGCATTCGAAGCGGATAAGTTATATCTTCTCCCGTTGACTGATTAATTGCCCTGAATGTTAAATCTTGCGTATTAAATCGGAACCCCATTGCGTCTGGGATTAAATCATCAACTGGCTTTAAAGATTCAGGATACTTCATTTGAATCGACATAAAAGGTTGATTTTGCAACGTGGGATACAAGCTGGAAGGATGTATAAAGCTTACAGCAATATGAGGTTTCAAATTATTTTCAACATGATAAACACTTAAAGAGTCGGGCGTCGATTTGAAGATACTGTGAACAGCTTTAAATGTTTCATCATTCCAAAGTTTATACGCATCAAAAAATGTAATCATCTCTGTGCGCAGATGATCACGATATTGTAGATCACGCTTTCTGACGCTTTCTGGTTTTATAGACTCACAAACACCAAGCGCAGCATCAACAAAAGATTGTCCGAAAGAATTCACACGACTCTTAATCATAACGCCCTTTTGATGGCACTTATTTGAAATGAATGAAAAGGGATATTGTCTATAATTTTACATTATGTCAATGTTTTTCTAAGAAAATTGCGTCCTATTTCTAGTCCCTGCTCATTAATGCCGTGTCCGAGGCCCTGAATTTTTTGGCCAGACACTGGAAAGCCTGAATCTTGCAGCACTTTAAAATCATGTTCAAAAGCAGCGCTATCGACCACCATATCGTCATCGCCATGCACCAGACAAACAGGGCAGCGCGCAACCGCCGATGTTGAAAGTTCCTGAGCACCAAGCAAAAGGCCTGAATATCCCAACACCCCTGCAAGCGGCACTTTTTGGCGTGGCGCAATATAAAGTGACATCATTGTTCCTTGTGAAAATCCAACAAGCGCAAGTTTAGATGCTGGTACATTATAATTTTTAATTGTGCTTTCAATAAAATCATTCAAGCCAGACATCGCAAGCGCAGCACCGGATTCCATTGTGGCATAAGATTTATTTTCCAGTGAAAACCATTGTCGACCGGAAGGATTAATTTCGCAAAGCTCAGGGGCATCTGGTGATAAAAAAAGCGTATCTGGCAAATCAGCCTGCCATTCTGTTGCAAGCCCTATCAAATCCTGCCCATTTGCACCGTATCCGTGCAGTAAGATAACGACCGATTTTGGCTCAATCGTACCCGCTTTATAAATATTAACAATTTTCATCAATGAACTCCCTTATCAAATTTAAATTACCCCTTGCCAAAGCGTTTGACCAGCATTAGAAGAATGATAATCATTCTCAACTAAAGGATTCGACCATTATGCTCCCATCCCTTTTGATCACCTTCCGTGAAGGTCTTGAAGCGTTCCTGATTGTAGCAATCATTATTGCTTATCTTATCAACACAGGTCGCCGTCAACTTCTGCCTTCTGTTTATGCTGGTGTTGGGGCAGCGCTTTTAATTTCTGTGACAACGGGCTGGCATGTGGCTGAACTTGCTGAGAACCCCGTTTTTGAAGGTGCGCTTGCTATGATTGCTGGCGTCATGGTTGCGTCTTTTACTGTTTACATCATGATGACTGCAAAGAATCTACGCGGAAAGATCAATGCGGATATTGAACTTCAGGCCAGTAAAGTTGGGTTTGCGGCATCCGCTGGTATTTTTATTTTTACTGTCCTGATGATTGCCCGCGAAGGTATGGAAACAGCCATGATGCTGGGCGCACTCTCAGCAAAAGCGCATCCTGAAGCTCTGTTTCTTGGGGCTCTTTCTGGTCTGTGCATTGCTGCTTTGATCGGATATATGTGGATTAAAAACTCACACCGCATCAATATTCGTTTGTTCTTACAAACAACTGGTGTCTTTCTGGTTTTATTTGCTGTGCATCTATTTTTATATGGCGCACATGAACTCTCAGAAGTCGAAGGCATGCCTATTTTCGGCAACGAATTTGTTGAAGAGGTAACAGAACCTTTTGGCGGCGATAGCTTGTTCGGACAAATCGTAACCTATGCCTTGCTTGCAGTCCCCTGTCTTTGGCTTGGCTATGCATGGCTTAAAGGCAGACTGATCCGTTCAACGGCAGCCTGATCGTTTATTCCTCCCGAAGGTGGAACGCCCGGCCATGTAAAAGTGACGGGATCGCAGAACGCGCTTTAAAAACTGCATCCAGATCAAGTTCTGCCGAAATAAAGCCTGTCTGCGATTCTGCTTGTGCGATCACTTCGCCCCAGGGATTTATAATCATGGAATGTCCATAGGTATGCCGAACACTATTATGGCTGCCTGTTTGCGCTGGCGCTAAAATAAAAGATCCCGTTTCAATTGCCCGCGCCCTAAGCAACGTGCTCCAATGCGCTTTACCCGTTGGCACCGTAAAGGCCGAGGGCACCGTTATGATCTGTGCGCCTGCTTGCGCTAAAGCTTTATAAAGTTCAGGGAACCTGACATCGTAGCAAATTGTCAGGCCAAGCTTACAAAAAGCTGTTTGAACGACAACGGCTTCATTGCCAGCGCAAACCGTTTCACTTTCCCGAAGCACTTCCCCTGTCGGAAGCTGCACATCAAAAAGATGAATTTTATTGTAAGTCGCTGCAATCTTGCCATCAGGGCCAAACAAAAAAGACCGATTATGGACCTGATGGTCGCTGATTTTAATTGCTAAAGATCCTGCAAGCAGCCAAATACCCAATTCTTGCGCCAGACCTGAAAATAAACTAATCGCCGGATGTTCATTTTGAGATACAGTTTCAGCAAGCTTTGTTCGTGCATCAGGGTATATGCCGCAAGTATTCTCCGGCGTCAAAACAAACGTGGCGCCCTTAGAAGCTGCTTCACGGGTCAGGCTTTCTGCAAAGCGTAAATTGGTAAGCCTGTCTGATTGCGCATTAAGCTGAAGACAAGCAACTTGAATCATCATGCGATCAACTTATCAAGCTCACCTTTTTCTTCCAAGGCATAAAGATCATCACAGCCGCCAATGGCTTTTCCATCAATAAAAATTTGCGGTACAGTGCGCCTTCCTCCTGATCTTTCAATCATTAGGGTTTGAAGCTTGGGATCGTGGGTTATATCGATCTCATCAAAATCGATATCCTTACGCTCAAGAAGAGTTTTTGCTTTTGTGCAATAGGGGCAATAATCTTTGGTATAAATTTCTACTTTTGGCATGGTATCCTCCGTGGCTTACTGTTACATATATAGGCCATGAAAAAGGAAACGGAAATCCTGATTATTGGGGCTGGAATTGCTGGCCTAGCCCTGGCGCGCAGCCTTCTAAAGGCTGGATTTGCCGTTATCACGATCGATCAAGGCCCTAAGCCCCAATTACCAAGCCAAATCGCCAATGGTCGCACAACAGCCTTGATGAACGACACCCTTTCAGGGCTTTGTCGCTTAGGGGTCCAGGGTCTTGATCAATGCACACCTTTGCAGAATTTGCGTTTAATTGACCCAAATGCAACCCCTGAACTGGATATAACATTTAATGCAAAAGAAATCGGGCTAGAACATTATGGACGCAATGTTCCAGTCGACTGGCTTCGCTATCAACTTCTGAACTCTGTTAAGAAAAATTGTTTTTTTGAACAGGTGATTACAAAAATTGATGCAAAGAAACCGTCAGCTCTTCACGTTACGCTTTCAAACGGACAGGACATTAAAACACAAATTCTAATCGGTGCTGATGGTCGTCTTTCAAGTGTTCGGAGCCTGGCAGCTATCGATTTATGGCAGCATGATTATAAACAAACGGCCCTGACATGCGTTCTTTCCCATTCTCTTCCTCATCATAATACTTCAGTTGAATATCATTATTCTGGCGGGCCCTTTACACTTGTGCCCTTGCAAGGGCAGCAATCATCTCTTGTATGGCTCGAAAAAACATCGCACGCACAACAGATCTTATCGTTAAATAAGAAGGATGTTGTTCAACGCATACAACGTCTTACAAAAGGTGTTTTAGGTGAAATTAAACTTGAAACAGCAATACATAGCTGGCCTATATATGCAGCAAAAGCCTTAAAAATTATTAGTCATCGTATCGCCCTTATCGGAGAATCCGCCCATGTCATGCCGCCCACAGGTGCGCAAGGATTAAACTTATCTTTGCGCGATGTTTTTGATTTAACCGATATTCTTGTAGATGCCTTAAAGCGCGGGGAAGATATTGGCAGCACTTCGGTGCTTTCACGGTATGAGAAGTTACGCGAAAGTGATATCAACACAAGGCTGAAAGCATCTGATATACTCAATCGCTCCATCATATCAGATAGCGTATTTAGCCATTCCTTACGCAGACTGGGGATGCGTTTTTTATCAGCTCCTCATCCTCTCAGACGCCTGATCATGCAAAAAGGTCTTGCCCCTGAGAGAAGCGTTTGGGGACACGAGCAAAACATAGAGCATAAACGGCTAAAGCACCCTCATTCATAAGAACTGAAGCGCACGCATCAAGCGTTGCGCCCGTTGTCATGACATCGTCAATCAATAGAATTGCTTTGTTTTTTATATCGTTCTTTTTGTGTGAACGAACGGCAAAAACACCTTTCACATTTTGAAATCTTTCCTCACGCTTCTTTCCGCCTTGTGACAGCGTGTTTTCAGTACGGATAAGGCAATCAACATACACGGGCAATTTACGCCGCCGCCCAATCGCCTGCGCCAATAATGCTGATTGATTATATCGCCGTGAAAATAATCTTTTTCTGTGAAGCGGGACAGGAATAATAGCATCAAACTGTGCCTGTAAATCATCCATCACAGAGATCATCAATGGCGCCATTGAAACAACCGCTTCAATTTTATCATGATGTTTAAAAGCCAGCACGATTTGTTTGGACGCATCATCATAAACCAATGGGCTGCGCGCACTTACAAACGCAGGCTTGCGTTCAAGACAATCAACGCAAAGCGTCTCTTCACCTACATCCACATCAAAGGGAATGCCACAAGAGAAGCAATATGGCTTTGAAACAAAACAAAGCTTCTGCCAGATGGCTGGTGCAAGAAGGCCCGGGGCATCTACTGGCTCGGCGCTGACAAAGCATCGAGGCGGAAGCAAAAAAGAGACTATATATTTCAATATTATGAATATACAGTTCTTAATCTTTTGAAATTGCATGAAATTTAACCATATTAGAAAATATGAAAATATTTGCCTTTCTGGGGCCATCTCGTTAACATTTGTATCCCCTATAAATATAAGGGCAAGAGATAATTTCCAGCGGCCGCCAGGTGGCCAGGTGGACTGACAGGAATAAATGGCTGAAACGCAAAAAAAATCATTAAGATCAGGCCATAAAAAGGCCATGGGGCAGGAAAAAGCCCCAGAAACCGTGCGTTCAGTTCAAGTTTCTGAATTTGCACCTGATTTTATTCAAGCGCGCGCGCAGGCTTTAAGCTCTATCCCTTCTTCAATTGTAAAAAAATCATGGTTTACCATGGCCCACCTGCTTTTAGATCCAGGTGCAAGAGTGATCGATATGGGATGCCAAGATGGCATGATGGCCTACACAATGGCAACATTGCGGCCTGACCTTATGATCACTGGAATTGATAAAAACCCGGCCCTGATCCAGACAGCAAAAAAATCATGGCAGGCTGACAATCTGAATTTTATCACAGGCGACTTTAATAAAAATATTATTGAGAAAGGGAGCGTTGATGCCATCATCAATTCTTTTCTTTTGCATGAAATTTATTCCGCCGGATCTTATAATCGTCGTACAGTTTACAGCACACTTGATAATCAGATTGAATATCTTAAAGAAGGTGGTTATCTGCTGGTGCGCGATTACGCCATGCCAGATGAAACTGAATTTGTGCTGATGGAATTTCCGCTAAAGCCTGCAACACCTGAAATGCAAGGCAAAATGTCGGAAGCAGAATGGCTGATATGGTTTTCAGACAATGCCCGCCCGCGTGTGGATGAAGTCTCCCCCGGCTTTTACCTTGAAGAACTGTCCCCTCGGTTTCCCAATACCCGCCTGTTCAGGCTGCCTTATAAATGGGCTTATGAATTTATGATGCGCAACCATGATCACGCCCACTGGGATAGTGAACTGCCAAAACAATACACCTTTTTTACTGAAAAAGACTTCGTTTCAACGTTATCCAATTTAGGCATGCGTATTATTTATGCTGCCGCGCAATGGAACGACTCTTATATTCAAAAGTACTTTCAAGGCCACTTCAATTTATATGATGAAAATTATACACCCCTGTCTTATCCGGCAACCAGTTACCTTGTTTTGGCCCAAAAAATATCTGAAAAAGAATCGCAACTGATAACCGAACGCCGACAAGCAAAGACAAACCCGGGCTTGCTGCATATCACAGCCATTCGTAATGAAGCAAGCGGCGCCATTACAGAAATTGTAAGCTCCGAAAAAGACTTTGCAGAAATTATACCTTACAGATTCTCTGAAAATAATCGTGTACTCGTGTATCTGCGAGAAGGCGTGCTGCGCGGCCTGGTCAATACAGTGCGCAGAACCATGAGTAATATTGACGATAAATTCTGGTCTGGGCACATGGTTGAAGCGCTTAGCATAGATATTGCTGAACTTGCAGACATACGCCCTGAGGACGCTAATGCTGTCGGAAAATTTGCTATGCAACGCTTCAAGTTAAAGCCTGCTTATGGCCGAAGCTTTGAAGCGGGACCTGTGCTGTACCCTGATCCCCATACAATCGGTGAGAGAATTGAAACGCTTTATTTAAACGTTGAAACCGATTTAATACAGATCGAATTGAATGATAATGAACATCTTCACGCTTATGATGCGCAAAATATTTTAAATGCTATTGCTGTAGGGCTTATCCCATCAGCACGCCTTGAAGTGCAGATTTTAACACTGCTTGAAAGGCTTTCAATTCCACTGGAACGCTGGTCTGAGAGCCCGCTTGTACTTGAGGAAACAGATGGCGGAAACACACTCAACGTGCGTGACCTTATCGCCCGTATGGCACAAGACGATACTCGCTTTAAAGATATTCGTGGAACAATTGGAAAAATCAGAATTGTAAATTCTGTATTTGTTCAAGAAGGCCGGAATGATATGGGGGCTGTTACATCCTTAAGTGCAAAAAATCACGAATTTGCATTAATGGATGACAGCACCATGAATGTTGCTGTTGTTATTCCGTTGAGCCGCGATTTTTCTGGCGAAGTTATGGCTGGCGTTAATGTTGATTATCTTCCAGTGCCGCAACGGTATCAGGGCAACGGTTTGATTGTCACCGCGCCTAGCTTTGTGCTACCCAAAGATGTAAAAACCATAGAAGATGCGCGGCGTTTTATTGCTTCAAAATACGAAGTTAAAATAGAAAATGTTGGGCGCATGGGTGAAAGCTATTTTAGTTATATTGGTATGATGCCAAAACGTATTTTTCCCTTTGCTGTCACAGGCGTTAAACGTAAAGTTTATAAGGGCTTTGCCCATGGTGCCACCGCACTAGCCCCCATGAGCGAGTTGTGGAAGCTACACTATTATGACTGTGACTTAAACAACATGATCAAAAAAATTGCTGAAGTGTACGCAATAAATCATGCCAATATAGAGTATACAATGGTGAACTCACCTTACAATTTCCAAAAACAGATTGCACCGACACTATCAACGCCACTGATTATATCTGGTGACACCCTCAATATTACAGCAAGCCCGAGATCATTCACGGCTTCAGCCCCAGGCGCTGCTTCTTTGAACACTCCTTCGATTGGACCTGAAGGCTCCTCCACAACGACATCGGGTAAAAAATCATCCGGTGGAAAAGCGCCACGCCTTGTAAAAACAATAAAATCAGGCCGTAAAAATGTTAATTTAGAAGGCCCAAAACCCACACCAGACAAATGATACCCTCATCACCTATAGCGATTTTTTCACCGACGCGATTTCAGCAAAATCTAAACCGCGCTTATTCATTATTCCAAAACCATCGCTTTCTTTTTGATCTTTGGGAAAAAGATCTTTTAGACCGCGTTGCACTTATCAATAGAGAATTTAAAAATGTGCTCGTGATTGGCAGTAGAACATCAGATTCTTTTGACAACTATCTAAAGCTGAATCTTGGCGTAGAAACTGTTGCGTATACTGACTTTCCATCAAGATTCCTAACCATAAAGGAAGGATATCCACTTTATTCAGATGAGATTATACCTTTTGATTGCGCGCAGTTTGATCTTATTATCAGCGTTCTGACCTTACACCACATTAATGATTTACCAGGGTTTCTAATCCAGATCACTCGTCTTTTGAAAGCTGATGGCGTATTTCTAGCCAATATGTTTGGTGGAGAAACTTTGTTTGAACTTCGTCAAAGCCTTTTGCAAACGGAGATAGATAATTTTGGCGGCGCAAGCCCGCGCGTTATGCCCTTTGCCGATAAGCGACAAATGGGAGACCTGATGCAACGTGCACGGTTTTCGCTTCCTGTGGTTGATTCAGACCTTGTTCATATTTCTTATAAAGTATTACCAACTTTGCTGAAAGATATACGTGGCATGGCAGAAGGGCTTACAATAGAAAAACGAAACAGAAAATTTGTAGGAAAGTCTTTTTTTATTAACGCCGCTATTCAGTATAAAGAATTATTTGCCAAAGCAGATCAAACTTTACCGGCTACTTTTGAAGTTATTTCACTCATAGGTTGGCGCGATCACCAAAGCCAGCAAAAACCTTTAAAACGTGGATCAGCGGAGCATAGCCTTGCAGAAGCCTTAAAGGTAAAAGATCTAAATTAATGCCTTGTTGTCAGAAGATCATCAAGGATAGATAAGCGTCTGCGAATACCGTGCAATCTATCTTCGCCAATCCTGTTCCAGTGATTTTTTAATGCAAGCAAAGTATTTGAAGGGCCGCCTAGTTCCCATTTCTCACGCATCAATGCTTGGTCGGCATATTCCAAGAACTCGGCAGGAAAAGCCATGCGGGGGGCGCGCAGACCCAGATCAACTAAAACTTTTGCAACATGCGCATCTGAATGGTCTGTCATATCAGCAATGAATTGAATCGCTGAAAGTATTTTAATATCAGCCCGTGTATTTGGTACGTGGCGTAAGTGTCTTATAAAGCGAACGTAAATATCCATTTCAGCCCGTGCTTGCGGGTCGCAGGGCGGAGCGGGTAAATTAATACGCTCAAACGTTTGAGATGCTGTGGTCTCGATAGGCTTTTGGTCTTGTGTCATGGGACCCTCGATTGTCTATCTGTGATGGCTAGAAATTCAGCCTGATCTCAGCGTGCGCGAGTCGCATTAAAAGAATCTTAAATGCAAATCTTTCTCTGTGGATAAGTTAGCGAATCGAATCAATACCACGCCGGGCTAATGCGTCTGCACGTTCATTCTCAATGTGCCCCGCATGCCCTTTTATCCAGATCAATTCAACATCATGAAGCTTTGTAAGCACATCAAGAACTTCCCACAAATCTTTGTTTTTAACAGGTTTTTTATCTGCTGTTTTCCAGCCTTTTTCCTTCCAACCCGACAACCATTTTGTTAATCCATCTTTTAAATACACGCTGTCTGTATAAAGCTTTACACAACATCCTCGCTTAAGTGATTCGAGTGATTTTATAGCGGCCATCATTTCCATACGGTTGTTTGTTGTTTCAGATTCACCGCCAAACATCTCTTTCTCAGCCCCTTTGTAGCGTAAAATCGCCCCCCATCCGCCAGGGCCAGGATTACCACTGCACGCGCCGTCTGTAAAAATTTCTACAATTTCATTCATGATAATGCCTTGAAATATTCATATAAGGTGCCGGGTTTTTTGGCAAAACAAAATCACGAGAGTCGTGAAAAACTGTATCATGTAAGCGTGTTATAAAAATGCGAAAAGCAGCAGCGCGCCCTGCAACAAGCAACATCTTATTTTCAACTTCAGATAATGGTCGCAACGCGTTATATCCTTCAAAAAAAGAAGCCATACAGTCTTTGCAGGCATTACCCTGCTCATCAAAGCACCATGCACCTACAGTCAGCATAAGATCGTAGATAAATGCTTCTGTGCTGGAAAAATAAAAATCAATAATACCAAATATTTTCTTATCACGTATGAAAATATTGTCTGGAAATAAATCTGCATGCACCACACCTATCGGAAGTTGGTGCTTTTCAGTTACCCAATGAGACTCAAGAAAATGAAGTTCATCAAACAAAAATTTTATTAGCGTGGAGTCAATCGTATCAGCCTTCAGTATAATTTTCTGTGCTAAATTATTCCACGTTTCAAACCCAACAGGATTTACCCTGCTCTCGGTAAAACGAACTGAAGCTAAATGCAGACGGGCTGTCATTTCCCCCATATCCCGACAAAGCATAGGGGTTATATCGACTTGTGAGGCTCCATGGCCTTCTAAAAAACTGATTATCGATGCCGGACGATCTGCAAGTTTTTGTAAGACTTGCCCTTGTCTATCTGGAACAGGAACCGGGCAAACAACACCACATGATGATAAATATTTCTTGAATGAAAAAATAAAAGGAATATCAGATACAGGTGTTCTTTTTTCAAAGAGCGTTAAAATAAAATCACTCTTCGTCGTCGTTATTTTATAATTTGTGTTCTCAACGCCCGCTTGAATTCCCAGAAAAGAAACAAGCGCACCGCAATCATACATATTTAGAAAATCTTCAATCTGCTGAGAATTAAGGTGGGTATACACAGCCATATCAATTAAGCCGCTGAACTTTGGTAACCATCTTCCGCTTCACGCAAAATACGGGGAATATTAAAAACAACATCTTCTTTGGTTATCTCAACTTCATTGAGTTCAACATCATAAATTGTTCTCAAGCAATCAAGCACTTCAGTGACAAGAATATCAGGCGCTGATGCGCCCGCTGTTAACCCTAAAGATGTGATCTGCCCGAATGATTCAAGCGGTACATCTGCGCCACGGCCCACAAGCCATGCTTTAGGACAACCATAAGCACGGGCAACCTCAACAAGGCGGTTTGAATTTGAAGAATTTTCAGACCCTATCACAAGCAAAACATCAACAAGAGGCGCAATTGCTTTTACAGCCGCCTGCCTATTTGTGGTCGCATAGCAAATATCTTCTTTTCCAGGACCTATAATTGCCGGAAACTTTGCTTTAAGCGCCTCTACAACAGAGGCTGTATCATCTACTGAAAGTGTCGTCTGAGTGCCATAGGCAAGATGATCTGGGTCAGGTACAGCCAAATTTTCAACATCTTGAATACTTTCAACCAGAATAACAGCCCCCTCAGGCAACTGGCCCATTGTGCCCACAACTTCAGGATGCCCTGCATGCCCGATTAAAATAATTGTTTTCCCCATCAGGTGGTGACGCACTGCTTCATTATGAACCTTTGTAACCAGCGGGCATGTTGCATCAATAAAAAACATTTCTCGCTTTTTTGCTTCTGCAGGAACTGATTTTGCAACGCCATGAGCAGAAAAAATAACCGGACGCCCGTCATCTGGTATCTCGCTCAGCTCTTCTACAAAAACGGCTCCCTTTTCACGCAAAGCATCAACAACAAATTTGTTATGAACAATTTCATGTCGCACATAAACAGGCGCGCCGTATTTCTCAATTGCCTTTTCAACAATCTGGATTGCGCGATCTACCCCCGCACAAAAACCACGCGGCGCAGCAAGCAATACTTTTAGTCTTTGTTTGGTCATACACCTGATATAATCGAATTAAATGTGAAAATCCATATCTTGCCTGACCTGCTCTGCTTGAGTAGGCTGTATATATGCGGCGACTTGTCCTTATCATCACTTCTTTTACGCTTGTTTCATGCGAAACCATGGATATGTCAGGTTTTTCATGGCCAAGCCGTTCAAACCTGGATACAACCTGCCCCAACATTCATATTGTACCTGAACTTTCGACACTGACTCAGTTTGATGATTTTTATGCAGGGCCAGAATCGCAAGATCAAATTCAGGCGCTTTCGTTAATACAAACCGCAGGCGGCGTTTGCAGGATTGTCGATAACAACACGCTGCAAGTGGCCCTGACATTAACCTTCATCCATTCGCTTGGCCCACAAGGCCTTAGCACAATGGGCAAGAATGCTTCTTTCGCATTTCCTTACTTTGCTTCTGTGAGCACATCTTCAGGTGCCATAAGGGCCAAAGATGTTTTTGCAGCATCAGTTATATTTGATAAAAACACTACGCGCGTTCAATCAATTGAAAGCTTAAAACAATCTTTGTTGTTAGAACGTGATGAAAAAATTTCCGATATTCGCATTCTTATTGGTTTTCAACTTACGCCAGCCCAACTGGCGTATAACCGCACAAACCCCCGCCCCGAAGTCTCTGATATCGACCTTCGTAATGCGGCTTTGGTCGATGACCGCATTCTTAGGGCGCAAAACCCCTAAAAAGACCTAAAATTTTATTCCAAAGCCTTGAGTTTACTGTCTTTTTCCTTGAGAAAGGCTAATTTGTCACTTAAGATCGGTCACATTTCAAGGATTGTTGAATTATGCCAAAAGCCGCACCAAACAATGCCGACTCTTTAAGCTTCGAAGCTGCGCTTTCGGAACTGGAGGGGATCGTGCGCGATCTGGAATCCGGCAATGCACCGCTTGAAGATTCTATCCGGCTTTATGAACGGGGTATTGCTTTAAAAAACCATTGCACAAACAAGCTGAAAGATGCTCAGGCAAAGATTGAGCTGATCACTGTTGGGCAAGATGGTGCGTTATCTACAAAGCCCTTTCAAAACGAAGAATAAACTCTAAGAAGAAGGTTTTATACCATGGCCCCATCACCTCGCGACGCTTCTCAGTCACTTCAAGATGAAATGAATCTGGTAGTAGAACAAGTTAATAAAACGATCGATAATCTTCTTCCTTCTACTGACCTGCCAGAAAGCCGCCTTTTTGATGCCATGCGCCATGGCGTACTTGGTGGTGGCAAACGCTTGCGACCTTTTCTTCTTATTCAATGTGCAAAACTTTTTGGTGTTGATTCAATGCGCGCACGCAGAGCCGCTGCTGCTCTTGAATTTGTACATTGCTACTCGCTGGTTCATGACGACTTACCCGCAATGGACAATGCAGATATGCGCCGTGGAAAACCTGCAACACACCGTGCTTTTGATGAAGCCACAGCCATTCTGGCGGGCGATGCACTTTTGACCTATGCCTTTGAAATTTTAGCTGCACCGGAAACACATGAAGACCCTCGTGTTCGTTGCGAACTTGTAACAAAGCTTGCTCAATCATCAGGGCCCCACGGCATGGTTGGCGGGCAGATGCTTGATTTGATTGGTGAGAAATCAGAATTTGATTTGGGAACCATTTCTCGCCTTCAACGCATGAAAACAGGAAAGCTAATGGCTTTTGCCTGTGATGCAGGGGCTATTCTTGGCAAAGCTGGTGAACCACAAAGACGGGCATTACAAAACTATTCCTTTGATCTTGGTCTGGCCTTTCAGGTAACAGACGATATTTTAGATGTTGAAGGCGTTGCAAACGATATCGGGAAAGATACGGGCAAGGATTCAAAAGCGGGAAAGTCCACTTTTGTGTCCACCATGGGGAAAGAACAGGCAAAAATGCACGCAGAAATGCTTGTAAACCAAGCTGTTAGACACCTGCATGTTTTTAATGGTCGCGGGATTATGCTTGAAGAACTTGCTTATTATGTTTTACAACGCCGTACATAATGAAAAACTTTGTACCCAAAAACGATAAGACTGAAGATTCCAGAAAAACTACATGTCTTCTGGATGGCATCGATATTCCTTCAGATCTAAAATCATTAACAGATGATCAGCTTAAGCAGTTGGCACAAGAAGTTCGCGCAGAAATGATTGACGCTGTTTCGGTAACAGGCGGGCATCTTGGCGCTGGGCTTGGTGTGGTCGAACTTACCGTTGCCCTTCATGCAGTATTTAATACCCCTGATGACCGCCTTATATGGGATGTGGGGCATCAGGCATATCCGCATAAAATTTTGACCGGGCGCCGTTCAAAAATACGTACGCTACGCCAAGGTGGCGGCCTTTCTGGTTTTACTAAACGATCTGAAAGTGAGTATGACCCCTTTGGCGCAGCCCATAGCTCTACATCTATCTCATCGGGCCTTGGCATGGCCGTTGCGCGTGATTTAAGGGGTGAAAACAATAGTGTCATTTGCGTTATCGGTGATGGCGCAATGTCTGCTGGCATGGCTTATGAAGCGATGAATAACGCAGGCGCACTTAAATCACGTCTGCTTGTTATTTTAAATGACAATGATATGTCGATTGCTCCACCTGTTGGCGCCATGTCGAAATATCTTTCCCGTCTGGTTTCATCAAAGCCTTATATTGGCGCCCGTGAGATTGCTAAAAATATTACTGACTTTCTGCCCTCGCCGCTGCGTAAAGCGGCAAAACATGCTGAGGAAACAGTTCGCGCACGCATCGGCGGCGGAACGTTATTTGAAGAACTTGGATTTTACTATATCGGCCCTATAGATGGGCATGATCTGGATCATCTTTTACCTGTATTACGCAACCTCAATACCGGTACACATGATGGCCCTGTTTTACTTCATGTCATCACACAAAAGGGCAAGGGTTACGCCCCGGCAGAAGATGCACAAGATAAAATGCACGGGGTTACCAAATTTAATGTTGTGACAGGATCGCAATCAAAGCCAAAATCACTTTTACCAAGCTATACAAAAGTTTTTGCTAATGCTTTGATATCACAAGCGCGTCAGGATAAAAATATTCTTGCGATTACTGCCGCTATGCCCTCAGGCACGGGGCTTGATCTTTTTTCTTATGAATTTCCTGATCGTATATTTGATGTGGGCATTGCTGAACAGCATGCCGTTACATTTGCTGCCGGTCTTGCTGCTGAAGGTTTGCGCCCTTTTGCTGCAATCTATTCTACATTTTTACAACGTGCTTATGACCAGGTTGTGCATGATGTGTGCATTCAAAACCTGCCCGTACGTTTTGCGATTGATCGCGCTGGCCTTGTTGGGGCAGACGGCCAGACACACGCCGGATCATTTGATATTGCTTATCTGGGCTGTTTGCCTAACATGATGCTGATGGCCCCATCCGATGAAGCCGAGCTGGTCCATATGGTTGCCACAGCCGCGTCTTATGATGAGGGGCCTTGCGCATTCCGTTACCCGCGCGGTGAAGGCGTTGGTGTTGATTTGCCTTTGCAGGGTAAAATTCTAAAGATTGGCAAAGGCCGCATTGTACGTGAAGGCACTGATATTGCTATACTTTCCTATGGCACAAGATTACATGAATGCTTGAAAGCCGCTGACAGACTTCAAAATAATGGCCTTTCTATTACTGTCGCCGATGCACGTTTTGCAAAACCTTTGGATACAGATTTGATAAATGATCTGGTTCAAAACCACTATGGCTTGATAACAATCGAAGAAGGCTCGCGCGGTGGATTTGGCGCATTTGTGCTTCAGTATCTTTGTGACAAAGGAATGCTTGATGGAAAACTTAAAGTGCGCACGCTTGGGCTGCCCGACCTGTTCCAAGAACATGATACACCAGACAAACAATATGCCGAAGCTGGCCTTGATGTTGAAAATATTATCAAGTGCGTTTTAAGCCTAGAAGCGGCTTAGGCTATTGCATAAATTCCAGACTTGGATCGTAGACCATGACTGACGTTTTGGATTTTCCAAGAAGTACATTTGAAAATTTTCCAAGCGCAATAGTCGCTGCTGATTGCTGCTCAAGAAATGATAGAATTTTTTCATACAAAGGCTCTGGTTCGGGCATAACAATTACTTCCAATTCATCGACAGACACAAGACTGAGCCTTTTAGCAGCAGATGCCAACGCGTCTTCATAACCCCCAATCTGATCAACCAGCCCTATATCTTTGGCTTGCGCACCCGTCCAGACACGCCCGCGGGCAATAAGCTCTACGGCTTGCGGGTCTAACTTACGACCTTGTGCAACAATGCGTGTGAAGTTTATATAAATATCATCCATCATCGCATTTAAACGTTCCGAACCTGCTTCGCCGAGCGGTTTGTTAAAAGATAGTATATCAGCATTTGCGCCAGCCTTCGGCCCTTCCCATGTTACAGAAAGCTTTTCCCAAAGACCCGACAGATCTGCCTTACCCCCTACAACGCCAATTGACCCCGTCAGCGTTGCAGGCAACGCAAAAATTTCATCTGCATTGGCAACAATCCAATACCCACCAGAAGCCGCAAGCGGCCCCATCGACACAAGCACAAATTTTCCTTTGCTTTTTACACGCAAAACAGCATTACGAATTGTTTCAGACGCTGATGGTGACCCCCCAGGACTATTTACTCTTAAAATAACACCTTTAATCTCATCATCTTCTGCCACATCAAAAAGCGCGGCAGAAATCTCATCAGCGCCCAGGCCATCTTGCCCTCCTGAAAGCGGGCTTGCGTGTCCTGCGGTAGGCGCAATTTCTCCACTGACATGTATCAAAGCAATTTTTTGTTTTATTTTAGATGCTGGCATAGAAATATTCGCATTTTTATAATCATCAATCCTGACAAAAAGATCGTCATCCGCTTCCTCGTCCCCGGTTATAGTTTTTCTGGTTTCACGCAAAATCTTGTCCCCATAATCCAGCCGGGTAATCAGTTTTGCTTCAAGAGCCTCAGAACCAAGCAAAATCCCTTTATTCACAGATGCCCAAACAGCCTCTTCAGAAAGGGTACGATCTTTTGCCACATCTGCAACAATCTGCCGCATTAAATCATTCAGCATCGATTCTGTCATCTCACGGTTCGCCGGAGACATTTGAGAGTTTGTAAAATTTTCAAGTGCAGATTTGTATTCTTTTCGTTGTAAAATTTCAGGCTTTACACCAATGCTTTCAAGCGCTGTACGGAAAAATGGCTGCTCTCCACTTAAGCCTGATATCATGACTGTGCCAACAGGCTGCATCCAGATTTCCTCAAAAGCGGATGCTAAATAATATCGTGATAACCCATCGCCATATTCGCCGTAATTTGGTGAATATATTTTTGTGAACTTTCCTGATGCTTTAAAATCTTTTACTGCCTTGCGTAATTCTTGCACATGGGCAAGCTGAAAAGATGCCGGTGGCAAAGAAGCAACAACTCCCTTCACACGGTCATCCTTTGATGCATGGTGCAGCGTTTCGATGATTTCATGAACGCTTAACGCTGCTGGCGCAAAAGGATCGGAGAAAGGACTTGCATCACTGGTATCAGACAAACCATCAGATAACTTCAGAACAAGAACAATTTTTTCTGGTAAGCTTTTTTCTACTTTCGGTAAAAGAAAACCAAAAACACATCCGCTTAATGACGATAAAAGAATAATCGCGCCCAATGTCGTGCACAGGCGCCTGACCCATTTACCAATAAAGAATAAGACACCCTTTTTTTCTTTAACAACCGTATGTGTTTCGTTTTGTTTTGGCTTAAGATTAAAATCAAACATTATATACCGCCCGGGTTTGCTAGCAGGAATTCTTCTTCCTCGGGCGTGTTATCTCGTCCAAGAATTTTATTACGATGAGGAAATCGGCCAAACCGGTCGATCACCTTGAAATGTCTTAAAGAATATTCATAGCCCACCGGATCGTCCTCACGGATTGTTTCAAATAAATCCATAGCCCTTTTCTGATCCGATAATGTTTCAGAGTGTTCAAAAGGCAGATAAATAAAACGACGCTTGATGGGCTGAAAAATTTGGTCAAAGCCTTTAGAAATGCAATGTTTGGCTATTAAAATTGCTTTTGCGTCGCTTGCATAAGCAGCTCTTTCTCCTCGAAACATGTTACGCGGAAACTGGTCTAACAGCAAACATAATGCCAAGCATCCATCAGGGCTTGATTTCCACTCATCATATTTTCCTGAAAAGGCACGCTGATATTCTTCTAAGAAACGCGACCTGATAGACTGATCAAAATCTGGATTGGTCTGAAACCACAAGCTGGGCTGTGTTTCAACAAACCAAAAATTTAAAATATCACCCTGTGTGTCTTTCATAGGAAAGGATGCTATTTCTTTTTCTCAAGCATTAGAAGGGCTTTTTTACGCAAAGCTTTGGCCTTGTTTGTCAACACAACAGAAGGCAAAAAAGGCATCACAATCATCAACAGGGTTGATGGATTGGCTATCGCTTCAAAAAGACGACCTTCAATGTTACGAACATAAAGAATAATAAACGTCAAAAGCCCAGCAAGGGCAAAAAAAGTACCAAAAATTTCATAGGCGCGCGCCTGACGTAACATATCGCGCGGATTCTGCACGCCCTTTTTATCTGCCTTTTTATCTTTATTCACAAAAAACCTTTAATGGACATCTGCCCAAATTCGCTTTTTTACGGCATACATAATGCCAGCAAAAACAGCTAAGAATATAAGAACTTTTACACCCATACGCTTGCGTGCTTCCATTTCAGGTTCTGCCGCCCATGCCAGAAAGGTGGAGATATCGCGGGCATACTGATCAACAGTTTCTGGTGTTTCAGGGTCTTCACAAGCAACCTGCCCATCTTGAAGGGGCTTTGACATGGCAATCACATTACCTGCCATAAACTTGTTCCAGTGCTGGCCTGATAAAAGCGTTTTACCTGCGGGGGCCTCTTCATACCCCGTCAAAATAGCATAAATATAATCAGCACCACCGTGTCGCGCCTTTGTAATCAAAGACAGATCCGGCGGATAGGCCCCGTTATTAGCGTAACGCGCTGCTTTTTCATTTGCAAAAGGCGATTTAAATTTATCTGAAGGACGGCCCGGGCGATCAAACATTTCGCCTTCATCATTAGGACCATCGGTAATCGTAAATTCCGCCGCAATCGTTTTAACCTGATCTTCGGAATATCCAAGCGCCTGAAGGTTTCGGTAATATAATCCCTTCATAGAATGACAAGAAGAACACACTTCTTTATAGATTTTAAAGCCACGCTGCAAAGCTGCCTTATCGTAAGTGCCAAAAGGGCCATTAAAAGACCATTTCTGCTTTGGTATTTCATGCGTTGCTTCCGCGCTTATGGCAGGCGTTGCCAGTACAAAAAAGCTGCACAAGGTCAAAGTTAAAAAAGCTTTTGTTTTTTTCATATCAGGCCGCCTTGGATTTCAGCACAGCTTCATTAATGGATGTCGGAAGGTCTTTTGCTTTTTCTGTGCGCGATAAATAAGGCAAGATTGCAAGGAAAAACGCATAATAATAAACCGTTGCAACCTGACCGATGATAACCCACAGACCTTCAGGTGGTTTTCCACCAGCAACGCCCAAGGCAAAAACACTCGCAACAAATGTAAGCAGCGCAATTTTATATTTAGGACGAAAACGCGCTGAACGAACTGGATGTGTATCAAGCCATGGCATAACAAGAAGCAAAGCAATCGAGCCAAACATGGCGATAACACCGCCAAGCTTGGCAGGGATAAATACTATACTGGTAAATGGTATGCCTATATCAAAAGTAACGGCACGCAAAATCGCATAAAAGGGCAGAAAGTACCATTCAGGCACAATGTGCGCTGGGGTCACAAGTGGGTCTGCGGGTATATAGTTATCCGGATGACCTAAAACATTCGGCATGAAAAATGTAAACAGGGCATAAACAGCCACAAACACAATAAGACCGAATGAATCCTTGATTGTATAGTAAGGGTGAAACGGCAAAGTGTCTTGCGGCCCTTTTGTATCAATTCCAAGCGGATTGTTTGATCCGGTAACGTGCAGTGCCCAGATATGCATGAACACAACACCAACAATAACAAACGGTAAAAAGAAATGCAGCGCAAAGAACCTGTTCAAGGTTGGGTTATCAACTGAAAACCCTCCCCAGAGCCACGTTACAATACTTTCACCAACCAACGGAATTGCTGAAAACAAATTAGTAATAACAGTCGCACCCCAGAAGCTCATTTGGCCCCAAGGCAGCACATAGCCCATGAACGCCGTTGCCATCATCAGCAAGAATATGGTTACGCCCAAAATCCACAAAAGCTCGCGCGGTTTTTTATAAGACCCGTAATACATACCGCGAAAAATATGTATATACACTGCAATAAAAAAGAAAGATGCGCCATTCATATGAATATAACGGATTAACCAGCCGTAATTAACATCACGCATAATCCGTTCCACGGAATCAAAGGCGTGCGCTGTATGCGCGGCGTAATTCATTGCAAGTGTGATCCCTGTGACAATCATCGTCACAAGCATAAACATGGCAATTGCCCCGAAATTCCAAAAATAATTGAAGTTTTTAGGTGTTGGGAATACACCATATTCCTTATTAAGCATTGTAAAAATCGGCAGACGTGAATCAACCCATTCAACAACGTTATTTTTAAAAGGTGTGCGTGGACCTGAAGCCATTCTCAAAACTCCCTTTTAACCGATCTTAATTAAAGTATCGGATGTAAATTCATATGAAGGTATGATTAGATTTTTAGGCGCAGGCCCCTTCCGAATTCGCCCTGACGTATCGTAATGCGACCCATGGCAAGGGCAAAACCAGCCACCATATTCACCTTTAGCATCCGTTTCTTTTTGACCAAGCGGCACACAACCAAGATGCGTGCAGATACCCACCATCACAAGCCATTCCGGTTTTTTAACCCGATCTTTATCAAGCTCAGGGTCACGCAAATCAGGCACAGCTTCATCAGCCTTTGCAATTTCTTCTTCTGTACGATGGCGAATAAAAACAGGCTTCCCGCGCCAGAACACTGTAATAGCTTGCCCTTTTTCAATAGGCGCCAGATCAACTTCAGTGGAAGATAACGCAAGTGTATCTGCTGCCGGATTCATCTGATGCACAAATGGCCACGCCACAGAACCTGCGGCTACCGCCGCAAAAGAAGCTGCTGTCAAATACAAAAAATCGCGCCGTGTTGACGCTTCAGGGGGATTTGAGGGGGTGTCAGCCATGGGATTTCTTTGTTTTCAGAGTGTTAGACAGTCGATTCATGCTTTTGCGTAGCTTATATAAAAGAAGTCGTTTCGCCAATCCAGTGCTTAAAAGCATGCAGGCTTAGGATAAACCAAAAATAGGCCAAAGTTTGAATATTCTTTATGTATTATGTTAATATAATACGATTATGAATTTAGGTACTACTTTCAAAGAAATAGCTGGATCTGCCTTTTGGAACAAAGTAGAGACCTCCCTGCCTGAGCCTTTAAAGGGCCCGTTTGCAGAAGTTCGAGCCCATGCAAGGCGCACGCGCAATGTTTTGTTTAAACCCTTTGGTGAAAATTCGTTTCTACACCAAGACGCTCAGAAATATCCGGCATACGCCGAAGCGAAACGAAACCTCGCACGCGAAAAATTTAAAGCTGCTGTCTTTAGTTTTTTTAAAAAACCTGATGACAGGAAACTAAAAGCTGAACAATTAAACGAAGCCTTCATAAAAAATGCAGATGCGCCTGAATTATTATCAGGTCTCATACATATTGATAGAAAAGATCTTCCCAACCTGTCGCCCGATGTAAAATCCGCCCTAAAAACAAAGTTTGAAACCTATTTAAAAGATAAAGAACTCGAGAAGAACGAACTCCCGCAAGAAAAACGCCATGGGCCAGAACACGAAGATATATACGATCAACTATATTGGGCGGATTATATACTCTGGCAACTGCGCGAAAATACAGGACAGCAAACAGCGCCCACAACCGATGAAGAACAACACCTCCAAAAACTCACGGAATACTTGCCCGTTGCTGGCCAAGGCAGTCTTTATGGTAGATTGCATTCGGAACGGATGAAAATAGAAAAGCCTGAAGGTGTAACGTGGAAAGTTGACCCAAACGTTACATCAAAAAGTTTCGTTCAAAAAATCAAGGGCTCTTTTGCGAAAATGCCGCAGCCCTATCAAAATATTTTTCAAGAATTCGGCCTCACTATTTTATGTGCACAGGTTCTATTAAAGAAAAATGAGAATGGTGAAGAGTCTCCTAAAGAAGGTGCTGTTGGGGATTATCTTAGTGAGGATAAAACATTGAGCATGCCTTTTTACTATTATAACAGAGATAGCCAATGCCTTCTTCGTAACACAGAACTTGAGGCAACGCTTTTTCATGAGTTGGGCCATAGGCTGGATCATATTTTAGATGGCGCATCAACTGATGACCCTCAATTTCGAAAAGCTTATGAGCGCGATGTTGAAAATATTAAAAAATCGCTAGATCAGGACTTTGTTACTTATTATTTATCTAAAAAAGACTACCCTTTTGCACGCCAGACTTTAAAGTTAGAGGCCAGAAGCGAAGCCTTCGCTGAAATTTTCGCAATGGAAATGCTGGAACGTTCGGGTTTTTCAACATTAGGGCGCAAGGATATTCGTCGTTATTTTCCTGAGACAACAAAATACGTCAAAAATATTATGGGGCGCTTGGAAAATGAATACAGGCTTTTTCCAAAATCTGGCCACGACGCTATTTTAAACCAAGCCTTACCCGCCATCCCACAAAGCCGCTTGCCAGCACAGCCCGCAATGCATTAATTCTAAAGCGTGATCCATCTTGCACTTTATGAACCGGATATACCGCAAAATACCGGCGCGGCCATAAGGCTTGCGGCCTGCCTTGGCTTAGGGCTCGAAATTATCGAGCCGTGTGGTTTTTTGTGGGACGCGCGCCAAGTGCGTCAATCATCGCTTGACTATATCGATCATGTGAAGCTTATGCGGCATCTAAGCTGGACCGATTTTCAAAAAGCATATATG
>CAZYMI010000012.1:0-29568 GCA_964648505.1 uncultured Pseudobdellovibrionaceae bacterium
CTCAGCGGTGCCCATACTGTATCAAACCGCCTGCCAAAAGGTGTACCGTAAAGCGATGTTTCACCCACAACCACAGCCGTGTAATAAAAAATGACTATGACGGCAATAAAGATCATTAATGTACTGTAGTATCTTAAAAGACCATGAAAAGCCGTATGAAAAGCAGTAGGGCTTAAATCACCTGAATTATAAATTCCGGGAATGCCAAAAACCCGATCAAGTAATCTAAAAGCAACATCTTCGGTAGGGTTTGGGGTTAGAAAAACATTGTTGATTATACTGTAATTCACCCCGGCAAATGCTGGTGTGCTTACAAGTATTACGATCATAGACAAAAAGAAAAAACATATAATCAGCAACCCACCCAGCAAACAAAAATAAATAATAACCTGATCTATATGCGAGCGAGAAAACTTTAAATGCCTTGAAGCTTCACGAAAAACGTCAAGAATGCCAAACTTTGTAATGTTAGAGGGAACAAAATAAGGGTGTTGTGGCGGTAAAATTCGTACCATCTGGAATATAAGAGCAATTTGATAAGCCACAAGCCCAAAGCCGCCAAAAAGCAATTCACGCACACGCGGCCAGATACCGGGCATGACCATATAGGTTACAACGTCACGTGATGAAGGCCGCTTCACTTTCTAGCACACTCCCTCAAGCCTAAGCAGCGGGGGCTGATCCCGTTTGGGGCGTTTTACCCCACTCTATTATCTAAAATTTTAATTAAATTCTTTTTAATATTGTATCACACAGACAGGTTTAGGATCTATTTTTTCACGATTTCAACGAGTTAGATCATTATTATTGACATAATATTTACAATTTATTAAGATCTGACACTTTTATTTTCACATAAATTATTAATGGCGATGATAAACACACAAGAAAAAAGTTACCTGAGAAGCTTGTTTGACCATGCGGCAAAGGCAGCCGATTCTTATGATGGGTCATCAAGTGCTGCGGATGCCTTGCTTACGCCACTGACAGAAATTGATACTTTTGTGATGGCGCATAATGATGGGCAATCATCCCTTGATCTTGAGAAAGAATTTGCCAAAGAAGTTGGCATTGCACATCCAAAATCCGTTTGGGATATAATTGATGATGCGCTTGCAAGCGCATATCAAAAAATGCGTGGCGCAAATAGTTTTGATGATTTATTAGCACAGCTTGAACGCGCAGGCACAGTTGTTGTTCACACAGGAAAAGTTTTAGTTAAAACTGATGACGGGCAAATTAATACACCAACATCAGACGAGCCAAAACCCTTTGAGATTATAAACCAACCACGCCTTGCATGGTTGATTGAAGGGTTACAAACAATTGGCGAACATACGGATCATATTATTATTCGTGTTGGCACAGTTGACCCAAATATGGTGCGACAAAAACCCTATGTAGTCATTGAACTACCTGACCGCAATAAGCAAATTGCGGTATGTGACCAGTTTGGTGAGATTACTTTTGTTTCAGATACAATCATCGACCCTGAAAGTTTTTCAATCTATACAAAAAACCAACTAAAATCATTACCCATGATGCACACCGTGCGTATGACAGACCCACCATCGGGCTGGCTTTCCCGCATACTTGATATCGTGCAAGAAACCCCCGCACCAGAGAAACACAAGCGCTTAAACCTTGAAGCATTTGAACGCACGCGCAGGCCAAAACCGCTGCCACTATCAGAAGAAATTATTCTGGAGGCTTTAATTGATTGGCATGCCCTAAAGGGAATTTATCCAACAAAAAGAACGTCTGATCAAATTACAAATGGCCCTCTCACGGGGAGTAAATGGAGTACAATTCACTCCGCGCTTAAAGATGGATTACGAGGATTACCAAGCTGCTCATCTTTGGCGGGCTTACTTCACCGACATGGGCTTAAAGAAAATAGATTAAGTGCAGATCGGCAAGTAACTGAAGACGATATTTTAAATGCGGCAAATGAATGGTTTTTAAAAAATGGTACTTATCCAAATGTAAATACACCTGGCCAAATTATAGATGGGCCGCTTAAGAGAAGCACTTGGAGCTCCATTAACGCAGCACTCAAAAATGGTTCGCGGGGGCTGCCAGGAGGTTCGTCTTTACCAGACTTACTTCATCGCTACGACTTAAAAGAAAATATTCGAAATTACAGTTGTGACCTAGCCGAATCTGATATTTTACAAGCGATTAAAGAATGGTTTCTTCAACACGGCACTTATCCAACACAGCATAAACCTGATCGAATTACAAATGGTCCTCTCAGAGGCAATAAATGGGGCACAATTAACGCAGCACTTTATTTAGGACTTCGGGGACTACCGGGCGGTTCATCGCTCGCACAACTTCAGAAAAAAATAATTGCAGAAAACGCCAAGCAGCCTGCTGCTAAACCGCTCGCGCCGCATCTAAAATAAGAATGGGGACACGAAGGCTTCGCTTTTCATGTCCCCACTTATAATTACGCAGCTTTTGTGAGGGGCTTATACCGAATGCGTGAAGGTGTATCGGCTGCAACACCCATGCGGCGTTTACGATCGGCCTCATAATCTTGGTAATTACCTTCAAACCATTCCACGCGGCTATCGCCTTCGAACGCGAGGATATGCGTTGCCACACGGTCGAGGAAAGCGCGGTCGTGGGAAATCACCACGGCGCAGCCTGCAAATTTCTCAAGCGCTTCTTCCAAAGCTGATAATGTTTCAGTATCCAAATCATTGGTCGGCTCATCGAGCAGCAATAAATTTGCGCCTGATTTGAGCATTTTTGCCAGATGCACGCGGTTACGCTCTCCACCTGATAATTGGCCCACTTTTTTCTGCTGGTCTGGACCACGGAAGTTAAAAGCAGACACATAAGCACGTGACTGCATTTCAATTTTGCCGAGTTTTAAAATATCAAGCCCGTCCGAGATTTCTTGCCACACCGTTGCGTCTGCTGCCAATGCGTCGCGCGATTGATCAACATAGCCAAGCTTCACCGTATCGCCGACTTCAAAGGTGCCGGAATCGGGTTTTTCAACCCCTGTAATCATGCGGAATAATGTTGTTTTACCGGCACCATTCGGGCCGATAACGCCCACAATACCGCCCGGCGGTAATTTAAATGATAAATCATCGATCAATAATTTATCGCCGAAAGCTTTGCGAATATTATTTGCTTCTACAACATGCTGGCCCAAACGCGGCGGCACTGGAATAACAATTTGCGCGGTGCGTGATGTTTCATTTTCACCATCAAGCAACATCTGTTCATACGCTGCAATACGCGCTTTTGATTTTTTACGGCGTGCTTCTGGGGTTGAATTCATCCAATCCAATTCGCGCTCAAGTGTTTTGGAACGCTCTTCTTCTTGCTTCTGTTCAAGTTCCATACGTTTGCGCTTCGCTGTCAAATACGCTGTATAATTGCCTTCATAAGGAATACCGCGACCGCGATCGAGTTCTAAAATCCAGCCCGTCACATTATCAAGGAAATAACGATCGTGCGTCACCATCACAACGGTGCCTTTATAATCAAGCAAATGCCTTTGCAGCCATGCAACGCTTTCAGCGTCCAAATGGTTGGTTGGCTCGTCCAGCAACAACATATCTGGTTTTTCAAGCAGCAAGCGGCATAAAGCGACACGGCGTTTTTCACCGCCAGATAAAGTCGAGACATCCGAATCCCCAGGCGGGCACCTTAATGCATCCATCGCGATATCGATCATGCGGTCGAGATCCCACGCATCTTTGGCTTCAATCAGCTCTTGCAAGGCTGCTTGCTCGTCCATCATTTTAGTCATCTCAGCGTCATCGGTGACTTCGGCAAATTTCATCGAAATTTCATTGTATTTATCCAGCAGTGCCTTTGTCTCCTTCACCGCTTCCATTACATTTTCCCGAACGCTTTTAGTTGGGTCCAATTGTGGTTCTTGAGCTAAATAGCCAACTTTTGCGCCTTCTGCGGCCCAAGCCTCGCCTGAAAATTCACGCTCAACTCCCCCCATTACTTTTAAAAGCGTTGATTTTCCGGACCCGTTCGGGCCCAAAACCCCAATTTTTACCCCCGGTAAAAAAGAAAGGGTAATACCGTTCAAAACGGTTTTCCCCCCCGGATAAGACTTTGTAAGACCCTGCATGACATAGACATACTGATAGGAAGCCACGAAACACCTTTTCCTGCTTTTGCAATTGAATGAGTTTCTATAGCATAGGGTTGAACCTTTTGTCAGGGGTATATAAGGGCATGAATAACGAAAATAGTGGATCACAAAAATCAATATTTGAGGCATCCGAAGATAAATTAACTTTTTCTGATCATAGAACTTCTGGAGGGCGCAGAAATATTGGCGCCGCTGGTTATAAAGATCCGGGTGCGGTCGATGCTTCAAAAAGCGATTTTCTTGTGAATTTTGGTGAAAGCCTGTCAATAAGCCCAGCCGAACATGGCTTTGAAACCATCAAAGTTGGTTGCGCATGGGATATGAGCAGTGCGCCAGATACCTCTTTTTTTGGCAAGCTTTTTAAGCGAAATAAAAATATTCATATCGATCTTGATCTGGGTTGCTTATATGAACTTAAAGATGGGACGCGCGGTGCCTTACAGGCTTTTGGCAAACTACACGGAAACCTAGAACAGCCGCCTTACATAGCCCTATCACGCGATGAACGCGAGGGAGACGAAGCAGGTGATGATGAATTCATGCGTATCTCAGGGAAAAACTGGAATCAAATATCCCGAATTTTTATTTACGCCTATATTTATAAAGGCGCGCCAAACTGGGAAGTAATAAAGCCGCAAATTCACGTAACGGTCCCTCATCACAAGCCTTTGGTTGTTGTGCCTTCAGTGCATAGAACTGATTTAAGCTTATGTGTTATTGCAGGCATTGAAAACAGGCGCGATGGAATTGTACTGACAAATAATACTGAATATTATCCGGGTCACGCTGAAATGGACCGCGCCCTTGGCTTCGGCCTTGAATGGGAAGATGGTGAAAAGGATAAACAATGACAGAGGAAAACAAATTTACAGATGTTAATCTGACCCGCCTTGACCCAACTTTGCGCAAACTAACAATTGGCGTTGGCTGGGATGTCAAAAAACTTGAAGATGAAGAAATTGATCTGGATTGCTCAGTTTTTTTATTAGACCGAACAGATAAAACACGAATAGATGAAGACTTTATCTTTTATAATAACATGACGGGCGCAGCAGGCGCTATTCAGCATACAGGTGATAATCGCACGGGCGTTGGCGATGGTGATGACGAAACAATTTTTCTTGATTTACAAGCTATTCCTTTTGATGTTCTAAGACTCTCTTTTTGCATCTCGATTTATGATCCGGAATATAAAGGACATGATTTTTCAAGCGTAAAAAACATGTTCTTTCGCATTATTAATCAAGAAACTGGTGAGCAGATGCATCGTCATCAACTTGATCAAGAGCTGATTGATTCAAAAGCGACGGGCGTTGTTGTTGGTGATTTAAACCGCACAGGGCCAAACTGGATTTTCACGCCGCGTGCTGATCTGATTGAAGGCGGCCTTGGCGTTATCGCGACCCAATACGGGATCATTGTTGCTTGATAAGACTATTTATTCTCTACACAGCAATCATAAGTTTTATACTTGGCTTATACGCCTGTCTTGTTGAACCATTCCAGCTTACTATTCGTGAATGGGAAGTTAGTTCCAAAAAATGGATCCACAAAGATTCGTCCAATCTTGTCGTATCAAGTGGCCTCGGCATGACAGGTTTACCTTTGCGTTTTTTAACGCCACCTGAGATCACAATTGTAAATATTTCTGCAGAACGATAATCAAACAACTTAATTCTGAGTGGCTGTAATTTTTATACTAACTGCTACAGAATTTCCAACCGTATTCGTATCGCCCCAAGCACCTTGGCCAACCCCATAATCAAGACGATTTAAAAGAATATCACCTGTCATCACAGCTATTACTTTACCCGAAGAGGCCGTTGCGGTTGTGAGTTTAAAAGGCAATGTGATTGGCAGAGTTTTATCCCGAATGGTTAAGTTTCCTTTTGCAACAAAACTTCCGTCAGTATTTTTTTCAAATGACGTTGTAACAAACTGTGCCCAAGGAAACTGCACGGTATCAAACCAGTCGGGTAGCTTAAGACTATCATCACGATCAGCAAAACCAGTATCAACACTATTAAGATCAATCGAAATCACAGCCGAGCTTGTATTAAGCATATGAGAATCAAAATTTATAGTTCCTTCAAATTTTGTAAATTTGCCTTTAAAGGATGCGCCTTGCTGAACCGCCTCAAAAACAATGCCGCTATTTTTATAATCAATAACCCATCTTGGGGCGACCTGTGCATAAGCGTTACCTATTAGAAAAAGCTGAAAAATAAAAATAAGAAGAAACTTTTTCATTTACTTTTTAAACCAACTATATGGCATCATTCTTATTAAAGTATGATCACGATCCTTAAAATGATGCTTCATGGCGCCTGCCACATGCAAACCTATAGATATTGCAATAATTGCACCTAAAACTTCATGTATTTCCTTATAAAAATCAACCTGTTTAGGATCAGGTGGTACAAGAAATGGCAAAGTAAAAAAGCCAAACCAACTTACCGGAAAATTTGCTGCAGACGACATAGCCCAGCCAGAAAGCGGCATAAGAATCATCGCGCCGTAAAAGAAAAAGTGAATTATTTGAGCCAATCGCATTTCCCAAATACGATGCGTAGGCACTAAAACAGGCGGGGGGCTGTAAATTCTCCAGATCAAGCGAAGAGCTGCCAAAAATAAAACACTAATACCAATAGCCTTGTGCACACCATAAACGCTAAATTTGAAAGGTGTGGGATCCAGATCCGTCATGACCCACCCAACACCAATAAGGCTGATCATCAATAAAGCGATAAGCCAGTGAAAAAACTTTGAAACCCAGCCATAATTTTCTGATGTATTTTTAAATATCACGGATTGACCTTTTCCTGATCCTTACGTTCTAAGGCTGCTTGTATCAAAAGCTCAATATGATCCCCGACATCAGGTAATGCGTATGCCATGCCCCAATCTGATCTTTTTAAAACGCCATGAGCGGTGAACCCCAAAGTGTGCTTGCCATTATATTTATTAAATCCCTCTTTATTTAAAGTCACGTCAAGCATTACAGGTTTTGTCACGCCCAGCAAAGTCAAATTTCCTTCAAGGGTTGCAGATCGATCGTCTTTTCTGATTATTTTTGTGCTTTTAAAAGTAGCTTCCGGAAAAACATTGGCTTTAAAAAAATTATCGCCTATGACGTGATCGTTCCAAGTCTTATCGTTCAAATCGAGAGAGCCTGTTTTAATAGTCAAATCAAGTGAGGATTTACTCAGATCTTTTCTATCAAGAATGAGCTGACCATCAAAATCTATAAACTTGCCATAAGCTTTGGTGAAACCCAAATGGTCGCTTACAAAAACAATCTGTGTATGAATGCGATCAAAGCCATAGGTTTCAATTTTTTGCTGCTGCGCTTTTACTGAAAATGGAAATAAAAATAATGCGCTTAAAATGATGCTTTTAATTAAGTGTTTCATACGTTCTCCTCATAGAATGGTTGATTAAGAATTAAGGATAAGGAATTGATAAGCACGAACAGCGCAATAGCATGTAAAAATTGAAATTACCCAGTTTAATAAGCCATATTTGAGTCTAATTGATTTACTAGACAGTATATCCTTATTACTTTTCCCTTTCAGCGCCTGAAATAATAGCGCCTGCCCTAAAGCAAACCCGGCAAGAAAACCAACAATTCCAATAAGATAGACCATCACTTTATTATCCGCTATTGTATACAAACCTTATCATGTTTTCAGGTTTTTCCAAATGCCGCTTTACTACATTGCAATTTTAGCTCTCGTTCAGGGAATTACTGAATTTTTACCCGTAAGCTCAAGCGGTCACCTTGTTTTATTGCATCATTTTTTTGCCCCAGAAGGGGCTTCACTTGATCTATCAGACAACAGAATTCTTGATGTTGCTGTTCATGTTGGCACTCTTGTTTCCGTACTTGTTTATTTCCGAAGTGATATAAAGCAAATGATAAAAGGTATTTTTTCTGTGTTCACCGTCGATAAATTAGATGATGTTACATATAGCAGCGGCAAGACAATGGCTTTTAATATTATCATTGCATCTGTCCCTGCTATCGTCTTTGGTTTAATCATTCACATGACCGAGCCGAACTGGCTTTCTTCGGTAAAGCTGGTCGCTTGGAACCTTGTTATATTCGGCATCATTCTTGGTATCGCGGATCGGTTTTTTTCTGATAAACGCGTCATCACTGAACTAAACTGGAAACAGGCCGCCTTGATTGGCCTCGCACAGGCTTTGGCACTGATCCCAGGCGTATCGCGCGCTGGCGCAACAATTACAACAGCACGATTTCTAGGGTTTTCACGCACAGAAAGCGCACGATTCTCTCTCTTGCTGGCAACTGTTGCTATTTCAGGTGCGGGTGTTTTATCAGGTATTGGTTTACTCGAAAATGGTAACACAGCATTAATTTATGATGCCCTTGTTTGCGTATCGCTTGCTTTTATTGCGGGTTATATCGTGATCTTTTTTATGATGAACTGGCTTGCGCGCGCTTCTTTAATGCCTTTTGTAATTTACCGTATATGTTTAGGTTTTATTTTATTGATTTTAATTTATTCGGGAACAATTGGCTGACCTAAAATTATTGCTGTATCACCGTAGTGTTTGTAAACATCGACTCTAATTTTTAACGTTGCGGGATCAAGCTCTTCTTCAACTTCAGCAACAATATAAGCATCGCCCAATATCCATTTATTTTTTAACAAGGCTTCAAGCGCGGGGTTTACTAAATTTTGTCTGTAAGGTGGGTCCAGAAAGACAATTGTCCCTACAGGCATGGTTTCTGGTCTGGGACCGCATTTTGTTACATCGCGCAAAATTAGTGTTGCTTGCCCTTCAACATCAAGCGTGCGAATATTATGACGTGTCAATGCTAAAGCTTCGCGCGCTTTTTCAAAAAAGATAACTTCACGGCAGCCCCGTGATATTGCTTCAAGCCCCATAGCACCCGTGCCTGCAAAAGCATCAAGAACAAAAGCATCATCAATAAGGCCGCGTGCTTCCAACATATTAAAAACAGCGAGACGAACCTTATCACTGGTCGGGCGGATAGTGTCGTCTTGCGGGCTTTTTAAAATACGCCCACCGTAAAGCCCCCCGGTTACTCTCATGCCTTTGTACCTTTTAATTTTAAAAACGACCCTAACTGGTCTTGAAGCACTTGTTTTGGTACCGGCTGCACATCATTTTCATCAAGCTGACCAAGCTGAAAAGGTCCGTACGCAATGCGTATTAACCGATTAACCTGAAGGCCCAGTGCACCAAGAACATTCTTCACTTCACGATTCTTACCTTCTTTTAGAGCTAACGTTAACCATGCATTTGATCCTTGAATTTTTTCCAAAGTTGCATCAATTGCACCATATTTTATACCATCAACTGTAATGCCATTTTGAAGCTGCTGAAGCTGTTTTTCATCTGGCCTACCATGAACACGAACACGGTAACGCCTGACCCAGCCTGTTGATGGCAATTCCAGATGGCGGGCTAATTCCCCGTCATTTGTTAAAAGCAGTAAACCTTCTGTATTAATATCCAACCGACCAATCGTAACAAGGTTAACATGCTTTTCAGGTAAATATTCAAATATCGTTGGGCGACCCTGCGGGTCCCGACGGGTTACAACAAGGCCCGAAGGTTTATGGTACACAAATAACTTTGTTTCCTCGGCTGGCTTTAAAGGGGTTCCATCTACTGTTATTTTATCCTTATCCGTCACAACATAAGCAGGTGTATTTAAAATTTTGCCATTCACTGTGACCCGGCCTGCTGTAATCCAGGCTTCTGCCTCACGCCTTGAACATAAGCCAGCCCGTGCGATTCGCTTTGCGATACGTTCCCCTTTGATCTCTGACGACATGCTTGCTATGACTTTCTATGATGAATGACGATTTTGATCATAGAATGATGGCGCTTGCGATGGAAGAGGCTAGAAAAGCTGAAAGGCTTGATGAAGTGCCTGTGGGCGCCGTTATAGCCGACCCCTTATCACAAACTGTGATGGCCACAAGCCATAATTTAACACGCGTGCACAAAGACCCAACGGCACATGCCGAAATTTTAGCAATCCGAGCTGCGTGCCTAAAAGCAGAAGCACAAAGAATTCCGGACTATGACCTTTATGTAACGCTGGAACCTTGTGCAATGTGTGCTGGCGCAATTTCATTCGCACGCATTAGGCGGCTGATTTTTGCGGCAGATGATGCAAAAGGAGGGGGGGTTATCCATGGTGCTCAATTTTTTGATCAGCCCACTTGTCATCACCGGCCACAAGTTCAAAAAGGTATCAACGCTGAGGAATCAACAACGTTGCTTCAGAATTTTTTTGTTCAAAAGCGTGGGATAAAACGCCCGAAATAAACACCAAACCATTTTGTGCAAAAAGTTGTGATTTTAATTGATGTAAAGGTACCGGTCTTGAAAAGCCAAATCCTTGACCAACTTGTATTTTTGCTTTTCTTGCCAAATCAAGGTGTTCTTGAGTCTCTATACCTTCTGCAACAATATCGTAACCTTGATAGTGAAGCGCGCTTGCTGTTGAAGAAAATCGATCAGGATCCTCAAGCAAAGACATATCCAATTTAACAACGCGGGCTAAACTCTCAAGCGCAAGTGTTCTAATAAAATCACGGCGTATACCACGATGATCATCTTGAACAATTTTAATTCCATGCCTTTCAATTGCTCGTAATGATCTGTACGCAGTTTTTGACATTTCCATTTCAATGGCACCATCTTCAACTACTTCTATACTAATCTGATCAGGAGCAATTGAATTATTTCGCATCATCTCTTGAATATAAGTTCCAAGACCTGTGTCAGCACTTAATGCTACCGGAGACATGTTAATAGAAACAGCCGGACACGGAACGCTCATTTCCACATGCATATAGGTATTAAGCGTAAATAAATCTTCCAAGACTTTGCGAATAATCATTCTGTTAAGCCGGACTGCGGTTTCAATATCAGTTTCTGAGATAGGCAAAAAAGATAAGGGCTGTAAGGTATCTTTGTTCCAAAAAGCACGAGCAAGAGATTCAAAAGAAGAAATACCGCCCGATTCCAGATTAATCAAAGGCTGATAAACAGGATAAACATTGTCAAAATCAAGCGTCTTGCGCAAATCATCAAGTGAAAGGGTCGTCATCGCTGCGCCATTAAAATTTTCATGAGCATACATTATCTCATTTAAACGTTTTTATATTGTTTTCGTCAACAAAATGCTGATTAATAATGCCCTAAGCAGCACGCCAGCCAATATCACGCCTGCAAAACCCGTAAGGCCAATCAATCTGATCAACGCCTTGATAAGCTGTTTTTTTGGCCTTTTCAACAGTTTGTGCTGTTGCCGTCACACTTAATACCCGTCCACCTGAATTAACAATCTGACCAGATGCATCACGCGCTGTGCCTGCATGAAAGACAACGACGCCTTGAATAGCCCCTGCAAGCTCCAAACCGTGAATCAAAGTATTCTTAACGTAAGAGCCTGGATATCCTTGTGCAGCCATCACAACAGTTAAAGCGACATCTGATGAAAAAGAAAAATTTTCAGGTGTATGTGCAAGAGTGCCTTTAGCGCATGCATCCAGAACCTTAAATAAGTCACCTTTAAAGCGCCGCATCAATGTTTGACATTCCGGATCACCAAATCGAATATTAAATTCCAACACTTTAGGCACTCCATCCACAACCATAATGCCGGCAAACAAAACGCCAGTGAATGGGCATCCATCGCGCTTCATTTGTTCGACCACTGGTTTGATGCACGTACGTATTATTTCATCTTCAAGTGCGGGGGTGATAAGACGTGCCGGGCTATAAGCACCCATACCCCCTGTATTAGGCCCCGTATCACCGTCACCTACGCGCTTATGATCTTGCGCTGTACCAAAAGGCACAACAGTCTTGCCATCTGAAAGGGCAAAAAAGCTAATTTCCTCACCATCCATAAATTCTTCAATAATGATTTCTGAACCGGCGGCACCAAAAGCGCCATCAACCAGCATGCTTTCAACGGCTTGATATGCTTCTTGTTTTGTCATGGCGACAATGACGCCCTTACCTGCTGCAAGGCCATCTGTTTTAACAACGATAGGAGCGCCTACTTTATCAATATAAAGCCTTGCTTGGTTGCGATCTGAGAATGTCTGATATTGTGCGGTTGGTACATCTGCACGCTTTAAAAGATCTTTCATGTAGGCCTTTGATCCCTCAAGCCGGGCAGCAGATTGTGAAGGTCCAAAAACAGCGATATTATGAGCACGCAAAGCATCTGCTAACCCTAAAGTTAGGGGTTCTTCTGGCCCAATCACAACTAAACTGACCTGTTCAGATACAGCTAAATCAACAAGCCTTTCAATATCCGTTACTTTAATATCAACACAGCGACCCAAAACATCCATACCAGGATTGCCAGGCGCAAAAATTAAAGACTGTATATGCGGAGATTGTGCCAGCTTCCAACCAAGGGCATGTTCACGCCCACCTGACCCTATAACAAGAACTTTCATAGTTTATTTTCTATCCCTTCTAATCTTCGAGCGAAACAAGTTTTGCATTGCCGCCCGCAGCTGATGTATTAATAGTCACTGTTTGTTCTGTTGCAAAACGGTGCAGATAAAATGGGCCTCCGGCTTTTGGCCCTGTACCTGAAAGACCCTGCCCGCCAAAAGGCTGAACACCCACAACGGCGCCAATCATCGATCGATTCACATAGATATTCCCTGCGTGAATAGAATCAGAAAATAAGCGTGCACGCCCATCAATACGGGACTGCACACCAAAAGTTAAACCAAACCCTGTTGCATGAATATCGGCTATAACTCCTTCAAGTTTATCTGCCTTATAGCGCACAAGATGCAAAACTGGACCGAACACTTCATTTTTTAATATAGATAAATTTGAAATTTCAAAAATAACAGGTTCAATGAAATAGCCATTCTGAATCTGCGTTTTTTTTGCTTGCGCGATAAAACGCGCCGATGTTTGAAGGTTGTTTATATGTTTTGAAATTTTTTCTGCAGCCTCTTGATCAATCACAGGGCCTATATCAGTTGACAAAAGAGCCGGATTACCAACGACCAGTTCAGAAACCGCCCCTTGTAAAAGAACGATCATTTTATCTGCAATATCTTCTTGCACATATAAGACCCGACAAGCAGAACATCTTTGCCCGGCAGACCCAAAAGCAGAAAGCATAACATCATCCAAAACCTGCTCAGGTAAAGCGGTACTATCAGCGATCATAACATTCTGACCACCTGTTTCAGCAATCAAAGGCACAATAGGCCCTTCTTTTGCAGCAAGGGTGCGATTAATCAAGCGTGCCACTTCTGTTGATCCTGTAAAAGCTACACCTGCCACATCATGATGCGCGATAAGAGCAGCCCCTATTTTTCCGTCACCCGGCATAAAGGTAATAGCCTTATCGCTTACACCTGATCTTAAAAGCAGGTTGACAGCAAGCGCTGCTATAAGGGGAGTCTGTTCTGCTGGTTTTGCAATAACAGCGTTTCCAGCCATTAAAGCTGCGGCAATTTGCCCTACAAAAATTGCTAAAGGAAAATTCCAAGGACTGATGCAGATAAAAATGCCGCGGCCTTTTAATCTTAAATGATTACTTTCACCTGTTGGCCCCGGAAGGGCAAAACCGGAATCTTGAAAATCTTTTTCTCCCTGCATGGCATAGTATCTACAAAAATCAACAGCTTCCCGAATATCAGCTAATCCATCGGGTATCGTTTTTCCTGCTTCATGGACTAAAAGCGTCAGAAGAGCTGACGTATTATCTTCAATCATATCTGCCCAGTTGCGTAAAACAGAAGCGCGCAGAACAGCGGGTTTTACTGCCCAATCCTGAAAACCTATTTTTGCCTGACGAAAAGCTTCTTCAATTAAATCAGAAGTAGCCTCTATGACATACCCTACCGCTTCATCTTTTTTTGCAGGGTTAGTAATCTTTTTCTTTTCTGTCTGGCCTTTTGTATAAACAGTTCCCCCTATCACAGGTGCTGCTTCAAATTTAGCCGCGCGAAACGTTACTTCGATTGATTTTAAAACATCATACGCTGTTTTTTCATCTGCCAGATCATAACCTTTAGCATTCTGACGCCCATCCCCATAAAGATGAACAGGGAGATTTATTGATGAATGGGTACGAACTTCTTGTGCTTTTATAATCGTGACAGGGTCAGTTATCAGTGTTTTGATCGGTACTTTTGTATCACGCAATTGTGCCACAAAAGATGTATTCGCACCATTTTCAAGAAGTCTGCGTGCCAAATACGCCAATAACTCCGCATGAGATCCAACAGGGGCATAAATACTCACATGCGCTTGTTTTTTCTCAAGCACCGCGTCATATAACGTATCGCCCATGCCTTGAAGACGTTGAAATTCAAATCCTCTCTGCCCGCCTGCAAGGGTCAGAATCGTTGAAACCGTATACGCATTATGCGTACCAAACATTGGATAAAAAATCTCTCGCTGGTCAAGCAGCTTCTGGGCACAAGCGAGATACGATAAATCTGTATGCACTTTGCGGGTAAAAACCGGATAGTCATCGAGACCAAGCATCTGAGCGCGTTTAATCTCGCTGTCCCAATACGCCCCTTTCACAAGACGAACCCGCAAGATCTTACCTTGCCTATCCCAACTTGCCAGATAATCAATAACCTGTGATGCACGTTTTTGATAAGCCTGAACAGCCAAACCAAAACCGTTCCATCCAGCAAGGTCTGGATGATCAAATACAGCTTTTATTATCCTGAGCGATATCTCAAGCCTGTCTGCTTCTTCGGCATCAACAGTGACTGGAATATCGGCCTTACGTGCCGCTTTTGTTATTTCCAGTAAACGACTGACCATAACAGGAAAACAGTATTCTTCTTGAAAAACACTGTAGCGGGGATGCAAAGCTGAAAGCTTAACTGAAATACTTGTACCCTTATGTCCTGATTTTTGAAGAACACCAATTGCATCTATATAGGCTTTAAAATACGTCTCTGCTTGTTGCGCTGTACGCGCGCCCTCCCCAAGCAAGTCATATGAAATTGCATAGCCTTTTTTTAAATATTCCTGTGCCTCATCTGCAGCATCTACAATTGTTTCACCTAAAACGAATTGTTTGCCCATCATTTTTACAGCAGCAATAATAGCTTGTCTGATCACAGGCTGCCCAAGACGCGCAAAAACACTATCTAAGGTCTTGCGTGTCAAACTTAGTCCTAAGCCTGCCGCTTTTACAAGCCAGTCGCCACCCATATCCATTTCAGCAAGCCACTGCGCAGCGGCAATCTTATCTTCAATAAGACGATTTGCTGTTGCGGCATCGGGTACACGCAAAAGAGCCTCAGCAAGCGCCATTAAAGCAACGCCTTCTTGGGTGTTGAGCCCGAATTTCTGCATAAAACTATCAAGCTGCCCTGCTTTTACTTTGCGCGCACGGGCATCTTCAATCATCATCTGCGCACGTTTTTGTGTAGACTCACGGTCTGCGTCTTGAAAACGCAAGCCCGACAAAAGGTTTTCAACTGTAATAATTTCAGATTTATTTAGAAGCATTTTAGAATATTAGCATTTATTATATTCTTTTGTCAGGCTATGTTTAGTGCATGGCAACAATAACCAACAGCCCAGAATTTTCGGTCAGTGAACTCGCCGCTTCCTTAAAGAGAACCCTTGAGAACTCATACGAACATGTCCGGGTACGGGGCGAGCTTTCCCGAATCACAATCGCCTCATCAGGTCACCTTTATGCAGATTTAAAAGATCAAGGGGCCGTCATAAACATAATATGCTGGCGTACCCAGATGACCCGCCTTGGGATAAAGCCCGAAGAAGGGCTTGAGGTCATTTGCACAGGTAAAATTACAACTTACCCGGCGCGGTCTAACTACCAGATGATAATTGAACGTATGGAACTTGCAGGTCAAGGCGCTCTTTTAAAAATGCTTGATGACCGCCGCAAGAAATTAGCTGCCGAAGGGCTTTTCGATCTGGATCGCAAACGCCTTTTGCCATACCTGCCTGAAGTGATCGGGGTTGTCACATCACCAACAGGTGCCGTTATACGCGATATTTTGCACCGGCTTGATGAAAGATTCCCGCGCAGAGTTCTCATCTGGCCTGTTCGTGTTCAAGGTGATGGTGCGCACAAAGAAATTGCAAAAGCTATCAATGGCTTTAATGACCTTGCCAAAACGGGGAATATTCCACGACCTGATCTGATTATTGTTGCACGAGGCGGCGGATCGCTCGAAGACCTGATGGCTTTTAACGAGGAGAGCGTCGTCCGTGCCGCAGCCGCATCGCTTATACCACTTATTTCTGCTGTAGGGCACGAAACAGACACAACATTAATCGATTTTGCATCAGATCTTCGTGCGCCAACACCAAGCGCTGCTGCTGAAAAAGCCGTCCCTGTCAAAGCAGATCTGGAAACAACGACTGCTGAGTCTTCATTAAGACTTTCTAATGCCCTTAAACGCCTTCTGAAAGACAAGTTAAAAGAAATCGATGCTTTGTACGGCCGTTTTTTAAAGCCTCTTCATCTTGTGAACCTTAAGACTCAAAGGCTAGATCAGGCTACATTGCGCCTTGATTATACGTTTACAAATTTGCTTGATAATCTCAGATCTAAAATAATTGTGCACTCAGCGCGTCTTCAACACCCTCAAAAACAGGTCAGAGACCTTGAAAAGCAGTTTATCCGGCTTTTAAATTATTTCGATCAGATACATAACCGCTTATTTGTAAAACAGCATGATGACCTAAACGTAACCATACGTATGCTTGAAAGCCTGTCTTTTGAAAGGGTCCTGGAACGCGGCTTTACAGTGATCCGTGGCCAGTCGGGATGTATTATTACAAGCGCGGCACAAGCGCGCTTGGAAAACAGCCTCAATGTGCAATTTAAAGATCAGGAGCATATTCGCGTTTTTCCTGATAAAGCCTGATTTTATTATGAAACAGGCTATGTTATAATTAAATTACAATGGCATGGACATTACGCGCATTTATGGATCTTTTAGGGGTTGACCGGCTGTTGGCAGCCTATGAAACACAACCTTGGTTTGCAGAAGATTCAAGTAAGTCTATTTCCTGTTCTGCGAATGTGACAATGGATTCAGACCTGTCTTTGATCGAGGCTGATGTGTATCTCGTATTAGAAAAGCCTGATCCGGTTAGTAATAACCAGACCCAAGAAATTATAAAACTAATCGGGAAGCCCCGTGTTGATGGGAAATGGGTTGTCAATGAGCTACGTATTAAGGGCCAGTCCTATAAAAGTAAAATCTATAATTGGGAAGAAAAAGGATGCAATCTTTTTCGTGCTGTAATTACTTCTCTTGAGCGAGGAGTTATTCCTGATTTTGATGAGCTCACTGAAAAAGAAATGCATGAAAATGAACGCTTTGCTGACCAATGGGGTTCAGGATCAAGCAAAGCCCCTATCATTAAAGCCGACCAGCTTCTTGATATGGGCGGCATGAAAGGTTTCTAACATTTTTAGGGCTTTTTGCCGTTCCTTTTATAGGTTACTCTAAACTTATGCGTATGCTTTTTCATCTTTGGCTTCATCCTTTTTCTAGGAAAGTTCGCCTTGTCCTTGCAGAAAAGGGATTGCCGTTTGAACTGAAAATTGAAAAAATATGGGAACGCCGTACGGAATTTTTAGCTCTGAATCCGGCGGGTGATGTACCTGTGTTAATGGAACCGGACGGGACAACATTGGCAAATTCACAAGTAATTTGTGAATATTTAGAAGAAGTGTATCCCAAAGAAAATTTATTGGGTCATGATCCTGTCCAGCGAGCAGAAACAAGGCGGCTGGTAAGCTGGTTTGATTCAAAGTTTTCACGCGAAGTGTCTGACAATCTGGTCGGCGAGAAAATGATGAAACGCTTACTGAAGCTTGGGGAGCCTCATGGCCCTTCGATCAGGGCCGGACACGCCAACATTCATTATCATCTTGATTATATCGGTTTCTTAACTGAAAAAAGAAAATGGCTGGCCGGGGATTTTTTATCACTCGCTGATTTGTCTGCGGCTGCACATCTTTCTTCCATTGATTATATTGGCGACGTTCCATGGGAAGAGCATCCGGGTGCCCGCGATTGGTATGCACGCATCAAATCACGACCTTCTTTTAAGCCTTTGCTTGAAGATACTATTCCTGGTTTTCAGCCAGCCGGACACTATCAGGACGTTGATTTTTAACAGCTAAAATAAGCAATAAAAACAGGATTCACAAAAGGTATGAATAAATTATTTTGTTTTGGTTTCGGATATTCAGCTGAGTTTTTAGCAGACACTTTAATCAAAGAAGGTGGCTGGACAATTGCAGGGACAACCCGCACTAAAGATAAGCGTGTCGCCATCCGTGAAAAAAATATCGAGGCTTTCTATTTTGATGCTGACGACGACATGCCGCTTGCTGACCCGCTTTATATGATGCGTGACACAACCCATATTCTGATATCAACCCCTCCTTCTGATGTTGGAGATCCAAGCTTTGAAACGCATGCTCATGAAATTTCAAAAATCTCAAGCCTGAAATGGGTAGGCTACTTATCTTCTACAACAATATATGGCGACCGTAACGGGGGCTGGGTTGATGAGGAATCAGAAGTTCGCCCAACATCAAAACGTGGTTCCAGACGTTTGCGTGCGGAACAACAATGGCTATCCTTGCACCGCAACCACAACATTCCTGTACATATTTTCAGACTGGCCGGCATTTATGGACCCAACAGAAATGCCCTTGATTCCGTTCGTGCAGGAAGCGCAAGACGTATTATAAAACCGGGTCACGCCTTTTCACGCATTCATGTGGCCGATATTGCCCAAAGTCTTCGGGCATCCATGGAAAAGCCAAATGGTGGATCGATTTACAATCTGGCTGATGACCTTGCCGCCCCTTCTTATGAAGTGATCACCTATGCCTGCGAACTTCTTGGCAAAACACCACCCGATATTATCCCCTTTTCAGATGCTGATCTTGCACCTATTACCTTGAGTTTTTATGCCGATAACAAAAGAATTAAAAACGATAAAATTAAAACAGAGCTGGGTGTAAAACTAAAATACCCCACTTTCCGGGACGGCCTTGATGCCCAGCTAAAAGCTGAAAAAGACCTTGCCGCAAAAGGGCTTTCAGCAACATGGCAAGGCATTAACAAAACTGCTTTACAAGGCTATCGTGAATAATGGAGTGCTTTAAATCTCCGGTTTAGGGGCACGAAATACGTAATCAACTAAAAGCTGGCCCACCGGCAAATCCATTAAAGAGACAGTGATATCAATATCGACTAATGGATTAGGTGCGTAATCATCAATCTGGCCAAGGTTTTCAGCAAAACGGGCTGCGGCTGACTGGGGCTCCATCTCCTCGGTTGTTCGCAAAAGCAAGGCGTACTCAGCCTTACGGGTCTGCGCGATGATATCGGATTTACGGCGAAGCCTTACAATATGCTGCGCAAGCTTCGCTGCAATATGATCAGCTGCATAAGCGCCATCGAGTTGTTTTATATTTTCATAATTTTTTATGCCGATAAACATCACAAAAGTTCTCTCTCCATGACGATCGGCCCAGTCTATGGATGATAAAAAAAGCTGATTAAAAGCAGACTTTGAAATCACGCCGCCTGCCGATAAAAAATCTTCGCTTGTATCACCAACACGCTTAATAATTTCGGTTAACCTTAAGGCATTATCAGAAATACGAGAGATGATTTTAGGGTCATACGGTTTAGGTAAAAAATCATTGGCACCTGCCAAAATAGCATCACGCTGATTGGACCCCGAACCGATCAATAAAATATAAGGATATCCTTTATAAGCTGCTCTCCTGAGTGATAAAATCATTGGGCGTGGCGTTGATAAAGGCGATGGATCAACAAAAATAGCGTCATAAGGCGTACTTGAAAGCTCTTGCACGGCCTGATTTTTACTAACTTCGATTTTAGCTGTATGACCTGCTTGTTCCAGCCTAGCCCTTAAAAGATCTGCTGTTTCAGTATCGTGATCAATGATTAAGACCTTCATATTATCCCCTCAGGCGGCTTCAGCCTCTGTGTTTGTATCATTATCCAAAATTAAGCTTTTGGCTAGACAGAACGCCCGATTTCCCTTAAAGAACCCTTTCCAAAACCATAAAGGCCCAGGTGGCGGAATTGGTAGACGCGCAGGTTTCAGGTACCTGTGGCAGAAATGTCGTGGAAGTTCGAGTCTTCTTCTGGGCACCATAAGGTTTAGAGGTTACACTTTGAAACTATGAGCATCACTCTTCACACCAAAGATCTTCCTGCAGGGCTTGACCTTGGATCGGAAATCGCAATCGATACAGAAACAATGGGCTTGTCACCTGTGCGTGATCGGCTGTGTCTTATACAGCTTTCTTCCGGAAACGGGCAGGCACATCTTGTGCAAATTGCCCAAGGCCAAAAATCGGCACCAAACTTAAAGAAACTTCTTGAAGACCCTGCCATTTTAAAAATATTTCATTATGCCCGCTTTGATGTAGCGATGCTGCATAATGCACTGGGCATCCATGTTGCCCCGATTTATTGTACAAAAATTGCCTCGCGCCTTGTGCGCACATTCACCGACCGCCATGGACTAAAAGATCTTGTTAAAGATCTTCTTGATGTCGATTTAAAAAAAGAACAACAGTCATCGGACTGGGGGGCAACCACACTGACTCAAGATCAGATGATCTATGCTGCAAGCGATGTTTTATATCTGCACAAGGCTAAACAAAAGCTTGATATAATGCTGGCTCGTGAAGGCCGCGAGACGCTTGCTAAAACCTGTTTTGATTTTGTTTCTACGCGCGCAGCCCTTGATCTTGAAGGCTGGGCCGACATTGATATTTTTGCGCACTGACATGAATTCTTCTCTACTTATTCAAAATCTAAACGTCACACCAATTGATATTATACGTGCGCGTCAGGTCATTGATATTGAGATTGAAGGTTTAAAAGCACTTTCTCAATCACTCAACGATGAATTTTCACGCGCCGTTGACCTTATTCATCATATGAAGCTAAGAAACGAAGGTCGTTTGATTGTAGCTGGTATGGGTAAAAGTGGTCATATTGCCCGTAAGATTGCTGCAACAATGTCATCCACGGGAACGCCTGCTTATTATATACACCCCGCAGAAGCATCCCATGGTGATCTGGGCGCCATTTCAAAATCAGATTGTATTATTCTCATTTCCCTTTCCGGTGAAAGCGCAGAGTTATCTGACATTATTACCTATGCAAAACGCTTTGGTATTCCCTTAATTGGTATAACTGCAAATATGAATAGTGCGCTTGGACAACATGCGGACATTATCTTGCGCCTTCCGCAAGCCGATGAAGCGTGCCCCAACAAGCTTGCCCCTACCACTTCAACAACAATGACTTTGACACTAGGCGATGCCCTTGCCATTGCGCTTATGGAACGAATTGGTTTTAAAGCAACTGATTTTAGCGCTTTTCATCCTGGTGGAAAACTAGGCAGAAAACTTATAAAAGTTTCAGATTTGATGATTACCCTTCCCGATCTTCCGCTTGTTACCCCTGATACACTCATGAGCGAAGGTTTAATTATCATGAGCGAAAAGAATCTTGGGTCACTTATTATCGTGGAAATGTCTCATTATATTTTAAAAGGTATTATTACAGACGGTGACTTAAAAAGGCATATGGGTAAAGATTTACTAAATCTGCCTGTATCCCAAATCATGTCCATCAACCCCAAAACCGTGTCACCCGATGCGCTTGCGGCAGAAGCACTTGATATCATGCTCAATCGCTTCAAATCACCACTGACTTCCCTTGTTGTGCGCGATGGAGACAATGTTTGTGGTTTGATACGTGTGCAAGAGTGTCTTCGTGCTGGCGTGATGTAATGCAAGAACCTCCAATCAATCGCCTTCAGAAACTAACAGAAGCACTTGAAACAACACCTGCGAGGCTGAATACAAATTACAGTAGCTCTATCCGCAAACTTCGCATTGCCCTTCCAATTATTGCCGCTGTTTTGGTTGTCGCTATTTTCTGGTCTGGCCAAAGCCGTAATTACACTCCTGTGCCAAGAAGCCAAATCCTCTCAGAACCTCAGGGGCAAACAGAACTTTTAAATCCCAGGTTTGAATCAGCAGACAACGACAAACAGCCTTTTACCATCACTGCAAAAAAAGCTGTTCAAGACCAAGCTGAACCTGATCTTGTTCACCTTGAAAAGCCTGTTGCAGACATGACATCAAAAGACGGTACATGGGTTGCAATTGAAGCGGATCAAGGCCTTTTTTATCAAGAAAATCGGATACTTCATCTTTCTGGTGGGGTGCGCTTATTTCATGATACGGGCTATGAGTTGACATCAAAAGAAGCTGATATTGATATGTTTAAACAAACAGCTATTACGAAAGGCGCGGTTTCAGGCCGTGGGCCGATGGGGACTATTGAAGCCACAAAACTTCATGCAAACGGAAATACAGGCATTATGATTTTTGATGGTCCAGCAACACTTGTATTAAATAAAAAAACAACACCGTAACGATGGGGCTTATATGACACGATATATATTGATCTGTTTTCTCATTTTAATAAATCTGTACATCCCCGCACAAGCACAGCAATCACAAAAAAATTCTGACCTGCCCCTTGAGGTGACAGCACAACAAAACCTGGAATGGAATCGCGATAAAAGGCAATATATCGCTCGCGGAAACGCCATTGCCAAACAAGGGAACATGCAAATTTCAGGAGACACATTAATTGCGCAATATGATGAAACAAAAGACGATTCGGGTGCAGGAAAAATCACCAAACTATTCGCGCAGGGTCATGTTGTGATTACTTCTGAGCAATCTACTGCAACAGGGGAAAATGCGCAGTACGATGTTATTAATGGTCAGGCAATCATGACAGGTAGTAATTTAATGATGACCTCTAAAGACCAGACTGTTACAGCCAAGGACCGATTTGAATACTGGGTCGAAGAAGGCCGTCTGAGTGCGTATGGAGATGCTGTCGTTGTCAGGGGAGATGACACAATAAAAGCAGATGACATTTCCGCCTGGTTTGTACCCCAAGAAAAAGATGGCCCACGCGTGATGGATCGTGCTGAAGCGAACGGGCATGTCATCATCACAACACCAAGTGATAAAGCTACTGGTAACAAAGGCACATACAGCCGTGCCACGAATATTGCCGAATTGCTTGGAAACGTTAAGATCGAAAATGGACAAAACTATCTGGAAGGTGACCGAGCCGAAATTAACCTTGAAACAAATGTCAGTAAAATGTTTGCTGAAAAAACGGCTGATGGAAGGGTTAAGGGCATTTTTTATCCCGGATCTAGTAAAAAACCCGCGACAATACCCTAGGTTTTATGGCACTGTAAGCTTATGGATTTCTTTCATCTCTGGCTTGTCTTTTGTGTTGTTATGATTGCCGCTTCGGTTTCTCCGGGCCCTGCTTTTGTGATGTGTGTGCGTAATTCACTTGTCCACGGGTTGTCGGCTGGTATGCTGACATCACTGGGGCTTGGCGCAGGGCTTGTCTTGCATGCAACCTATGCTGTCTTTGGCGTTGCAACACTTATTGCGCAGTCTCCTATTATTTTTAATATCATTAAATATAGCGGGGGGGCTTATCTGGTCTATGTCGGCATTCAGGCCTTGTGGTCAAAGGGATATAAAATGGATCCTGTGATAGAAGACAAAACCAGTAAAACAAATTTTTGTGCCTTTCGTGACGGGGCAATGACAGCGCTTTTAAATCCAAAAGCTGTGTTATTTTTTGTCGCTATATTTTCACAATTTATAACCCCTGAAATGCCCCTTTCGCAAAAAACCATTCTGGCTGTTACCGCTATTTTAAGCGATACAATTTGGTTTTCTATTGTTGCCATCTTTTTAACGCGACCTGCGATCCGAGATCGTTTTTTAAGTGCTTCAAAATGGATTGAAAGAATTTGTGGTGCCATGTTTATTGCACTAGGGATTAGGTTAAGTCTGATCAAGGCTATGTCATGAACGCGAGCCATTTAAAAACTGTTCAAGACGGACTGGTTGCTGAAAAGCTATCTAAATCTTATAAACAGCGTCCTGTGTTGCGGAATGTATCGGTTAGAATTAATCGTGGTGAAGCTGTTGCCCTTCTTGGCCCAAACGGTGCCGGGAAAACAACATGCTTTTATATTATAAGCGGGCTTATCAAAGCAGACGGTGGGCTGGTGACGCTCGATGGTCATGATTTGACCAATCTTCCTATGTATCGCCGCGCCCGTATGGGAATTGGTTATTTACCTCAAGAATCATCCATTTTCAGAGGTTTAAGTGTTGAAGATAATATTCGCGCTATTTTAGAAGGACAGCCTATTCATCAAAAAGATCAGGCAATTATACTTGAAGAGCTGCTGTTGGAATTTCAGATCACTCACATCAGACGGACACCTGCAATTGCCCTTTCGGGTGGAGAACGCCGCCGGGTTGAAATCGCGAGAGCCCTTGCATCACGACCACAATTTATATTACTTGATGAACCCCTTGCAGGTATTGACCCCATTGCAGTGGGTGAAATTCGTTCTCTAATTTCTGTTTTAAAATCAAAAAATATTGGCGTGCTGATTACAGACCATAATGTACGCGATACGCTTGATATTGTTGATCGCGCCTATATTTTACACGATGGTCAGATTTTAATGGAAGGCACGCCAGATAAAATTATTGCTAACAACGATGTACGCCGTGTTTATCTGGGTGAAAGCTTTGCCAGATAGTAAAATAGTATGAGCAAGCTTACGACATCTCTTGACTTTAAACTTGGCCAGAATCTGGTCATGACCCCGCAGCTTCAGCAAGCGATTAAGCTTCTGCAAATGTCTAACCTTGAACTTGATGCTTTTCTTGATTCTGAAATAGAACAAAATCCATTGCTTGAAAAAATTGATCCTGAAAGATCGGATGTTTCCTTAGATGCCCGTACTGAAGCTGAGACACAAGCAGAAAATCAAAATGATCAGAATGATCTTCCTGACAGTCAGCAGCTTCAAGATTTTGATGCAGGATCAAAAATGGCTGATATTGGTGCTGGCGGCTCATTAAAATTCGACGATTTTGATGATTCATCCGATCAAAGACTACAGGAAATAAAAACACTACGTGACCACCTTAATAATCAACTCGCTATGAGTTTGGAAAACGAACAAGACCGCATCATTGGAGCCTTGCTGATCGATCAGCTTGATGAAGCGGGTTATTTGCGTGCCAATGTTATAGAACTTTCAGAGCGTCTTGGCGCGCCTTTGGAACGCATGCGCAATGTTTTAAAAATTCTTCGTGAATTAGACCCTGCAGGTGTTTTTGCAACTGATCTTGCTGATTGTTTATCTTTACAATTAGAAGATCAAGGCAAACTTGATGGCCCCATGAAAATTCTTATTCGTAATCTTGATTTGGTTGCCAGTCGTGATAATCGTAAGCTCGCACAAATTTGTGGCGTTAATGACACATATCTTGCTGAAATGCTGCTTGAGTTGAAATCACTTAATCCCAAACCTGCCGCCAGCTTCGACCATAGCGTTATCCAAACAGCCGTCCCTGATGTTTTAATGAAAGCCCTACCAAAAAACCTCGGCGGCGGCTGGCGTGTTGAGCTGAATAACGACACGCTGCCACGCGTTCTGGTTAATCAGACTTACTTTCAAGATGTTTTAAACAGTACAAAATCTGACAAAGATAAGTCTTATCTTAATGCTAAAATGGCCTCTGCAAGCTGGCTTGTAAAATCTCTCGATCAACGGGCGCAGACAATTTTAAAAGTTGCGAGCGCCATTATCGAAGAACAAGAAGGATTCTTTTTATATGGCATTGAGTATTTAAGGCCTCTTACGCTGAAAACTATTGCCGAAACTATTGCAATGCATGAAAGCACTGTGAGTCGCGTAACAACAAACAAGTTTATTGGCACACCACGCGGAATCTTTGAATTAAAATTCTTCTTCACAACGGCAATTTCAGGGATGGATGGCGGGCAGTCTCATTCTGCAGAATCGGTAAAATCAAAAATTAAGGGCCATATTGAAACCGAAGATATCAACCTCATTTTATCAGACGATGATATTGTTGAGCTTTTAAAAAAAGATGGCATTAATATCGCCCGCCGCACAGTTGCTAAATACCGTGAGGCGATGCATATCCCATCATCCGTAGAACGAAGAAAAATAAGAAAAAATACTTAAATATCAACAAGCTCAACAAAATCCTGATCAATTGGATCTGCTGTGAACATATTTGCACCACGCACAAAACGTGCCGGATCGTCTGTCACAAAATACTGTGTTTGAGCATGAACGTGACATTCAGGGGTACCTGATAACATCAATTTAAGTTCTGATGCCGCTGCTTCACCGCAATCTACAAGCCTGACATCATACCCTAAAACAGCGCGAATAGAATCAACAAGGGCGGGAAAATGTGTGCAGCCCATGATGATGGTGTCTGGTCTTTCTCTGGGTTGTTGCGCCAGAATAGGCTTCAGATATTCTTGAACAATAGCTTGTGAAAGTGCACCTTTTGTCCAGCCTTCTTCTGCAATGGCCACCATCACTTGCGCAGCAATGGGTGTAATACGAAGTGTTCCTTGCGGATCAAGTGCTTTTAATGCCTTGGTATAAGATGCCCCCCGAATTGTTGCCTGCGTTCCAAGTACGGCAATATGCCGGTTTTTTGTAGCTGATATTGCAACACGCGCAGCGGGTTCTATCATGCCAATAACAGGTAATTTCGCCGCTTGGGTCTGCACACTTTGTAAGCCATAAGCAGATGCGGTATTACATGCAATAACAAGCGCTTTTAATTTTTGTTTAAGTAAATACTGAGCTGCTGTCAGGGCATAACGTTCAATTGTCTGCGCGCTTTTGGTGCCGTAGGGCAAACGTGCCGTATCACCAAGATAAACAAATGATTCCCCCGGAAAAGCACGTCGGAACGCCTCAAGCACGGTTAAGCCGCCAATTCCAGAATCAAACAGACCGATGCGTGTAATTTCTTGATTTTCCATGAATATACCTCCCTAGCTCATAAAATAAATCGATTGAGAGAGGAAGGGGTTTTTTGTTATACTGAATATATCTCTGATGGATAAAATGACGAAACAAAGACCTCAATTTTTGCGCCTGAAATTTATATATTCGGACGCAAAAGCACGATTCCATCATTTTCTAACCTTTTCCAAGGAAAACACACATGCAACTCACCGTTCAAGGCAAACAGCTTGATGTCGGGGATGCTTTACGCACCCATGTATCTGAAAAACTTGAAGAATTAAATAGTAAATTTTTTAACCGGGCAATAGAAGCTGTTGTTACCTTTGCGCGCGAAGGGCACGCATTTTACAAAGCAAATATCACTATTCGAATTGGAAAGGATATTATTGTCCAATCACATTCAGTTGAAGATGATCCCTATCTTTCATTTGATGTTGCATCAGGTAAAGTTGCTAAACAAATGCGCAAATATAAAAGCCGACTTCGCGATCACAGAGAAAGAATGGAACATCCAGACGCGGCAACATTTCAAGCGCCAGATTACGTGATTGCGAACGAACAAAATAACGCGCCCGATCAGGAACCTTCTATACCAACGGACCCTGTTATCATTGCAGAGATGACAACACCCATTCAAACAATGAGCGTTTCTGAAGCTGTGATGCGTATGGACCTGTCTGGCCAGCCTGCTATGATGTTCCGTAATGCCAAGCATGATAATCTTAATATGGTGTATAGACGCTCTGATGGTGCCATCGGCTGGGTTGACCCTGGTATTCAACTAACGTCAAATAATCACAAAAAAGCGGTTTAACACATTTTCAATACTATTTATTTAATATGCGGCGCTGCAGCAGTGTCGCATATTTTTTATTTGCACCAAAGCACGAACAGGTGTAATCAACACCTGCCTTTAAAAGCTTGATGGGAAGGGGACCCCGTCTTGAATTCCAATATCATACAAATACCTGAATTTAATATCATCATACCTGCTTTAAAGGTATCAACACGCAAGCAAGTTATAGCGACGATCGCGCAAGAAACTGCACGACTAAGCGCTCTTGACTCTGCTGTTATTTTTGATTTGCTGATGGACCGCGAAAGACTTGCCACATCTGGCATTGGTGACGGTATATCCATTCCACATCTTAGACTTAGTAATCTTTCAGATCGCTTGTACGGAATTATAAAGCTCGTACAGCCGGTTGATTTTCACTCTCTGGATATGGCGCCGGTTGACCTTGTTTCTTTTGTATTTTCTCCCATTGAAGACGGCATGAAGCATTTATCCCGTCTGTCCCGTTTGTCGCGGTTGATGCGATCATCTGAATTTGTGTCAGAAATCCGCAAGGCAGAAACATACGATTCCATACAAGCTATACTAATAGCACGAAAAAACTTTGAACATCTGCGCGCTGCCTGATTATTCAGATGTTTTTAAATCTGTAATATTATCTGGCAATGGCGTTGGCAAAGCCAGGCTTGGAAGATTCTGCATTAAGGTAGGGATAGACCTGTTAAAATCTGTAATATCTTTATTTTTCTTTTCAAGTGGTCGTTTATAATCATCAAACTGATAATCTTTTAAAACAATATTACCGTTCGAAAGTGTAGAAAATTGACAGCGCAGCCTGCTGATTGTGTCATACCCAAAACCATCCATATCAGAATAAATAATATCGGCACGGTTCCCAACCTCTTCTACTTGTAAAATACGAAGTGTCAACGGGTACGGAATATTTAGCTCAAGAAAAACCTTACACAACCCGTATTTTTCAGTCCCGTTGCGGGGCATAAAAGCAAAAGCAATAAGGGCTAAAAGCAAAAACCCGCCGCCCCATTTAAGCAGACGCTTTTCGAGAGAGTTTTTCTTTTTAACTTTTACAGTCTGCGCATTCATGTCACAGAAACCGGCTCATCAGACAATGCTTTATCAAGCCTTTTATGGCTGGCTGTGACCAATTCTTCAACAATTTCTTCGATAATAATATTTTGGGCAGCTGTTCTAACATCAGCACCTTGTGCAGATCGCATCATAATGCGACGTTTAATCTCAGATCGGGCTGATCCACCCGGAAAGTTTGCCGCAAGCATCTGGCGCGCACGCGATGCACCAAGTCTTGAATATAGCCTGTTTCTAATCGCCACATCTTCTGATGATGTTGAAAGCGCCCAAAGCTCAATCGGGCCTAACGTGTTAATTAAATGCTGTTCATACTTCCCGTCCACAGTGCCTAAAACAAATAATACAGGCGCCCCCGACGGCTTCGGGCCTGTCAACATAAACCGGATAACATTTCGCGCTGTCTGGGAGAGCCCAAAACGTTCTTTCACTTCGTCAACAGCCTTATCAGAAACGGCTGTTCCTAAAACCCATACACCGGTTGCAAGATCAACCATGTCCTTGT